>NZ_DATLKJ010000041.1:0-28768 GCF_035538455.1 Chitinophaga sp.
TGTTCATTACCTCGTGCGACAGCTCGTCTTCCTGTGCATTCAGCATCAGCTTACTACCTTCCAGTACAGCTTTGGCAGCTTTGATATTGCCCTGGTTACGATTGAAGAAAGGCAGCGGCATGGATACATTCAATCCATTATAATTGCGTTCGAAGCTGCCTTGTTTGTCCAATACAAAGCCGACTGTAACATCAGGAACGGCCAGCGACTTTTGCAACCGGAGGTTCAGGTTATTATAATTGACTGTTTCCTGTGCGATTTTCAGGTCGAAGCGGTTAGTCTTTGCGGTGTCGAGTAGTGACTGATAGGAATAGCGCGACATGTCGGCGTCTGCCATCTGCGGGACTTCTGGCTGTATATAAGTGGTGGGCGGAATACGTACCAGCAGGGCCAGGTCTGATTGTGTCTGCTGTATATCCTGCTCGAGTGACAGCGCATCATGTTGCAGGTCGTACAGCAGCGATTTGAGGCGGATGATCTCTTTGGGCGCCACGTTGCCCAACGCTTTCTGCTGTTCAAATATTTTTACGATCTTTTGCAGGAAGGTTACCTGGCGGCCATACATTTCGAGTGACCGTTGTTTGTAATAAAGATCGTAGAAGTTGTCGTTGAGCGAAAAACGCAGTGTGCGCAGCAGGTCGAAAAACTGGTATTCGCTCATCTTTACGCCGCTCTGCGCCAGCTTTACTTCTTTGTTGCGCTTGCCGGCGAGTTTGAACAACTGTTGTACCTGAAGGGAGTTTGTTCCGTCGTAGGAGAAATCAAACCATCTGCGGGTGGTGTGGTTGTATAATACATTCTCGAAAGTAGCATTCGGATTATCGAACAGCCTGGCGGTGATAACGCCTGCTTTGGCGGAATCAATATTATAGCGCTGTGCAAGTAAGGGAATGTTATTCTGCAGCAATAGCCGGGAAGCCTCCGGCAATGTGAGTTTCAGGGTATCTGTAGCCTGGGCTGAAGCCGGGTGATAGAACAACAGTACCAGTAAAGTACAAAATATTAGTCTATGCATCATACAACAATTTTTCGTTGCAAAGATGGCAATAGGCTATTAAGCACTTATTAGAATGAAGTTAAAACAAAATTAGATTTTATGTGCAGCCGGAAAAAAAATGTTAAAAGTGGTGCCTTCATCAGGTACGCTGCTAACGGTGATATCAGCGTGATGTATGCGGAAGATTTTTTGCGACATAGATAATCCGATGCCGTATCCGGAGAAGGCGTGTGCATTTCCTGCACGGTACAGCGGGAGGAATATCTTTTCCTGGTCTTCGGGCGCGATGCCGATGCCTTTATCGCTGATGGAGAGGATAGTACCCTCACGGCTATACGAAAGGGAGGCACTAACGGGGTGGTTATACGAAAACTTGAAAGCGTTGCGTATGATGTTCTGTAATGCCAGCAGCAGCAAGGGTTTATTGCCGCGGATGGTAAGCAGGGAGGCATCGTTGGGGAGGTTGCGCAGCTGCACCTGCAACGTTTGTACGGGACTCCTGTGCCGGAAATGTTCTTCTGCTTCCCAGAGCAATTCATCGAGGCGGACGGGTCCGGTGTTGGCATCTGTGAGGATTACATCTACCCTGGTGAGTTGCAGTAGTCCGTCGGTGATTACTTTGAGTTTCTCTGATTCATCGAGTACTGTTTGTAATGCGGTGCGGTAGTCTTCACCGGAACGGTCTCTGTGCAGGGTTACTTCTATTTCGCCGATGATGGTGGTGAGTGGAGTACGCAGCTCGTGGGAGGCATTGGACACAAAGGAACGCTGCATTTCGAAAGCGTGTTCCAGGTGTTGCAGCAGGTCGTTGAAGTTGGCGGCCAGCTCGTCTATTTCATCTTTGTTACGCCCCCGCTGTACGCGCAGGTGCAGGTTGGTGGAGCGGATTTTCTTCACCTGCCTGTTGATGCTTTTTACCGGCTGTAGCGCGCGGCTGGCGTACCATTGGCCCATGAAGAAGGTAATGAGCAGCGCCACACAGAACATGATGAACAGGATCCAGGCGAGGTAGCTGAGTTGCTGCTGGCCGGCTATGTTGCGTGCAGTAACGATGACGACGAAGTCGCCCTGGTTATCGGGATAGAACATCCCCATTCCATATTTATCTTTGAATGTGAAGTGGTATACTTCTTTCTTCCGTATGATCTCCAGCAGGGAGGGCGGCCAGTTGTACTTTATCTTTTCGAGGAAGACAGGGTTGTTATCCTTATCATAGATGTTACTGAATTCGTCGGGGATGCTTTGCTGATAGCTCTTTTCTATTTCGAGGAATTTCTTTTTGGTCACCTCGTCCTGTTCGAGGTATACCTGTGCGGTGGCTAACGCGCGATCCTGCAGGAGATGGTAGAAGGTGCTGCGGACATACTGTGCAGACAGTGCGTATATCAGCAGGAAAGCTGCTACCAGGATAATTCCGGAGATCAGTGTGAACTGCAGGGACAGGCGGTGACGAATTTTCATGTCTGCTGTTAGCGTTAACCGTGCTTGTTTTGGTGAATGATATAGTTTGATGTATAAAGAAGGCCTGCTAATTGCTGCCTTTCACCTTCATGACATATCCCATGCCAACGACGGTGTGGATGAGCTTTTCGCCGGAAAAGCCCTTTTCTATTTTATTGCGAAGGTAGTTCACATATACATCGATGGTGTTGGTGCCGGTGTCGAATTCCAGTCCCCATACGGCTTCTGAGATGAGCGCGCGGGAGAGTACTTTGCCGGTATTCTTGAGCAGCAGCTCCAGCAGTGCGTATTCTTTGGCGGTGAGGATGATCTCGCGGCCTTCCCGGTTAGCGGTTTTGGTGCTGGTATCCAGCCGCAGATCGGCGAGTGCCAGTACTTCTTTCTCGGAGCGGAAGCTGTTCTTTCTTCTTGACAGGGCGTTAACCCTGGCCACCAGTTCAGAGAAGTGGAAGGGTTTGGCGAGGTAGTCATCTGCGCCGGCATTGAGGCCGTCTACTATGTCCTGTGTGGCGTTCAGGGCTGTCAGCATCAGTATGGGGGCTGCCACTTCTTTTGTGCGGAGGTGCTTGCAGATGGCGAGGCCGTTGATGCCGGGCAGCATTATATCGAGTATGATCAGATCGTAGTCCTGCTCTATTGCGGCCTGCTGGCCAAGGGTTCCGTCTGCGACCACTTCCACCTGGTGGTGGTGTTCTTCGAGGCCGCGTTTGATGAAGGCGCCGACTTTGGATTCATCTTCTATAACTAATATTTTCATATCATGCCTTATTATAATAAAACAACCGGGACAAAATTAGGGATGTTTCATCTGGCCCTCATTAAAGCGGGATTAAAATCGTATAGCCATATTAAAGGGGGATTAAAACCGGGTAATCATTACAGTATTTCCTTATATCATCATACGCTTTTAACAAGGGGATGACTGGGCGTTGACAGGGGGATGACTGGGGGATGGTACGCTTTTAATACCTATGAGAATCGAATGACAAGCGAAGGAGACGCCTGAGAAGCTTTATGTTAAAAAGCTTGCAGTATTAAGATAATATCGGTAAATTCAGGTAAGACATTGTTGTTTAAACCCTTATCCCATGGCAAAGATAGATTTACCAGCCGGCGTTAAGCCACCGTTTATGGGCATTATTCAGAATCTTTGCATCTACGAGATGTATGGGCGATATTATATTCGCCTTAAAAGTTCTCTTACAGGCAAAAGGGTGAAAAAAGACCCTGCTTTCCGCAGAACGATGGAGTATGCCGGCTTCCTGGCAACGGCGTCAAAAATGGCGTCTTGTATATACAGGCAATTACCTCCTGAGCAGAAAAAAAATGCGTTGTACCGGCAGCTGACCGGCAAGGCGTTACGGTTGCTACGGGAAGGCATACACGCTGATGCTGTGACTGCTGAGTTGTTGAAGATGTGTCAGCCGCCTGCTGTGGCAAAGCCGGTACGTAAATTCGCCGTTAATCACCCGCCATTACCTGCTCTACGTCAATATCATAGCAAGAGCACCTGTTCTCCCCGTGGTGTAAGGCGCAGGAGGAATATGCATATAGGTGAGGTGTCAGCTTTGAGCGTCTGGCCTTTAGCTTCGAGCCCCTAGCTGCTGACTCCCCGTAGCTAACTCAGATACTTTTTGTCTTTGTATGAGTAGTACAACACGTACAATTATGAATTAGTTTTGCAGCTATCATAAAGGCAACAGTATCATGCAAGTACCCGTTTTAAGCGCAGACGATCTCGTACTACGCCCTATCACTGAAAAAGATACCGCTGCCCTGTTCAGGCATTTCTCCACAGAGGAGGTGACGCGGTATATGGACATTGACGCCTTCACCAATATCACCGAAGCGGCGCAAATCATTGGTACGTTCCGTAAATATGCGGATACTAAGGAAGGTATGCGCTGGGCTATTACCTACAGCAGTAATGATGAGCTGATAGGTACCTGTGGCTTTCATAACTGGAAGCATCCTCATTTTAAAATAGAGATTGGATATGACCTGATGCCCAGTTATTGGGGTAAGGGGATTATGACGACGGCTATAGGTCTTACGCTGACTTATGCGTATGAGGAGTTACAGGTGAACCGGGTGGAAGCCTTTGTGGACCCCGCCAATACTGCATCTTCCAGGTTACTTACCAGGCTTGGTTTCAGCTACGAGGGGTTTCTACGGGACGCTTATTTTGAAAAGGGCCGTTTCGTGGATGCGCAGCTGTATAGCCTGTTACGAAGAGAATATACCCGCGAAAATATCTGGACCTAATTTTATATTCATGGATTTACACTACAGACATGCTATTCAGACTGATCTTCCGAGGATTGTGGACATTTACAATTCTACGGTGGCGGGCCGTATGGTAACAGCGGACACCAGTCCGGTTACCGTGGAGAGCCGGCAGCCGTGGTTTGATGCGCACAATACTGACAACCGTCCTTTGTGGATGATAGACGACGGAGGAGAGAATATAGGCTGGATGAGTTTTCAATCGTTTCATTCCAGGCCGGCTTACAGTGGTACCGTGGAGATCAGCATTTACCTTGCGGCATCTGCGAGGGGCAAGGGTTATGGCAGGCATGTGTTACAATATGCGATCGATACGGCGCCTTCACTGGGCATTAAAGCGATTATAGGTTTGATATTTTCTCACAATATACCCAGCCTGAAACTATTTGCCGGAGCGGGTTTTGAAGAATGGGGACATTTACCGGATGTAGCGGTGATGGATGGTATTGCGCGCAGTGTGGATATTATCGGCAGGCATCTTTAATTTTTTGCGCTGTTGTGTAGTCTGATTGGGGAGAAATTCTTGTTTAATTCATAGCTCATCTCCTTATTAATAAATATAAAATACCACTCCCAAAGATTGCAACCATTTGAACTTTTTTGATATTGCTAAAATTGTTAGTATTATTGTTGTGTAGATAACCGCTAAGTTTTCGATATTTTATATTTGCATAGGCATAATTCAATAAATTACGCTTTTGCAGATAAAATACGACCATATAATATTAAAATAATAGATCATGCCTTCAATAAAAAAATCGGATTTTGACATTAAGAAAGATTCGAAGGTATTCGCAGAGTTTTTTGCTGGAATTGGACTCATGAGAATGGGATTAGAAAGTGCCGGGTGGAAAATTGCTTATGCAAATGATATAGATCCGGCTAAAGAATATATGTATAGACGCCATTTTGAAGATAAACAAGACCATTTTCATTTAGGAGATATTCATCAGCTACCAGGTGATGCAGTACCCAAAGTTATGCTTGCAACTGCATCTTTCCCATGTACAGACTTATCCCATGCTGGACGTCGTGAAGGACTGGCAGGAAAACAATCTTCAGCGTTCTGGGGATTTGTGAGGGTTTTAGATGAAATGGGAGAAAATAAACCTCCTGTAATTCTACTTGAAAATGTGGTCGGTTTTCTAACTTCACAAAACGGCAAAGATTTTCATAGTGCTTTATCTTCTTTAAATGAATTAGGTTATTCTGTCGATGCGTTTATAATTGACGCTTCACACTTCGTTCCACAAAGTCGAGTTCGATTATTTATTGTTGGGAGACTAGAGGCAAATGAGAATATTGCGGAGGAAAAGCAATTGTCTTTTTATGAAAGTGAGATCCGCCCTCAAAAACTGGCAAATTTCATATGTGATCATCCAGAAATTAACTGGAACATCAAATCACTTCCAAATTTACCGAAAAGAAAATCACAGTTATCAGATATCATAGAAGACATGCCAGATGATTCAGAGGCTTGGTGGAATGAGGAACGTGTACAATACTTACTTAATCAGACTTTCGAACGTCATCGAGTATTACTTGATGAGGCAAAAAAAGGTACAGAATATACATATTTTACAGCATTTCGTCGTATTAGAGAAGGTAATTCAATGGCTGAGATTAGATCAGATGGTATTGCAGGCTGCCTAAGAACACCTAAAGGAGGAAGCGCAAGGCAAATTTTAATTAGAGCGGGTAAAAAAGGTATAAGCGTTCGCTTGATATCTCCAAGGGAATGTGCCAGATTAATGGGCGCGGATAACTATAAGATAACTGACAATATTAATAGAGATCTTTTTGGCTTTGGAGATGCTGTTTGTGTACCTGTAGTAACATGGATCGCAAAACATTATTTAAATCCATTGCTAATTGAAATAAAGGAAAGTACTGAAAACTTAAAAGAAGTGGTTAATGCAAACTGATCACCCTATTATAGCTTTTGAAAGCTGGTATAATTCTTTAAAAAAAGTAAAAGCTAATGATGGACCGGCAATAGGCACAATTGCAGCCAGTTTAGTTGTATTAGATCGACTAAAAAAGGATTATAATCTTGATATCCAATCACATTTGGCTCCTGGTGGCTCCCAAATAAAAGGCGTAGGCGGCATTGCAGTAGCTACTATTCTCAGAGAGTTTAAAGAAACCCGCCCTTTCGCAAGAGAAGGGGGCAGAACCAATCGTGGGTTATTAGGTGAAATAAGACCTTTGTTAGAAGCATTAAAGCTGCTAAATTTAGATTCTTTAACCAAGGATGATCGCAATGAAATTTTACACTCTTACCAAGCATATTTGGTTGAACGCGTTCAAGATTTTCATAATCGACAAAAACTTAAATTCGTCTTCGACGCCAAACACTCTACTTGGCAAATTATTCATCAATTAATTAAAAAATCTCAAACTGAAAATAAAGGAGGCCCCGTTGCTCAGCATCTGGTAGGCGCTAAATTACAACTGCGTTTTCCGGAAATTGAGATCTCAAATAAACCAACTAGTGCTGCAGATGTACCTACTAATAGATGGGGTGATTTCTCAATAAATAATACGATATTTCACGTCACAGTTGCTCCAATGCAAGCAGTCTTTGAGAAATGTCAACAGAACCTTAATGAGGGATTAAAAGTTTATCTTTTAGTACCTGATTCAAAGCTAGCTGCTGCACGGGAACTAGGTCAGCAGTTCTGTGAGGGATTAATTGCAGTAGAATCATTAGAATCATTTATATCCCAGAATATTGAAGAGATAAGTATATTCTCAAACAATCAATTAAAGCAAAACATCATTAACCTAGTGAATCTCTACAATGAAAGGGTTGACAGTGTGGAAATAGATAAATCACTCATGATTGAATTACCATCTAACTTAAACGGTGATAATGACTGATGTATTTAATAAAACACAGCGTAGCGCGATAATGCGCAAAGTAAAATCAAATGGGAATAAATCAACCGAAATAAGGCTAATTCAACATTTTAAATTACTCGGTATTAAAGGTTGGAGAAGAAACTATAAAATGCTTGGCAATCCAGACTTTGTCTTTCCTAAATTAAAAATCATCATTTTTACAGATGGTTGTTTTTGGCATGGGCACGATTGTCGTAATACTCGTCCAAAACAAAACAAAGACTATTGGAATACGAAACGAGAACGTAATATTGCCCGGGACATTATTGTCACCAAAAGTTTATCAAGCCGCAAATGGACAGTTATAAGGATTTGGGAATGTGAGATTAAAAATGGAGAAATGCAGGAAAAACTAAATATGATCATTCGCGGACAAAAATTCAATCTATAGTTATACCCTTCAATTCAGTACTGATCTACTAGCAGATTTATATCTTTCTATTTCTTAGGAAATCAAAAAAATCACCATAGTTAGTACAGAGTGCTTTATAAGCAGATGATCTTTTTCAATGTAGGCCGACAGTAATCTCTCGAAGCTTGTTTTTCAACATAGACAACGGCTTCTTTAATTAAGTCAGAGTATCCATTTTACTCTCTGTTGTGATCCCGCGAGGAAAAAATACAACTGAAAAGTTATTAAACGGATATAGTATGTGGTGGATCTATGCGTTGTTATCGGCTGCATTTGCGGCGCTCACGGCTATCTTTGCCAAGATTGGCGTGGCGGGTGTTCCTTCGGACCTGGCTACGGCTATCCGTACGGTAGTTATTTTGGTTATGGCCTGGGGTATTGTGCTGGTGCGGGGGGAGCAGAAGGGTGTGAGTATTACGAAGCATACGATGTTGTTCCTGGTTCTTTCGGGCATTGCCACGGGGTTGTCGTGGATTTTTTATTTCAAGGCGCTGCAATTGGGGAAGGTGTCGCAGGTAGCGCCCGTGGATAAGCTCAGTGTGGCGCTTACGATTATCCTGTCTGCCGTTTTTCTGCAGGAGGCTATTACGATCAAGACAGCTGTAGGTGCGCTGTTGATCATTGCGGGAACGTTGGTGCTGATTATTAAGTAAGGGCAGTTACTCCTGCGGGGATGATTTTGTATACGCAACGGCGGGCGCCATTAATAATATGGTCGAGGCGGGTTACGGATACTTCTTCCCCGATGACACTGACAAATGTGTTCATTTCGGAGGTGCAGATATTATCGCAATGAGCGGCGGCGCAGCAGATCGGGCAATGGTTTTCTATGAAGAAGAAAATATCCCCCTCTTTTTTCCATTCAGCGAGGTAGCCTTCTCCGGTGCGGATGGCAGCGAAGGCGGCGAGGCGGTTTTCGATGCCTGTTACGCCTTCGAGGGCGGTATGGTATTTTTGCTGCTGGTTTTGTTCACGTGCTTTGATGACGTTATCGAGGGCATCCTGGCCCAGTACCGTTTTGATGGTCTGGATAATATCTATGGTGAGTTCGGTATGCGTGTCCGGGAAGCGGGCGTTGCCCATTGCAGTCAGGCTCCATCTTTGCACGGGGCGGCCTACGCCTTTGGAAATGCTTTCAGATTGTAAAAGACCGTCCTCAGCGAGCCTGATAAGCTGTAACCTGGCTCCTTCGGCAGTAATACCCAACTCTGCTGCCAGTTCACCGGCAGACAGGGGGCCTCGGGTCTTGATCAGTGTCAAAAACCTGTCGGCAGTATTTCTGGTTTTTACTGGATAATTTTCCAAGTTATTACTTGTTTTATTATCAAATATCGGGTAATTTTGTGGAAGCTAAAAAAAAGATTTTGGGATTTAGACGATCTGGAGATGTAATTCGTCTTTTATAAATCTCACAACCTTTTGAATCTCTAAATCCTTGACATTAATGAACGTACTAATATTTAATGGTTCCATAGATGAGCGGCCCTATGCCACATCCAACAGGTTGGCGAATTACCTGGCCGGGGAACTGAAATCGAAGAATTTTACACCTGAAATATTTAACCTGGGGCATGCCAATATTCCGTTTTTCTCACAGGAGGCATTTGGAAAATCGAGTGATGCGGTATCTGCGATGTGTGAGGCATTCTGCAAAGCGGACCTACAGATATGGATGACGCCGTTGTATCACGGGGGCATGACGGGGGCGATGAAAAACTGCCTGGATTGGCTGGAGCTGACGAGTAAACACCAACGTCCGTATTTAACCGGAAAGGTTGTAGCTTTGCTCTCCTGGGCAGATGGCACGCAGGCCATGCAGGGGATTAACGCGATGGATGCAGTTGCAAAAGCGTTGAGAGCGTGGGTGTTACCATACTCCCTGCCTATCCTGAAAACTAATCTCTTTGACTCGCAGACACACGAGATTAGTACCTTTTATAAAAACAAGCTGGACATGATGGTGCAGCTGCTGTGCGCTGCCAAATCACATGTGATAGCAGGTACAGAAGCATAAACTGTCATAGACTTACAGATAGCCGGGTTACCGGCATTTACAATTTAAAATGTGCTGAATTATGATAACCGTTTCAGAAAAAGCAGTAGACTATATTAAAGCGTTGATGGAAAAAGAGCATCACGCACCAGGTACCTTTGTCCGCGTTGGCGTGAAAGGTGGTGGGTGCTCCGGCCTGGAATATGTGCTGAAGTTTGAGAGTACAGAGGAAGAGGGCGACCAGATATTTGAGGACAAGGGCATTAAGGTGGTAGTGCAGATGAAGAGCTTGTTGTATCTGTATGGTACGGAGCTCGACTATTCTGACGGCCTCAATGGCAAGGGTCTTTTCTTTAACAATCCGAATGCTACGAGAACATGCAGCTGCGGCGAAAGCTTTGCTGTATAAATACCAATAAAAAAGTATGATAAACAGTAACGAAATAATTGATGATATAGCCAATAAGGAGTATGAGTTTGGCTTTACCACGGATATTGAAATGGACATAGCTCCTCCTGGGTTAAATGAAGATATCATCCGCTTTATTTCTGCTAAGAAGAATGAGCCGGAGTGGCTGCTGGAATGGCGTCTGAAAGGATTTGCCTCATTTAAGAAGCAGCAGTTCCCGAAGTGGCAGCATTTTGAGATGCCGGAGATAGATCTTCAGGCGCTCTCCTATTATGCTGCGCCTAAGAAGAAGAAACAGCTGAACAGCCTGGATGAAGTAGATCCTGAGCTGCTGGCTACTTTTGAGAAACTGGGTATTCCGCTCAATGAACAGAAAGCGCTGACAGGCGTAGCTGTGGATGCTGTATTTGACAGCGTATCTGTGGCCACTACCTTTAAGGGAAAGCTGAAAGAGATGGGGGTTATTTTCTGCTCTTTCGGGGAGGCTGTACAGGAGCATCCTGAACTCGTAAAAAAATATCTCGGCACGGTAGTGCCCCATTCTGACAACATTTTTGCGGCGCTTAACGCGGCGGTGTTCTCTGATGGTTCCTTTGTATATATTCCGAAAGGGGTACGCTGCCCGATGGAGCTGAGCACTTACTTCCGTATCAATGCGCAGAACACCGGCCAGTTTGAACGTACGCTGATCATTGCAGACGACAACAGTTACGTAAGTTACCTCGAGGGCTGTACGGCCCCGATGCGTGATGAAAATCAGCTGCACGCCGCTGTGGTGGAGCTGATAGCGCTGGAGCATGCTGAGATCAAATACTCTACCGTTCAGAACTGGTACCCTGGTGATAAAGACGGTAAAGGCGGTATTTACAACTTCGTAACCAAAAGAGGTATCTGCAAAGGCAACGCCAGCAAGATTTCCTGGACACAGGTAGAGACCGGATCTGCCATTACCTGGAAGTATCCCAGCGTAATCCTGCAGGGCGACTATTCTGAAGGTGAATTCTACTCTGTAGCAGTAGTGCGTAACAAGCAGATTGCTGATACCGGTACCAAGATCCACCATATTGGTAAAGGCACGAAGAGCCGTATTATCTCCAAGGGTATTTCCGCCGGCCGCGGCGATAACAGTTACCGCGGACTGGTAGCTGTTGGACCACGCGCTGAGAATGCCAGGAACTTCACGCAGTGCGACTCCCTGCTGATCGGTAATGACTGTGGTTCTCACACATTCCCGTATATCGAGTCGCGTAATAAGACTGCGATGATCGAGCACGAGGCGACCACATCTAAGATCGGTGAAGACCAGATCTTCTACCTGAATGCCCGTGGTATCGATACAGAAAAGGCGGTGGCACTTATTGTAAACGGTTATGTGAAGGAAGTGCTGAACCAGCTCCCTATGGAGTTTGCGGTTGAGGCACAGAAACTTTTATCTATTACACTTGAAGGAAGCGTTGGATAATTCGCTTATCCAGCTATAAACATACAGAACGAAATAAATCAAACATGCTGACGATTAAAAATCTGCACGCAGAGGTAGAAGGGAAAAAAATTCTGAAGGGCATCAATCTCGAAATCAACAAAGGAGAGATGCATGCTATCATGGGGCCTAACGGTTCCGGGAAAAGCTCGCTGGCTTCTGTGCTGGCGGGTCGTGAAAACTATACTGTCACAGAAGGTGAAGTATGGTTTAATGGCAAGAATCTGCTGGATATGTCGCCTGAAGACCGCGCCCGTGAAGGTGTGTTCCTTGCGTTCCAATACCCTGTTGAAATTCCGGGTGTATCCAATATCAACTTCCTGAAGACGGCTCTGAACGAGATCAGGATCTACAAAGGTCTTCCTCCGCTGGAAGCCAGAGAGTTCCTGAAGCTGACCAAAGAAAAGCAGCAGCTGGTAGACTTCAACGCCAACCTGATGAACCGTTCTCTGAACGAAGGCTTCAGCGGTGGCGAAAAGAAACGTAACGAAATTTTCCAGTTAGCGATGCTGGACCCTCAGCTGGCTATCCTGGATGAAACAGACTCCGGACTGGACATTGATGCGCTCCGCATTGTTTCCAACGGTGTAAATAAACTCCGCGATGCGGAAAAATCTTTCATCGTAATTACTCACTATCAGCGCCTGTTGGAATATATCGTGCCTGACTTTGTACACGTACTGTACAATGGCCGTATCATTAAAACCGGCACTAAAGAACTGGCCCTGGAACTCGAAGAAAGAGGCTACGACTGGCTGAAAGAAGAATTACATTTGAAAGAATCAGTATAAATAGACTATGACTAGTGATATTACACTGCCTTTTTACCAGGCATTAACTGAAGATGTGCATGCACTGTCTGTACAGGCTAACGGCGCTGTGAAAGACGGTCTGCAGGACATCCGCCGCCAGGCACTGGAACGCTTTACAGCGTTGGGTCTTCCTACGCTTAAAACAGAAGCATGGCGTTACACTAATATCCAGCGTTACCTGAAGGAGTTTCCTTATGAGTTGCTGACTACTGCGGCGCCGGTTGCAGCAGCAATAGTAGATAGAACTGCTATCCCGGAACTGGACAGCTACCGTATTGTGATGGTGAATGGTCATTTCCAGGCAGGGCAGTCTGTGCTCCCTACCGGCAAAGGCATTACCATTGGTGCGCTCAGCGCCCACGGTGATGCTCCGGGCTTTGTAAAATATTTCAACAAACAGCAGCATCTTCACCAGGAAGCGCTGGCTGTTCTGAATACCGCTCTCTTTGCGGATGGTCTCTACATAGAGCTGGCCGCCAATACCGTGATCGACAAGCCCGTTCATATCGTGAACGTGTATACGTCAGCACAGCATGCTTTCATCCAGCCGCGCCACCTGTGGGTGCTGGGCAGAAGCGCTGCCGCTACGGTGATTGAAACGACGCTGCATCCTGATACGGCTGCTGTGGCCTTCGCCAACAGTGTGCTGGAAACAGTGATCGAAGAGAACGCTGAGCTGTGGCATTATAACGTTCAGCAGGGCGATAACGGCTTCCGCGAGGTACGTACTGCCGCTGCCCAACAACAGGCCAACAGCCGCTATCATCATTTCAACTTTACCCTGCCGGGCACACCGTTTACGCGCAACAACCTGAACGTAGCGCTGACAGGCAGTTATACAGAAACGAACCTGAACGGTTTATATATTGCCAACGACCATCAGCATGTAGACAACCACACCTTTATGGATCATGTGGCGCCTAACTGCAACAGCAACGAGCTGTATAAGGGCGTACTGCTGGATGCTGCCAACGGCGTATTTACCGGAAGAATCCTGGTACACCAGGAAGCCCAGAAAACAAACGCTTTCCAGCAGAACAACAACCTGCTGCTGGGAGAGAAAGCAGACATCAACTCACAGCCTCAGCTGGAAATATATGCGGATGATGTGAAATGCAGCCATGGATTTACTGCGGGCCAGTTCAGCGAAGAATCCATGTTTTACCTGCGCAGCCGCGGTATCGGCGAAGATGCTGCCAAGGCGCTGATGGTAAATGCCTTCTCCCACGATATTACGGACAGCGTTACGATTCCTGCGCTGCAGCATTATCTGCAGGAGCAGATTGCGGAGATCATGAACTAACTGATTTATCATGGAACATATTGCTAACATAGTAACCGCTGACCTGGATGTAATGCAGGTAAGGAAAGATTTTCCGATACTGCAACGGCAGGTGCACGGCAAACCGCTGGTATACTTCGACAACGGAGCTACCACGCAGAAGCCACAGGTAGTAATAGACGCGGAAGCGCGTTACTACGAGGAATACAACAGCAATGTGCACCGGGGCGTACACCATCTCAGCCAGATAGCGACCGATGCATATGAAAAAGCCCGCCGCATTGTGGCCGGCTACATCAATGCAGCGCATGAGCACGAGGTGATCTTCACCAAAGGTACCACGGAGAGCATCAACCTGGTGGCTACCACCATGAGCCGTGGCTACCTGAAGGCGGGCGACAGCGTGATTATCTCCGCGATGGAGCATCATGCCAACATCGTTCCCTGGCAGATTGCCTGTGAAGTGTCTGGCGCTACTTTGAAAGTGATTCCTATCAACGAACGGGGCGAGCTGATCATGGAAGCCTATGAGGCCATGCTCGATGATACCGTGAAGATGGTGGCTGTTACTTATGTTTCCAATACACTGGGTACTGTGAACCCTGTGGAAGACATTATAACGCTGGCGCATCAACGTAATATACCGGTACTGATTGATGCCGCACAGGCTATCCAGCACCTCAGTATAGACGTGCAGGCGCTGAAACCTGAATTCCTGGCCTTTTCCAGTCATAAGATATATGGCCCTACCGGGTTCGGTGTTTTATATGGCACTACTGAATGGCTCAACAAGCTGCCTCCCTACCAGGGCGGCGGTGAGATGATCAAAACCGTTACTTTCGCCAAGACCACCTATAACGAGCTTCCCCATAAGTTTGAAGCAGGCACTCCGCACATTGCGGGCGCCATAGGACTGGGTGTTGCACTGGAATACCTGCAGGGTACCGGTTTGGATAAAATACAACGCTGGGAAAAACAGTTGCAGGAATATGCGCTGGAATCCCTGCGTACCATTGACGGCATCCGCTTCATCGGCGATGCCGCCAACAGAAGCGGCGCGATCTCCTTCCTGGTACACAATATTCACCCGTTTGATATGGGCGAACTGCTCGACCAGCAGGGTATTGCGGTGAGAACGGGGCATCATTGCACTGAGCCGCTGATGGATTTCTTCAAAATTCCCGGTACTGTGCGTGCGTCCCTCACTTTCTACAACACGATGGAAGAAGTGGACAAGCTTGTGGCGGGCGTAAAAAGGGCAGCATCCATGTTGCTGTAAACAGAAGAAGCAAGTATGTCAATCAAAGAAATACAGGAAGAAATAATATCCGATTTTTCGGTAATGGGCAGCTGGGAGGATAAGTACGAATACATCATTCAGCTGGGCAAGGAGCTGCCGCTCATTTCCGACGAATACAAGACGCCTGACAACCTGATTAAGGGCTGTCAGTCGCGCGTGTGGCTGCATACCGAGTTGAAAGACGGCAAGCTGTATTTCACCGGCGACAGTGATGCCGTTATCACCAAAGGGCTGGTAAGCCTGATGATTTATGTGTTGAGCGGCCATACACCGAAAGAGATTGCAGACGCAGAGATCTATTTTATTGACGCTATCGGTTTAAGCAGTCATCTCTCCCCTACCCGTTCCAACGGGTTGCTGAGTATGCTCAAGCAGATGAAGCTTTATGCGATCGCCTATCAGGCAAAAATCAGTCAGTCATGAGTGAAGCAACATTAAGAGAACAGATAGAAGCCCAGCTCCGGACGGTTTATGATCCGGAGATCCCTGTGAATATATGGGAACTGGGACTGGTATACGAGATTAAGATTAAGGAGAACAACCGCATTGGTATAGACATGACGCTCACGGCACCGGGATGCCCTGTTGCCGGCGATATTATCCGCGAAGTGGATGAAAAGGTCAGGAGTATAGAAGGGGTATCGGATGTGGATGTGCATCTGACTTTTGATCCGCCGTGGACCAAGGAAATGATGAGCGAAGAGGCCAAACTGGAACTGGGGTTCTTATAAAGGGATGTTATTGTAAAAGGAATTTAGGGATTTTTTTATTTTGTTATGTTGCTATTTATAAATGCAGCGGAACAAAATGAAAAAATCCCTAACTTTTTCCGTTAATTTGTAGCTGTAATTATTGTGAGATCTAACTGTTTAAATATTTAGATATTTTATTTCGTGTAGATGCCTGTTCCGGCGGATGTCTGCACAGATTTCTATTTAAACCTTATGCCGTATATTAAGGAAACGATACTACCTCTGATTGAAGAACAACAGCATCTTTTTGACTATGATGACGACAGGGTGCATTTACAGGCCGGAGTAGATTTCCTTACCGGACATACCATTACTGCTCCCGTTTTTGAAGACGTGGCGGCAGCGCGCCAGATGCGGGTTTTCATTCCCCTGCTCCGGATACCTGATCACTGGGATGACAACGACCGGCTGGTATTGCAACTGCTTTCACCCGCCCTTACGTGGCAGGAATGCAGGGATGCGTTTCTGCGCCATGTGGCGCCTTTGATGGATGCACCCGGCACTTCCACTTCCATCGTATTACGTTTCAGCTATTTCACCAGTTATATGCAGCAACGCGGCTGCACGCCTGAAGAGATTGGCACAGCGCTCATCTCCTACTCCGGCGATGGCAATAACTTTGATCTCTCTCCGCTGAAATTTACGCCCCTGCGTAAGTTCCTGCAAGACCTCATCAAATCGGCCGAATGGCAAACCATTGACGCCTATCTCCGCACCTGGAAAACCAGGAGCTGGAATTCACTGTTTTTCCGTTTGCTGACGAAAGGGCATCCGGATAAACAGGCGGAATATCTCGAAGCGGTGTTGCAGCAACCGGAGAAGGGTTTTGTGAATTTTGAGTTGTCGCGGGTGCTGTTGCAGACCAACATTGACAAATATGAGCTGGTGGTGGAGCAGGCTACGCGCCACCTGGCCGCTGTTCCTGATTATGCATCACAGTTTACCGGTTATTACCTGCTGAGTGATCAGCGGCCCGGCAAATACAACAGCCGCCTGCTTCAGGCAGCCTATCTGTATCTCCGGGAATATAACAGCAGTATGGCCAGCCAGGCGTTCCTGCAACAACAGCTGGACAGCAAAGGCAATACGGATGTTCCTCCGCCGGAGGCGCTGGCTGTTAAAGAGCTGCTGAAGCTGGACAGGCTGAATGCCCTGCCCTTCCTCGATCAATACTTAACTGAAAGACGTTATCTGCATCCGTCGGCCTTCCTGTTTATGCTGCAACTGTTGCAGGAGCAGGCGGCGCCGTTGCTGATGAAAGCGGTGGACAATGACTATGATGCACGGCATATATTACCGTTGCTCACGCAGTTACCTTCTGCCCTGTACCTGGATCAGCTGTGGGTTTTCACGTTGCATAAACTGAAGTCGGTTCGTTCACTCGTTGCCGTTATACTGGCAGATCACCCGCAGGCATTGGAAAAAGCCGGCGAGTTACTGCTGCACAGTAAAGCGGAGCAGCGTCTTACCGCTGTGCAGATTCTGTGCAGGCTGAATTCGGAGGAAGCGAGAACTTTACTGCAGCAGACCTTACATAAAGAAGTGAATGATGACGCACGGGATATGATGCTGGAAACATTGGGCAGCGGGATCACCAGCGTAGAAGGGCTGGAAGCTGTTCATCAGCTGGTGGCCTATGCGAAGAAACGCGGCAAACTTACCAGGCCGCTGGAACCATGGCTGGACAATAATTTCCTCCCGCCACTGTTTTTGCAGGATGGGACGCCGCTTACACAGGATATGATGCGTTTCCTGTTGTACCGGATGTCGCGTATCAAGGAGATGCACACGGACGTGGAGGCAAGACCTTTACTCCGCTTGCTGGACAGGTCGTCCAGTGTTAATTTTGCCAATCAACTCTATTCCCTTTTCTCTGCCCATGGCGGTGATGCCAAGTTGAAACACTTGCTGGCGCTTGCAGCCCTCACGGGCGACGAAGCGTTGTCAGCGCGGATTCTTGACGATATAGTGGAATGGGCCACCATGAAGCGGATGAAGGTTGCCGAGGCTGGCGTTGGCGCATTGGCGCTGCAAGGCAGCAATCAGTCGCTGCGTTACCTGGAATTCTTATCACGCAGGTATAAAGTTAAAAAATCCAATATAGGCGCAGCAGCGGTAGCTGCTATGCAATATGCCGCCGAAGAAGCCGGTATGAACGTGGATGAACTGGGCGACCGTATTGTACCTGATTTTGGCTTCCACGGCCTGCTCTGGCCGTTCTCTGTAAAGAACGACACTTATCATGTATATATAGACCTGCACTTCAAACCGGGTTTCATCAATCACCGGCAACGCCGCCTGAAGTTCTTGCCAGTGGTTGTTTCGCAGGCTACCAAAGATGCTATCAAGCGGATATCGAAAGATGTGGCGGAGGCCGTGAAGCTGCAATCGCCGCGCCTGGAGAACTACCTTGTTACCCAGCGCAGATGGGAAGCCCGACAGTGGCAGCAAAGCTTCCTGCACAACCCTCTGCTGTTCGTATATGCGAACAGGTTACTATGGGCGCTCTATGATCAGGATGACCACCTGATCACCTGTTTCCGCTGTCAGGATGATGGCAGCTTTGTGAACCAGCATCAGGAAAAGATCGAGCTTCCGGAAGGCGCGGGTATACGTATCCTGCATCCGATATTCCTGGATACAGCCACCTTACAGCAATGGCGGCAACATTTTGCCAGCCGGGGCATTGTGCCTGTATTTCCGCAACTGGAAAGGCGTGTAACAGTATTGCAGCCGGAATATGCCGATGCCACGCAGCTGCACGACTTTGAAGAGGTGGCGCTGGAAAGCTCGTTGCTGCACCGGCACATGGAAGTCCGCGGCTGGCGGCTCAGCGAGGGCGCCGACGGGAGATATGCGTATGCTTATCATAAAACAGACGACGAGCAACAGCTGGAAGGGGTGATTGAGATGAGTATTACTTACCGTGAAGAGAGCATTTGTTATAAACTGGGCAAGCTGTATTTCCAGGACGCAGCGAAGCATCTGCTGACACTTGGCCAAGTGCCTGCGGTTTTCTATTCTGAGGTGATTGCCGACCTGTCGGTTTCCGGGAATATTCCTGAGCTGATATAGGACGGGGGGATTTTTATTTGTATTTTTCACGACGTAACCGTAACAGTGAACAAGTAAAATCCATTTATGAAAAAATTACATGCCCTCTTCGCCGGCAGCTGTCTATTGCTGCTGACTGTAACCTCTACGCGGTTGCAGGCGGTCAATATCATTCCGCAACCCGCTGAAGTGAAAACCAGCGCAGGTACCTTCACTCTGACCGGCGCCACTACTATTATTGCAGGTAAGAACAGTACAGAGGCCCGTCAGCTGCAGCAGGCCATCCATGATGCTTCCGGCCTGGACCTGTCATTACAGACCGCGTCAAAAGGCAACAGTATCCGCCTGGTGCTCAACGAAAAGCTACAAAAAGAGCTGGGCGATGAGGGTTATTTACTGGAAGTAAAGCCGGATAATATCATCATCACGGCACCTGCTACTGCCGGGATCTTTTATGGCATACAGTCGCTCCGCCAGCTGATCAGCACTAACGGCGGCGCGTATACGATCGATGCCGTGCGCATCAAAGACAAGCCGCGCTTTGCCTGGAGAGCCTTTATGCTCGATGAGGGCCGCTACTTCAAAGGGGGCGCCGTTGTGAAGCGACTGTTGGATCAGATGGCCCGCCTGAAGATGAATACCTTCCACTGGCATCTGACGGACGACCAGGGCTGGCGCATAGAGATCAAAAAATATCCGCAGCTCACCGCCATCGGCAGCCGCCGCGACTCTACCCAGATTGGCGGCTGGAACAGTAAAACCTTTGACGGCAAGCCTCACAGTGGTTTCTATACACAGGAAGAAATCAAAGACATTATTGCCTATGCAGCAGCCAGACATATCAGCATCATCCCTGAGATAGAAATGCCGGGGCACAGCGCCGCCGCCATTGCCTCTTATCCCTGGCTGGGCACGACGCACAAGCAGATACCGGTGCCGGGAAAATTCGGCGTACACTATGACGTTTTCAACGTTACCGATCCGAAAGTGGTTACATTCCTCCAGGATGTATTGCAGGAAGTGATTAATCTTTTCCCGTCCAAAGTGATACATATTGGTGGTGATGAAGTAAAGTATGATCAATGGAAAGCAGATGCCGGTGTACAGGCTTATATGAAGCAGCACCACCTCGCCTCCCCTGCCGACCTGCAGATAGCCTTTACCAATAATATTTCTAATTTTCTTGCCAGCAAACATCGCAGGATGACCGGCTGGAACGAGATCATGGGCGCGAAGCTGCATGACTTCACTGATGCCGGCGATGTATCTGCTAAAGAGAAACTGGCAGCGGGCACCATCGTGCAATTCTGGAAGGGCGACCTGAAACTTATTACCGATGCGGTTTCCAAAGGGTACGACATTGTGAACTCTTACCATGAGTTTACTTACCTGGATTACTCCTACGAGTCTATCTCCCTAAAAAAAGCATACAGCTTTGATCCTATTCCGGCGGGACTGGACCCTAAATACCATGCGAAGATTCTGGGCAGTGGTTGTCAGATGTGGGGTGAATGGATCCCTGATGAAGCCAGCATGAATAAACTGGTATATCCCAGGCTGGCGGCTTATGCCGAAGATGGCTGGACGTTAGCGGGCAATAAAGACTTTGACAGATTTAGTAAGATTGTTGCGAGTTATTGTCTGAACTGTGATTAATGATGATTAGTTTGATTATTATGATGGGCGAAGATTATGTAGATGATAATCTTCGCCCATCATAATAATCAAACTAATCATCATTAATCACAGTCCAGATAGTTATTTTTCGAGTGTACCGAACAAACCGTTTTTATAATCGGCAATTGCCTGTTCGGCTTCTTCGGCGGTATTCATGACGAAATTATCTTTTGCGGCTACCGGCTCATTGATTGGATCAGCGGAGAGATAGAGCAGGCGGGTATTTTCGCCGGCGGTGATTTGTATGTCTTCTCCGTTGTCTTCTTTATCAAAGATCACCAGGTGAAATCCTTCTACCGGTGTTCCGTTGACGGTTATCTTACCATCTACGACGTACAATAATGTCCAGTAGCCGGGAGTGGTTTTTAGTGTAGTGGTGCTGCCTTTTTCGATATTGCCCCAGATGGAGACGATGGGTGTGAAGTTTTGCAGTGCGCCGGTTTTGTTTTCATAATCACCGCTTACGAGTTGCAGGTGCACACCTTCAGAGACAGCTACGGCGGGCATTTGCGTGTTCTTCACATACTGGTAGTAAGGAGCATCCCATTTATGGGCAGCTGGTACATTGAACCAAAGCTGCAGCAGTTCATAGGCTCCGCCGTTGGCCAGGAATTCTTCCGAAGGCCCTTCGCTGTGCAGGATACCTTTGCCGGCAAACATCCATTGCACATCGCCGGCGGTGACAGTCATGCTGTTACCGGCGTTGTCGCGGTGGAAACCTTGTCCCTGCAACATGAATGTAACGGGAGCAAAGCCGCGGTGCGGGTGCGGATGCAGGCGCTCTTCCGGAGAGCCGGGTACATAATATTTTGGCGGCATATGATGCAGCACAATAAACGGGCTGGCAAAACGGAACTGCATAGAAGGCAGTGGCTGGCGCACGACGCCTGTATCGGTAATATGCTTTTCTCTTCCTTCTACTACATGTAAAATCTTCTTTTCCATAACATCTCTTTTATCGGATCAACTTTAAACGCGCCTTCTCAACAGAGCTTCTGAACATTTTGAGAATAAGCACTTCATAATTTTCTATGGTGATCATCTCTCCTTCGCGCGGAATGTTGCCATGCTTATAGTTAATAAGGCCGGAGAGGGTTTCGTAGTGTTCGCTTTCAGGTAATGGTTCGGGCAGCAGTTCGTTGATATCTGCCAGGTATTCATGTGCGTGTACGAGGAAAGTATTATCGTCTTTCTGTTCTACGATAGGCGCTTCCTGATCATGTTCGTCCTGGATATCACCGACCAGTTCTTCGAGGATGTCTTCCATGGTCACGATACCTTCGGTGTCTCCGAATTCGTTGGTGACTACGGCCAGCTGGAGGCGCTGTTTCTGGAAGGTACGCAGGAGATCTTTGATCTTCATGCTGTCCGGCACATAGAACACTGGTTTGAGGATGTCTTTGATATTATGCAGGGAGCCTTCGTGTACACCTTTCACGAGGTCTTTGGCGTATATGACGCCTTTCAGGTCGTCGAGGGAATTGTTGTATACGGGGTAGCGTGAATATCCGTCTTTAATCGCCTGGTCTACCAGTGCCTCAAATGGGAGCGACATATCCAGTGCGGAAATATCCTTGCGGTGGGTAAGAATTTCTTTTACGCGGCTGTCGTCGAACTCGAATACGTTCTGAATCAGTTCGCGTTCTGTTTCTTCGATAGCGCCACCCTCCTGGCTTTCGGAGATAATGAGTTTGAGTTCTTCTTCGGAGTGTATTTCTGCTTCACCGACGGGCGTGATGCCAATAAAGCGGAGAATGCTGTTGGCGAAGCCATTGAGCATCCAGATGAAGGGCCGGAATATTACGAAGAGGATACGCATTGGGATGGCCACAGCCAAGGTAGTTGGCAGGGGTTTGCGGATAGCAAATGATTTCGGGGCCAGTTCTCCGAAAACGATGTGCAGGATGGTGATGATGGTAAAGGCGATTGCTACAGCTATTACGTGAACGGCAGATGTTGACACGGCGATGCCGAGGCCTTCCATGATCTGAATAACGATGGTTGTCATTACAGATTCGCCTACCCAACCCAGGCCGAGTGAAGCCAGGGTGATACCTAACTGGGTTGCTGCCAGGTATCCGTCGAGATTCCCAAGCACAGCTTTTGCTGCTGCTGTGGCTCTTTTGCTGGTTACACTTCCTTTACTGTTGATCTGGGAGGAACGTACTTTTACGATGGCAAATTCCGCCGCTACAAAGAATCCATTTAATAATACAAGAACAATCGTCCAGAAAAGTTGCCAAAACATGAATGTGATAATTGGTTCGCAATGTCAAATATAGGTAAATCAATTCTTATGTGTCTGATCTATATTTTTTCCACACAGTCTACTTATTTCATAGAGTTTATGTATTTTGTGAAGAATTTAGGCTGGCACATATCATTTATCATGGAGAAAGAAAGATCTAGCGTACCTGTATCGGCATCTGTTGATGATCAGGCGTTAACCACTATATATGTTAACGGGAAGGTTCCCGAAGGCATTTCCGCTCCTGCCAACCGGAAGCGGCGGTGGATTTACTGGTTATCGGGCCTGTTGTTGCTTGGCGTTCTGCTCACTGCGTTATGGCTGCGTATTCCTGGTTTCCGTCATTATGTGGAGGATGTGCCTCCTACTTTTTATTATTTTCTTTTAGCGGGATTTGTGTTTGCGATGATAGACGGTGCTATCGGGATGTCTTACGGTATTACCTCTACGACGTTTTCGTTGTCGATGGGGATTCCTCCGGCGTCGGCCAGTACGGCAGTGCATATTTCGGAGATTCTGAGTAATGCTATTGCAGGCTGGATGCATTTCCGTATGGGTAATGTGAACAAGAAGCTGTTCAAGCTGCTGTTGTTGCCGGGTATTGCGGGCGCTGTGATCGGCGCCTATTTGTTGTCGTCACTGGAGCATTATTCGCAGTACACCAAACCGGTGGTGAGCCTGTATACACTGATATTAGGTACTATCATCCTGCTGCGGGCTATCCGGGCACAGCGTAAGGGTAAGCATACAAAGAAAATAAAGCGTATTGGCTTACTGGGATTTGGCGGCGGATTTATTGATGCCATTGGTGGAGGCGGATGGGGATCTATTGTGCTTTCATCCCTGATTGCTGGCGGCAGGCATCCCCGCTTTTCACTGGGTACCGTAAAGGCTTCGCGTTTCTTCATTGCGATGCTGAGTTCTCTCACTTTTGTAACGGTGCTTTCTTATGTACACTGGGATGCAGTACTGGGGTTGGTTGTAGGTAGCGCGATAGCCTCACCTATTGCGGCGAAGGTTTCTAACAGGATCTCTGCGAAAACTATTATGGTAGCGGTAGCGGTGATTGTTATCCTTGTCAGCATGAAGAGCATTTACTCTTTCCTGTTCAAAATATTATAAGCTGTTTATTATTCTTCGAGCGATATGGGTCTGTTCGCCTTGAGGGTGACCGGCTTATTCATTTCATATTGCACCAGTGCGCGGATCACGACGGGATCTTTGTCTGTAAATGGTTTGGTGGGGAGATACCTGGTATCGATGTCGATTTTTATTTCAGCGGTGCGGTCTTCGAAAAGATAGGTATTTCCGCCCAGTTTCCTGGTAACATAGCCGGTGAGTCTAACGGTAACGCTGTCGTTGGTCAGCTGCCTGGCATAGCGGAGCACTTCGCCGATGGTGTAATCGCGGTTCTGCGTTGCCAGGGTTGGGAGTAACAGACATAGCAGTAAGCTTTTCATAAAGACTTTATTGGTTTGGAACAAATGTGGAACAAAATTGTTCACGAGGCAATTGTCAGAACTGTGATTTATTTGATTGGTATGATTATTATGATGAGCGAAGATTATCATCTGTTATCTTGAAGATTATGATCTGTTATCTTAATAATCATCTACATAGTCTTCGCCCATCATAATAATCATACCAATCAAATAAATCACAGTTCTGACATTTACGCGAGAAACTATTTTACTAAATTGTGTCCATGGGTCATATAAGAAACTACAACCACATTATTCTTTTATTGAGTGGTATTATCGGCGGCAGTATTGCAGGATTGTTGCTGGGCAAGCACGTTATGTATCTCAAGCCTGTTGGTGATATTTTTTTGAATGTTCTGATCACTGCGGTGATACCGATGGTGTTTTTTGCCATTGCCTCTGCCATTGCGCATATTGAAGCGGGGCAACGTCTGGGGAGGGTGTTGGGAGTGATGTCGCTTGTGTTCCTGAGCACGCTGCTGATTGCCGCGTTTCTTACTATTGTGACGTTGTGGATCTTTCCGGTGCATCAGCCGGTGAAGCTGATGCATGCAGATGTGCAGGACATTGGTTCTTATGGCGATCAGCTTACCCGGTTGCTGAGTGTTACAGAATTTTACCAGTTGCTTTCCAGGCAGAATATGTTGCCGTTCATTATTTTCTCAGTGCTTATAGGACTTGCAGCGTTGCGTTCCGGAGAGCGGGGGGCTGCCTTCCGCCGTTTTTTGTATTCAGGTAATGAGGTGATGAAGGACCTGCTTCACCTCATTATGAAGGCAGCGCCAGTGGGGCTGGGCGCTTATTTTGCTTACCAGGTGGGCACGGTGGGGCCTGAGCTCTTCGGTACCTATGCACAGTCGCTGGGTGTTTATTATGGCTTCGGGACGGTGTACTTTATTGTTGGGTTCAGTGCGTATGCTTTTATTGCCGGTGGTGTTCATGGTATAAAAATTTTCTGGAGAAATAATATCATTCCTACGTTGACGGCTGTTGGTACTGGCAGCAGTATTGCTACTATTCCCGCGAACCTGGAGGCGGTGCAGAAGATGGGTGTTCCGCCGGCAGTTGGGAACGTTGTGATTCCACTTGGCGCAACACTGCATAAAGACGGCTCCAGCATTTCTTCCATTATTAAGATGGCGGTGGTGTTTGCGATGTTTGGCAAAGGTTTTAACGATCCTCAGACCATTCTTACGGCGTTGGGTATTACTGTGATTGTGAGTATAGTGGAAGGAGGTATTCCCAACGGCGGCTATATCGGTGAAATGCTGGTAATGAGCGTATATGCGTTTCCGGTAGAAGCCCTCCCTCCGTTGATGATTATTGGCACATTGGTAGATCCGCTGGCAACGATACTGAATGCCACGGGTGACAATGTAGCGGCGATGGTTATAACGCGCTTTCTGCCAAAACAGGCTGCGGCAGCCGGTTGAATGCCTGCTCCAAGTCGGCCAGCAGGTCTGCGGTTTCTTCCAGTCCTACCGATAAGCGGATGAGGCTATCGCTCACCCCTCCTGCTCTTCTTCTTTCAGCGGGGATAGATTTATGGGTCATTTCTGCGGGGTGACAAAGCAGGCTTTTGATGCCTCCCAGGCTTTCAGCCAGTTTAAAATAGTGTGTAGACGTTACAAATGTGGTGGCAGCGGCAGCGGTATCACTCTTCAGGGTAAAGGATATGATGCCGCCAAATCCTTTGCTCTGGCGCTTTGCGAGTTCATGTCCCGGATGTGAGGGCAGGCCGGGATAATACACATTATCTACCAGCGGATGTTGTTCGAGGTATTCAGCGATGGCCTGTGCGTTGATGCCATGCTGCTTGATGCGTAGCGGCAGGGTTTCCAGGCCGCGGATCAGCAGGAAGCTATCGAATGGAGAGAGGATGGCGCCGCAGGCGTTCTGATAGAATTTTATTTCTTCGCCCAGCTGTTCTGTTTTCGATATTACCACGCCGGCAATGAGATCGCTATGCCCGCCGAGATACTTGGTGGCGCTGTGTATTACGAGATCTGCACCTAATGATATGGGTTGTTGCAGTACGGGTGAAGCGAAGGTATTATCTACACAAAACAGGCAGTTGCTGGCTTTTGCGATGCGTCCTATTGCTTCAATATCAGAGATCTTCAGTGTGGGGTTGGTGGGGGTTTCCAGCCATATGAGGCGTGTGGCGGGTGTGATGGCATTGAATACCGCCTGTGTATCGGAGGTATCAACATACTTCACGGTGATACCAAATTTCTCATATACTTTGTTGAAGAGGCGGAAAGCGCCGCCATAGATATCGTCTACTGCGACGATTTCGTCTCCGGATTTCGGGAGTTTCACTACTGCGTCGATGGCTGCAAGGCCGCTGGCGAATGCGGAAGCGGCGGCGCCGCCTTCGAGTTGGGCGATGATCTTTTCCACTGCTGCGCGTGTGGGGTTGTTGCTGCGTGCATAATCATAGCCTTTGTTGACGCCGGGCGCCTCCTGCACAAAAGTAGAGGTCTGATAAATGGGCACAGCAATAGCGCCTGTCTGTGGGTCTACGGGAATAGCATGAATCAGTTCTGTGATGGTGCTCATTTTCTGTTGTTTTTTAGTTTGATAAATAAATAAATCCGGAAAAGAGCCGATCAAGAAGGGATTTGGTTATTTTTTCATGTTGTTATTTAGTTATTTGAAATGCAGCGAAGATCAACATTGATAAAATTATATTTTAATTTTCGCCGCATTTCAAATAACTAAATAACAACATAAAAAAATGCCCAAATAAAAAAACTCACCTGGGAGCCAGATGAGTTTCCTATTAATTAACAATTAAAGCAAAACATACAATCTGACTTATCTGCCCTCTGTGTAACAGAGGATGGATGCAGCACCTTTCACTACAGTGAAGGTTGCTAAGGTATCGTCGGGCCATGTCCCTACTCCTTTCTTGATAAGCAACTTAAAGAACTGACACAAAGATATGACAGAAATATTAACTTCCAAATTATTTCTCTACTATTTTTGTAGACTATTACTTTCCAGTGTTAGACGGATGCCTTCTTCATAGGAAGTTGGTTTTATCTGGAAGTGCTGTTCAAATTTTGTGGAGTCAAAAATGTAGGGATAATTATTTTGGTAGAGCATCTCTCCTAATTCTTTGATGGTAGGATCGAACAGGCCGGAAATCCCCAGCATAAAGCTGCCCAGTTTCATGTAGCGTGGTTTTACCTTCATCTGGCGGGCGATTATATCTACGTAGCCTTTACCGTCGGGTGCGGGGTTGCTTGTAGGCAAGTGCCATATCTGATTCCAGGAATTGTTGTCTTGCGAGAGCAAATACAGACCTTTGGCAGCATCTGGCGTAAAGGTATAGCTGTGTGTTAAATTGTCTTTACCCAGCCACATAGCAGTGCTGTTTTTCCGGAATTTGTCGATGATCAGGAGGTTCAGGAAACCGGTTTTATCGGCGCGGGGGCCGTAGAAGTCTGCGGAGCGGGCGATGCTGGCGGAGAGGTTGCCGGCTTTCACTTCGTCCATCAATTGTGTGGCGATCTTTGCCCTTATCTCTCCTTTTTTACTACTTGGATTGTAGGGGGTATCTTCCTTCATGGGGCCGTTGACTAACCCGTAGGAGTATACGTTATCAAAGAAGATGAGCTTTGCGCCGGCTTCTTTGCACGCATTGATTGCGTTGGTCATGATTCGCGGCCATAGTTCGCCCCACACTTTTTTGTCGTACTTCAGTCCGGGTAAGAGGAATACTACAGCGGAGCCTTGTACAGCATTTTTTGTTTGTGCGTAATCGGTCAGATCAGCGCTTACGAGGTTGGTGACACCCGCAACAGATTTGGGGGAACGGCTTACAAGCCTGACTTGTTGGCCATTCGATACCAGTTGAGCGGTCAGTTCATCAGCGATGATACCGCCTGCGCCGAGGATAGTGTGCAGTGACATGGTTTTTGTGATTTTGTTATGTGGCTATTTTACTATTTTAATCCATTGTTGTCCGGTAAAAAATATACATGTTCTGGTGTAATTCATACCGGTTATGGATTACACCCGTTTTTAAATTATCAGCTATTGTAGGTAGCTCCCCTCTATGGAGAACTGCAAACCGGATTATTTATCCTGCGCCAGGCCAGATAGGTATCTTTTATAAAACTCCATATCTCCACATAGCTCATTAAATGTAACCGGATCACCGTTATCATATTGGCAAACGACTTTTTCGTTGCAGATTTCTTTCTGATCAC
>NZ_DATLKJ010000042.1:0-127386 GCF_035538455.1 Chitinophaga sp.
TCACCAATCCGTCTTCTGCCTACGAAGCGCAGGGCAGCGCCGGTATTATCAACATCATCCTCAAAAAAAATGAAATGCAGGGCTGCAATGCTTCTGTACAGGCCAGTCTGGGCAGTCCGGCCAGCAACGGCATCAACGTGAATATGAGCTATAAAACGCAGAAGGTAAACCTCTTTTCCAATATCGGTTACCGCTATATAAATATGATTGTGGACAATACCCTGTATAAAGATAGCCGCAACAAAGGCCAGCAGAGCATACTGGAGCAGCATGGCAGCGAAAATTCAAGTGCCGGCACCACTAGTGTGTATATCGGCGGCGATTATTACATCAATGCAAAGAATACGCTGACCGGCAGTTATTACCGCTCATATAATGTTAACAAGGATGACAACCGGTATTACTATAACTACTTCACCAATAACCGGAAGGATAGCACGGTTGCACGTCTGGAAAACTACCGCGAGCCACAGATATTCAACGAGCTGGAACTGAATTATGTGAAGACATTCAACCAACCCGGGCTCAAGTGGACTACCAACCTGCAATATGATTTCTGGAATGATGATGAACATCAGAATATCCGCCAACAGCGGTCCACACCGGAAGGACCCCTATCGCAGATCATAACCCGTGATATTGAAAGCAGCAACGACATATTCATTCAAAGCGATTTTACCACTCCCCTGAAAAAGAGCGGCAGGCTGGATGCTGGCATCAAAGGCAATCTGCGCGCCATCCGCAGTGAGTATTCCGCCAGTCAGGACAACGTAGCCCTTGAACAGTACAATAATAAACTGATGTATGATGAGAATATCTATGCCGCCTATATACAATACAGTAATAAGATCAGCAAGCTGAATTACCTCGTGGGATTACGTTCTGAGCTATCAGACATTCACATCAGCGATCGTAAGGGTACCCTGGATAAGCGAAAGAATTACCTGGACCTCTTCCCTACACTTCATCTGCAATACCAACTGCAGCCATTACTTGACCTGCAACTGAGCTATAGCCGCCGTGTTAACCGTCCCAAGTTCTGGCAGCTAAACTCCTTTGCCGGTCTCTCAAACGACCGTTACCTCACCGTTGGTAACCCTGATCTGAATCCAATCTATACCCATTCGATCGAGGCAGGTGTACTGAAAAAAACAGGCAGGCTCTCCATCAACCCCGGCGCGTATTTTCAGTATTCTACCAACTACTTTGAATTTATTTTACAGGAGACAGATAAAGGCAATGTACTGCGCACGCCTGTTAATCTTGACCATGAAACCAGGTACGGCGCAGAACTTACCACCTCCTGGAATCCTTATACCTGGTGGCGGCTTTCGCTGGACCTGAACTTCTATAAGTTCTCGCAGGAAGGGGCATTCGAAGGAAAAAATTATTATACTACAGACCAGACCTGGTTCTCCACATTACGTTCCGGTATGAAGTTTCCGAAGATCGTATCCGTAGATTTCAGTTTCAATTACCAGGGACAAAAGAATACCGTTCAATCGGTGATACGCCCGAACTACCGCGCCAATATTGCGTTATCGAAAGATCTCCTGCAAGACCGGGCATCGATCACCTTTGCGGTGAACAATTTGCTGAACTCTCAGACGTATGAGCAGATCACCGCAGCGCAGGATTATTATCTGAACGTGTATTACAAAAGAGTCGGACCAACATACCTTGGCGCCATTACTTACCGTCTCAACAGGAAGAAGGATCAGGCGGACCGCCTGCCTACTGAAAAGTGAGGCCCCATTATAACAAAGATATAACAGGACTGCGTTCCCGCGTTCCTGTATTAATTCCTACCTTCCGGTTTCAAATGTAGCATCATGGGATTATTTGATAAGTTAACCGGAAAAAACAACAAGGTAAAGGTGCAGTTCATTGATAATACAACAGGAGAAACAATTGGTATAACAGAGCTGACGCCAGAGCAGCTGCCCCAGACGTTTGAAATCAATACCACTCTTAATATCAGAGAAGAACAGTGGGTAGTGGAAGAAGCAGCACCTGCACAGGCGGCAGACTTTATCAGAAGCGGGAGTCTGGTACTGAAACTCCGGAAAATCGAACGTATCGACCCGAAGGATATTCTCTATTCATTGCCAACCATTTCCTCAGAACTACCTGCTGTAAGTATATCTGCGCGCTTCAACAGTTTTGAAGCTACCCTCCGCGAAGACGACTGGCGGCAATATGAATTTCTGAATCACACTTCTTTTCCACTGGTGGATATTGAAACGGCCGCCATCCGGAAAATATGGGAAGATCACAGTAAAGAGACTGGTGAAAAATTCAGTGCCTTCGACAAAATACATGTCCGGGAAACCATTGGAGAACCATCGTTGAATATTGATTTCACTGCACTGCAACAATTGCTGGGCGTGAACGATGCAGGCTCATTGAAGCTGGACGGCTACACCGGGTTTATACAGGATGCCTTCGCGCTGAAAACTTCTGCCACCACTTACTATGGCCTTCTGGAAAATAATAAGGTGACCCTGCTGGGCATCTGCCAGTTCTCCGACAATACCATCGATGAAATAAGAAAGCTTACTACCGCCTTTGAAATACTGTTCATCAGTTGGTACCGGGGCGACATTATTGTGGGCGACGATTACCGTTAATAACGGGAACGCCCGTATTGAAATCAGCGCAGCAGTCCTTTGAGGATGTCCACGGCTTTTTCCTGCTCCCGGAAGTTGAGCGAGGCAAAGCCCATCCGCACTGAATTATAGCGCTTAGGATAGGTATCATAATCCCGGCTGTTTCCCATCACAAGACCTTTACGATAAGCATTTGCCGATAGCTCCATTGTATCGGCGGAAAGAAATTTTGTCCAGACAGACATACCGCCGTCAGGGATCTTAAATGAAACATGCGCTCCCAGTTCCGTCCGCAACAGGTTACAGAAGTGATCGCGGCGCTCTTTATAGAGCTTCACGGACTTCCTGATATGACGGCCGATGGTACCGTCTTTATACAGGTCGGCCAAAGCGTTTTCGAGGAGGCTGTCGCCTTGTGTATCAACGGCTTTGCGCAGGTGCGTAGCTGCGGTAGTGAACTGCTCCGGCGCTACCATGAAACCGACGCGGATGGCCGGCGCCAGCGTTTTGGTGAGCGTACCAATATAGATTACGCTGCCATGGCGGTCGAGGCTGGCCATCGGCATAATGGGTTTGCTGGCGTAGTGAAAATCGTAGTCATAATCGTCTTCAATCAGGGCAAACTTATATTTGGCAGCCAGCTCCAGCAACCTGATTCTTCGTTCAGGCGTAAGCGTTACCGTAGTAGGATGATGATGGTGCGGGATCACGTACACCAGTTTTATTTTCTTCTTTTTACAGATGTCTTCTAATTTATCGATGTCCATTCCTTCTTCATCCACCGGTACGGAGATGATCTTCGCGCCTGTATACCGGAAGATAAGATTGGCGCCGGCGTAGCCTGGTTCGCCTACGACCACGTGATCACCGGGCTGCAACAGTGTATGAGCCGCGAGGTAGATACCCTGCTGTGCCCCTCTGGTAACAAGGATGTTAGCGGGTGAAACCGGCAGGCCGCGGGTATCACTTAAAAAATCAGCGAGGATATGCCGCAACTTTTCGGTACCCTGTGCGCCGCCATACATGAAGTATTTGCGTTGTGTAGCCAGCCGTACAAGGCTTCGCATGCTGCTTACCAGCCGTTCCACCGGGGCCAGCCTGCTGTCGGGGAAGCCATCGTTAAGAATGATCTTGCCGCCTTCCGGGAAATCAGACGAAAACACAGGTATGATATGTTTTTCGTCGAAATGAAAAGATGGTTTCGCCGGAATGGTGAACACCTTCTCTTCTTCCTTTATCCGGCCCGGTTTAAGCACAGGAAGATCCTGTGTTACAAAAGTACCGGTACGCGGCAGCATTTCAATCCAGCCCTGTGCCTTCAGCTCATCGTAAGCCGCTACCATTGTCATGCGGTTGATGCCGAGCAGCGTAGCTACTTCGCGGGAGCCCGGCAGCCGCAGCCCCTTTCTCAGTCTGCCTGCCCGTATATGGTGGATGAAGGCGTTTGTGATCTGTATATAGACGGGCATTTCTGCCTGATGGTCTATTTTTATCAGCTCTTGCAATAGTTCCATCTGGATTAGTTAGTTTATTCAAATTGGATGAGTTATCTCATCCAGCGAAGATATAATTTTACAGAAAAAAATAAGCAATGGAAAAAATAACCGCACTTGAAAAAGCTGGTATGCAACTGGAGCCCGGCATGAGCGAACGGACAACGCTGGCGGAAAAAGTAAATACATATATCAACCAATTTGTAGAAGAGCTGCCGCAGAAACCCGGCTATACAAAGAAGAATATCGGCAGGCTGCGCGCACTGAAGCTGCGGGAAGAAGGCGGACAGCTGGATGAGCTGCTGGACATACTCGGTGAAGAGATGGACAACGACGGTATCAACTCCGCCTCCGGCAGGCATATGGGCTATATTCCCGGCGGCGGCCTATGGACAAGCGCACTCGCCGATATGCTGGCGGCCGCCACCAACAGGTATGCCGGCATTGCCTTCTCCAGCCCTGCCGCTGTAGAGATCGAAAACCAGATGATACGCTGGCTTTGCGAAGTGGCCGGTTATCCCGCCACTGCACATGGTAACCTTACCTCCGGCGGCTCAATAGCTAACCTCGTAGCCATTCAGACTGTGCGTGATCATTATCATATTCATTCCGGCAATGTAAAAAAAGCCGTTATCTATTATAGCGAACAGGCGCACCATTGTATATACAAAGCCCTGCACATGACCGGTCTTCATGAAGCGGTGATCAGAACCATCGGCCTGAACGACCGCTTCCAGCTGGATGTACACGCACTGCAGCTGCAAATGGAAGCCGACGTGGAGGCAGGCCTGCAACCCTTGCTGGTGGTAGGTACAGCGGGTACCACACATACGGGCGCTGTTGATCCGCTGGAAGAAATAGCAGCCCTTTGCAAACAATATCATGCCTGGTTCCATGTAGATGCAGCCTATGGCGGCTTCTTCCTGCTGGTGAATGATATGAAAGATAAACTCAAAGGTATTGCACTATCCGACTCAGTTGTGATGGACCCGCACAAAACACTGTTCACGCCGTACGGTTCAGGTGTAGTACTGATAAAGAACAGGAAAGCGCTGCTGGCCACCTACTCTCATACAGCAGCTTACATGCAGGATGCTTCCGGCCTGGAAGATATTGATCCCGCAGACGCCGGTCCAGAGCTGAGTCGTCACTTCCGCGGGCTACGCATGTGGCTGCCCCTGCATCTTCACGGGATAGCCCCTTTCAGGGCTAACCTCGAAGAGAAAATATTGCTGTGTCGCCACTTCCATGAACAGATCGGTGCGATGGGATTTGAAACAGGCCCGGCACCCGACTTATCTGTGGCTATTTTCAGATGCCCGGATGATCCCGGCAATCAGCAGACAGAGCAACTCATCCAGGCGCTGCATGAAGACGGAAGAGTATTCTTCTCCACTACCCTGATCAATCGCAAACTATGGATACGCTGTGCTGTGGTAAGTTTCAGAACACACCTGCGTGAAATCAAGCTGGCGCTGAGTATGGTAAAGGAAGCGATGGAGGCCATACAGCTGGGGGTTAAAAAATATTCTGAAACTTTTTCCGGGTAGATGTCCATATGAGTTTTGATGGTTTGTTATAAGAGTATAAACAAACTATTCACTAACTTAAAAACAAAAACCATGGATCAGTTCATGTTAATTTTCCGTCATGAAGACGGCACCAAGATAGCCTCCCCGGAACAGATGCAGATCTGGATGAAACACACGATGGACTGGATTGGCGCCATTGCCGCACAAAATAAATATGTGGGCGGTAATGGTCTCCCGTTCGACAACAGCAAAATAGTATGGCATAACAATGTAGTAACCAACGGTCCTTTCGGGGATGTAAAGGAAACCGTAGGCGGCTATATCATTGTTAAGGCTGATTCCGTAGATGAAGCTGTAGAATTTGCGAAAGGTTGTCCCATACTGGGAGGTGAAGGCAACAGCGTGGAGGTAAGAAGGATTGCCACAGGAGATGGAGTACATTGATGAGCTTTTAGCTTCTGGCCTTTAGTTCAAAACTAAACGCCAGAAGCTAAAAACTAAACGCTTGATTTATGAACAACCAGGACCTCATACCCCACCTGTTCAGAGAGGAATACCGCAAGATCGTAGCCGTATTATGCAGACGGTTTGGATTTGAGCAGATGGAAACTGCGGAAGATATTGCCAGCCAGACTTTCCTGGCAGCAGCGCAGACGTGGAGCCTTAATGGCATTCCGAAAAACCCGGTTGCCTGGTTGTATAATGTAGCGAAGAACAATGCAAAGAATTACCTGCAACGTGATCATCTCTTTACAACAAAGATTGCTCCTGAGATAAAACAGACCTCAACAGCTGCTTATGAAAACGAAATAGACCTTTCTCCTCAGAATATTTCAGACAGCCAGTTGCAGATGATGTTTGCAATATGTCATCCGGCCATTCCGCCAGAAGCGCAGGTAGGTCTGTCACTTCGTATTCTTTGTGGTTTTGGTATTGATGAAATTGCGGACGCTTTCCTGTCTAACCGCGAAACCATTACCAAGCGTCTTTTCAGGGCAAGGGAGAAACTGCGGGATGCAAATATCAGTATTGCGTTGCCACCGCCTGCCGAGATTGACAACCGGCTGGATACAGTGCTGGCTACGTTGTACCTGTTGTTCAGTGAAGGGTATTACTCCGCCAGCCAGGACACCACGCTGCGCAGGGACCTTTGCCTGGAAGCCATGCGCCTCTGTTACATGCTGGTGGAAAATGATGCTACCAACAAGCCACCGGTAAATGCACTACTGTCGCTGATGTGCTTTCATGCCTCCCGGTTTGAGGCGCGGATCAGCGAAAACGGCGAACAGGTGCTCTACAACGAGCAGGACACCACCCTCTGGAACCAAGACCTGATCCGTAAAGGCGCCTGGTACCTGAAATGCGCCACCACCGGCGATCATATTTCACGTTATCACCTGGAAGCCTCCATTGCTTACTGGTACACACAGAAAGAAGATACAACAGAGAAATGGGACCACATGTTGCAATTGCATAACCGACTGTTACAAATAGCTTACTCACCTATCGCGGCACTGAACAGAACCTATGCATTTTCAAAAGTATACGGCAAAGTGTCCGCCATAAAGGAAGCGGAGAAATTAAAGCTGGAAGGCAACCATTTTTACTTCACCCTGCTGGGTGAATTGTACACAGGCATAGATGATATAAAGACCAACAACTACTATCAGCAGGCATTACAGCTGGCCAAAACACATCCTGAACAACAACTGATCCGGAAAAAGATTGACCAGTTACCTTCCTGATCATATCCGATATATACCTAGCCGTTATACTCCTGACTGATGGCTGCTACCGCGGCGCATAAAATACTGATCTCCTCTTCTGTATTATAATAGTGTACAGATGCGCGCACCACATCTGTGATATGATGCTTGTTCATGTAGATCACTGTTGCCCTGGGCATTGCCATGGATACATTAATATGCTTTTCCAGCAGCCGGCTTTTCACAGATCCGCTGTCGATCCCTTTGATGGAGAAAGTCACAATGCCGGAGCGGAGCAAGCCTCTGTCCTGTATCGTAACACCGGGGATAGTGCCCAGTTTTTCGCGAAGCTGCGCAGACAGCAACTGTATGCGTTGCCAGATACGGGCAACATCAACATGCAGTGCATATTCTATCGCCTTACCAAGTCCGATTACCAGGGCGCGGTTCTTTTCATACAGTTCAAACCTCCTCGCATCATCCCTCATGGTATAGCTGTCCGGGCTTATGGCAACAGTGGAATGGCCATCCATCATCAGCGGTTCCAATTGGTTCAGGATCTCTTTCTTCACATACAGGAAACCTGTACCCCTGGGAGCGCGCAAATATTTGCGGCCGGTAGCTGCCAGCATATCACAATGGATGGCTTTTACATCAAGCGGTACATGGCCCGCAGACTGGCAGGCATCCACGAGGTATAAGATATTGTGCTTTGCCGCCACCTCACCTATCTCTGCCACAGGCAGCATGCCACCGGTACCAGAAGCAATGTGTGTTACAGCAATCATGCGTGTACGAGGTGTGATGGCTGCTTCCAATGCCGGCAGGGAGAAGTTACCGTCTTCATCATGCGGCGCCGTCTTAATAACAATACCGTGTATTTTCTTTGCCTGTAAGGCGCCTATCAGATTGGTGGAATACTCCAGCTCTGATACAAGCACTTCGTCACCAGGCTTGAAGCTGATCCCCCGGAAGGCTGTCATCCAGGCAGTACTGGCGTTCTCCACTACGGCTACTTCGGAAACATCTGCATTGATAAGCTTTGCGATGAGTGCGTACACCTGTTCCAGCTGGTCTCCGTATTTGTATTCTGCCTCATAGGCGCCGATGTATGCTTCTTCCTGGAGGTAGGCTATTACCGGATCTATCACAGCATCCGGCGGAAGCGCGCCGCCAGCATTATTGAAATGTATCCTGCCTGCGGTTCCTCTGGTGGCAGCCCTGAATTGTTGTATTTCGTCGTTGGTGAACGCTGTTGTTTCCATAGTCTGGGTTTAAGCAGCAGTAAATTAAGGAAAAACAGGCAGACCCAACATCGCATGGGAACGCCATTTATCTGAACCGGTAGTGAATACCCGCGCTGATATAGGCATTGGTGCTGAGCTTATGCCCCGGATTGTCAGAGAACATCTTCGATATATTCTTTTCAGTGAATGCAAAACTTCTCAGCATCATCAGACCACCTTCCACGGAGAAATCAAATTTCTTCACATGCCAGGTATTTTCCAGTCCGATAGGCAGCTGCCAGAAACTGACCAGGCGCTTGTCGTCTGTACGGTAGCTGACGTCATAGGGTTGCATCCTGGGTTTGAAGGCGAGTGTCAGGTCCGTTTGTTTATTGATCAGGTAAGTGGCGCCCACCCTGAAAGCCATTCCGGGTCCTTTGTCCGGCACGTTGATATTGATCCTGAACCGGTCGTTCTCAGGTTGCCATTGCACGTACAAGGCAGGCCAGATAATGGGTACACCAAAGCTATTGGTAACAGTGGCGCCGAAGCCAAAAGTAAAGGTACGGGTGAAATGCTTCATGAAGATAGCGCCGCCGCTGATGAAAAGTGCATTGGTGGTGATCTTTTCCATGTCGGTATAGAGCCCGGCGGAGAGGAAGGAGACCACTCCCCATTGGTTGCGCAGGCTGCGGTAGTGCTGTACGCCCAGGTCCACAGTCAGTAACCCTGACGGATATATTTTCTTGTCGTAATCTTTGTTGAACAGGCTGGTATAACTGCCACCCACATAGGCAGTCCAGGTTCTGACACTGCCGGTGACGGTGTCAATCTGATTAGATAACAGGAGGCTCAGGCCCATGTTCAGCCTTGCCTGTGTAGTAGTGGCGTTGGTTTTCACACTGTCTTCGGGACGTATATAGCGTGATGCCGGTATATAGTCCATGCTTACATTGAGGTCCACTGGTCTTACCTGGGCGAGGGTACCGCCGGTGTGAACAAAGAACAAGATGCCGGCAGCACCGCATACTCGCATGAGGCGGCCTGCAAAAAAGAATCTCTTTTTCTGCATATAGGTATGTTTGAGATGTAGAGTGGTACAGCGTTATAGTTACGCGCTGTTAATCGACGGTCAACTATTCACCCACCCCTATGCATCGCAAAACATTTTATACAGAAAACCACCGTCCCCCTAGACAACTTCGTGGCATCAATCTCTCCTAAGAGCCGGTAACAAACCTGAGAAAGTAGTGTTTTCCGGGAAATATTGCCCTTCTACAGCCCTGATCAGTGGCGGAATAGCGGAGTATAGGCGGACTTGACGTGGACTTGATACGGACATGCCCAGGAGGGGAGCTTTCCTTCCTACAAACTTGATAACTTTAAACGCATGGCATTTACGTGATTTCTTCCTTTCGTCTGATCCGATTTAGCGGGAACAAATAAAAATGCTGAAAGCGCCTCGATAAGCGCTTTCAGCATTTAGGGTGTGTAATTTAGTAAATGAAAATCCTTAGAAAGTGTGAGTTGCCTGTGTTGTCAGTATCTGTCCTGTTGCGGGGCTCTCTTTCACGAGCTTTCCGTCCACATAGATCTGTGCCTTCAGGGTAGCGGCCGCGCTTTCGGACTGACCGGCAGACAAGAGCATAACATAGCGAGCGTCTGCCGGTGTTGTTATTTCAGTAGACCAACTGGTACCTGTAATATTGGTTTTGGAAGTTTCAGTGCCGTTGACAACATATGTTACATAGTGGATAGTTGCATTGGCGGACCATTCTACTTTAAACGTAACCTTGTGACTGCTGGCGGAAGGAGCGTCGTTTTTATCATCTTTCTTACATGCTGCAAATACAGTTACAAACAACAGTGATAACAGAAAAAGCTGCTTAAATACTTTCATAAATCTAAAAAATGTGATGCCTACTCTGAGAATATGCAGTTTTCGGCTTCCCTGCAATAATGCTGTAGCGTACATCCGGATGTAGTTCGAACACTCCTGGTGATGCGGTACAACAAAAGTACTTCCGGCGGGAAACAGCGCCAATACCCGGATGCAAGGAATTATTACTACCCGTTTCCAGGTATTTTTCAGTACCAGGAAGTGTTTAATATCAGAATAGTTGTTTATTTTGTCTGCATGAGAAAACCATTGTGCCTACTATTTCAACTGATAGCTTTTGTTTCCCTGTGTAAAGCGCAGGAACCCCTTCACATGCTGAAATATGCAGACAGCCTCTCCGGAATCCTGCACCGGGCTCCTTCCGACAGTGTGAAAGCCCGCGCAGCATTCGAGCTGTCTGAACTATGGTCCACCTCTGATACATTGCAATCATCCCGTTTCCTGGAACAGGGGCGGCAATTAGCGGGCAAGTCTGCTTACTTACAGACGTTACATCGTTTTTATAGAGGACATTATTTAGCAAAAGCCGGCAACGATAATGCGCAGCCTGTACTGTTACAGGCGGATACGCTGTTGAGCCGGTTCAATACCAAAGAAGCTGCGCTGTACCGCTCGAAAGTATGGTATGATTACGGTGCTCTCGAACAACGCAAAGACAACCCCAAGGGCTTTGCAGACATCCTTGTGAATAAGGCTATCCCGTTTGCAGAAAAGGCCGACAACAAAGCCTTTTCCGGCAGATGTCATCTTGCCCTGGCAATGGTGTTCAAAAACGCCGGGGAGTACGACAAAGCTGAAACCTACTGCCTGAAGGCCATTGAGCTGGAAAGAAGCGGCAACGCCCCTCCCAACTACCTCGCCATGGCCTATTTTACGATCGCAGAAAACTATACACTGGCCGCTAAAACCACGAAAGCGCGCCCGGTGCTGGATACCCTGCGGCAGATACTCGCAGAAGATCCGGAGTCGAGCTATATGCTGGATTATTACGCTGTAGAAGCACTGTATTGGGGACAGGAAAAACAGGCAGACAAAACCCTTGTCAGTGTTGACAAAGGTATTGCCCTGGCCAGGAAACTGAAATTACGCTACGAAGAGCAACGGTTGTTGTTCCAGAAATTCTTCGCCTTACACAACAGTAATAACTTCTCGGCTGCAATAGATGTCCTGAAGGAACTGATGCAGCAGCCCGAAATGATGATGCTTGCCACCAACCGCACGCAGATATATGGGGGGATGGCCCTCAGCTACGAAGGACTGCACAAATGGGACCAGGCGTACTCCTGGATGAAGCGCTACGCGGAGCTGAGCGACAGCATAGCGGCCAGCAAGCTAAAGAACGATGTGCATGCGATGGAAATAAAATTCAACAACGCGGAGAAGCAGAAAGAGATAGACGCCCTGAAAGCTAAAAGCGTACAGGAAGCCCTGGCAGCAAAGAATTCCAGGCTCTTCAACTGGTTATTAGGATCTGCCAGTATATTCCTGCTGGTAGTGCTCATCTTCGTTCAACAGCTTTACCGCAGCAGGAAGATCCTGATGGCACAAAAAGAGCTCACCTACCGGCAACAGCTGCACGAAATTGAACAACGGCAACAGTTGCAGTTCAGCCAGGCGATCATCCAGGGAGAAGAACAGGAACGCAGAAGGCTGGCCCGCGATCTCCACGATGGCCTCGGCGGCATGCTGGCAGGCGCGCGGCTCAATCTCTCCGGCCAGATGAACGATACGCTCTCCACTGACCACCGCGCAGAACTGGAAAGAGTGACCAATCAGCTGGACAGCTCCGTCACAGAACTACGCCGCATTGCACATAACCTCATGCCGGTGAACCTGCTCAAGTTCGGACTCGAAACAGCTCTCCGCGACCTCAGCACTTCTCTGATGAATGACACTACACGTATCGACTTCCAGGCGCTTGATATTTCTGACACCCTGCCGGAAGAAGTGCAGATACATGTTTACCGCATCGTACAGGAGCTACTGTCCAACTCCATCCGCCACGGCCATGCATCCCATATTATACTACAATGCAGCCAGAACGGTGACGTCTTCTATATCACACAGGAAGATAACGGCAAAGGCTTCAATCCCGAAAAGGTCAGCAATGGCATGGGATTGGGTAATATTAAAAACAGGGTAGGTTTCCTCCGGGGCAAAATAGAAATTGAATCCGTAGAAAATGAAGGTACTACCGTAAATATAGAACTTCATGTCAAATAATCATACCACTTTAGCCATTGTAGACGATCATCCGATCGTACTCGAAGGATTGCAGCGTCTGCTCAACAACCTGGACGAGATCCGTATCGGCGGCTGTTTTACTACAGGAACTGACTTCATGTCTTTCCTCAAAAATAACAAAACAGACATCGTTCTTCTCGACATCACGCTCCCCGATGCCAATGGCATTGAGCTTTGCAGGGAAATAAAGAAGCTCTCACCCGACACACATGTGCTGGCATTGAGTAATCACAGTGAACGCAGTCTCATCATGCAGATGATCAACAACGGCGCCACCGGCTACCTGCTGAAAAATATCTCTTCGGAAGAACTGATCACGTGTATACATGAAGCGCTAGATGGTATGATCACCTTCAGCAAGGCGGTAAAAGAAATAATGGCACGCCCCTCTATGAATGAGCTGACGGGCATTCCGGTGCTCACCAAAAGAGAGAAGGAAATACTGCATCTCATCGCCGACGGCAAGACCACGCCTGACATAGCAGAAAAGCTGTTTTTAAGCCCGCTGACCGTAGAAACGCACCGTAAAAACCTTATACAGAAATTCAAGGTAAGAAACGTGGCCGCCCTGATCAAAATGGCAGCACAACAGGGACTTCTCTGATCAGTTATTTTTTCCGCCTGTATAAAAGATCCATCTGCAGGATCTGTAATTCATCAGATTGCAGGAAGCTCACCGGTGCAATGAACTCGAAATCCAGGCTTTTTACGTAGTTGTGCATTTCGTCGAAAAGCGGTTCGCCATTGTACATGGCTACGAAGGAAGTTTCAAACAGCAGGTAATCCACCCGGTCCATGCAGTTTGCGGCGCCCTTCAGCACTTCTTTTTCAAAGCCCTGCACATCCAGTTTGAGCAGCAGCGGCGCGTTAACCCGGATACCCTGCAACCATTCATCGAGGCGTTTCACCGGCACTTCTATCTGTTGCACATTCGCCGTAAAAGGGAGCGTTTTCCGTTGCAGTTCAGACACTTCCAATGCAGAGCTGGCGTGAGAATAGGCATTGCTGTAAAACTCCAGGGTGCCGGTATTACTGCCCAGCGCAAAATTATAAGTGTGGATGTTACTACTCCGCCGCGTGTTGCGTTGCAGGACGGCATATGTTTCAGGAACCGGCTCAAAGGCATGTATCGATGCATTGGGATAAAAATGAGTAGCCGCCAGTGCAAACTGACCCTGGTTGGCTCCCACATCCAATACCGTTTGCAGTTCAGGGATGAATTTCTTACAGTTGTATAATATCTGTGACGACGCTACGGATGCTCCTTTCTTCCACAACATGGAAAGTCCCATCCCCGTTTTCAGCATCACACGCGCTGCATCCGTGATTTTAAAGAATATATGCATGAAGGAAAAATGTTTCAGGGATTTACTGGCTGTTTGTCGGATACCTGCACATCTTTCAATGCGTTCATATCCTCCATTACTTTCGATTTCATAAACAGCTGCACGGCCTTGTCGAGTCCGAAGCGCCCCGCTCCTGCCACCAGCTGGAACACAGGGTTGCTGACCTTCTTCTCCGTCAGCAGGTGATACCCTTTCAGTGAACATACATGGAGGTTATGTTTGCGGGCAATGAATTCCAATGTACGCTTGCGGTAAAAGGCAATATGCTGCCCGTGTTCGCTGCCATAGTACCACCATTTGCCGGGCTTTGGCGCCGGATCGGGGATCAGCTGGGTGGAAAAGAATATATTCCGCGATATGCTGAGGATCTTCTCAATCTCTGCGAGCGGCTCCACAAAATGTTCGAAGCTCTCGAAAGTAGTAACCAGCTCTATTTCATCTGCCGGATTATATTCAAACCCTTTGGCCAGCAGGTTATCTGTATATGGATCATGCGTGTAGAAATCAAAACCATAATTGCGCATCAGTCTTGTAAAAAGACCATAACCTCCGGCATAGTCGAGGAATTTTTTCCTTTTGTTATACAGGCAGAAGACAATGGCAGCTGCTGATCTGGCCGCCATCAGGTTTCTTCTTACCAGACCTGTATCTGTAAGGTTAATAGGCGCCGCATAGGCTTCTGCCAGCCAGTACGGCTGCTCTGTCTGTACCAGGCCGCAATGGTTGCAGGCATAATACTTTACCTGATACCTGTTCAGCAGAGGGGCAGTAAAGATATATTCCGAAGCCTTTCCACATATCCTGCAAGGTATTTCCATAGTACCTGAATTGATTAAAGTATTTTCTTCCGCATAATAATCGCCATCCTACATTACAGTAACACTCATCGGCAGATACTGTTCACTTGGACAGTGATTTCCAGCAAAGAATGCAGAGGGGGCAAAGACGCAATATCCTTTGCGCCTTTGCCCCCTCTGCATTCTTTGCTGGAAACTATTATTCCACTACTATTTTCTTCGTTTGCCTGTCGCCGTTACTGTCTGCTACAGTAAGGAAGTAAATACCGTGAGACAGCGTGATGGTCTGTTTGACGATTCCTGCCGGCACCTGCCATGCGTTTTCCTGGATCTTCTTGCCGGAGAGGTCAGTAACAGTATATTTCACCAGCTGTTGTTTGGAGCTGCTGATTTCTACCTGCAGGTTGTTGTTAGGGACAGGGTTGGGATACACCTTACAGGAGAAGGAGGATGGCGTTTCAGCCGTTTTGCTTTCATCGCCGGCGTCTGTCATGGTGCGGGCCAGTGTACCGGTTACCACCTTGAAGGTATCCGTTACACAGATGCTGCCGGCAGTGGCATTGTCGGCTACGGTGTACACGGTAGTGCCATTGCCCGGTGTAATGGTATTGGTACGGCTGGTGGCGCCGTTGTTCCATTTATAGTTGCCAGGCCATGAAGCGCTGAGTGTGAGCGGCTGACCAGCGGCGGCATTCACCACGGTGGTTTTGCTGACATCCTTCATCATGGTGAAGCGGTCTTTGATGGTTTTATCCGCTGCAACGAACTTAGCATCCAGTCTATTGCCTTCTACTTCCAATACCAACGAGCCGCCGGTGGTAGCGTTGGAATAATAGGAAGATGCATGCGGGAAGGAAGATTGCGTACCGCCTATTTGTCCGGCGGAACCGGCCACTACGTATACGGTACCGTGTGCTGTTTTAGCAGAGGTGGATACGTAAGGGCATGAATTGGAAGTGCTGTCGTACTTCGCACTGCTGTTGCTAACGGCATGCTGTGAGAAGGAGAAGGTATTTTCCAGTCCGTAGTGTCCGCGGATATAGTAAGAGCGCTCGTAATCGTGGCTATGGCCGTTGAGGATAAGGTCTACACCATAACGCTCCAGGATGCGGATGACCATTTGCCTTACTTTCACGAGTTCGCTTTCACTGTCGGAGTTGTGGCTGCCCATAGTGTAGGGCGGATGATGCCAGTAAGCGATTGTCCATTTACGGGTATTGGCGGCCAGGTCATTCTTGAGCCACTGTATCTGTGTGCTGGTGGTATCGTAGAAGCGTTTGCTGCTCTCCATTCCATAGGAGTCGAGGCAGATGAAGTGGATGTCGCCGTAATCAAATGAGTAGTACTCTTCCTTGCCGGAGGCGAGGCCACCGCATTCACCGTTCTTCGGCAGGGTGAAGTTGGCGAGGTACGGAATGTTGTGGTCATTCTGGCGGCTGGAATTATTATCATAATCGTGGTTGCCCAATGTGGGGAACAGCAGGATATTTTTGAGCAGATTGTCTTTGTAGATATTGAAGAAATTGGATTGATACTCGTTATCAAATCCGCCGTCATAGGCGTTATCACCGAGCAGCAGCCATACGTCTGTCTGACCGGCGCCTACATAGTTAAGATAGGCGTCCCGTACTTTGGTCTGGTTGGAGGAATTGTTTCCACAGTCGCCATAAGCGGCAATCCTTATTTTACGGGTAGTGCCGGCAGGAGGCGCTGTATTGAAATAGTTTTTGTCTGTTGCTTCCAATACGGCGGTGGTGGTACCGATGCTGTAGTAGTAACGGGTATCAGGTTGCAGGTTGGTAATCCTTACTTCATGTTCAGTAACAGCAGAGGTGTTCACTACGCTGTCAGTAAGATTGCCGTAAACCGTGCCATACTTCACTTTGGTGTTGTTGGCCACATCTGTGCGCCAGCGGACAGTCACAGCAGTCTGGTTACCCATTTGCAGGTAAGGTCCTCTTACTACGGCGCTGGAAGTGCTGCCGGTATTGCCTTTGAGTTGCAGGTCGAAGGAGATGTCGCTGCTGGTAACCACATGCTGGTGGATTTCTACTGCGATGGTGTTACTGCCTTCTACAAAAGCGGAGACAGGGATGGAAGCCGTCTGGACGGAAGCGCCGTCATCGCCGGCATCATTTGCAGCCATTGTATTGTAAGAGATGGTGCCGGTGGGCATGTTATCTCTTTTTACTTCGGCGCCGTTTACATATACGACGATACCGTCGTCTCTTCTGAATTCCAGCGACAGGCTGGTGTAATTGCTAAGACCTGAAATGTTGAACTTCTTCCTGAAATAGGTGGTGACGTACTTGTTGGAAGAGCTGCTGCCATAACTTACGGTAGTAGCTTCATCTCCATCGCCGTAGCCCAGTTCCGCGGGGCCTTCCTTCCAGGAGCCGTCATTGAAGGAAGCGGAACGCCAGGAAGTGCCCTGGTTAGAGCCATTGTCAAGATATTTCCAGGTAGCGCCAAAGGGCAGCAACGTGGTCTGTGCCTGCAAAGTTAGTCCCAGCAGGGCGCCACAACATGTAAGGATACATGATTTCGCAATAGCGGGCAAACATGGGATCATGGGATAAGATTTAATTGTTGAATGTTGATAGTTGATAGTTGTCAGATAGATAGAATGATCGATTTAGATTTGACACGATACAGATAATCGTCTGGTACAGAACCACGTTTTAATAAATGAAGCCCAGGGTTTTCCGAAAGCGCGCAATACTGCTTCATTACAGGTCCGGAAAAAACATCTCCCGCAGTTGAAAATTAATTATAATTATCCATATTTTACAATACCTAATTGTTAATTACTGCTGCCTGTATGAAAACCATTACCTCTATCCTGTTGTTAGCCATGCTATCTTTTGTGCAACTGCACCGGGAGCAGCACCCTGCTCCTGCAAAGCCAGCCGCGGTACTGGAAGACTATTTCAGGCAACAGATGGGCCTTGCAGCCGACACGCTTCAGCAGCTGCAGCAGGCTATACGCAGCCATGCACCGGTAGCTGTACTGAAACGATTGTTCCGTTCCGGCAGGCTGGCATACAAACGTGCGGAGTTTCTTACAGAATACTATTACCCACACCTCATCCGCAGCATCAATGGACCGGCGTTGCCGTTTGCCGATGGGGAGAATTCCCGCGATATACTGCCCCCACAAGGTTTTCAGGTGATAGAGGAGAAATTATGGGCGCCTGTTATCTCCTACAAAGAGCTGCTTGCCGCTGTAACAGTCCTCAGGACACAGTTTACGACACTACAATCACAAACAGACCCTTATGGTTTCATGGATGCCTATGTATTTGATGCCATGCGCTTTGAGATATACCGCATCATTGCGCTGGGCATCTCCGGTTACGATTCACCGATAGCGTTCCTGTCCATGCCGGAAGCCGCGGCGGCGCTGGAAGGACTGCAACGTGCTGCTATACTGTATGCCGGCAATCTCGCAGACAGCACCATCAAACACACACTGAGAGCGCGTTTCCGGGAAGCGCGGCAATACTTGCTGCAACATCCGGGGTTCAATGAGTTCGACCGGCTTTATTTCATCACTACCTATGCCGATCCCCTGAGTGCATCCCTGCTGGCATTGCAGCATGCACTTTCCTTGCAGCTGCCGCATGAAAGGAGGATATTGTCGCCCGAGGCGCCGCACCTCTTTGCCATGCAGTACTATAACGCCAATGGCTACTCGCCGAATCATGAGTCTGACCCTACGGCGGTGAAAGTACAGCTGGGCCAACGCTTGTTCTATGATCCCGTGTTATCCGGTAACCTGCAACGTTCCTGCGCTTCCTGTCACCAGGCATCCAAAGCCTTCACCGATGGCATGGTCAGAAACACCTCGCTTGATGGTAAACTCACGATTGCACGCAATACGCCTACCCTGCTCAATGCCTCCTTTCAGTCGAAACAATTCTACGACTCCCGCGCTATCTTCCTCGAAAACCAGGTGTCGGATGTGGTGCATAATAAGCATGAGATGAATGGCTCCCTGCAGCAGACCGCACATGCATTAAAAAAAGACAGTGCCTATGTAAGGCTCTTCAATAAAGCCTTTGCAGCTGGACGCAACAGCATTACGGAAGAAAATATTGCCAATGCACTCGCCTCCTTCCTTCGTTCGCTCACCAGTTTGCAGTCGCGCTTCGATTCATATATGAATGGCGATGCCACAGCACTGAATGCCACAGAAAAGAAAGGCTTCAATATCTTCATGGGGAAGGGAAAATGCGGCACCTGCCACTTTGCGCCACTGTTCAACGGCGTGGCGCCGCCTTATTTCGCGGAACCGGAATCAGAAGTACTGGGCGTACCGGAGAGCAACCGCCCACATGCCAAGCTCGACAAAGATCCCGGCAAATATGTGCTGTATCGCATCCCCATTCACCGCTATGCCTTTAAAATACCAACGGTAAGGAACAGTGCCCTCACGGCTCCGTATATGCATAATGGTGTATTCCCTACACTGGAATCTGTGATCGACTTCTACGACAAGGGAGGTGGTGCAGGATTGGGTATAGCACCGTCCAATCAGACATTACCTGCCGGAAAGCTACAGCTGACGCCACTGGAGAAGAAGGCACTGACCGCCTTTATGCAGGCGCTGACGGATACCAGCAGCTGGAAGTCCGCTGCTTCATATTGACTCAGCATTTAAGATCGCTGGGGAGGTAGCCGAAATGTTTCTTGAAAGCAGCCGTAAAATGCTGCGGGTTTTTATATCCTACCACAAAGGAGATATCCGCAATACTCTGCCGCCCCTCGAGCAGCATCAATCTTGCTTTCTCCATACGTACATGGTTCATGTATCCGAAAACGGTGTTACCAAACATTTCCTTGAAGCCCTTCTTCAGCTTAAAATCGTTCAACCCTGCCCGGGAGGCCAGTTCTATCAGGGAGCAGGGTTCCTGTATATTCTCTTCTATCAGTTCCTTCACATGCCTGATACGTTCAGCGTCGCCGCTTTTCAGTACAGAACGGGGCGCCTCTTCCCGGTGCGCTTCCAGCTGCGCCAGCTGCATCAGCAACAGCTCTGTCACTTTGGCCTCGAGGTATACTTTCTTCAGCATATCCCGGTAGGGACAGTGCAGGATCTCATAGATCACATTCCGCATGGCCGGCTGTATGGGCAGGCTTCTGCCGCCGATCAGCACCGGCTGGTTATCCTGAAGCCCTTTGCCGAATGCGCCCAATGGCGCCAGCTCCGGCCCCATCATTTTTTCGAGGAAGCTACGCGTAAGTTTGATTTCCAATGTAAAACGCTGTTGGGCGGCATATTGCAGCCGGCCTTTCACTTCCGGAAAATAAAACAACTGATGACAACCATCAAAGATCGTTACATCCCGGCTGCCCTTTGATTTACTGGCGTACCCGGAGAATCCCTTCAATTCAAAATGCATTTTAAAGAAAGGGAAGTCGTGATGTACTTCCAGCTGCAATGCATTTTCATGATGGATATTCCTATGCTCAATACAAATCCCGTTCAGCAGGATTTCGCGGGTATCTCCCGTATATCCTTCCAGGTTAGTCTGATAGACCGTTTCGCTGAAACCATGATCAGCAGCGAAGTTCTCAGGAAACTCCTTGATGATGGCCTGTTCTTTGAATTCACTACTTCTTATTATCGTTCTCATCTGCTGGTCCGTTCTTTATTGTCATAACCGGGTCAACTCCGTTTTGCGGCAATAAATACTCCGTATTACGTTATATCCGCTCCGGCTTCTACCGGTAACTTTGCAAACCGGTTCAAAATTTTGTCAAACGTAATGCGGATCACGCCTGTGGCGTGGCTCGAAGTGGGAATATTTCTTTCCAATAAGGGAATATTTTCTGCCATACCGGTATTACCATGCTAAAACTGTTAACTGTTATAAGATGAAGATCAGATTGAACCTTGTACTATGTAGCTTTTTGTCCCTATTCCTGACCACCTTTATACCTGGCGTCCATGCGCAGATCAGGCCGAAAGGCAGTATCGCCGGCGTGGTGAGATCAAGCGACAACAAACCGGCAGAGAACATCGTCGTGCTGCTGAAAGGCACAAGCCGGGGCACGATAACTGACAACAACGGAAACTATGCTTTTGACAATCTCGCCGCCGGCGATTATGTTCTGGAAATATCTTTTGCAGGGTTGCAGCCCAGGCAGGTGAATGTAACGCTTCGTACAGGCGAAGACGTTACCGTGGACCCGGTGATATTGCAGGAGAGCACCAAAAAGCTCCAGGAAGTAGTAGTGGTAGGCGCTGTGGAGAAGTTTGCCAGGAAACAGAGCGATGAGGTAGCCCGCATGCCGTTGAAGAACCTGGAAAACCCGCAGGTATATACCGTTGTACCAAAAGAGTTGCTACAGGAACAGCTGGCGGTTGATTTCAAAAGTGCGTTATCAACCGCTCCCGGTGTGAGCAACATTACACTGGGCGTAGGTTCCGGTGGTGTGGGTCTGGGTATGCGTATGCGCGGCTTCAGCGGTTCCAATGCCGCCGGCGCTATCCGTAATGGCATGGCTACCAACTGGGTTACCATGAGCGATCCTGTGAACCTCGAAAGCATCGAAGTGATCAAAGGCCCTTCCGCTACCCTCTTCGGTTCATCCCTCGTAACATACGGCGGCCTTGTAAACAGGGTCACAAAAAAACCTTTCGATTACTTCAGCGGCAACGTGAGCTATACCACAGGCAGCTGGGGGCTGAGTCGCGCTACCATCGACATTAACACACCGCTGAATGCAGAAAAAGGTATGCTCTTCCGTCTGAACGCCGCCGTGGATGTACAGCGTACCTTCCAGGACTATGGCCGCAGCAGCACACAGGTGATAGCGCCAGCCTTCACCTACCGGATCAATGAGCGTCTCACGCTGGACGTGGACTTTGAATACTTCCATACCAAGCGCAACTCCACTTATATAGGTCTGGGTAACCCCGGCCCGATGAAAGCCAAGAGTCTGGATGATCTCAACATGGACTTCCGTTACGCCTATACGAATAACGATCTGCAGAGCGAAGCCAAAACATTTAACGCCTTTGCTAAGGCTACTTACCGCATATCCGATCAGTGGACGTCCCAGACGCTGTTCTCCTATGCCAATACAGATAACAATACCAACTACCTCTTTTTGCTCGTCAATACCGATTCTACCATGCAGCGCAGACTCATGTACATTCCCAGCATCTTTGGTGTGAACCAGGTACAGCAGAATTTCGTTGGCGACTTCAAAATAGGCGATATGCGCAACCGCCTGCTGGTGGGCCTCGACTTCACCCAAATCACGACTACTGATAACAGGTGGATGATCAATTTCTATGACACTGTGAAGATCAACAGAACGCCGGCCTTCATCAATATGGAGAAATACCGCCAGCGTATCGCCAATATGCCGGCGCCCTCCACAGTCAGCAAAAGGAACCAGAAAACCTACAGTGCATATGTATCCGATGTATTGAACATCACGCCCAGGTTGATTGCGATGGCCAGTGTGCGTGTAGACAGGTTTGTGAATGAAGAAGATGATTACAACCAGACAGCGGTGTCACCCAAGTTCGGATTGATTTACCAGGTAATCCGCGACAAGGTTTCTCTCTTTAGCAACTACATGAATGGCTTTACCAATGTGCCTCCAGGCACAACAGCAGAGAAGCCGGCAGAGAAAACCAGCTTCAGGCCTGAACATGCGAATCAGCTGGAAGGCGGTGTGAAAGTTGAGTTGCTGCAGGGCAGGTTATCAGGTACAGCCAGCTACTATTATATCAAAGTGCAGGATAAAATGAGACAAGACCCCAACAACCCTACGTACTCCATACAGGACGGAACACAAGAAAGCAAAGGGATTGAGGCTGACCTGATTGCCACACCGGCCAAAGGGTTGCATATCATTTTTGGTTATGGTTACAATGAAAGCAAGTATACCAAAGCGGCAGCCAATATCAACGGCAAGCGTCCTGCTTCCGCCCCGGCCAATGTGGCCAACCTGTGGGTCAGCTACACTGTGCCTGCCGGCAAAGTAAAAGGGCTTGGATTTGGTTTCGGTGGCAATATGCAGAGCGACTGCTATCTGAACGATACCAACACGTTTACAGCCAACGGCTATACGAAGTTTGACGCTACGGTGTATTACGACCGTCCCAAATATAGGTTGGGTCTTAAATTGAACAACATCACCGATAAGCAATACTGGTCTACCGATTTCTGGGCCAACCAGCAGCCCACCAGACATCTGCTGGCCAATGCAGTGTTTAAATTCTAAGCTGATAGCTGTTGACGTAGAAAGCCAGCAGCTATAACTTCTTCCAACTTATGAACACAAAGTCCAATAAAGTAAAAAGAAAACCCTGGCTCAGCAGGTTGAACAGCTGGCTGCATCTGTGGCTGGGTATATCATCAGGGATCATAGTGGTGATAGTAGCGCTTACAGGTACCCTGTTTGTATTCTGTGACGACATTATTGACGCCATGGCCGGGAAGTCGCAGTATGTACAGGAAGTGCAGACACGGCGCCAGTCGCCGGAAGCGTTGCTGGCAGCCTTCAGTAAAGACCATCCGGGTTTGAAACCATTCAGTATCCAGGTATATAAAGATCCTTCCAGAACAGCACGCATCGGGGCCGGCGACAAAGCGGGGCATTTCAGTTTCACCTGGATAGATCCGTATACGGGGCGGTCGCTGGTGACCAGCGGCGCTTATTATTTCTTTTACGTGGTAGCGCATGTGCACAGCGGAGAGATGCCGTTTGGGCATACCGGTAACCTGATTGTACAAATTGCCACCTGGATATTCCTGATAGAACTGATCACGGGACTGGTGCTGTGGTGGCCTGCCCGCTGGACACGTGCCGCCAGGAAGCAGCGCTTCACCATCAAATGGAAAGCCAGCTTCAAAAGAGTGAATTACGACCTCCATAATGTACCGGGATTCTATAGTCTTATACCTGCGTTGATGATTACTATTACGGGGCTGGTGATTATAAATGATACGGTGAAGCGATCCACCCACCAGCTTTTCGGCAGCAAACCCGATGCGTTTAAATATATGCGCAGCAAGGCTCCCGCTTACGACAGCAGCAGGCAGTTTGTGACCATGAATGAGCTGCTGAACAACCTGTTACAGGAGCCCTCCGCAGCGCAGGTGCGCCTTTCTATACCGAAGGACAGCGCCACCACCGTATTTGCCATGAGCGGCCGGGAGCTGGGTCTCAAGGCCCTGGACGGACGTATGTTCATGATCAATCGTTATACCGGCAAAGAGATGGAATTCCCGGAGAACATTCGCCGCGGCCTGCAGGTGGACGGTATGAATATGAACCTGCACATCGGCTTCTGGGCCGGATGGCTGGGTAAAATACTCACCGCAGTTGCCGGGCTCATCTGCGCGGCCTTGCCCGTTACCGGTTTCCTGATCTGGTGGGGAAAAAGAAATAACAAGAAACATCAGCGTACATCTGTTTCCGTTAGTAAGTCTTCTAAAACATCCTTAGCGTGAAAAAAGCAATCTTACTTATAATATGCCTTATGGCCATGCTACCTGTTTTCTCCCAGGAAAACATCAGTATCGGTAAAAAATATTCCCTGCCCTCCGCTATACTCGGAGAGAAAAGGGAGTTCTGGATATATCTCCCGAAAGATTATTATAACACAACGTATAAGCCTGCCCGTTATCCGGTAGTGTACCTGCTTGATGGCGATGTCAACTTCCATACCTTCACAGGCATCCAGGAAATGCTCACGCAGGGGCCTTATGCCAGTATTCCGCAGATGATTGTAGTGGGCATCCTGAATACGGACCGTACCCGCGACCTCACACCCACCGCTGGCGGCAGGCAGGCGTATTATGATAGTAAGGCCACGCTGTATCAGAACAGTGGCGGCAATAACCACTTCATTTCCTTTCTGCAACAGGAGCTGCGCCCTTACATCGATTCAGCATACCGCACGTCGGGCTATAATATCCTGGACGGCCATTCATTTGGCGGGCTCACAGCTGTTAATATACTGCTGCATCACACTAAATTGTTTAATGCCTATATCATTGTGGACCCTAGTCTTTGGTGGGATCAGCAGCTGATGCTCCGCCAGGCGGACAGTCTCTTCCCGCGGAGAGATTTTTCCGGCGCCAGTATATATGTAGCGATGGCGCATAAGGAGGTAGTACCGATGGATACCGCAACTGATCACCCGATGGCAATCCGGGCATTCGAAAAGCAGTTACAGCGCTTCCAGCCCAAAGGTCTGCGCTGGCAGTTCCGCTATTACCCGGATGAGGATCATGGCACTATACCTGTGCCCGCCGCTTTTGACGGATTGAAGTTCATTTATAGCGGGCACCAGGTGCACGTGAAGCAGGCAGTAGCCGACCCGGTACTGATTACCCGGCATTATGACACGCTATCAACCAGGCTGGGCTTCCCATTCCGGCCTACCGAAAGCTACCTGGACTGGGTGGGTAATTACTGCCTTCGCATAGGTAAAACCGGTAGCGCCATCACAATTTTTAAAATGGCCGCTGCATATTATCCGCAAAGTGCTCATGTCTACAGCAGCCTGGCGGAAGCATATAGAAAGGAAGGAAATCAGCAACAGGCAAGGGTATATGTGGAGAAGGCGGAGAAAATGAAGGAGAAATGAGGAGAAAATCAGAAAGCCCATTGCAGGGATGCTTCTTAATTTATGCACTATTCTCATTCCCCCATCTCAAACATTACGTTATGAAAAAAATTGAATGGTTAGGTAAAAACCTGACAAGAAATCAAATGAAAACCGTAAATGGTGGTAATGCAATGAACGTTTTTTGCCATTTTATTCTATGTCAAATAGTGTGTGATCTTCAGGATAAGAACTGTAATGGAGCTACCTGTAAATGTGTCTGATGGCATTCATTTAAACAGAAAAGATCTCATTTCATCTGTAATGGGTTATAGGTTTTATCGACCATAGCCCATTTTTCTTTTTATGGAAAAGGCAGCTTAAATAAGCCATACAAAATTCATTTACAATAAAATATACCATTTAAATAAAAAAATACGACCTTTCTGTCCAATACATACCAATTCGGTTGTCATTAGGTTTTAAAACACTTAAAACTTATAATCATGAAAAACTTCCTTTTCTTATTCAGGGCAGATCAATTTGTAGCAGCCAAGGGTTCACCTGAAGAGATGCAGGCGACCACCCAAAGCTGGATGGACTGGATCGGCAGCATTGCCGCACAGAACAACCTGGTAGACCGTGGTAACCGGCTGAACGCAGCCGGCAAAGTAGTAAGACCTAACAACGTAGTTACTGACGGGCCTTACACTGAGATCAAGGAAACACTTGGCGGATACACCTTGATAAAAGCCGCATCTATGGAAGAAGCCGTCGAGATTGCCAAAGGTTGTCCGATTTACAAAATAGGGGGCAATGTTGAAGTACGTGAGATAGACGAGATGTAAATTTTTTAATACAGGAAATCTCCGGAGCCTTTGTAATATTACAAAGGCTTTTTCTTATGCAGGAAAACGAATTGATACCGCACCTGTTCCGTACAGAATACAGCAAGATCACGGCTGTGCTGTGCAGCCTCTTTGGCTTTGAACACATTGAAATAGCGGAAGACATTGCCAGCGATACATTTCTGTCGGCCTCCGAAATATGGGGATTGAAGGGCCTGCCGGAGAACCCGGTAGCATGGTTGTATACGGTTGCCAAGAACAAAGCGAAGAATACGCTGAAGCACCAGGCCGTTTTTCACAACAAAATTGTGAAACAGCTTAATTATGATGCTCAGCGTGCAGACAATATTGAAATAGACCTTTCTCCCAGGAATATACAGGACAGCCAATTGCAGATGATCTTTGCGGTGTGTCATCCGGCGATACAGGCGGAAGCACAGATAGGACTAGCGCTCCGTGTGCTGTGCGGGTTCGGGATCAGCGAGATTGCAGACGCCTTCCTTACCGGTAAAGACACGATCAATAAACGGCTGCTGCGTGCCAAAGAAAGGCTGAGAGCTGAGCAGATAAAGATTGAAATGCCACCTGAAGCAGAACTGGGCAGCCGCCTGGAAGCTGTGCTGCGCACATTGTACCTCCTCTTCAATGAAGGTTACTACTCTGCCAGCTATAACACCACGCTACGTAAAGACCTCTGCTTTGAGGCAATGCGCCTCACCCTGCTGCTCATTGAAAATGACAGCACCAACCAACCAGCCGTAAATGCCCTGCTGTCATTAATGTGCTTCCAGGCTTCGAGGTTTGAGGCGCGCACTGGTGAAAACGGTGAAACCATTCTATATAATGATCAGGATATCTCCCTATGGGATCAGGAACTGATCGGACGGGGCAAGCAGTTTCTTTCCCATGCGTCGAAAGGCACCACCCTATCGAAGTATCATATAGAGGCGGCCATCGCGTGTTGTCATACCAACCGGGAAGACAGCCAGGAAAAATGGGACAATATTCTTCAGTTGTACACCCACCTGTTACAATTGGAATACTCTCCTGTAGCGGCACTCAACCGGGCGTACGCACTGGCAAAAGCCAGGGGTAAAACGCAGGCGCTCGCAGAAGCCCGTCAGCTGCAGCTTACCGATCATCCCCAATATCATATATTGCTGGGTGAATTATATACCGGTATCGACAACCAGAAAGCGATCTCGCACCTGAAGACTGCGCTTGGGCTCACCAGATCCTCAGCCGATAAGGCCATCCTTTCCGGCAAAATTGCGCACCTGGAAGCAGGCACATACCGTTCGTGAATTATCTCTGACCGTTAGTTAGTTTTTTTTCCTACTCCCTGCGATTCTGATTAAAATACAGCCGCATTCATCCGTATGGTGATGCATTTAACCCTTTATGTAATTCTTTAAACCCTTGTTATGAAAAGAAAGAAACTTGCCCTCAATCAGAAATTATCCCTTAACAAAACAACGCTTTACAATCTCAACGGGCAGCAGGTGCTGGGTGGCGCTACGATACAACCAACCGCACCAACGGGTTGTGCTCTTTGTCCGATAGACACCAACTCCAAATGCAATGACGCCTGCGCCGTCACCTGGGGTTGTCCCGTGCACACCTCCCCAAGAGTATGCCTGCAGCCAGCCACGCTTGATGCAGGATGCGGCCCCATCAAAACTATTCATACTACCATCCAGGTTTCGGGTATTTAGTTTTTACTGATAGCCTGAATAGTAATTTCCCTCCCGCTAATAGCGGGAGGTTTTTTATTTCCCGGATTAATAATTAAATTTATTCTGTCTTACACTTCATTATTAATCCTGCATATCAGAATGGGAGTGCTGTCGTTCCTGCCGCATCCGGATATAGCGGCTTATATCAGCGATATTGTTGTGATCGAGAACAACAACCTGTATAAGGAGGTGATCCTTCCTTTGATCCCGCGCGGCTCTCCGAGCATTACTTTCCAGATTACCAATCCCTGGCTTACTGGCGGTACCCGTATCGACAACCTGGTGTTGTATGGCCAGCATGTAAGGCCGATAGAACTTCGTACATCCGGCTATGTTATAGTGATTGCTTACTTCCTGTATCCGCATATGCTGAAAGGATTGTTTGGATATGATGCAAAGGAGCTGACCGACGCGAGTATAGACCTGGATCTCACAGAACCTGCCAGGGGTATGTGTCTGCAGGAACAGTTACTCAATGCGCCGGATCTCCGCCACCGCATGCAGCTTATTGATAATTTTATCCGGAAACTGGCGGCGCCCTGTGATACACATGCCGGCAGGGCTATTGCCCATGCCACGCAACTGATACAGCAAGGCCACGGCACGCTGCCCGTCAACTGTGTACAGCAGGAACTGCATACCACGGAGCGTACACTACAACGCCTCTTCGAGGCGCATGTGGGCGTATCACCTAAAACATTCAGCCGTATCTGTCAGTTCCACGCTGCATTGCAACAGCTCTCGCATAATAATTTTACTGACATGACTGCTGTAGCCTTTGACAATGGGTATGCAGATCAGAGTCACCTTATACGCGCTTTCAAAGAATTTACTCACTATTCTCCCCTCGAATACCTGAAACTGGCAGAAGATTTCCCCCGCTGACCCGGTTATTTCATTTTGTCGGGTTTCTTCTATCATATGGAAGGCGGCTGCTTTTACTTTGTACTCAACAAACAAAAACAGTACACTATGAGAAAGTTAATTGTATCAGCGTGGATTTCGCTGGATGGCATCTTCGATGCAGCGTCTATGGGTCAGTGGTTTGCTCCATACGACAGCCCTGAAAGGCAAGCTTACATCGCCGCCGGTATTATGGAATGCGATGCCATTCTCTTTGGCCGCGACACTTACCAGATGCTCGCGCCCTATTGGTCGTCACTCAAAAATAATGAGATGGGCGTTGCTGATAAGCTAAACAATGTGCAGAAGTATGTGGTGTCCACCACCCTGCAGGAAGCCAGCTGGAACAATACGGCTATCATCCGTGAAAATGTAGTGGAAGAGATCAGCAGGCTGAAACAGCAACCGGGGCGTGAAATACAGATAGAAGGCAGCGCCACGCTTATACAGTCGCTCACCAATGCCGGCCTGATAGATGAATACCGACTGCTGGTACATCCTCATATGATGGGCAGCGGCAAACGCTTCTTCAAAGACGGTACCCTTCCGGCAGGCCTGGAGCTGCTCAAAAGCGAGCCTATGCCTAAAGGAGTGATTGCATTATATTATAGAAAGCAGGCTTAAAAGTTTTTTTTCAGTCTTTGTCCAATTTTCATTTTCCTGGTCATTATTGTAGTGTAAATTATATATTCACGCACAAAATCATTACGAAAATGAAAAGTTTCATGTTATTATTCAGACAGCCAAGCTACGACTACAGCAACGCTTCTCCCAAAGAAATGGAAACACTCACGCAAAAGTGGAAAGACTGGGTTGGAGGTATCGCAGCACAGGGCAAACTGGGCAATACCGGTCCACGCCTGGCTACTGAAGGAAAGGTGCTTAAATCAGGCGGTGTGATCACAGACGGGCCGTTTGTGGAAATCAGGGAAAGACTGGGCAGCTTTCTGGTTGTGAAAGCCGACAGCCTGGAAGAAGCTACCACCCTTGCTCATGGCTGTCCCGCCCTGGAGTCAGACGGAAGCGTAGAAATAAGAGAAATCATTCAACAGTAATTTTTATTTTCAGTCATCAGCTTTTAGCATTATACAGCGATAGCTAAAAGCTGATGACTTATGTTTATTCAGTAATGGAACAGGTATCCTTAAAACAATTATTCCAGCAGGAATTTTCGAAGATGGTGGCAGTGATCAGTAAACTGTTCGGGCTACAGCATATAGAGACAGCAGAAGATATTGTCAGTGAAACATTCCTGCTTGCAGCAGAAACATGGGGGGTGAAAGGCATTCCCGCCAACCCTACTGCATGGCTTTACATGGTGGCCAAACAGAAAACGCTTTATCATTTCAGGAGGAATAAAATATTTGAACAGAAAGTTGTTCCACAGTTAACTCATAAAGAAGACATCAACATCATGCCTGACGATCTCGACTTCTCCCAGCAACACATCAAAGACAGTCAGCTGCAAATGATGTTTGCCGTGTGTAATCCGGCTATTGCCAGCGAAGCCCAGATAGGGCTCGCTCTGCGTATCCTCTGCGGCTTCGGCATCGACGAAATTGCCGCCGCATTTTTATCCAACAAGGAAACGATCAACAAGAGGCTCTTCAGAGCGAAAGAGAAACTGCGTCAGGAAAAGGTGAAGATGGAGATGCCGGCTGAAAACGAGATCCCCAAACGGTTAGACAATGTGCTGCATGTAATATACCTGCTTTTCAACGAAGGTTATTACTCCCAGACGCAGGACGAGATCCTGCGGAAGGACCTCTGTATTGAAGCGCTGCGGCTGGGTCTTATGCTCACAGAATATGAAAGTACCAATCTCCCCAAGACCAACGCACTGATTGCGCTGATGTGTTTCCATGCTTCCCGCTTCGATGCAAGGCAGACCAACGGCGATACCATTGTGCTCTATGAAGACCAGGACGAATCCTTATGGGATGATGACCTGATCAGCCAGGGCGCCGCCTATCTCGGCCGTTCCGTAGGAGGTGACGAACTCAGCTCCTATCATCTTGAAGCCAGGATCGCACACTGGCATTGCATAAAAGAAGACTCTTCTGAAAAATGGCACGATATACTTCAGTTATATGATCAGCTCCTGCTGGTGAATTATTCTCCGGGCGTGGCGCTTAACAGGGTATTCGCGCTATACAAAGTAAACGGGCCTGCAGCCGCACAGGCAGAGGCTGAGACGTTGCGCTACGAAGAAGATCATTTTTACTTCCTGTTACTGGGCGAACTATATAAACATACAGATACCGAAAAAGCCAGGCAGCATTATAAAAAGGCGATGGCATTGGCTAAAACCCAAACGGAGAAACAGGGTATCCGCCAGAAGCTGGACCAGCTTGACTAAAAACACGTTTCTGATTTTATACTCCCGGAAAGTTTTTCAGGTTGCGCTTGAACACACGCGCATTCTCTTTGCTGTCCTGGGTGGCCCATACCGCCATGGCATATAGCACGGGCTTCAGTCGTTGTCCGGAAGCTGAAAGGCTGTACGTTACGTGCGGCGGCACAACAGGCATTGCTTTACGTACGATCAACTCATCTGCTTCCAGCTGTTTCAGCTGCTGTATCAATACTTTCTCTGTGATGGCCGGTACGGCTTTCCGCAGATCGCTGTAGCGGCGGCTGCCACCCAGCAGCTGGAAGAGAATAATAGGTTTCCAATATCCTCCGATCTTCTCCATTACATATGTGACGGGGCATTCGTTGAATGCAGACTGTTTGTTTTCCTGTATGGTGGAACTCTCCTTAATACGTGTCATAGCATACATACTTTAGGGTAAGTACTTGTACAAAAGTAAGTATAAAAATACTTTTGCATCAGCAATAAAAGCTAAAAACTATGAACATCACCATCACAGGCTCACTGGGTAATATAGGCCGCAGACTGACAGCAAAACTGATTGCATCCGGACATACTGTAACCGTTATCAGCAGCAATGATCAAAGGGCGGACGAGATCCGTCAGCTGCAGGCAATACCTGCTATCGGCTCTGTAAGCGACGCCGCTTTCCTTCAACAGGTTTTTACAGGTGCAGATGCAGTATTTACCATGGTACCCCCAGACTTTTCCGTACCCGACCACCACACCCATATCAGGGAAACCGCTGCCAGGTATGCCCAGGCCATAGCAACCGCCGGTGTAAAGTACGTAGTCAACCTCAGCAGCGTTGGCGCACATACGCCTGAAGGTGCGGGTCCTTCAGGTGCACACTATCACGTTGAGCAGCAACTGAATGCACTAACGGTAACGAATATACTGCATATCAGGCCTGGTATGTTCTATACCAATTTCCTCGGCGCTGTTCCGGTAGTGAAACAGCACCATATGCTTGGCAATAACTTCGATGCTGCCGTGAGCGCTGCACTGACACACCCTGAAGATATTGCTTCCGCCGCAGCCGCATACTTCAATGCGCCGGTAACGGGTAAGCATATTCGTTATGTAGTCAGCGATGTAAGAACAGGTGGGGAAATAGCGGCAACGCTGGGGCGTGCCATTGGTATGCCGGAACTACCCTGGGTCAGCTTCCCGGATGAAGCGATGCTTCAGAGCCTTGTACAATCGGGGATGACAACAGCAGCAGAATCTTTTTATATTATCGAGATCGGAAAGGCGTTGCGCAATGGCAGCCTGCTGGAAGATTTCCTGCGCCAGCAGCATCAGGCAGGCGGACAGTCCCTGGAAGCATTTGCAAAAGAATTTGCGCAGGTGTATCATGCGTAGGTATCAGCTTTCAGGTATTAGTACTGAAAGCTAATACCTGAAAGCTAAATGCATCTCATCATACTGTTTCTGTCGGGCAAAAGCAGGTAGCCAGCCTGGTGATGCAACCGAACCTTGTATAAGGCAGACAGATAGCAGGCTCCGTACGGCCGCCCTGCAGTGTCAGTTGCTCATCAGTGCTGAGGTTACCCACTGTCAGTTTTCCCAGCTGTAATTTTTTAACGATTTTCTTTTTCATAACTGTAGATTTTAAACGTAACAGCCGTGAAAGTAGGTTCCACCAGTGCCGGGTGTCCGCAGTGGACATTAGAATTCACCAGTTTATCTTGATCTTACTGTTTTGTTAAAGCCGGTAATAAACCACACAAAGAGAATATCTTTATCCGACAGTATATCATCCGGATGAAAATATTATTCAGGCTGTTTATCAAACCTTTCTACAGGGAAAATGCCGGCGCCTTCCTGTTCCTGACCACTATCCTCTTTCTGATAGTAAGCCCGGTACATGGTGCAGGACTGGTGGAATATCATTATTCCCTGATGACGGGCATGCTCAGCAATTATTATTTCCTGCTGGTTGTTTTCTTTGTGTGGATATTATATGCCAGAAAATGCGCGGCATTTGTTACCGCGCTGCTGTACCGGCCGGAGTATACCTTTCTTCGTGTATATAACAGTGCCAGCAGCGCCCGACGGTTCAGACTGTTTCTCCTGGTGGATACCACGCTGTTGCTGCCTGTCATTATTTATGCGGTACTTGTTACCATCACGGGATGGCGGCAACGACTCTTCCCTTCCACCCTGCTGGTGCCTTTATATGTAGTAGCCTTATGTGCGGGGATGGCGGCATATCATCTGCAGCAACTGAGCTCCCTGGAAAGGGATACCACGAAACCTTTACTGCGGGGCGCCTGGAGTCAATGGCTCCGATCGCGTTACCCGGTGATGCTGCTGCGCTATGTGCTGACTAACCAGAAAATGATCTGGCTGGGTATTAAGCTCTTCACCTGCTGGATGCTCTATGGCGCCGCGAGAAATAACACTGCCACCGTATATGATCCGGGCACCGTATTCTGGTTCTTCAACTTCGGTATTATCGCTAATGGCATCATTTTAAATAAGACCAGGGAGTTTGAGACGGTGTACTTTTCTTTTTACCGTAACGTTCCAGTATCCCTCGTTACAAGATTGCTGCAATATGCGTTGTTCTGCCTGTTACTGCTGCTACCGGAAATGATTACTATTGCCTCGCTTACGCCCGTACACCTGCATGATAGCGATGCGCTGCGCTATGCACTGTGCAGCTATAGCCTGGTGTTACTCATGCTGAGCGTTACCTTTCTGCGCAGGTTCAGCATGAAATCTTACCTGCAGATCATCCTCCTCATTACCTGTATACAATTCGGTTGTCTGCTGACGGGCGCCCTGCTTCCGCTTTCCTTGCTGATGCTGGTAACGGCGGTATGTTGCTTTTCCGCCGGGTACTACCGATATGAATAAGTGTATTCAGTGGCTTCCGAGTGTAATACGAAGCCTGTTCAGCGCATTCATCAGCGATATACTGGCCGTGAGTTCTGCCACTTCTCTTTCTGAAAAATGTTGCAGTAGCCGTGGATACAATGCTGTGGCGGCCACTGGCTGGTTGGTCACGGTTTCAGTCCATTCAAGTACCAGCTGCTGTTGCGGGTCAAAATCGCCGGACAGTCTCCATCCCGGCAGCTTATCAATCAACGATGAGGGGATACCCATTTCCCGCAGCTCAGCGGCGTGATAAGCACAACAATATGCGCAGCCATTGAGCTGCGATGTGCGCAGCTCCGCCAGTGCAATGAGTTTCACATCCAGCCCGGATATACGGATACTGCGATGGGCCTTGTACATATATCCCACCGATTCTTTAGCAATTTCCTGATAATTCATCTTTGTATATGCTTACCTGTTAGAAAATAAATGCCGGATGGCCAGCCCCTTCAGCAGGGCAAAGGTACTCCTGCTTATTACCCGGCAACAGGTAAAAATCATGGATTAAAAGGTAAAATCAACCGGGGAGTCCTTACAACGCTGCCTTTAGTTGCCTCCGATGTTCTCCGGGAGCGGCTTCCTTATAGCGGGCAAACATCTTCCGGAAATGCGCGAGGTCTGTAAACCCTAGCTCATCAGCGATCTGGCTCAGGGAAAGGTCTGTATATTTCATGCGGTTTTCTGCCAGCTTCAGTTTATAAGTAAGGATATATTGTTTGAGACCTACGTCAAATTTCCGCCTGAAATATTCCCCGAAATAGGAAGGCGCGATATGAAACGTTTCCGCCAGGTGGTTCACCGTCAGCCGGTTGGGGTCATGAATATGATACTGCAGATAGGAAAGGATGGAATCACTTTGCTGTGTGGCTGGCTCCACTTGCTGACCACCCAGGTTACGCGCCACGATGTTGAGGATGGAGAACAGGGTATTCTGTACGATGATGTCACAATAGCCCAGTTTGCGCTGATGCTCCTGAATAATAAGCCCCATCAGACTTTTTACTGTTTCTCTGTCTTCCGCTGTTTTGAGCACAGGGATTTCCAGCCTGTTTTCGTTGAAGAAAATGAATTCCAGTTTCCGGAACCAGGTCTCAAAATTAAAATTGTAGGCATTTACAGCAGTCCGCTCAAAATAGACTTTCTGGAACTGGATGAAATGTATACGGGATGGCTCTGCTAACCTGAAGGCCTCTGTTTCCTGCGGCAGCAGGAAGAACAAATCGCCGGCTTTAAACGGAAGATGATGATCGTTGATCTGCAAAGTTCCGCTGCCTTCTTCAACCATCACCAGTTCAAAAAAGGTGATGGTCCCTTTGTTCCAGGGTACCTCATCACCTGCTATGGTCATTACTTTGAACGGTTCGTATATATTCCTGTTCATTGATGGAAATTTTTGGATTGATGATACCGGCGCCTGTATCATTGTTCTCCGGCAACAAAAATCCGAAAATTCCATCGTATTCTGTTACCGGTTCAGGCGGGCTGCAAGGAGCGCTGCCCGAACTGAACAATGTAGCCATCTGCGCCAATCCGACGTGATGCGGGCCGTAGCGCCCAGGATACCATTGCTATAATGGCGAATGATAAAGGCGCGATGAAATGTGTAACGCTATCTCCATTTACAATATGAGACGCTACAGCGCCGGTCATGTTGAAGACGATACCGGCATAAGCCCACTCCTTCAGCAGCTGAAAACGCGGCAGCAGCAAGGCGATTCCACCCAATACTTTCCAGCATCCCAGGAGCGTGATAAAATAAAGCGGATACCCCAGTTGCACCATTCCTTCTACTGTTCCGCCACGCTGAAACATATCAGCCATGCCGCCGGACAATACCACAAACTCAATAATACCGGTAGCTGTCCAGTAAGCAATCAGCTGTTTCCTGCCTGTTGCTTCTTTATCCGGCTCTATGGCGTATCCTTTCAGCAGCTTGCGGGATGCTGGCCGCAATGCCCAGGAAATGATTGTCAACGCTACAAATACCAGGGGGCCCCATGCTTTGGAAGAATCTCCCATGGCCAGGTGTGAGATCGCTGCTCCGGAATAGGTTAAGAACAATCCGGCATAAGCCCACTCCTTCACACGCGGGAAACGCGGCGCCAGCAATGCTATCACGGCCAGCACTTTCCAAACGCCCAGGATCACCAGGAAATAAAGCGGATAGCCCAGCTCTGTCATAATGTTGCGGACAAACGGGATGCGGGCAATATCCCAATAAGCGCCTACGGCTGTTTCTGTGAGGATGATAGCGGTAATGGCCCAGTAAGCAATGATACGTCCTTTTGATTCGTTGTTTGTATTAAGTTTTCTGACATCTTTCATAACAGATGATTTTTACAGTTGTTAAGGTGAATAAAACGTTGGTCTTATATCACAATAAGTACTGAGATATCAGAAACCGGACATCCAGGAGAAAATATTTTTTTAGCGCCGGTTTTTCTTTTCGTGGTCCAGCAGCCACTGCTTCCGCCAGATACCGCCGCCGTAGCCGGTGAGGCTGCCGTCTTCGCCAATTACACGGTGACAGGGCACCAATATAGATATACGGTTCATGCCGTTGGCGCCGGCCACCGCCCGGCAGGCATCCGGTCTTTCCAATGCAATGGCCTGCTGCTTGTAAGAGCGTACCTCTCCAAAGGGAACAGTACATAACAGCTCCCATACTGATTGCTGAAACGCGGTGCCAGGCATGCACAGCGGCACTGTGAAGACCTGCCTGCTGCCATTAAAATACTCTTCGAGCTGGCGGCGCAATGTGTGAAAGTGTACATGTTCGCCCTGTACGAGGTTGGCATTGAGCAGTCTGCTAAGTGCGCGTAATTCTGTTTCCAGCATTTTCCTTTCGGTGAACTCCAGCAGGCATATGCCATCATCCACCGCGCAGGCCAGCATAGTACCCAGTGGTGTTTCCAGCCGTGCTATATTAATGATGCGTTTATTTTTGCTGAGTGCCGGTGATGCGCCCACAATCGCTTTATAGGAGTCTGCAAACCCGCTAAGCGATTCATAGCCGCTATCGAATGCTACCGCGGTGACGGTTTCTCCCTTCTGTATGCGTTTGAAAGCGGAGTTGATGCGGAACATGCGCTGATAGCCCTGAAAGGTGATCCCATGATTCTTCAGAAACCATCTCCTGATTCTTACGGGATCTATGCCCTGCTGTAACAGGTCGTAGTCCTTTATTTTAGTGGTGGGATCTGCATTCAGCCGATCCAGTATTTCCCTGATATAGGCGGGCGTCTCCCCTTTCTTCTCCAGCGGACTGCATACTTTACATGGTCTGTATCCCTTCTGTATAGCTTCTCCCGACGTTTTCAAAAACTCTACATTCTCCACCTTGGGTTTTCTGGCCGTGCAAGTAGGCCGGCAGAATATACCGGTTGTCTTCACACAGGAGAAGAAAATCCCTTCGTAGGATGGGTCTTTATCTACCATCGCCTTATACATGATTTCGTTTGTGAGCATCCTGTTTATTTTATTACAAAAGTAAGGCAGGCGAACAGGTGCGACAACCGAAAAACGGACTTTGATTTTTTTTCTCACAAAGGTGCAAAGGAAGCAGAGAACATCACTCTCCTATAGCTTGCAGGTCTACCTGATATTGGGTTTTAAAGAACTGAAGCAGCAGGTTATATTTTTTTCCTACCAGTCCGTTTTTATCTGTAGCAGGCGCCAGGATGGTGGCCTGCAGCTCTCTTGCCGGTGTGCTGATGATCTTATAGATATAACTCATCAGGTCGCGGTATTTGGAGGGGGGGATGGGCCGGTTGTTATCATAGCCCAGTACCAGGAATCCGTGTTCATAACGGTTGGAGACGGTCTGCTTCTGATCATAGGAGCTTACCTCAAAGAATGCGGCCGGTGGTGTGATCTTTGGCGGATTACCGTTGTATAACAAGATTTCAAGGAAGAGTGCATGCACAGCGGTTTTCAGCTTGCGGCGCTGCTCTTTCGTCATATCGCGGAAAGCTGTGTCCACCGCCGGAAAGATGATGTAATCGAATCCCGCCATCGGGTAAGTAACCGGGTAATTGGTGGTATCCAACCCGGTTTCCGATACCAGCATCTGCCCAGCCAGCAATATTTTGAAGGGCAGATATTTCCGCAGGAAATCATCGGTATAAAAATCAAACCAGCTGTGTTTCAAAAATTCAACGGCAGCCGGTAATGCGATGGTGTCGGCTGTTCTCATCAGCACTGCTTCATAATAAAAGCCGGTGATTCCGTACCGGAACTCTTTTCCCGGGAAACGGTACAATACATAGGAGCCGTATTTCCGGTACCAATCTACTATCTGATGGTCGTAAGGTGCATTACCCTGTGGCAGCTCAAAGTACATATCGCCTTTGGGAGAAGGTGTTACGTTGTCATCGTTTTTTTTGCAGGCAATCAGTAAAAGTGTTGCCAGCGCAGGGATACAGAATATCTTTAATAGCTGCATGCATTAAGGGTTTTGAATGAGCATAGGATTATTGGTAAGCGCTATATCCGGGATAGGCAGCACATAGCTGGAGCTTCGTTCCGGCAGCTGATAGGCCTGTGGTTTCTGTTTGTTGCTCTGATAGTAAAAGTGCGTGATGGCTGGCATGCCATAGCGGCGGAGGTCAAACCAGCGATGTTCTTCGAAGCACAGCTCTCTTCTTCTCTCCTGCAAACAAAAGGACAACAATTCCTGTACTGAGCCAAAATCGGCTACTGACAAGGGTTTAAAGTTCACTGCCTCGAACCGGTTTTTCCGCAGAAAGTTCAGGTCTGTTACCGCCTGATCCAGCAAAGCAGCATCGCGGCGCCGTATATATGTTCTTATCAAAGCCTCCGCCCTGTTGAGATATGCCTCCGCGGTGCGGAACGATTTGCCGAGGTATCCCTTGTAATTCACTTTGGAGAAGATGCCGGTTCTTCTCCAGGAGTTGATGTATACATCAGCCCTGAGGTCACCTTTCTCATAGGCAGCGCTGAGCGTATCCGACGGATAGTAACAGGGCTGGTTATATACACTGTCGGTACCCAGCAATCCATATTCCCGGATGCATCCAAAGAGAAAGATGATTTCTTTATTGGAAGGATCGATGTAGCAGGGTCGTGGATAGATCATGCCGGAATCTCTGCCGGATGTCACTGCCCAACGGTGAATGTCTTCCAATGCAGGGCGTTCCGACAACAATCTGCCGGCATTCTCTATTACCCTTTTCCAGTCGTTCATGTAGAGAAATATCCTGCTGGCCAGGAGCCACGCGGCCTGCCGGCCAATGCAGAACACCTGATCATTGCTATTGGCTTTCTCCAGCAGTGCGGCGCCCTGTGTGATGTCGCTCACGATCTGGTTATATACTTCCTCCACAGAATTACGGCGCAGGCATGCGTCAGCCACTTTACCCGTGAGCACCAGTGGCACTCCCATAGACTTGTCCGGCGTTTGCTGCGGATCATTGTAAGGCCATCCGTAAAGATTAACAAGCATGAAATAGTAATAAGCGCGCAATACCCTGGCCTGCCCTTCCAGCTGGTCTTTCTCCGCCTGTTCTCCTTTGGCCTGCCTGATCATATCCAGTACTACATTACATCCTTTGATGCGCTGGTAATATTTCCCATAGGTATCTGCATCCCTGTCGCCATTGATCTGCATCTCACTGTACAGATCGCGGCTCCAGGTGAAGGCGGGTTGCCCCTGCTTCCAGTTGGAGGCATAAGGATCGGGGGTAACGCATTTTACATCATCGTCCAGCAGGCTGAAATAGGGATGAAAAGGGCGATTGGCAGGCGGATAGCCTTCGCGTGCCAGCACCTTCTGCAAATCGGCGATGGTAGCAGGGATGAACTCATCCGGAGACGACTGTTCCAGGAATTTTTTACATCCGCTGCAACACAGTATGATAGCGAGGATGCCGGAAGATATAAGGCGATTTGAAAATTTTCTGCCGATGGTTTTCATGCTGAGATTACATTTTTAGGTTAACGCTGACAACAAAGCTCCGGTAGCGTGGCAAGGTAGCTGAGCTTTCCGTAGCCGACATAGATCGTATCTCGGGGTCCTGTCCTTTCAATCTTTTATTCTTTATAACAAACGCATTATTTACACTGAAAGACAATACCATCCTGCACCTGGCAGGTAACCAGCGCATCATCTTATGATCCATTTCATACCCGGCAGTGATGTAGTTACAACGCAGGTTATCAGCGCTGACAGACTGCAAATCACTGTAGTTGTAGAGGTCATAGCGATACAATGTATTGCCGTTCTTACTAAGTGAAAGGTCCCCGAAGTACTTACCGATGGAGTACATTATGGGATAATATTCAAATGAATAGATGGATGGTACGTTGGTATATCTTTCGTCTCCCGGCTGCAGCCACCGGTAAGTAAGTTCCCGGCTGACATTTTTGTCTGGTGCAGGCGGGCGGTAATAGCCATCGGCGCCGGCCTGCATCAACGGATTCAGACGCACTTTATATCCAAGCTGCACATTGAAGCTGGCCGCCAGGCTAAAGCGTTTATATTTCACCGTAGTATTGAACCCTCCGGAGAAAGGAGGCTCAGTATTACCGCTGTACAATAAATAATCTGTGGCGGTGTTATGCAGCAGGCGGTCCAGATCTTTGTCAACATCCAGGTACCGGAACAACGGTTGCCCGTCCTTTGGCGACAGTCCTGCATAAGGGAATGACCACATTCCGCCGACGGGTTTACCATTCACGATGGCGTTGCTGTTGACCAGCGATACCATCCTGGCGTTAGCCCTTGTGTCAAAAACACGGTTATCATTGAAGCCTGCCACCAGCTGCACATCCCAATGTAGCTGGCGGTTGTTGGACACCGTCCAGGTAAGCGCACTTTCCACGCCTTTGTTGTGAATTTCACCACCGTTGACATAGGAGTCTGTTACACCGTACTCTTCCGGCACCCGTTGTTTAAGGATTACATCAGCAGATATTTTATAATAGTAATCTGCCGTCAGTTTCAGCTTTCCGAATAAGGCTACGTCAATACCGGCGTTGAAACTGTGTGTCCGTTCCCAGCGCAGATCTGTATACGGCAGGTTTTTGATACCAAGATAATGTTGCCCGGTATAAGGATCTGCGCCTGGGGTCACCTGCGTTACTAACAGGTAGGGGGAAATGAAATCCACGGTGTTACCCTGGTAACCGAAGGCCGCCTTCAGCGAGAGGTTGTTGAGCCATGCCAGTTGCTGCATCCATGACTCCTCCTTCATATTCCAACGAACGCCTGCGGACCATACAGGATTGAAGCGATGCCGGGAGTCGGCAGCAAAGCGGTTGGAAGCATCTGTGCGGAGGTTAAAATCTGCGATATATTTTTGCCGGTATGCGTAGGAAAAGCTTCCGTAGAAAGAAAGAAAATTAAAAATAGAATGTATCCGGTCCGGTTCATTGCCACCCAAGCTATTAGGATTCCTGACATAACTGGATGACAGTCCTTCGTATATATTCTTACGCGCTTCTGTACCAGCCATGATATTGACTTCGTGCTGCCCATGGCGGCCGGCGGACAAGAAGTAATACAGCGTATTGCGCCAGGTATGGGTTTTCTGCCGGATGGAATCCACTTTTGAGATGTAGGTATTGCCGGAAGCTGTTGCCGGATCATAGTCGCTGCCACGTATCAGTGCGGCAGCAAACGAGCGTTCATCTGCATACCTTCTATTGATGGTAACATCATACGCTAACGCATATATGGATTCCCAGCGCAGGGATTTACCCAGGCGCGTGTTCAGGGAGAATATGGCATTCACGGAGTTGCTGCGGCTGTTATTGCCGGTATGCGCCAGTTCATTCAGGAAGTTAAAGTGCAGCAATGGCTGGTTGTATGAGAAGTCGCCAGGCTGGTATGCCTCTCCGATACTGGCGTAGTAGGACTCATCGCTGCGGAGTGCCCGGTTTGTGTTGAAAGCATATTCATAGGGATTGAGGCCATCGAAGAATCCATGCACACGATAGCTGGCAGAGCTGATGTTGACAGCTGCGTCAACGAACTTCAGCAGTTTCAGTTCTGTTTTGAAAAGCGCGCTGGTCCTGTTCATATAGTTACCGCGGGCATTGCCGTTTTCATCAGTACGTCCCAGTGAGCCATACCAGGCGGCACGGGCGTTGCCGCCGCTCATACTGACGTGCGAGTTGGCGGATACGGCGTTACGGAAGAGTACATCAAACCAGTTAGTGTTCTGCTGTTCCATCTGCGTTACTTCCCGGTTGAAGGTCTGCTGATCTATGGATTTGTCCAGCAGCCGCAGCAGGGCGCCTTCATAGCCTACTGGAGGAATACGGTCGTCGGGATAGATAATGCCTTTATCGAATATTTCTTTCGACAAGGCAATGCGTTCTACCGCATTCATGCGGTTCAGGTTATGATACGATGGTTTATCCGTTACTGTTATATCGCTGCGGATATTGAACTGTGGTGGTCCGGGGCGGCCTTTGCGGGTGGAAATAACAATCACACCATTTGCAGCCCTGGAGCCATATATGGCGGTAGCCGCCGCATCTTTCAGTACGGTGATCTCTTCAATATCGTCGGGATTCAGACCGGTGATGGCATTGCCGTAGATGCTGAGGCCGGCCTGTATGGCTGCCCTGTCGGTAAAGCTGAGGTTCTCCGGTTGGTTCTCGGCCCTGGCGGGGAAGGGAGGTTCACGTACAATACCGTCTACTACCCAGATAGGTTCACGGTTCCCCTGCAGAGTGGAAGTGCCGCGGATGCGTATACGTGGCGCAGCGCCCACGCCGCCGGAAGGGAAAGTTACGGTAGCGCCGGGAACCCTTCCCTGGAGTGCCTGGTCAATACGGTTCACACCGGGTATACGGAGGGCGTCTCCTTTCACTTTGGCGACGGCGCCTGTTATCTCCCAGGCTTTGATCTGCTGGTAGCCGGTCACGATCACTTCGTTCACCGACTGTTGCCGGAGCTTCATTCGTATATGCATGGCCGGGGACTGCATATCTGTTGCTATCAGCTGGCTTTCAAAACCGATGAAGGAAAAAAGCACCTTATTGCCGGAAGTAGTTTCCAGGGTAAAGGCGCCCGATTCATCTGTCCAGGACCCTTTACCGGTTTCCTGGTCTACTACGTTTACTTTAAACATGGGCCGGTCTTCGTCATCTGTAACGGTTCCGGCTATACGCAAAACGGGCGAGGTAGCCGGCATACGGTCCATGTTCACTGCCATTGCGGCTGAAGCGGGTTTGATGATCACCAGTCCGTTGCTGAGCATGTACTCCCAACCGGTATGTTGCAGCGCCTTGTCCAGTATGGTGGTGAGGGGCGCCTGATCCAGGTCCAGTGTGATCCGTGAGGGTGGACTTCCTGCTTCGCTGTATATAAACTGGAATTGAACCTGCTTGCGCAGCAGGCGGATCAGCTCACCAAGGCAGATGTTTTTCACGTGAATACTCACCTTCGGCGTCATCTCCTTTTCCTGGGAGGTAGCGCGGACTGTGCACATCAGGCACAGGCAAAGGAATGCTGCGAACCGGGTACATCGTTTACCCGGTAAGGGTTTCTCCAGTTGATGCTGATGTTTGCGGCTGGTCACTGAAATACCAACGGTTTGCTGATGCCCTGGGCCAACAGTCACGGTTCAGGTTTTCTGATTTTGGTTCTGAATTCGGGTCCCCCAAGTATTAACGCTATCGCTGTGCACTTTATGCCGGTTCTTACCTTTTTCTTCTCTATGTCAGGCGTTCACTGAAAAAACTAAAACGGTTATGGTTGGCTACTATCGTTGGGGGCTACTAAAATAAACCGTGCGGGGGAGTTTTCCAAACAAATGTTCAGTAATACTTAACAAGGCTTTTTAATGGGCTGTCAGGGCTTCTTTTGGAGAATCAGGGTGTTGCCATCCTTTTGAATGTCGATGTTCAACGTGCTGGATAATACGGTCTCCATTACATCTATGTCCGGTATATTCATATCGGCTGTGATGCGCCGGGAAGTCAGTGACGTGTCTTTGAAAACTACCCTACAGCCATAGAAGTCTTCCATCATGCGGGCCACCTCTTTCAGTGGTGTGTCGGCAAAGAGGAAGCGTTTTTGTTTCCAGGAGGTAAAGAGGAGCGTATCTACTTTCTGCACTACAGGATTCTGACTGCTGTTGTATTCCAGCATGTCGCCGGGATGGAGTATTTTGTCCGGTTGCTGCCCGCCGTTGAAGTGAATGGTCACTCCGCCGTGGTTCAGCACCACGCGTGATTCCCCGTGGCGCGCATATACATTGAATGCGGTGCCGGTCACTTTTACGCTCAGTTCATTTGTGTGTACGGTAAAGGATTGCCGCTGTCCGTCGGCGCCGGTATGCGGCGCTACAGAAAAGAATGCTTCCCCCTGGACCCACAGTTCACGGTTGTTGTGCGCACCAAAGTCCCTGGCATATTTCAGGCGGGAGTTGGCGTTGAGTGTTACTTCGGAATTGTCGGGCAGGATGATATGTGATATTTCGCTGTTGATCGACGTGACATACGTGTACCGTTCGCGGCTCCATTGCCATATACCTAATGTTATGATCAGTATGATGGAGGCTGCTGCGAGCAGCCACTTGGAGGGCAGGTTGATACGGCGTGCGGCAGGCTGTTTCGGCGTATTGGCTTCAATGTAGTCCCACATGCGGCGGGTACGCTCAGGGCTGGGTGGATTCGCCGTAAAACGAAGGCGACGCAGTAGATCATAGGCTTCCTGTACTTCCTGTTCTTTCTGTGGATATTGCCGCAGAAACTCATTCCAGAATGCATTTGCGTCAGGTTTCTCATACTTTACCCATTCCTGGAAATATTCATCAGTCAGAAAGTCATTGGTATCATAACGCAGATAATCCGTAATGCTGTGTTGCTCTTTCATAATGTGCCTTCAGGATGAAACTGGTACTATAAATATACTCAGTTTGGTGATTTGTTGACGAATTGTTTTTTTCCTCTGCCAGTACACTATATATACTGTTTCCACAGAGTTTTACCCTTCATGTATATATTTTCTGATAGAATTAATATTACAAGAGTAGCCACAGCAACAATGCAGCAATGGTGGCCATATATTCCCGCAGGAAGCTGAGTCCGCGGAAAACATTCTTATAAGTGGCCCGTACGGTTGTTTCCATAATACGGGCGATCTCTTCATAGGAAGCATTCTCATAGAACCGCAGGAAGATTGCTTCTTTCTGCCGGGGAGGCAGTTGCTGCAATGCTTTCTCCAATTTGTGCTGCCGGATCTGTTGTTGCTCAGACTGAATACGGCTGGCTTCAACGGACAGTTCCATATCCGGAAAAAAATCCTCGGGTATCTGTCTGCTGATTTTTTGCTGATCAGTCAGTTTACGATACAACAGGTGCCGGAAAGCCTTCAACAGATAATTCTTTGCAGATGCAGGAACAGAGAGCCTTTCCCTGGTAGCCCATAAGCGGATGAACAGGTCCTGGATAGTATCTTCTATAATGGCATCGTCCCGCGTGAATCCAAGTCCGTATTGATAAAGGCTGTCAACGAAAGTATTAAAAAAGTAGGCCAGTGCTTCCTTATCCCCTGCTTTAAAAGCTCGCCAGCGTTCCTGATCATGGTTGATTGCATGATTCTCCATTAATGTAAGCTGATTCTTATCTAATATACAATCTAAATGGCAATTAATGCTGATCATCTCTCTATATAATTATCCGGTTAAAAAATAAAAACAACTCCGGGGAAAACCCCGGAGTATGTATTTACTACTATGCACAGGACCAACTTGCCCATGCCTGATGGTTGGTTCTTTTGCCCTCTCAGATTTATGGTGTGTGTGTTATCAGAAATTATATGTAAAAGACAGGTTGGCGCCGGTATATGCAGGTACAATCCTGCAGATACCTCCTACGCAGAGCAATCCTTCGCGCTGACGTCCGTAGCTCAGCGACACACGGGCCGCCCTGTAATTGTATGCGCCGCCAACACCGTAGTAATGGATCTTCGCCGACTGGTAGTTGTACATATCACTTACATAGAAAGACCATCCCGGTGCATAGCTGTATTCCAGCAATGCAGCTGCCCAGTTCTTTTCATCATCAGCGGTCCACAGATGCTGCAACTCTACCCGCAAGGCGTTCTTCCGGTCGAAATTGAACAGCACATCTGCAACAGCTGTGTTGGCATGTACCAATCCATATCCGGGGCCCAGGATGTATCCTTTGTTGTAGTTAAGATTGATATAGGAAAAAATTGTTTTGATGAAGGACGACCATCTTCTTTCCACCGTTACATTGACATCACGATACAGCTCTGTTGGGCCGAAGCGCCAGAACCCTGTGGTGGTGAAGCCTTCCTTCGATTTCACATGGAGCGTATCGAGGTCACGATAGAGAGAGGCCGTGAGTGAGATTTTTGTGCCATAGCGGCCGCCAATGGCGCTGCCTCTTTTGAACTGATAATAGATGTCAGCCTTCCCTCCTATCTCACCCATTGACTGCGCTGCGTAAGGATAGAGGTTGGGCAGCGAATAGGTATATAGTTTGGTAAGTGCGGGCAGGTAGTTGAGCGTAGCGATGTTATCCTTCTGCGTTCTGTCTGTTCTGAAGTCCATGTTCTCCAGGCGGCGGAAGGCCATGTCGATACCCAATCCTTTATTGGTGGTAATTGATTGACTGATGTATAATGCAGATCCTTTCCGGTAAATGTTTTTGTTGATGTTGTTCGGATCTTCGCTTTTGCCTACATATTCTACATTCAGATTGTAATAAGTGTTGTCCAGTGCAAACCTGGCGGAGTAAGCATTTACAGCACGCGGGAAATCGTCATCAGGGCCGGAGTATTTCTGGAAGCGGTTTACGTAGCTACCGCCCAGTGTGATGCCGAAGTTGCGGCGTACTTTCAGGAGGTCAAGCAGATCCAGTTCCAGGTCGGCGCCGCGCATGATGCCTTCACCATTTTCCATGAGCACGCGTTGCAGGCCGTAGGTTGCTTTGAAGCGCAGGCTTTTGAGCGGTGTGAAGCGTACATTCACCCCATCCATGATATTATCTATCCCCAGCTGCCGCTCTTCAAAGGACCGGAATACGAGGCCGTTGCCATATTGTTCATAGAAGTTACCGGCGGTAATGTCGATCTTGTCTGTGCGATAGCCAGCAAAGCGGTGTGTGAGTTTGGTTCCTTTCAGTCCTTCCGGATAGCCCATTAATGCAGGCAGGTAAGATTCCAGCTGTATACCCGCATAGAAATTCTTCAGTGTATAATTAAGCGTAAAATAACTGTTGGTTGCTAATCTGTCGGTGGGCGCCTTTGCTTTGGTGGCGTTATCATCTGTATAATACTGGTTATTGGATTCGAGCCCACCGCTGAGTTTTCCGGGTATTTCCTGTGCATATGCGATACTGCCGTATCCTGCCAGCAGCAGAACGGCCAAGGTCCTTTTGTTCATAGTAAAATGTTGATGGTAAAAGATGCTTACCTGCCGGTGGCGAGTTTGCGCACTACATCCAGCAGGTGGTGCTCATCGCCGGGATTGTATCCGGCATGGCGCTCTACGATCTTTCCTTCGCCGTTGAGCACCAGCGTATAGGGTACATTGGCGATTCCCAATGCCCTGTACAGGTCTTTGTTGTAGTCGTTGTAAATTTCGTATGGCCATCCCCGTGATGACACCAATGATTTGATGCCGGCGCTTGTTCTGGCATCGTCAATAGAAACGGCGATGATCTTTACACCGGAAGAGTTCTGCCAGTCGCCATACTCATCTGCAATGGCTTCCAGCTCTGTGATACAGGGTTTACACCAGGTGGCCCAGAAACTCACTACAATAGGTTTGTTGTTATTCGAAAAGGAATTTACATTTACGAGTTTCCCGTTGAGGTCTTTCACCTGTACATTGGGCAGGCGGTCGTTCTGTATGCTTTGCGCATGTACGATGGCAGCACAAAACAGCAGTACTGTAAGGAGAGCAGCTAATTTCTTCATGATAGTGTTTTTTGGAAAGCCTGCCCCCATAACCACTATGCAGTTACAGGGGCAGTGGATAAAGAGAAGCATGGTTTTAGCTTTCAGTTTTTAGGTTACACAAATGCTAAAACCAGAACCGGCGGGGGATCAGTCGAATTTCTGTGACTGGCCAGCGACTACCACCTGCGCGTTGTAAGTATCTGCCAGCTTACCTTCGTCATCCTGCCCGTATACTACGGCAATCACCTGTGTTTTGGCGGCTTTATACTTACTGATGTCCACTGTATAATCTTTGGAATAGATAGCTCCTTTTATTTTATATGCAGCAGGGATCTCGTCTCCTTTAGCATCTGTGAGTACTTTTCTTACTACGTGATGATATTCGTACCCTGCGATCTTTGCGGGGAGTTTGGTGAGCGGGCCCAGATCCGGATCTTTTTCATAGGCGCCTTTAACTCTGTCATCAGCATAATAGTTGGTCTGAGTGGCAACCAGTCCGTCTTCCACGACGTAGATCAATACTTTGGCTTTGGCTACGGTCAGGGCCTGTCCCATTCCCACTTTTACGGTGATATTGAGATTGCTGCCGCTGACAGTGGTGTTAAGCGCAAGGCCTAATACGGCGGGTTTGCTGAAAGCTTTGCCTACAATGGCTTCTGCCTGCTGGTAGTTGATTTTGTCATCTGTATCGAACCAGTCGATAGACTCCGTTCTTTCCAGGATGCTGGTAGGATAACCCTGTACGCCCATTTTCTCTTCGATCACTTTACGGATATCTTTTCCAATATCAAAAGTGTCAGAGGCGTGGAACGCGGATATAACCAGGTTAGGATACTTTGCATGCAGTTTATCAAGCAGTATAGGCATGCGGGGGCACCATCCGCACCAGGTGCCGGTAAATTCTTCCACGATGGCTTTTTTGGTGTATTTCTCCGGTGCGCCCATTTCCACGCCGCCGGGCCTGGTGGTGTCGCCGCCACCGGGAGTGGGCGTACTGTCTTTTTTAGAACAGGAAGCTACAAACAGGGCTCCTGCCAAGAGGAGGGCGCTGGCAAGACGATAGACGAGTTTTGATTGCATAAAATGGTTTTTATAATGATGGTTGTTGAATACTGACGGGTTTTCCGGAAAAAGGATGTTCTGTACACCGCCGTGGGTGCAGTAACAGAAGGTTTTCATTCCCGGTTGTTATATCGTTCCGGAGTATATATACAGGAGATGATGTTTTTTACCCAGAGAAGAGGGAAAAATTTTGGGGATAGTTGTCTGAACTATGATTTTTCTGATTTGTTTGATTTTTCTGATGAGAGAAGATGATGAAATTTGAATGATTTTTAACTGACCCATCTTTTCGATCTTTATCCGTCAGGGAAATCAAACAAATCATAAAAATCACAGTTCAGACAATCAATAAATAGATAGATCTATCTATTTTTAAAATAATCCCTATCTTTGTTCCAGATAATTTCTATGCTATGGCAGAAAAAATAAAAGTGCGGGACAGGATACTGAATGTAGCAACTGACCTGTTTTACCGTCAGGGGTATAACCAAACGGGCATTAACCAGATCATAGCCGAAGCGGATATTGCCATCGGTTCTTTATATAATCACTTCCCATCCAAGGGCGACCTGCTGGTAGCCTACCTGGAAAAGCAGGAAGAGGAATGGTTTGCTGCATTTGAGCACTTCAGCAAAGGAGCCAATACGCCCAGAGAAAAGATCTTCCGGTTTATAGACTTCAGGATAGAACAACAGCAGGTATCCGCTTTTTGCGGTTGCCCATTTATTAAGATTGTGGCTGAATTAGGGCAGGATGATGATAAGATACACAAACTGGTGGAAGCACATAAAGACAAGCAGCGTGTGATGCTGCAATCCTGGTTTAAACAGCTGGACTATGAGGGCATCGACAAAAAACTGCTGGCCGACAATCTCTTCCTGATGGTAGAAGGCGCTACAATCAGCACCACCATCTCGCGCAATACACAGGCGCTGGAAAGCGTAAAGAAATTCCTCCGGAAATTATTGTAATCAGTTACTGACAACCGGAAACCCGTTACTTCTCTGCCGTAAGGCGGACAGGCATTGCTTTGCATTTTAAACTTAAACAGATATGATACCAGCAAACGAAACATTCAACGGCACGTTTCCCTTTACGCCGCACTTCACAGATACACCGGGGTTCCGCATGCATTATGTAGATGAAGGTAATGGCCCTGTAGTGCTCTGCCTCCATGGCGAACCTACATGGGGTTATTTATTCCGGGATCTGATCCGACAATTGTCAACAGACCATCGCGTGATTGTACCAGACCATATGGGCTTTGGTAAGAGCGAAACGCCCACAGACCGTACCTACTGGCTGCAAGACCATATCAATAACCTGGAGCAGTTCATCCTTGCATTGGACCTGCAACACATCACACTGGTCATGCATGATTTCGGAGGGCCGGCGGGTATGGGTCTTGCGGCCCGTTATCCGGAACGCATTGCACGCATTATCAGTATTAACGGGCCAACAGCTTTCGGCCAGGAAAGTCTCCTGGAAAAGCTGACAGCGAATGCCGGTGAATCTCCCTGGTTTAGCTGGATACTGACCGCCCACGCACAGGACCGTCTTGAACCCGTATTACAGGAACTACGCTACAATATTCTCAGTACGCTGAAGCTGAATGGTTTTGAGCGCAATGACCTCATTACAGACAACTGGCTGCAAGCCTACGGCTCCGCGTTTCCTACACCGGAGGCCTGCGCCGGCGCTATTGGCTGGGCTAAAGGTTTTGCTGCGGGTTCACATGTATTTGAAGCGCCCACCGAAGAAGCGAAACAAATCATCAGCGCCCTCCCTGCTCTTGCTATATGGGGCGCCGCAGATCATACGCTGCACGGGAAATATTTCCTGCCGCTTTTCCGGGAAACTTTCCCTGCCGGTCAGGTATATGAATTGCCTGAGGCTGGCCACTACAGCCCGGAAGATGCACCGGGTACCATCAGTCTGCTTGTTCGTCAGTTTCTGACACTGCATCGGAATGCCTAACTTTTTTTTCTCTTAAAGTAGATAGACCTATCTATATGAACAAATTTACAGAAACCAGCATGTCAAAGTGGTTATCGCTGCTCATTGTGTCCTCCGCCATTTTCCTGGCTGTGATAGATATCTTTATTGTCAACGTAGCCCTGCCGGCTATCAAACTGGGTATTAACGGCACCAACGGGGAGTTGCAGCTGGTAATAGCTATCTACCTGCTGGGCTATTCCTGCTTCCTCATAACAGGCGGAAGGTTGGGCGATTATTACGGCCGAAAAAAGGTCTTCATCACCGGCATGTTGCTGTTTACTATCAGCTCCTGCTTCTGTGGTCTTGCACAATCCGGCTTGCAACTCAATATCGCGCGTTTCTTTCAGGGTATCAGCGCTTCATTAATGACGCCGCAAGGGGTTTCTTATATACAGGTGTTGTTCCCGGAAGCACACGAACGTGTGAAAGCGATCGGGGTGTACGGAATTATTGCCGGCTCTGCCTCTGTAATAGGACAGTTCCTCGGCGGGCTGTTACCCTCATTACATACTGCCCTCGAAGGCTGGCGTCTTGTGTTCTTTATCAATCTGCCTATAGGTATCCTCGCGCTTATTACCTCTGCGATATTCCTGCATGAAACACCGCGTGACACTTCACAACGATTCGATTATGGCGGGGTATTGCTGCTTACGCCGGCATTGTTCTGTCTTATCTATCCGGTTATACAGGGAAGGGAACTGGGTTGGCCAGCCTGGAGCCTTGTGATGCTGGTGGCTTCGGTGGTATTATTCCTGCTCTTCAGTCGTGATCAGCGCCGGAAGGTATCGGCCGGCAAGGCGCCGTTGATTGATGCGCGGCTCTTCAGCTATCGTGATTTCCGTATCGGGTTATACGCTTCTATATTCTACTTCCTGGTACAGGAACCTTACTTCCTGATCACGGGTGTATATTTCCAGGATGGCCTGCGTGTCAGCTCCGCCACTGCCGGCTTCTACTTTATGTTCCAGGGTATTGGGTATGTTATTGCTTCGATATTGTCTGTGAAGCTGGTGCATCGATATGGTAAAAAAGTGTTGCAGGGTGGGATATTTATTATGATCATCGCTTTGCTGCTGCACATTTTCTTCATCACAACTCCTGAGACCAGTACGCTGACCTATATTTCCATCCTCTTCGTGTATGGCGTGGGCTGTGGCTCGGTGTTACCGTCGCTGCTGGCATTGTCGCTGAAAGGTATTCCGCATCAGTATGCGGGTGCAGCATCCGGCACCTACTATACGGCACAGCAATCGTCTATCGCGCTGGGTGCAGGCATAGTGGGAGGCATATTCTTCTATTACATAGGTAACACGCCTGTTCCGGCGGATTATCTGCCAGCATACAGCATTGCCGTTATCGTCAGTATACTGCTGCTGGTAGCGGTAAATGTATGCTTGTATGTAATGCCGGAATGAGGGTTTCTCGCAGAGAAGCAAAGGAGCAAAGTGCGCAAAGCATATTTTTAAGTTAAATTAAGACTGTTTAATAGTTCCGGACTATATTTACGGACTATCAAAGCGTTCTTTGCTAACTTAAAAGATGCTTTGCGTACTTTGCTCCTTTGCTTCTCTGCGAGAAATAAAAATCGCTCCGGTCTCACAGGCCGATCACCGGATTATCTTTCTCTTTACGCTGTACATGCGACATATAAGACGCGGCCATCATCTTTACGCTGTCGAGGTGTGTATCGATGTTGGACGTCAGTTTTTCTTTCGGTGTATTGCCCATTATGAAATCCAGGAACTCTTTTACCACTGCTGTTTTCGACTGCTCAGTGAGTAATTTGGAATCATCGAGGTGATGTTTTTGGGCGATGTCTTTCATGTTGATGACTTCCAGTGGATGTTCTCCACCGAGCACGCCTATGTTGCGGAAGATATAAATATCGAAGTGATTGTTGCCTCCTACTTTGTAATCCTCTGCACTGTTGTGCTGGTGTTTATCTTTTGCCTGGTAGGAATGAATCTGTATGTTCTGGAAAGGCCCCTGCTGGATGTGATGATATTCATGTTTAACGCGGCCATTGCCTTTATAGAGATCGCTGCCGGGCAGTATCCAGTTCCTTCTTGCAAAGCTGTTGTGTAACAGGTTGATGGTAATGTTGGCGATGTTCTCCTGCTCTTTCAGCATACGTACAATAATAGCAGCATCCATCTCTCCGTAATCTTTATAAATCTCCCACAACTCAGCGTCGCTGTGCGCTTTGATGTTGCCATAGGCCGCCTCAAAATAACCTGCGTAATCAGATTCGGGGAGTTGTTTGATAAAGCCTCTGGGCTGTACCATAGAAGACATTACTTCCATCGCGTCTGGTTGCTTGCTGCTGATGCCTGGCGCTTTGAACAGCTGGCTTACAATATCGAAGATGTGATAGCCGCTGTGGGATATTTTACCGAATCCCCTGTTATAGGGATGATAATCCTGTGTAACGATTTCTGAAGGGAGACGCCATTGCCCATCGCAATGGGTGGACTGGATGCAGGTAACCGGGCAATTGGTTACCAGGGCTACTTCGCGGATGCGCTCCATTGCCAGCTGAAACCCCGGGTGATAGCGGCGTTGCACGTTTACAGTAAATGCTGTGGAAGTACGCTGCTGTAGTTTGTTGTACATATCGAGCAGGTGCAGGTAATCGTCCAGTATTCCTTTGGCCTGGCTGAAATCAGAGATGGCATTATCCCGGGTGCTCACGGGTTTATCCATCAATATGTGCAGGCCCAGTTCCAAAGCCCATTCTGCATATGCATGGTGAACGGTAGGTTCCGTGGCAATGATTGCAGCATTTACTTTGTTGTCGGCAACAAATCCGGTCAGTGTGTTTCTCAGATCAACAGGCAATTCATTGCTGAACGGATCAATAAAAAGCGTATTAATCTGATACCCGTTTTTTTCAAAGTGGTGTTCTACATTGGAGGCTTCTGCCCTGACATCAACAGCAAGGCTGATCTCAACAGGGTATTTCTTTTTCAGATCTGCGACAGCGGGCAGGTATACCCTTTTGGAATGGGGGCCAACACCAATTAAGATAATTCTGATGGTCTCTTTCATTGACATGAGGTTTTCAATATGAAATTTATCGTTGTAACTAAATAAATGAATAACAAGTCATGGTACCGGCTATGGCGTATAAAACTAAAGCATCCCTGAAGATGCTTTAGCGGACAGTGTTTTATTTTATTATTAAATAATGGTCATATGTCGGGGTGAATGCTTTTACTCCAGGCTGTATGCAAGATAAGTAAATGCTACGCATTGTATATAGTCTGTGCGGCCTATTTTTTTATTCTCCTTCGGGCGTAACAAATGCCACAGGTATCCATTCAAAGGCGGTTCCGTTGCGGCGTACGTATCCCAATCCGGGCCATGGCAGGTGATAGGCCAGTGTAGGTTTTCCTGTATCTGCCAGCATGGAGAGCATACTAATGCGGGTATTACAGGCCAGATGAAAATCAGTATCAAAGAAGAAGCCCCATTCCGGGTGTGGCACCAGCAATACATCTGAGTGTACTACATCTGCGAGATGCCATAGTTCTTCGTTACCTGAATAAATCTGTAAAACGGTATGGCCAGGCGTATGGCCAGGGGCGGCCACAAAGCGGATACAGTTGTGCAGGGTTTGATGATGTTGTATGAGGCGTAGCTGCGGTTGTATTGCGGTCAGTATACGCCGGATGTGGTTAACCAGGTATTGTTGCGTATCGGCATCATCCTTCATGGCACTGGCAGAAAAATCGGGATTGGGCTGCATCCAGCAATTGTATTCGGTCTGTGCCAAATGGATCGTTGCAGATGGATAGGCTGGCTGACCCGCTGGTGTTATGAGCCCACCGATATGATCCAGGTGGCCATGCGTCAGCACGATGTCTGTAATATCATTGGCCTGTATACCGGCAGCAGCCAGCGCCTGTGGCAAGCGGCCGGATGTGGGTTCCAGGTTACCGAGGCCGCTGTCGGCCATTATAAGCCGGTCTCCTTTCCTGATCAGCAGGATATGGAGGCCAAGGCTCACGGCCTCTGTTGGCCGGTGATGATCACGGAGCAATTGTTTCACCGTAGCCGGATCTGTATATGGTCCGAAGGTGGGATGAGATGTTTTCATCAGTTGGCTGCCATCGCTGAGGATCGTGAGTTCCAGTTTACCAAGTTGTTGTTCTATCATACCTGTTGCTTTAAATCTGATGCAAACTTACCTTTGTTCCATACTTTTGCATAATTGAAACATTTAACGCAATACTTTAAAAAAACTAAAGTATGATAACCACACTACTTGATCTTGACCTGCTCCGCACCTTTTTGCTGGCAGTGGATCTGCGCAGCTTTGCCAAGGCTGCAGACCAGGTATCGCGTACCCAGTCGGCTGTGAGTTTGCAGATGCAGCGACTGGAAGAAATAACAGGTCATGTCCTGTTTGTGAAGCAGGGTCGCGGCTGGCAGCTGACACCCAGCGGCGATTTGTTACTGGGCTATGCGCGACAGCTGCTCGAAATAAACGATCAGGCTATACAGGCCCTAACGGCAACGCATATATCAGGACGTATGCGACTGGGCATGCTCACCGATTTCTCAGAGGGCGGTTTGCCGCTGGTGCTGGCTCGCTTTGCAGGTGCGCACCCGCAGGTGCAGGTAGAGATAACAATAGACAGGCATGCTGCACTTGTGCAGAAATTGCAATCCGGCAAGCTGGATGTAGTAGTAACCTTCGGCATGGAGATGCCGGAAGAAGCGATACCGGTGGGTAGGCTGCCGCTGCACTGGATAGGCAACAGCAATAAAGCGGTAGCACAGCAAACGCCCTTACCGCTGCTGTTGTTTGAAGCACCCTGTCTTTTTCGCGCAGCCGCGCAGGAAGCATTGGAGAAAGCGAAACGCAACTGGCGTCCGGTACTCACGATCAGCAGCGTAACAGGTATGTGGTCAGCAGCCGGCGCCGGCCTTGGTATTGCGGTGCGCACGGGCATGGGCTTACCGGAGAGTTGTATTGTATTGCCGGCATCAGCGGGGTTACCACCATTACCAGCAGTAAAGGTGTTTATGCTCGCCAGGCAGAAAAGCCCTACACCAGCAGTAAAGCAACTGACAGAGATCCTGCATGATACCCTGAAAGAGCAACTGATCGCAATTCGCAGGAAGTATAAGTGATAGCATTATTCCCGGACAAAATCACGGATACTGCCATTTGCATTGAAGTTGATGCCATACTTCATTCTGCTGCCGCTGATGGTACGAGGGTACCATATAAAGCGGCCATCGCGGACAACAGCATAGATATGATCCAATGGCGCCGCACCGTCAATAGTAGCGGCTTTTGCAGTATAGTTACGGTATACGTTTGCAACGTAAACAAAATTCAATTCATCAAGCGGAACGAGTGATTTCTTAACATCTTCTTTTACAGACAACTGCACGGGCATTGGCTCCCCCCACTCGCCGTCCCGGAATTTGTATTCATCCACATACTCCGGATTTTCCGGATGCTGCAACTTCACGGATATTCTTCCGTCATTATAGAAGTGAATACCATCGTAAATATAGATCTGCTTGCCAATATAGGCCGGGAGTATAAGCAACGCAGTATTCGCGGCCTGCAGTGCAACTATATTGTATAAGAAGTCCTCTTTACGTTTGCTTTTGGAAGACGAGATAACGGTGGCGCCATTCTGCGAATGCCGGATCACGGTAGTACTGCTCACAGTAAAGGAGGTATCTATCGAGAAAGAGCTTTCAGCTACTTCTTCCGCTCCATCTTTCCCTTTACTTTTTTCCGATGGCGTGCCATGCAGCGTGTCGTTGATAGAATCACGGAAATACTGGCAGGAGCTGCATCCTGCGATCAATGCTATTATAAGGATATTCTGAAGACGCATAATTATATTTTTATTCCTCCACATCGCTGGCGAAGGCCACTTGTCCGGGTTTGTCTTTAAGGTAAAAAATAGCGGCCGTTTTCTGCTGTGCGGTATTCAATTCCAGCAACGGGATGATTTTTTTTAGTGTAGCCGTGCGGGTTATGCCGGTATTATCCTGGTAACTCAATTCAAATTTAACCTGTGGCTGTTCATTGATATACGTACCTGTTTGCGTGGCAGACAGGATGGAGGCATCTGTGCGTATCCCATAATATTTGAGTGAGAGCTGATCATCTCCGGAGATTCCACTCACCAGGTCTAACAGCTTACCAAATCCCAGTCGCCCGAGGAGCAGTATCAAGGGACAAAGTACCAGCGGATGATAGAATTTAAGAAAACGCCATCCGGTTCCATCGTTTTCCAGCACATAAGAATAACCGTAATAGAAGAGCACCACGGCCACAATCGCGAGCCAGGCCAGGCACAGCAGTATCATCCTCGTCATCCTGATGCTAATTGTCACATCATCCAGTGTCAGATAGGGAACTGCTTTCAGGCGATCGTCTATCCTGAGCTGAATGGTTTTTCCTTTATCATAGCGGTGCAGCGCAGGTTTGGAATCATTCACTTCCAGCTGTTCCCGGATCTCGGTGCCGGAGAAATTCTGCAGGGACACCGTTATCTTCATGGGTACAACATCTGTACGGGTTTGTGGCATTTCTGCACTTTCCGTCACACGGGCATCTTTCCTGACCCCTTTTTTCATCAGACGCAGGATATTGTTTTTCATAATAAAAGTGCTGACTATCCATTGCCTGAATAATCCCTGTAATACGATGATCCACAGGACCAGGGACAATGCCAGAAAGGACAATGCCAGCCAGGGCGCCGAGATTCCACCCTCCTCCCTGGTATTGTAGTAAATAATCATGGGGAAGGGAATGGCAAAGAAGAGGGCGTACAACAGCCAGAAGTAGTTCCAGAATCCTTTCATGCGGGTCGGGTTATTTCAATAATAGCTGTAAAATACAACATAACTGCTGTTCCTGGTAAAAAAGTGATCAGTATCTGGTACATTTCCACTGAATAATAGTACAGGAGCCTGACAAGATAACGTTACATTCTCGCTGGTATACTCATTTATTAAGGATTTATTATCAAAGAACAGCAACATGCATAAGCGAAGAAATTCAGCTATATTACGGTAGCCATAAAACCGTTTGTTATGATGACCCAGGAAGAGCAAAAGCTGTGGGCAAGGATACAGGACTTCCGGATAGATGATCCAGGCATAGCATTACCTTTCCCCGATCGGCTGGCCCGTGAGAATAACTGGTCACCTACCTTTGCAAAAGCCGTCACACTGGAATACAAAAAGTTCCTTTTCCTCTGTGTAGTGAGCAATCAGCCCGTAACGCCATCAGATGCAGTAGACCAGGCGTGGCATCTGCATCTTACTTATACCCATTCTTATTGGACAGAATTATGCGCTGGCATCGTGGGCAGGCCTATCCAGCATACTCCTACCAAAGGTGGCGTAGTGGAGGGCAACAAGTTCCGCAATTATTATGACGAGACCCTGCAACTTTACCGGGATAAGTTTGAAGAATTACCGCCCAGGCATATCTGGAAAGACCCTGACGCCCGTTTCAACGACGATTTCACCCGGGTGAACAAACGCACGCATTGGGTGATCCGTAAACCACGCAGACCAGACTTCATTGTCCCAGTATTAACCGGCATGGTGAGTATCGGGCTGTATCTGTTCCTGCATGCCAACATTATACTGTGGATGGGCATGTTTGTATTGCTATTCACGTTTCCCAACATTTACTTCAGGCAACACCATCGCGACAGGGATGACTCATCCGGTGGCAGTTGCTCCAATACCTGCAGTTCAGACGGCGGACATGGTCATGGTCACAGTGGCTGCAGCGGTTGCTCCTCTGGTTGCAGCGGGTGCGGCAGCGGCGATTAAGAATCTACTTTGCTGCACATTTTTTCTCCATTTCTGCACATTCACCTACAACTTAATTCGTCAACTTTGGATTGTTCGGAATGTATATGTTATTGGCTAACATCCTCTGCCCAGGCGCAGTATGATGTTGATACCATTTCCACTCCGTCACAAATAACGCACTACAGATAGCTATACATCATTATTTTCACAGAAAAAATATTGCTGTCCCTAATAGCACCAGGCATATAATCCGGATTCTTCCGGGTTTCCGGGAACGTTACCAACAAAATAACAGGCATTATAGAGGGGTGACATTTCCCAGATCCGGATGCGAAAGCACCCGGATCTTTTATTTACGGTAGTCGGCAGGCGTATAACCTGTGTAGCTCCTGAAAGCCCTGATAAACCCTGAAACGGTATCATATCCCACTTCATAAGCAATGTCACCGATCCTCGCATCACTGTCGGTCAACATCCGCCGGGCTCTGTCCATTCGCAGCCGCAGCAGCCATTCCTGCATGCTAACGCCATAGAGTAAACGAAAACCGGCAGCGAGCTTCCTGGGATGTAGATGTACCTCCCGGGCCAGCTCACGCTGAGATAGCTGCTGGTGAAGTTTACTGGCAAGGATTGCGCTGGCGCTATGTAGCGCCCGCAGATCCTCTTTGGTGAAATGGTACTGCGACTGCACATACCGCTGCTTCCCACCCAGCTCTTCCGCATATAGTAATATCAAATCATTGATCCGTGCCTGGATGAATATACTGCGCTCGGCATCGTCCAGTCTGCAAAGGTAGATGCTGTTCAGAAGATCTCTCACCCGCGGCGTGATCTTAGCGGCGTGCTGTTGTACTCCTTCCCTGCTGCTGTTCTCTGTTTTCTCCAAGACATCCTTTACTGCGGGGTATTTCCTGCCGAGTCCCTGTATCTGCTGCGGAAAGAGGTTTACCTGGAAGATAGTCGTTTCTCCTTCCGGAATGGAGGCGGAGTAATTGCCTTCCGGAATATAATACATGTGGTACCACCCTTCCGTCAATACAGCGTCGCCGAAGCCGTGCAGCAGGAAGGGTACATTCCCACTCAGTGCATAGCTCAGGGTGATCATAGGCTGACTAATATCCACCTCCAGGTCTATGGTCTGCTTCATCCTGAAGTTGTGGTTATAGATTGTATAATCCTGGCTATTGACCTGTTGCAGCAACATGGAGCCAAATGTGCCACTGATGCGCGTTGCCTGTAAAAAGGGCAGCAGGCTCGCCTGTTCATACGGCGGACCAAGTACTTCAACAGTCATATTTTCCTGCAACCAGGCAGGCAAGGTGAATTTCATAGTGAATGATGGTTGGAATAAAATGGGGCCGGTGCCTGATAAAATAAATTCAGTTCCACAACTGATCCACTGCTAAAATACAACAATTAAAAATCCTATCCTCCGTCACCTGTAGAATTAATTATATCATATGGAATCCTTACTGCTTATATTTACCGGAAAGGTATTTCCTGGTATTAAATTTATTGGGAGCAGCCGTTATCATACAACAATGGATGATACAGCAACTTACCCTCACGGCTATACGCATCGCCATAACTGCGCGCAGGGTTCCCGCGCTGCATATCCGGATTCATCAGCACGATAATACTGCTATTGATAGCAGCGGTATCATCCATCACAGTAAAATCCCTGTACGTTGCCGGAACAACCACCTTGCCCGCTTTATTCTTCACGCCTATCAGTGAATCAGCGGGATTCGTAAAGTAATACAATCGTTCCTGCGCCTGCACGCCAACCATCATCGTCATTAGCGTTACAAAAATGCAAAACTGTTTCTTCATGCTGTTATACTGGTATCTGGCGAAAATAATTTAAAAAACAGATATGCAAACATTTCCCTGATGTAATATCCGGCCGGGACCTCACCTCCCAGATCTTCAGGAATACATCATGCACCGGGTCTTCTGTAAGAGCCGGGTTCTTCGTGAATTTCAAAAGGTAATTGTAAATACCGCCGTGATACTGGAGATAGATAACGGTAAACGCTTCCTCGTTGCCTAAGGCTAATTGTTTCAGTAATTCCTGTTCATTCATTATGCTGCGGAATATCGTGCCATCAGCTACTGTCATCTGATACAGGAATAAATGTAATATTAATTGTCAGAATTTAAATAACAGGGAAAGATGAGTGGGTAACGCGGTCAACAAAAAACCCTCACGCCACGCGTAAGGGTTTCATATCATATGTTCGGGCAGTATTTATTTGGACGAACCTGTGATGCGGTTCAGCTGTTTCTCCATTTTATCAATACGCTGCTGTTGCTGTTCGATAGTTTTCTGCTGCTGTATCAGGTACAATGTCAGTTCTTCAATCTTCTGCATCTGCTGCTTGTTAATCTCAGCAAGGTCAAGACCGTCTTTCGTTACCTCAGCTGCAGACGGGACATCCGGCAGATGGCCATGCGCTTTGATAAAGGCTTCTACTGCAGCAAGTGTTGGCAGTTTATAATCAGGACTAAATACGTAATCGGCCCATGCTGCCTGCGTCACTTTCACTTTGCGGGCGCCAATGGTGCCTTCCACCGCCAGCTTATAAGAACCGGGATTAGTAGTACCGATGCCCACATTTCCACTCCTGGAGGTCTGGTAAGGGGAAGCCAGTATCACATCACCATTAGCCTTGAACGCCAGCGGTGCATAGTAACCGCCGCCCACACGCGTGCAATAAAACTCCAGAGATGTCAGTGCCGTACCGCCACCGGTAAAGTAAGCGTCTTTACGGTGTGAAATGATCCACTGATTAGGATTACCGGTTGGCACGGTAGTTCCTGTTTTCACGGCAAACTGTAAATCCGAATAAGCATTGGCGTCACCATCACTTATCATACTGATGCTATTGCGTGTGGCGCCGAAATCCAGTGTCAGCTTCTGGCCTGGCGTGGCAGTACCTATACCCACATTACCCGTTGCAGGAAAGGTGTTCTGCGCCATAGCGGTACCAGTGGTCAACAAAGTTGCGAGGACAGCCAGATAAAAGGTGTTCGACATTTTCATATGTATGGTTTGTATTTAAAACGGTATAAGGCTAATATCTTCAGAGATTCCACCTGATCCCAGCGGAGATGTTCAGGTGCGAAAGGCTTTCTTTCTGATCTCCTTCCAGCTGCACTTTTGTTCTTCCATAGCCGTCTTCACGCGTGATGCTGCTCAGTTTTCCGGAGATCAGCGACAGTTGTGCACCTGCGGAGAGTCTGCGGGTGATGCGTACATCGTATCCCAGGTCCCAGCCGAATCCCACAGTACCACCAGTGAGCTTTGCCTTTTGAATATGCACCCAGCCGTCGTCATAATAATTCAGATACCCCAGTGATAAATTGGCGTAAAAGAAATTAGTCTGCTTCTTATTATAGAAGCGTGTAGCGAAAGTGGCGGCAAAGAAATTGAATGCCATATTGTCCCCCACGGTCGTGCGCATACGTCCGCTGTTGGGAACGTCCACAAGAAGCACATCGCTTTTTGATGTCTGGAAGCGACTGTACTTGATACCGGCACCTAATGATTCATTAAAATAGTACAATACGTCGGCGCTTACATTGAAACCGGATTTCAGTTTTTTAAAATAGTTCCTGGCTTCTGAGTTAAGGTCTGGCGAGATCTTGGCAAGACGATAACTATAACCGCCATTTATAGCAAAACGGAAGCGGGAATACCCGTTATCAGGCACTTTCCGGGCAGGCTGCTGGGCATAAAGACCATGCACGGTAATGCTCATCAGCAGTATAAGGATACACTTCTTCATATAAGACTGGATTAAAGTATAAAGCTGGCTGTCTTCCGGGTACAATCATAGTTATGCTACAACAGAAAAAATATCATCTACAACAGTTCATAGGTAACCGGGATACGATAATAACAATCCTGCCGGACATTGTCTTATTTTTTTTCAACGCCGGCAGTACATGCCTGAATAATAGGGTATACAGATTGAAAAGTGCAGTGGGTATAATTGTCGAGTATTCTCCCGTTATGAATCCTGAAGCTGGGATTGGTATTTCTCCAGTTGCCCGATTACCTGGTTCAGTTCCCGCTGTTGTTGTTTCATTCTTTTCGGTCTTACAAACAGCCACATATATACGAAAAATGCGAAGACAACCAGGTAAACCAGTCCCACTTTGAGGCCAGACATATGCTGCAATGGTTCATACATATACAAGCCAATGCCTGCACTCAGCAACAGGAAGTATACAGACATAACGGTCCGTGAAGTATACTCCTGTTTTTTCCTGATCCCGATAAGATGGTGAAGGTACTCCCTGTTGGCCAGTGCACAGTTGTGACGGATGAAAAACACCAGCTTCAGTTGATTTACTACCAGGATAACAATTGCCAGGATAGCCAGGCTGATACCGGCTTTGGTAGTGGTGAGCTTCATGCCTGAAGCCCACCAGATATAAATTACGTACAATATGGTTGCAATGAGCAGGATCAGGAGGAGGATGGTTTTCCTTTTTACCTCCTGCTTTACCGCACGTGCCCGGCTTAATGTTTGCGTCATCTCAGGCATGACGGCTTGTTGACGGCCCCACAATGCTTTCAGATCAAATTCGTTCTTCATGCTTTGAAAATTTCGCGGTTAATTTTTCTTTAATCCGGTGGATCTTCACCCTTACATTGGTTTCAGAAATACCGACGATACTGGCAATCTCCGCCTGCTTTACATTTTCTAGTTCCAGGGAAATGATGATGCGGTCTGTTTCCGGCAGCGCTGCGATGCATTTGTACAAAAACGCTGTCTGTGTCTCAATATCCGTACCGGCAGTTTCCGGTATGTCTGTCATCAGTTCCGATTTCGGCAATCGTCTGGCTCGTTCCATCTGTCGCAGACATTGGTTGGTGGCGATACGGAAGATCCAGGTGCCGATCGAAGACTCATTCCTGAATCCGGGTAGTGCTTCCCAGATCTGAACAAAACTGTCCTGTGCTATGTCTCTTGCCCATTCGCCGTCGTTCACAAAGCCCATGCATAAACGAAATACTTTTTGCCAGTATGCTACATATATCTCTTTAAAGTCCATTAAGGTTTTATATAGGTTGCGAGTTGCTGATTATACCAGTCGGTGTCATCGTACATAATAAAGTGTAAACCTTTAGTAGCATACTGTATGGAGGCCCCCTTCAGGTTTCCGTACTGTGCTTCGATCTTTGGCTTGAAAATGGCGAAATTGGCTTCCAGTAATATCAGGCTTGGACATTTAATATTAGCAATTTTTTCTCTCAAATCAGTATTGGAAAAGTCGCAATACATTTCTGCGAATGTTTTACGGTCACTTTTAACGGTCCAGTTGATAATACCGGGTACTCTGGCTGTATCGGCACACAGGCCGGGCATACTCATCTGTTGCATCTGGAGGAACTGTGCATCGCTCACAGTGAGGAACTGGTTCACCATCGGGCTGCAATCGTTCTTTTCCTTCGATTTAAAATTCGGATTTCTCATGGCAACCAGGCAGGGCAATGCATCCACCACCACAATTTTGGAGAACAGTTCCGGATAATCTGCCGCCAGCGCCAGTGCAAGGCCGCCACCCATACTGTGTCCGATAAGAATCGCCCTTTCAATTTTCTGCTCCTTAATATAATCAGCAATACCTTTTTCCCAGTTATTGAAAGAGGCGCCGGGTTGTGCGGGCGTACCGGCAAATCCGGCCATAGTGAGTGTGTAGCATTTATAATTCTTCTCATAGACAGTACGGGTTTCATTCCATACATCACCGGAGCAGGCGAAACCAGGGATAAAGATAATGGCATTTTTCCCTTTGCCGGTGATCTTTACATCAAAAGGATAGGCAGCAGCTTTGCTGCTGCCTGCGAAAGTGATAACAGATATAATAATCAGCGCGGCAAATAAGGTAATCTTTTTCATCTTATAAGGTTTTACTTTTTGTTGATTTTGTCTTTTAGATACGGATGTAATTGAAATGTTACACTCGTTCCCAATTTTTTTTTCAACTGCAAAACCTCTCTTTAAAAATGATACAGGGGATAAGGTTCAGCTTACTCCCTCTTCCCCGTCAGTAACGCATAGACAGCCATCGCATGACCGTGGCCCAGTTCATAGTCCTCTTTCAACCAAGCCACTATCTGTGCCGCCTTTACGCCAGGCATCAGTGCCCCTTTATCTGCCAGCCCCTTCTGCGCGGCCAGCTTTTTGAAGTCTTCCGGGGTTTTGCCCGTTTTCTTCTGAATATTGTCGAGATAAGCCTGAAATGACATCGTTAATTGTTTTTAGGGTAATCGTAATTAAGCATCCATTTGATACCAAAGCGGTCTTCACACATGCCGAAGTAAGCGCCCCAGAAAGTTTTATTCACCGGCATCTCTACCTTCCCTCCTGCGGAAAGCGCGTTAAAAAGCTGATCTACTTCTTCTTCTGAATCAGTATGAATTACGAGATGCACGTTATTTCCCAGCTGCGCCTGTTGCTCCATTGACTCCAGGAAATCGGTAGCCATCAATACTGCACCGCTTTTGGTGGTAAGTATGATATTCATGATTTTGTTGCGCTCATGCGCTGGCATGTTCTCGCTTCCGGGGCCGTCACCGAAACGAACGAATGAAGTGAACTCTCCGCCAAATACGGATTTATAAAAGTTCATCGCTTCTTCGGTATTGCCCATAAAATTAAAGTAGGTGGTAATTGCACGCATAGTTGTACGTTTTACGAATGGTGATATCGCAAAGGTAATGACAGAAATCCATCCCTATGTGTGGCAAATACGGCAACCTTTGGTTGGTATTTGCGTCATCAATTCCATTTACCTTTATGGCTATGATTAACCTATATATACTCACGGTCAGAAATGCCCTGGTAGCCTCTATTGCAGATTGCCAGCATGTATTCTCTATGGTAAATGCCTTCCTGAAAGAAAGGAACAAAGAACCGCTGTTCAACATCCGGCTGGCAGGCATTACAGGAGAAGTGAAGTACAACGGCGACGCATTCCGTATAAAGCCGGACGTGCAACTCAATGCTGTAGACGATGCCAATCTCATCATCATCCCGGCGCTCAGCGGCGACATGACCACCACCGTGATGCTGAACAGGGAATATTGTATCTGGGCTTCCGGGCAATACAAGGAAGGCGCAGAAATAGCCTGTCTTGGCTCAGGCGTTTTCCTGCTGGCTTTCAGCGGTCTGCTGAAAGGCCGGCAATGTACCACCCACTGGAACCACGCCAATGAACTGAAATATTTCTATCCTTCCATTGACGTAGTAGACGAACGGATGATCACTGACCAACATGGCCTGTATTCCAGCGGCGGTGGCAACGCCTACTGGAACCTGCTGCTGCATCTCGTGGAAAAATACGCAGGCAGAGAGCTGGCTATATATACCGCCAAATACTTCGTGATTGACCTGGACAAAAACATTCAGTCGCCGTTCATCGTATTCCACGGACTGAAAGAGCACAACGATGATATCATCAAAGATGCACAGCAATACATAGAGAAACACTATAAAGACAAGCTTGTTGTAGAGGAACTGGCAGACCATTTCAACATGAGCCGCAGAACCTTTGAGCGGCGCTTTAAGAAAGCCACACGCAACACCGTTGCTGAATATGTGCAACGTGTGAAAGTGGAGGGCGCCAAAAAGCAACTGGAAACAGGGAGGAAGTCAATACAGGAAGTCATGCTCAACGTGGGCTATACAGACACCCAGAGCTTCCGCAGCGTATTCAGGCGCATTACAGGTATGACGCCGGTGGAATATAAAAACAAGTACGCCGGGCATATGCTGGCATAAAAACGCAAAGGCTGCGGGAATACAGCCTTTGCGTTGACTATGAAACAAAACCGGATGCTTCACATACTACATAATCAGCACCCTGTCTATCATTCTTGAATAGCTATTTTCTACGGCCGTGAGCCTTCTGCCATGTGCAAACTTCCAGTTGTCCATGATCAGCAGGGTACCCGGATTGAAGGGTACTTCCACCAGGTTGTTGATCACCAGGTTGTCCCAGGTATTGAAGGCCTCCCAGTCTCTTTCAATGGTATCTGAGCGAAAGCGGTAAAACACTTCTTCGTTGAGATGATTCACCAGTTTGCCTTTCAGCGTGCCGCTGCTGCGGTTGGAGGGATGATGGATGTCCAGCACACGGTCAGACAGTTCGGTGCGCTGTGCTTCCGTGAGTTGCAGAAAAGCGGAGTGAATATCAGATACATGCATATGGTTATTTTCAAACCCACTAGCTTGCCGGCAATACAGGATCAGGTAGCGCGGCGGTATTCTCCAGTAGGATTTGTCGTTGTGCAAAGGAACGTCCCTGGTACCCACTTCAGCGCTGGTACGGATCTCCGTAATGTGGTCATTTCCTCTTCCGATAGGAATTACTTCACCGAAGAAATAGGCAATGGACAACAGCGTTTTGGATGGGATATCACCGATGTTGGCAGCAGTGTATCCCTGCGTTTCGAGCGGACCGGTAATATCGTTCAGGATATCGGCTTCTGTGGCTTCAAAGGTAGACATATCCTTATTTAACGTCATAGTTTGCATGATCGAAAGTATTTTTGTGAATCAAATTTTTTTCAAGCAGATCCTGGTAGGTAGGCAGATTATTAAAGCTATATGAAGCACCTGATCTGAGCAGATCAGTGTAGCGCAGGAAATGAAAAGTATATTCTGCCGGCAGAAAGGTAGGCGGAGGCAACAGGAAATTGCCTGTCTGCGCATACAGCCGGCCAAACCAGGCCTGATCAGCAAATTTGGGATGATAATAACGGTCTGTTTCTGCGCTCTCGAGCCCGGTATTGTCGTTACTGAGCCGCAGCGGATGCTCTGCCGCAATATAGTCATCCTCCACGATCTTGCTTACAATCAGCTCCTGATTAGTTTTAAGCGGATCATCTGCAAATTTGAAAGACATCAGGTAGGGTACAGCCATGCCCCCCGCCTCCCGATATGCCTCCAGGGATTCAAACCTCCTCTCAATTTCATGCCTGGAGTCTATAGCGGAAATGGATACACGAAATTCAGCCTTGTTCTTCGCCAGTGTCTGCATCACTTCCGCAGAAGGTTTGGTAAATACTTTTGTGATAATAACCAGCCTGATATTATGTTCCATCAGGATATCCGAGGTGACGGCCAGCAGATCCCATGATTTCTTTGACAACGAGCAATCAGACACCCATCCCTGCCTGAGCCAGCGCTGGTTTACCGGTAGGTTACTGATAGATTCCCGGAATAATGCTTCATCAAAATTATTGATGCGGCGCATCCCGAAATTATGCCCTTTGTTAATCCAGTATTCTGCCGCAGAGCAATTACCATAGCAAATGCTTTTAATGGGCAGGCAACCGGAGTAGATGTCTGTCATGAGATAATCAAAAGGTAATCCTGCCTGTTTCCCGCATAATATATTATAGACGGGCATCTCGGCAAGTGTTTTCTCATCAACAGATTTAAGCGAGGGTCTTTGAAAAGCGAGTGCTTTGCTATCGTCATAATTCAGCAATTGCTCCATAAAAATTCAATTTTAGGATTAAGTAAAAACAGGTATAACTATCGGGTTCACGGGTGGCACACAAACGGGTTCGGCTGTTGTTTTTTTAAACGGAAATTCTTTTCAGTCGGCTAATAGCGTGCTGTTAACAATATCATTTTTCGGACCAGGTTAATTCAAGCAACAGTTATCTGAATATAATGAAAAAAACGGGAGATAGTTTTTTCTTACGGATTAATTCTATGTTATCTGATTCTCTGACCATCGGCAAAACAGGTAACAGCGGGTATTTTAGCAGATATTTTTTTTGTTGGTAACAGATGTTGATCTGTATTGTCTTATTCAGTCTCTTATCTAGTAAATTATTCTGAAGGAGAAAGATTTCCCGTCGGATGATTTTGCGCAAATAACGTTAATTTAAACGTATCATTATCATACCGCAACTACAGCGCACCATGAACAGTACAACCAGATTCACCGACCGGGCAGACAACTACGCCCGCTACCGGCCCGGCTATCCTGCCGAAGCATTAGCGTATCTGAAAGAACAGGTACACCTGCATTCCGATATGATCGTGGCGGATATTGGTTCCGGTACTGGTATCTCTTCTGCCTTATTCCTGGAAAACGGGCATACCGTTTACGGTATAGAGCCCAATGATGCGATGAGAGCAAAATCCATCACGTTGTTGAACCATTATCCAAACTTTCATGGTATAAAAGGTACAGCAGAAAATACCGGACTGAAAGACAGTAGTATAGACATCATCTTCGCAGCACAATCCTTTCACTGGTTCTCACAGCAGGAAGCGAAAGCCGAATTCAGGCGTATCGCCACACCGGACGCATGGATACTGCTGATGTGGAATATCCGCGAACTCAGCTCCCCATTTGCCCAGGCATACGAAAGCCTGCTGAAAAAGTATGGAACCGGCTACCAGGAAGCCGCCAGAGACATGGCTTCGGAAGATAAGAACACCGCATTCTTTAGCCCCTGTAAATTTGAAAAGGTTACTTTCCCCAGTATTCACCGCCTGGATTACGAAGAGCTGAAGGGCCGCCTGTTATCAATTTCCTTTGTGCCTGCTGAACAGGATCCCTGCTCCCAGCCTATGCTGCACGAGCTAACCGAGATTTTTAACCACTACGAAGAAAACGGGCAGGTCAACTTCGGGTATACAACAACGTTATACGCAGCCAGGGCGCATTGTTGAAAGGAGGTTAGCAGTCAGAAGCTAGGCGCCAGCAGCCAGTGCCAATATATCCTTCACTTCCAGTACATGTTTGGGATACCCGGTACGCACGGTATTCATCATGGCCTGCCCTACTTCACGCAATGTGCACCCCCAGCCTATTGCGCGGAACAATGGATACAGCGGGTTGAATACCTTATATAAAGACTTTACATTCTTTTGCTCCGGCAACGGCTTCATTAAAGCAGGCCGGAAGCAATACACACTTTTGAAAGGCAGCTTCATCAGGTCATTTTCTGTTTTTCCCTTTACACGCGCCCACATAATCCGGCCTTTCTCTGTACTATCTGTACTACGTCCGGATACATAACTGAATACCATGCCGGGATTAACCTCTGCCAGCACTTTTGCAAACTGTATGGTGACATCGTAGGTAGCACGACTATACGTTGCTTCATCCATGCCTACAGAACTGATGCCAGCGCAGAAGAAGCAGGCGTCATATTCCTGTAGCAGATCGCGGAACTGCGCCGCGTGCAAAAAATCGAGCATGATCAGCTCTTTCAGTTTGGGATGCGCCAGATCGTAGTGACGGCGGCCCACTAGCAGCACTTCTGCTACGTCGGGCTGTTGCAGGCATTCCAGCAATACGCCTTCTCCCACCATACCGGTGGCGCCGGTTATAATAACTTTCATTGCCATAATAAACCAGTTTTATAACAGCTCCGCGCTATCAATTGCGGCGCTGATGATATCCTTTATCGCCATAAGGCTCCAGTTGCATCATTACAAGTTTCTCCAGGGTTTTGATCTCCTGTTTGGGATCTGCCTGCGGATCATTATTCTCTTTGAGCACCTCCACTATTTCATATACGAAATCCTCCCCGTTCTGGACCTGCCAGTCGTGCTGCAATTCTTCGTTGGCAAAGGAGCCGCCCATCAGCCGTACCCGCAACGAGTTCCAGGCCCTGTCCAGGTCCATACTGCTGCCAATGAATATTTTATTATTGCGGGTATTCCGCAACTGGTATACACCTTTCCTGAATTGCATCTCTCTGTATACCTGCTTCAGTTCCTTCTTTGAGCTCATGATGATTGTTTCAGTTGTTGATCTATAAAATGCCCGGCCTGTTTTGTAAATGCCTCATAGCTGCCGGGATAGCATCTGTTGAGATACAACGTCAGCAGGCCGGTGGTGCCATATAGCAGCGCAGCCCTTTTTTGTGCCACCTCCCTGGCGGAGAACAACTTCTTGTTGATGCAGTGCTGCCATTCAGCTTCACAGAGTTCTTCCAGTAGTGAGGTGACTAACCCACCGGTATTGCCCTGCCTGTCTATTTCAGACAGCTTCTCATTGAAGAAGAGATCAAATACCCCGGGGTACTGGATGAAGTATTCCATGTAAGCTGATATGATGGCCTTCAGTCGCCGGCTGCCGGCAACAGCGCTATGGCTTTTACTGGCAGTGTATGCACTGCATTCTTCCCGAAAATCCTTCACGCAAAGAAATACCAGGTCTTTTGCATCTTTGAAGTAATTATACAGCGTAGCAAAGGAATAGCCTGCCTTATCTGCAATGTTCCTTACGCTGACGCTTTTCAGTCCTTCGCTTTTCAACAGCTCTTTGGTGGCTTCTATAAAGTACCCTCTCACTCGTTGTTCCTGTATCTCCTTTTTACTTAACATGCTGCAAATATATTGAACACTGTTCAAAATCTGAAATACTATTACACTGAAAATAAAAACAGGCGCGATAGTTCGCGCCTGTCAGTAACTTCCCTTAGTTGCCGCAGTATATCAGACAGGGTTATCCACCGGAACGGGCTTGGTATATTTGCCTTTGCGCAACAGCCAGTTTCGCAGCGTTTGCTGTGCCGGCAGCTCAAAGTAATAATAGGCGGCTATGCTCAGCGGGCAAATAATCACCAGAAAGAGGATCAACATAACTGGAGAACGGAATACCTCCCGGCTGTACCCCAGCGCATCAGCCACCACAAGGAACATCAGCTGCAAGGGAAAATGAAGCAGGTAACATGCATAGGAACTGTTGCCAAATGCGTGTAACCGGTGGCTGTCCCTCTTGTAGATAGTGTCATACAACACAAGCGAGAGCACGAGCAGCGGCCCCGCGAAAATGCGCGCAAACATATTCGTCAATATATACGAAATGGATTTCCCTGCTCCCTGAGATGTCTGTACTGTCATATTCATACGCGACAATAACAACGGTCCCAGCTTGAAACCGACCACTACCAATACCGCCGACAGGCAGGTAAGCATCACCACCCGTCTGAACATCTTCCTGTAATCTTCTCTCGAAATAATATACCGGTATATATAATATACAATTCCACCAATGAAAAACTCTGACATCCCACGCCCTATCATGGAGTTAACAGGCTGTATCACAAAACCCGCTACTATCAGCAACGTGAGTACCAGCCAGCTACGGTTACGCTTCCAATAACACAGGCAAAAGAAAATAATATACATCATCACTTCCACAGACACGGTCCACACTGGTCCATTAAAAGAAGGGCCTTTCTCAAATCCCCAGCTGTTGATCAGGAATATATTAAGCAACAGATGCTGTATATCGTTGTTTGTGTAGATAAAATATTCTCCGGTTGTCTTCAGCACCCTATACTGAAGTACTATTACCAACACCAGTGATAGTATGTGCATCGGGTACAGCCGGGAGAATCGCGTAAAGAAAAACACACCGCCGGAAACCTTCCTGGAAGCCACTCTGTCAGCATATAGCCAGAAGAAGATAAATCCCGACATCGTGAAAAAAATATCGACTGCCAGGTAACCATTGATGTAGACGAATGACAGCAACGAATAAAACGGCAATTGCCCCCAGTCAAATGGTATCGGCAGTTTATTACCCGTATAATAGAAATGCTGCCAGTGGTGTATCACCACAATAAGGGCTCCAATACCCCGCACAATGTCCAGGGTGAAGAAATGCTTCGGTTTCTGCAATGTAGGGTTCATGAGAAATATTTAGGGTATGGGTTTCCATATCAGCAGGCATTACGTCTGCTGTAATGACTCTTCACATGACTGAATATAATGGCAGAAATTACGCCACCAGGGTATTCATGTATGGCAGCTAGGGGATTTTCACTATAGGTTATTATCCAACATTCCCTGTAAAAACAGCAGAAAGTATATATTGGTTCAGTCTTTTGAAATTATTTATTTCCGGGGGTTATCTGATAGACCAGGCTTGGTTCCTGTCCGGGTACATCATCCAATGTACCGCTCAGGATCATACCACTCTTGGCAAGCACCTTTATGGAAGCGGCATTCGCTGGTCTCACGATTGCGTGGATCTCCGGCAGCTTCAATGTATACAGGCCGTAGTCAATTGACGCTACCGCCAGTTCGGTAGCAAAGCCCTTTCCCCAGGCCTGCTGCTCAAACCGGTATCCGAGATTTATTCTTTGCGTGTCTCCATACATTTTGTAGGACAGCCCGCCGAAACCAATAATATGATCAGGCGCCTCTTTCGTTGCGATTACCCACACGCCAAAATGATGTGCGTCCCAATGGTCTATCCTCTTTTGCAAGTCACTTTCCGCCGTATCCATATCCGGCACCGGCCCGAAAGGATTATAGAGATTGGTTTCATAAGCGCCATATATCCTGAAGTATTCGTTTACATCCTGCATAAGTGGCGTCCGCAGGAATAATCTTTCTGTGTATATCATCGATTGTCTGTAACCGTTATCCGGTGTTCAAGGTTATATAATGTCATATAGTTTTTAGCATCCACGTGGGGCAGCCTACCTGGCCGCCCTTTCCAGCGCAACATCCAGCGATTCCAGGAAATTGATGTGCCGGCCTTTATTGCTTTCATAAATAAAGTCGCGGATACTTTTTCCCGGGTACTTCGTGAATTCGCCAACGATGGTAAGATGGGCCCTGTAGTTGGAAAATTTCTGCAGGATCTCACCAGCAATACCGGTTTTCAGATCGAAGAATTCCGGTGTAATATTCTTTTCATGGATGATAATCAGGTCGTAATCCTGGTAAGTAAGGTCAACTATGAGCTGAAGGGCTTCCTCCGCATTATTCATCAGTATGGTTTCCGAAATTATCTCTGCGATCCTCTTATTACCTGCCTGGTGTGTTACAATCGTCATAAATTATCTTTATCGCTCAAATGTAACACAAATCTACCATCTGTGGTATATCTCAGGCTGGCGGAGCCGGGGTGAAACATTACCTTTACTACCTCAAAAGCTATCCTGCAATCAATCAAAGCAGACTTTTATGAAAAATTGGTATTATTGATTCCGGAGTAGTGGGTCAAATGTGTGCCAAAGCTTTTAAGCGGGAGGCGTACGAAGTGGCGCACCGCCGCAGAGGAAGCATAATATTTTATAAATAACCACAAAACATCAGCGCAAAGTGCTTACGAAAAGAGGATTGACAGAAGTTATCTATAACAGGGAAAAAATCACCACCGCAGACCGGTATCCGTTCAATATCCCGGCCTTGAAAAAATTATCATCCCTGAAACTGCATCCAAAAGTAACTTATCTGTCTGGAGAGAACGGTATGGGCAAATCCACACTGATAGAAGCTATTGCCGTTGCGGCAGGATTTAATCCTGAAGGGGGTACCAGGAATTTCAATTTTTCTACACGGGCCTCCCACTCTGCATTACATCAATACATCAATATAGCCAGGGCGCCGGTGCGGCATAAGGATGGCTTCTTCCTGAGAAGTGAGAGTTTTTTCAACATCGCCACCAATATTGAGCAGCTGGACGCTGAAGGTGGTGGTGGCGCACCAGTGATTGATAGCTACGGCGGTGTGTCACTGCATGAACAGTCGCATGGGGAATCTTTCTGGGCGCTATTCATGCATCGCTTCTCCGGCAACGGACTGTATATACTGGATGAGCCGGAGGCGGCACTCTCCCCTATGCGCCAGATGTCTATGCTCACCAGGATGCATGAGCTGATACAGCAGGACTCACAATTTATTATCGCCACACACTCCCCGATCGTAATGGCTTATCCCGATGCGGTTATTTACGAAATGACAACAGATGGCATCAGTAAGAGAAATTATACTGAAACAGAAAACTACAGGGTATCCCACCAGTTCATCAACAACTACAAAGGCATGGTGAAGATATTACTGGGAGAAGCCTGAACTTAAGCCTACAGCAACAAACCACGCCGGCCGGCGTGGTTTGCGATTCCTGTGATACAGATCCGAATGGTTTAATCGGGGGAAATCAAACATGGACCTTTCTTAAACATCGTATACCCATAAGCGGTATACTTTTCATATTATCAATCTAAGAAAAATACCTGATCTGGAAAAAACTTCCTGAAAGTACATTTTTCAGACCTGACATCCATTTACACAAGCCACTGTCATATTAGCGCTGCCAGATTGCATAAACATACCCGTAAACTATTCTCCGAAATATTTTTTATTTTATTGAAAACGGACTAAATTAGTGTTGAGACCTGATTGTAACCCGAGAGCATCTGAACTGAGCGCAAATACGAATCACTATTTACAGCAACGAACACTACGCAAATGACGAGAACCGCCACTGGTAACTGGACTACAGTTTACCGGAAGCGATTTATTGTAATCTGAGCACTTATTATTCAATCATTATTATTCAACCATCACCCAAAATCAATTTTCTATGAACAAGAAAAACCTGACCTGCTTCGCGCTTATTGCAGCGGCATTGATCTCCAGCTGCAAGAAATCTGCCGACACATCAGAACCCTCTGCCATCAACTCACCGAAAGCCCATGCGTGTATCGACAAAGGCTCACCAGGCAACGTCACTACTGAAGGCGTGGCGGTGAAATCAACACTCTGGGCCAACGGGAAAAACATTAAGGTTAAGTTCCTGAATGGCAGCAGTTTCCTCAGAGGCAAAGTAATCACCTACGCCAAAGTATGGGAGAGCTACGCCAACATCACTTTTACGTTTGTTGCTGACAATCAGCCCGCTGACCTTAAAGTGAACTTCAGCAACGACCAGAGCTCCTGGTCCTATCTTGGAAAAGATGCACTCACTTACGCTCCCGGAAATGCAGAGTCCATCCACTTCGGCTGGTTCGACAGCAACACCGATGATACAGAGTTTTCAAGAACCGTTACACACGAATTTGGTCATGCAATAGGTCTTGCTCACGAGCAATCCAGTCCTGTAGCCAACATCAGCTGGAACAAACCCGTTGTATACAACTACTATGCCCAGTTCGGATGGAGCAAAGCTGATGTGGATTACAACGTGTTCTATAAATACAGCAAGACAGTCACTCAATACAGTCAGTATGACCCTGCTTCCATCATGCAGTATCCTATTGACCCAAGTTTTACAACCAATGGCTTTTCTGTAGGATGGAACACCGTATTGTCCGCCACTGACAAATCATTCATCGCAAGTGTTTATCCCTAATAACTAACCATTACATACACCCTGACAGAGGCCCTGCATGTGCGGGGCCTCTGTTTTTTCAGTACATCATCTTTGCTTTTTCCTGATTAACTTCAGCAATGTGTTGAAGCAACCTTACCGGTGCCAACGTTACTTTAAATAAATGCACAAAGATGAAACCCATACTTATTCTCATCTGTGGCCTCCTGGTTACCTCCGCAGACGCCCAGACCCGAAGCAGAAACGCCCTTTTCCTCGAGGTACTGGATTCCATCAGAAGCGATTTAAAAATCCCGGCAATGACGGTAGCTGTCATGCAGGACACTACGGTACTACTGGCCGCCGGACTGGGGTTCGCAGATACTCAGCTTCATATCAGCGCTACCCCCACCACCACTTTCCGGGTTGCTTCCATTACCAAAACCTTTGCAGCCACCATCATCCTGCAGCTTGCCGAAGAAGGGAAACTGAACCTTGACGCCCCTGTGTCTGACTACGGCATTGACCTTGGCAACCCGCATATAACAGTTAGGCATATACTGACACATACTTCCGAAGGCGAACCAGGCAGCGGCTTTCAATACAACGGGTACCGGTTCAGTTTTCTGGATAAAATAATCCGCCAGGCGGCAGGCGCTCCTTTCTATCAGCTGCTGATGGAAAGAATCATATTGCCGCTGGGCATGACCTCCACTGCGCCGGGTATTTCCCTGTATAAGTACTTCGGATATATCCGTCAACAAAATGCAGCAGCCCCCTTCTTTGAAAATGCATCAACCCACCTGGCCAAACCCTATGAATCAGATGCATATGGCCATATCAGAGAAACAGACTACCTCGATGAGTTCAGCACTTCCGGCGGCCTGGTCTCCGATGTTACGGATTTGCTTAAATACGCTGCTGCCCTTGACAAACAACAGTTACTAAGCGTCCATTCCCTCACACAGATGTTTACACCTAACAGAACAAAGAATGGCAGTACTACTCCTTATGGTCTCGGATGGTTTATCCAGGAATACAAAGGATTGAAATGCTACTGGCATTATGGTCAGACACAGGCTGAATCGGGATTGTTCGTTAAGATCCCTGGCAGAAAACTGACACTGGCCGTGCTTACCAATAGCATTAACCTCAGTCAGCCTTTCCCCCTGGGTGAAGGAGATCTGCTACTATCGCCGGTTGCGCAGTTGTTCTGGGAGTATTTTATCGATAACGATACCACAGCAGCAACTTATTACCCTGACAGGACAGTCACAGACATAGAGAAAGAAATCAGTCCCCGTACTTCTCCTGAAGACCTGGCGCTGATCAACAGGAAAATAATAACAGCAGCCACTATTTTGCAATTCAAAGGAGATAGCACGAAAACAGCAGCATGCTATCAGCTATATGCAGATCTGAATTTCAAAGCTGTTCCACTCCCCACCACACCTGTTATCACGGCGATCATACATGCCGGCGTTAACCAGGAAATTTCCAGGCGCTTCACACTCAACAAGACCACCCGGATAAAAATCATAGGCACGGGAGAAAACTGTTCCGGCGATTTCAGTTCGTGGTGTGATTATGGATGGATTGAAGACGACCGTGGGAAGGTGGTCTGGGAAATGCAGCGGCAACCGGCGGTTCACGCAGGAGGCGCCATAAAAAACCAACGGGTGCAGGCAGTTATCTCCCTACTCCCAGGTACGTACACACTAAAATACAAATCAGACCGGGCACATGCCTACAACAGCTGGGATGCTTTGCCACCGGACAATTACAACTGGGGTATTACACTCTATAATATGGAACGATGATCTTTCAAATAACAATGCCTGCGCATAACGCAGGCATTTAAATGCTGTAAGGAACAAGATCACTACAAACCTCAGCAGAATTTGCGCGTGCAGAAGAAAAAGCTGGAAACAGGATCACAAGGATTTTCTGTCAGTGGATCAGTCATCTTTCTTCTGATAACACCAGGCTGTTCATTGCTCAGACTGGCAATTGGCTTCTTGTTCAGAACAAGTTTCTGTGGAACAGATTTCTTAATCATCGTGCTTCGAATTATAGAATGGTTAAAATAAGTACTGGCACTTCGGGGTAGGGAGCGACAGTTATCAATAGAAAGGTACTACAAAATCAATTGCAATTCATCCCATAAAACAGGGATTTTCTTATCGGTCAGTACCTGTCTGACGGACGATTTTTTTGATCAGGGAAATCTGTCCGAGATGATAATGGGTATGTTCCGTTACCCCAAGCAGATTCCGGTAATAGTTGCCGTATTTGGGATCTGCAAAATCGTTCTGCAGCTGTGTATCATCCAGTTCTTCGATCATTGCTGCAAGTTGTGCGGCTTCTGTCATGGTTTTGTTCACCAGTGCCTGCCACTCTTCTTCAAAAGAAAGCGGCGCAAGATCGAAGCTGTATTTATCGTGTGCATCAAGCGGACTTCCGTGCATCACTTTCAGGATAGCACTTACGTAGTAGTTAATATGAAACACCAGCACTGCAATGGTATTGAGGTCATACACCTTTGTGGTGGCCTCTTTCCAGGTGATGTCAACCAGGGTGTCTTTCAGGTTTACGCTGGTCCAGTTACCACCGGTGTGCACATCTCTGAAGTGTTTTGCGATCTGTTTGGTTGAAGTATTCATAGGTCAATACATTGAATATCTGTTACACAATATCTAAAATCCTGTTAAATCCTGCAACAGATTTTTCAGCATTAAACCATTGGCCCTTATCTCCAGTCTACAGATTATAAAAACAAAAAGACATGAAGCAAGTCATCTTATTCTCAGCACTGATTGCTGCCACACTGTCTGCAGCAGCACAGACACGGACTCCTGTTATCCACGAAAGACAACAGCGCCAACAGCAACGCATCGCCAATGGTGTGAAATCCGGTCAGTTGACTGCCCGCGAAACAGCGCGTCTCGAAAACAGGGAAACAAAGCTGCAACAAGATAAAAGACTGGCTAAATCAGACGGCGTAGTTACACACCAGGAAAGACAGGAATTAAGACGCGAGGAAAACCGTGACAGCCGCGCGATATACGAACAAAAACACGATGCCAACATAAGGCACTAAGCAGCATATAAAGAGAGGCTGGTCAGGAACTTTATGTTCCCGGCCAGCCTTGTTAATTAAAATGCACACCGAAGTGGTTACCCTCAGCTTACATGGATGGTCGGATCCCATCTGAAATAGCCAAACGGCAGTTGGTTTTCACCGTTTTTATCAAGTTCATAGAGCGCAAACGTAATCTTGTAGGCTTCGTCACCCCCCTCTTTAACAGTTGTGCTATAAGCATAGAAATCACCCACCACTCTCTGTGCAGGAAGTCCATGGTAATTGCCCGGGCCTTCATCATCTATCTGTGGAGCAGCAGCTCCTTTTATCTTCACTTCTATCTGGTCAAAATGGTTGAATAATCTGGCAGAACTGTTGGGTGTAATATCATACACAATAACAGAATCCTGCGAGTTAGCATACATGGACATTCCATGGAAACGCACAATATCACCTGGAATGGCATAAAATTCCAGGTCAGCGGTTCCTTGTTTCTGTACAGGTTGGCGGCTTCCTGCGCAATACATAAATTCAAAGCTGTGATCGATGTCTGTTGGAGACTTGGGATCCTGACTGGGCTTCTTTTGCGGGGTGCTACTGTTATAATACTCTTTCAGTTTGTCGGTGTCAATAAGCACCAGCACATCGATAACCTGGTTTACATTTTTTAGTACCTGTGGGTCGTTTGAGGTTGTTGTTTTAACACTCGTGGTCATAGCATATAGTTTTTAAAAATTACACCTACTCTGTTATGGCTTTTCGGTATCCGCCATTTAAGAAGTTTATTGGAAAAAAGATGGTGAAGTTATAGGTCAGACCATGAGCCAGTCTGAAGAATAGAGGAGCCATTCAGCAGGATATTCCCGCCGTAAATTCCTTAAGGGTTCAAGGATGACGGCCATACGCACAAAGGTTTCCTATTACCCAATAGGCATTGCGGGCGGCTGTCTGCCAAAGCATGAGTTTTCTTGTATGTTTAATTGGTGTACCGGTCATACGCTGTTGCCTTAGGAAGGCAATCGCGTTCTGGAGTTATGGTTATTTTGAGTGAATAAATAAAACGATCGATTAAGCTGATACTGATAGAAACTTAAGGCGTATAGATAACAGCGATGAAGTAGTTTTTGTTCCGGCTAATTTTTCTCTGCAAATACAAATGCTGCATGGCAATGCTACTTTATATCCTGTTACCGTCCTTCTTACAATGCATGTAAATAACTCTCTGCAATTCTTGCGTATTGATGTAAAAGTACAAAGAAGCGCATACCAATTGCAGGGTACTTTCCCCGGGGGATATATCACGGCCTGAAAACATTTCGATGAACGGTCATACAGTACTGACTTTAATAACTATCTTCAGTTTCGTAAACACCTCAATGATCTTATCCCCTTATGTTATTCAATCTTCTTCAAATGAAAAAACTACTGCTGGCTTTACTCCTGTTACTGCCACTTACATTTTATGCGCAAACACCCGCCGGTCAGGATCTGGCACTTGTGGGCGCCCGCATATACACCTCTCCGGGAACGTCCCCCATAGAACAGGGCGTTGTTGTGATCCACAATGGAAAGATCACCGCCGCAGGTGATGTAAAGCAGGTAAAAGTACCGGCCCGGGCAAAGGTAATAGATTGCAAAGGGCTGATACTAATGGCCGGCTTCTGGAACTGTCACGTACATTTCATGGGACCTCAATGGTTCCATGCTGATACCACTCCGGCAGAAGAACTCAGTAAGCATATGGACGAGATGATCAACAAATATGGCTTTACGCATGTATTTGACCTGGCCACGCTTGACTTTCCCAACCTGAATGCATTGCGGGCGCGTGTTGCATCCGGCGAAGTAAGGGGTCCTGCTATCCTTGCTGTAGGAACACCTTTCGTACCACCACATGGAAGCCCGTTCTATGTGCGCCCCGTGATGCTCACGGAAATAGGCGTACCTGCTGAGGCTGCAGCCTTTGTGACCAAACAGTTACAGGCCGGTGCAGATGGCATCAAGGTATGGTCTGCCTCTCCCGATGGGCATGGCATTGTACCCATGCCACTGGATGTACTGAAAGCAGCCACCACCACTGCACATAAATTAAACAAGCCTGTATTTGCCCACCCCACCAGCGATACCGGCTTACGTATAGCTATGACTGGTGGCGTGGATATATTGACGCACGTAGCGCCGGATGGCTATCTTCCCTGGACTAAAAAAGACGTAGCGGAAATGAAACGCCACAAAATGGCTGTAATTCCTACGCTCAAGCTTTTCAAATGGGAGCTGGAGCGCAACAAAGTAAACGTGGATGACAACCCGCTGATGGCAACCGCCTTGCAGCAACTCAGCATCTATCTCAAAGAAGGCGGCGAAATTCTCTTCGGCACCGATGTCGGCTATGTCACAGATTATTCCACCTCAGGTGAATTTGCATTCCTCTCCCAGGCAGGCATGAACTTTAACCAGATACTTACCGCCCTGACCACAGCACCGGCAAAGCGCTTCGGTATGGCCCAACACAGTGGCCGCATCGCCACCGGCATGGATGCCGACATCGTGCTACTGAAAGCAGATCCCCATACAGACATCAGGCATTTTGCTGATGTAGCCTACACAATCCGCAACGGGAAAATCACTTATAACAGCGCGCAATAAAACGCTTTTATTCAGATGCGTGCACAGCAATATATTTGTTGTGCACGCATTTTTATTTTACTCCAATTTCATTATCTTTAGTAATACATATTGAATCTGTAATATAGATACCCGGTAACAGTGAACCTTACCCTTTATTGTTTTCATTAACTTATTGAAGTGAACAGTGATATTGTAGCATGAGAATACATTTCCACGATTGTATCTGTAAAACCGTTTATACCATTATCGTTCTATTAACCATTTAAATCGAGTTCTGTATGAGAAGAAAAATCCTGTATTTCTGTATGACATGTTGCATTCCTGTTGGTTTACTCATGAACACAAGTTGCCGTAAAAGTGCTGTCGAACAATTACCCGGCAAAGATGCTTCATCAAAGACGCCACGCACTGAGCTGATCACAGACAGTATTATCGTTGTCAACGAAGTACCTTCCGGCTCTAAAGAAGCCACCCGCCTGCAACAAGGCAACCCGGCATCAGACTTCACACCTACCGGTTTTTACCTTGCCCCCAATGACACCCTCAACGTATACGTAGAGCAGATTACTGGTACAAGGCTTCCTTCTGTGCTGATAGGCACCTATTCCAGGTACGTCAATAAATGGGACCCTACCACCTACAAACTACAGGCAGGTAACAACAACATCACCGACCAACTGGGGGGTCTCATTTACATTCGCTACAACACGGACGCCACTCCGGGAGCCAGTGCCCGTATCACCTTCAGGAAAGGGAAGAAACCTGTTCCCTATTTCGTACTTGGTAAAACTACGCATGCCGATTGGCTCAATATGCTGAATCAATACACCGACGTTCCGGATGTGCAACTGGTAGGTAAGCGCGTAATCATTGTTGCCTCACGCGCCAAAGCGCTCGCCTACAAAGACGAAGACCAGCAACAGGTTGTAACCCTCGCCGACCGGATTATCAATATTGAGGATTCACTCAGCGGCCTGGGAGCCCCTACAGAGCGGGATCGCGTAAATGTTCACAAATACCTGATGACAGAAACAGATAAAACCGATACCTATATGGCGGCCACCTGGTATCGTACCTGGTATCATACGAACGTAACCAACGTACTGCTGACTGTAGACGGTATCCGCTCCTGGGGCCCCTGGCACGAACTGGGACATATGCACCAGCAAGGCCCGATGAGATGGAGCACCCTCGGCGAAGTAACTGTAAATATCTACAGCCTTGCCGTAGAACGCACCTTCGGCATCACACCTTCCCGTCTGCGCAAAGATGGCGTATGGCCCAAAGTAGAAACATTCCTCGCACTGCCGGATACATCCAGGGATTATAATGGCAGCAAAGCAGATGTATGGGTGAGACTCGCCATGTTCCACCAGTTGTGGCTCGCATTCGGCGACAGCTTCTATCACCAGATACACCAACGCATACGTGACGAGAAGCCCACCGCCAGCACGGACGCAGACAAGATGCGCTACTTCATGCTTACTTCCAGTAAGCTGTCCGGCAAAAACCTGAGCGGCTTCTTCCGCAAGTGGGGCTTTAAAGTACCTGCATCTGTATATACCGAAATAAATAATCTCAATCTCCCCGCCCCTGCAACTGATCTGACCACCTTACAGGATTAAGGAATAAGTTTTAGGAATTAGGTTTTAGCCTTTAGTGTTGTATACTAAAGGCTAAAACCTAATTCCTAATTTTTCACAGGCTCCTCAAATTTATGATGACATGCGTATGCGTACAACGCGTCAAAGCTTTCGAGAACATTGACTTCAGCAACATCATGCGGTTCGCTTGCGTCTTTAGGCTTATAGAAGTAGTGAAGTGGTCCGGTAAAATAAGAAGTCATGTATGCACTAGCCTTCTGGTAGTATGCATATTCCAAGGCATTCATTTCCTCTATTGCAGGAGGTGTGTCTACCATATTACAGGGCAAGCCCAGGGCATTCGCCATATAAGGCAACATATAACCTATGGGCGTCGGATACGAACTTACAATATTGTACTGGCGTACATCATCACAACTGTAGAGCGCGACAATTACTCTCGCCGCATAATCTACCGGTATTATGTTAAGTGCTATTTCAGGATTGGATACAACCCTGAACTGTTTTACGTTATCGATACTGTTTGCATTTTCATTCTTCAGCCACTTATACAGGAATCTTCCGAAATCATAAAACACATTAAACTGCGATATGTAATATAGAGGTTCATCTATCAGCCGGCCGCAGATAGCAGCGGGTCGCAGAACCTGCCAATTGATATTTTTCCGTTTACACCAGGTAGCCACACTGTGCTCCGTCATTCTCTTTAAATATTCATAATGATTCCGGTATGGCTGGCCGCCGGGGAATGGCTCCACCTCTCCTTCTTTGGAAACTGTAATATAATCATCGTTGATCTCACCTTCCCGCAGACCACAGGCATAAGTGGTTCCTATGTAAATAAATCTGCGTATTAATGTGCCCAGGCGTCGCAACAACCACATCGTGGTCTGATAATTCTCATGGTATACTTCCTGTAAAGACCTGTCGTCATTGGTTAATCTCGTGCAACCGGCAGCATGGATCACATACAGGTTGGTGTAATTACGCAAGACAACCCGATGATCCCCTGTCAGCTTATCGATAGCTGTACTTATTATTGTGATGAAGGATAACAGGAACGCTACAGGGTACTCATCAAGGTAGCGTGGCCTGAAATGATTGAACAGCAGGGATCGTACTCTTTCTTCCGCTGTGCCGGTAGCATCTGGTCTTACAATGAGGATGATATGCCCTTCTTTTTCACCGCTGGCATACAATCTTAGTAATTCATAGAGGATGTGGCGGCCGAGAATTCCGGTAACGCCTGTGAGCAGTACATTTTCCATAGAACAGTTTATTAATGGTTATTGAAGACCGTTAAGCATTTACTACCTGTAAATTTCCATATTGGCAACAGGTATTTAGCCTTTAGCTTATAGTGTTATAGTACTAAAGGCTAAAAGCTAAAAGCTGAAAGCTGAAACCTCATATTTCTACCGGCTCTTCAAACTTATGATGGCATGCGTATGCATACAATGCATCGAAGCTCACAGGGATATTGGGTTCTGCAACATCATGCGGTTCCTTCTTGTCTTTGGGTTTATGGAAACGGTAAAGTGGTCCGGTAAAATAAGAAGTCAGGTACATACCTACCTTTTGGTAGTAGGCCTGTTCCAGGCTGTTCATTTCCGTTATTGCCGGAGGTGTGTCTACCATCTTACAGTGTAACCCCAGAGACCGCGCCATGTAAGGTATCATATAGCCGACAGGCGTTGGATAGGAGCTTACAATATTGTATTGCCGTACATCATCACGGGTGTAGAGCGCTACAACCACTCTGGCCACATAATCCACCGGTACTATGTTAAGCGCTAACTCAGGATTGTATACAACCCTGAACTGGTTCATGCTATCGGTACTGTTTGCACCTTTCCTCTTCAGCCACCTATACAGGAATTTGCCAAAACCATAAAACACATTAAACTGTGATGTATAGTATAGAGGCTCATCTATGAGACGACCGCAGATAACGGCAGGCCTCAGGACCTGCCAACCAACATTTTTCCGTTTGCACTGAGCAGCCACACAGTGCTCCGTCATTCTCTTCATGTATTCATAGTGATTCCGGTATGGCCGTCCGCCAGTGAACGGTTGAACCTCCCCATCTTTCGAAACTGCAATGTAATCTTCGCTGATCTCACCTTCCTGCAGACCGCAGGCATAAGCAGTTCCTATATAGGTGAATTTGCGTAGCAAAGGAACCAAGTGCTGCAACAAATGCATCGTAGTATGGTAATTCTCATGATATACGTCCTGCAAACATCTCTCATCATTAGCTAATTTTGTACACCCGGCAGAATGGATCGCATACAGGTTATCATAGTTGTGTAATGCGGTCATGTGATCAGTTGTTAACTCGTCAATTGCCCCGCTTAATACGGAGACAAAGGATAACAGGAACGCAGGAGAATACTCATCGAGGTAATGCGGTCTGAAACGATTGAACAGCAGGGATTGTACTCTTTCTTCCGCTGTGCCGGTAGCATCCGGTCTTACAATGAGGATAATATGCCCTTCTTTCTCACCGCTGGCATACAATCTTAATAATTCATAGAGGATGTGGCGGCCCAGGATTCCGGTAACGCCAGTGAGCAGAACGTTTTCCATAGAACAGTTTATTAATGGTTATTGAAGACAGTTAAAACTTACTACCCGTAAATTTCCATATTGGTAACAGGCAAATGGTCTATGGGATGACAATCATGGGCAACAACGGGGTTTGCGGTCCGGAGGTCATTTCTCAGAACAAATATACTAAGAACAGGAAATCAGAAAAAGAAATGATCAATTAGTTTGAGGCGTACCGGCTCTTAATAAGACGAATGCCTTGCCGGTAAGCTGCCGGTATATAGCATGTTTTCTATGTTGCGGAGGTATTGGGCGATACACACCGGAAGCCATCCTGGATGCAGTGGCCAGTAAACCGGCATTCTCCATGGTCTTGCGGGGCCTTTCTTTACCCATTTACCGGTAAGAGCGCTTTAAAAAGTCCCGATAGCGAGCTGTCTAATGCCTATCTCCAGCTTCACCGTCGGATACAGGATAAGTATTTAAATCACAACATCTTATATAAATTTACCGGTATTATCCCATTGCCCCCAGTTTTTAACATGGTGCTTTCACAGGCTTCTCCTTCGCTTGTCATTCGATTCTCATAGGGAGTAAAAGCGCACTATGGTAATAACTCAATGGCTCCCGGAGAGCACGGGATTATCTTTTAATCCCACTATCTCAATCACCTCGCATTCCGCTACCCGTCGGGCTCCTTCCATAAAATAGCCCTTTAGTCCCATCCTAATATTATCATAATGCATTGGCCTTCTTTCTGGTATGATGATCCACATCCTGGCTGTTCCTGTTTCTGGCACTGTATGATCGTTTTCAATTATAACTTCACCCGCGGTATCTTCGAACTCTGGCCAGATCATAAAAAGTTGCCCAGGCCCAGCCGCATCATACCAAAAATCTGAACGATAGCCCTGATAGGGCGGATAAGCCCTACCACCTTCGTCTTTACTGTAAAAACGGTATCTGACTGTGAAATCATGCAGATGCCTCAGCCTCTTTTCAATTGGTTTGTACATTTGTTTTCGCAGGAAAATGAAAAGATAAATTTATTGCGCACTCACCATTTCTTCACATGCTTAGTTAACAATATTAGCAAAATAACTGATCGTATCAGCAAAGCCGCTCAGGCTAGCTATCCTCTACCTGGCAACAAAAGCGGGCGGAGCTATCTCCGCCCGCCGGGCATCAAGGGGGTTGTCAAAGGATGTTATTCATCATGGTAACAGGGTATCTTTCTGCCGGATCTTCAGAAGATAATTCCCTGCTGGCTTCAGAACGAAAGACAGGACCACGGTATTTCTGATGGCATTAAGCACAAGCGTACCTATTTCGGTATTGTCCGGCGCTTTGACGCTCATCACTGTTTGTGCCACCTTGCCATCCTTTAATACGGTAGGGTTACCCATCTGTACCTTGTAATCCTTACCATCGGTGAAGTCATGGTATTCGAGGTAATTGTTCACTGTTCCGGGTTCGCGGGTGCCTTTGATGGTGTATTCAAATACCAATGTGCCCAATGTCGCGGAAGTAAGCTCAAACCTTCGGTAGTAGGTCTTATTATAGGGTACAGGCATCATACTCATGCCAGTGGATGGCGTGAGCATGCCATTGGTCATATCGAAGGTGAATGCTACATCCGAAGTTTTAAAATACGTGTCTGTTCTCAGGTCTGAAGGTGTATAGTCTTTGGTTTTGAATGAACTGAGGCTGCCGGTGATATTATCCAGGTAGACGCCGTTGCAGAATGCCGTACTGGATGTTCCTTTCAGGGAAGCATCTATGGCATTGTTGTATAGCACGAGACTGTCGGCAGCAATGGTAGTAAGCACAGCGCCACTCCAACCGGTGAGTGTATTGTTCTGCACAGAGAGGCGCATTTCGTCTTTGGTTGGATCCAGTGCGCCCGGCGAACTCTTTCCCTGGATAATGTACACCTGTCCGCTAGGTGTGTTGCCATACCTGGTAACCGTATTTCCTTCGAAAATAAAATTACGCACCTGCTTAGGCGTAGAGAAAGTACTGTTGTCCGCCACTACAAACGGGCCTTCCACCCTGGCGAAACGGAAAGTATTATTGCGCACTTCATAATGCAGGAACTCTTTGTTGACCAATGCTATGTTCCGCAGGTAATAAACATCAACTTCGTTACCGGTGAAATAAACTTTACTGTTCTTCACTGCTTCTGTATCAAAGGAGGCATAGCTTACCCAGGTATTATCAGGATTTAGCCCAGAGTGGTCATTCAGAAAACCGGTTACGAATGTTTCTTCAATGATAAATCTGTTGTTCTCTACAATCTTGGAAGATCCTGCCTTACCCTTGAACAACGCTTTGGACCCATCGTTGATGGCGAGGCCGAAGCTCAGGTTATTCTTATAGACATTGTTACGGTAAATGCCGGTTTCTGAAGACATATAAATGTCGTAGATCGCTACACTGTAAGTGGCCTTAATTCCTTCCACATGATTGTATTCATACAGGCAGGAGTTACTTTCCGTGAGGATGAACAGGTAATAGGTGTTCTCTCCTGACGCTTTAAAAGTAGCGGGGGCGTTGATCAATGTGTTATGCTGTACATTCAGCTGCTTCTTGTTGAGGCGGATCTCTTCAGGTTTCGGAAAGGGGAGATTATTTGTGATCCCGTCATTAAAGACGTTTTCATGGATCTCATACAACTGGTTGTCGCGAATGGTAACTTCGTCATACACGCAATCCACCAGCGTCATCCAGCTACCATACAAATCTCTTATTTCATTGTTACTGATTAACCCCGTACCCAGGCCAGCCGTGCCAAGTGCAAAGCCCGCTCCGTATAATCGCAGGGTAATCGTGCCCGTGAACTTACAACCTGTGATCTGCAGCTTTTCAATAAAGCAGGCCTTCTTGTCTTCCCAGAAAATTTTGACCGGGTTCTTCGCGTCTCTGGAAGAAGAACTCAGTGAGATATTGCTGAGTGTAAATTCACGCAACCTCGCCGGTATATTAAGCAGGGTACCGGTGTTCATAAAGATGACACGCGAAGCTGCACTGTCGCCGCTTATCTTAATAGTATCAGCGGTGATAGCATCTGCAAAGCTTTTTACCTCTACATACAATGCATCTTTTACAAGTACCTTGCGTCCCTGATTGATCAGTGCGATGAGCCTGGTGTAATTGTCTGCAGCGCTCGCTGTGGTGCCGTAGGTAATACCGAACCAGCGCAGATCCACCGGACCAGTAGCAGGATCATAATCCCTTCGCCAGCGGCCGGTGGCAAACTGGTTTGCTTTGATAATAATACCACCATCATCGTTCGCTGTAGAAGTTGCGTCCCAGTGGAAATTACCGCCTCCACCGTCTCCGGGGGCTGCGTAACCTCGCACCACATATGTCTCCGTTGCGGATGGCAGGCTTGTGACCGTTCTTAGGTTTTCAATAGAATCGAGTGTCGTCATAATTATGATATGGTTATGGTCTCCGGGGTTAACTGTTATACAAAGAAACATCTTTTTTACGCTATCTATGTGCGCATGCACCCATCCTGCTCATCAATATTTATTTCTCGGAAATTTAATTTATATTAGTAGACGCCAACATCCACCTCTATCTTTTAAACACCCTAAATGTTCACGTATGAAAAAACACATCTCCAAGAAATTGAAACTGGGAAAGATTATCGTTTCCAACCTGCTTGAAACTACACCGTCACAACAAGGTAACGTGCAGCAAATGGCTACCTTCAACAGCTGCTATAAGACATGCACTACCTGCGGCACGTGGCTGTGCTAGTTTCTCGCAAAGCAGCATAAGTACCGCAAAGAGCGCAAAGAATATTTTAAGTTTAATAAGATTATTTAATAGTATCCTACTATAAATTCGGACTATTAAATCGTTCTTTGCTAACTTAAAATATTCTTTGCGCTCTTTGCGGTACTTATGCTGCTTTGCGAGAAACGCTTAATCTTCCGTTACAATCGTTGTAACACTTTCCGGCTCAATAACAACCATGTTATCTTTTACCTGTTGCCGCTGTAAACGCCGTGAAGCAGCTGTAACATAAGCCTTGCCCTTCTTCGCTGTCAACGGGTAATGATAGGTGTTTTTTCCGAGGTTCACCAACACAATAACAGTCTGCCGTTCTTCCGGCTTACGGTATGCAGACACCAGGCAATCCGTTGCGCCGTCCACTTCTGCGGCGATCCTTTTCATACCGGGTCTTACAAAACGGCTGTAGTTCCCCATTACCCAGAGCATCTTCGTATCCTGGTAACTGCCACCAGATTTGTTTTTATCAATACAAATAAGGCCATCTTTGTAATCATACGGAGAAACCGCCAGCCACCATTGCCAGGCAGAAACGTTGGCTACGGTAAGGTCCGTATGCATTACACGCGCTACGTACAATGCCGCCTGCATGCCGGTGTCGCGCTTATTACCGTTGATCTCCCCGTTATTATCCCCCAGGATACAATATTCAGACTGCCACAACGTCAGCCGGTCAATTGCTTGTATACGCGCTGCCACGGCAGATCTCACTGCCACCGACGACGATTGCGGAGAAGTGGAGAAATAGCTGTGCGTAGCTATGGTGCGACTTACACCCGGCAGATCTCCCACAAAAGTGCCGCTGCCTTTCTGAAAGAAAGCATTCACCTGGTTGCCTTTTCCAGGCTTATCATCATCCGCCAGCAGGTAGCGGATATGGCCGGATTCGGGTATTAATATTTTCGTAGGGAGATGCGCACGCTGTAATGCCTTACTCAATGATTTCACTATGCCGCTGATCTGCTCATTATTGTAAGGACATCCTTCCTGACCGCCGTCGCTCCAATCCCATTGTGGCTCATTTACAGGGCTTATATAATCAAAAGCGATCCCTGTTGCCTGCTTTACGCCGTTGATTACAGCTGTAATAAATTGTGACATGGTATCGTACCGGCTTTTGTCGATATTGCTACGCCCCCCTGTGGCAAAGGCTTTTCCATTGACGGTGTATTGTACCGGCGGACTGTTGAGAAATCCGAGAAACTGCTTTACGCCCCGTTGCTGTGCTGCTTTCAGTAACCATAACTGACCCGGTTGACGGTTCCAGTTATAACTGCCATCCGGTTGAAGGAAGGATGCCGCACGCCGCCACTCATCACGGATACCGCTGCTGTCGCCCTGTTCTGCACTGCCAGCCCCTATGTTGAATCGCCACATCGATAATGCAATACCTTTCGGACTTCCGTCTGCCAGCGTATCAGCGCTGAACAGCAAGTCTGCTATGGCATTCCGCATGTTGTCCGGCCAGTTCCCGATGAACTGACCGGACCATGCATCAGATGCCGCGAAGTTGTCGATCTGCTGATATGTCTTTCCCGGATAGGTGGTAATCCTGATTTTTTTCTGAGCCGTCAATGTGCAAGACAGCATCATCCATAAAACAAATACGATTGATCTCTTCATCTGTTTGAAAGAAAATTTTACAGCCTCACGATCTGCCATTGCTGGTTACGGTTACCGCTCAGATACCATTGAATAATATTAGCGCCATTGTTGCCGGATGCACCGTTTACATCCAATGCCTGACCACTATTTACATTGATGAGCTCATAAGCGCCGAAGCCAATATCGACGATCTTCCATTGCTGATTAGCGCCGCCCCAGTAATCCCATTGAATGATAGAAGCGCCGCCGGCCGTGGAAATGCCGTTTACATCCAACGCTTTACCGCTGTTACGGTTAGTGATATAAAATACGCCATCACCTGCACTATTGATCTTCCATTGCTGGTTATTACCACCCCAGTAATCCCATTGTACAATGCTGCCGCCGTTAGCTGTGGAAGATCCGTTTACATCCAGCGATTTACCGCTCTGGCGGCAGGTAATACGATACCAGGCATTGCTGTCGAAGCTGCCGGCCGGCAATGTAATATTATTAAGATTCCATCCGTATTGCAACCGCGATAATCCGGATGCATTGTTGGTCACCAGTGTACCGCCACTCAGCAATAACAGGCTGTAACCATCTCCGGTAGCCAGGCCAGGCCAGTACACATAACCGATGCCGCGTGCACGTACTCCGCTGGTGATACCCTGGAAGTAAGCAATTTCCCGGTCCTGCCCCGGCGCGCCAAGATAGTTTTTGCCATTGGTCATAGGAATGCCGGCTTCTGTTACGATGGTACGCTGCGGATAGCCAATGGCACTAATAGCCGCTTCCCAGTCGCCCGTGGTGGTGTAGCTGTTATTGAACCAGGTGTAGTTGTGGTAGGAAAGCAAACATCCGGACAAACGGCTGTCGGCGCCTACCGTATTCACATCCTGGGCATAGCCTACCCCATCAAGTACTACACGCTCTTGCGGCGCTGACGGGTACCGGGAAAGCCAGTCGGCATACAGGTTAGTGAGATTAGCAGCGCTGTAACCGTGCGGCTCGTTGAAGATTTCGAAGTATACGTTACTGTTAGTACTGTACCTGTTCACGATGGCTTGCCACATATTACGGAACTGCGTCACATCATCTACCAACCCGTCTTTTGAGCTGTTGCCCTCCCAGTAAGCAAGGATCACCTTCATGTTCTTTGCGGTGGCGGTATCAATAGCGGCGGTATAGGAACTCCACCAGCTGCCCAGCACCGAAGCGGGATTTACCGGCAGCCGTATAGTATTGACGCCACGTTGTATGAATCCTTCTACAATACTACCAGCGATAGCTTTCGTGGCAGCGTAACTGTCGGACGTATTAAGACCGCTGGGCACGACAACGCCATCTTTGAAGTTATCGCCTTCAGCAGCCCAGTTGAGTCCGCGGAAATCCGCGGTAGACGTGGGCGCCAACTCCACCCTGGCTTTAACATTATTACCAGTGTCAGACGGATGGGTATCTGACACTTTTTTGGTGCATCCTGTTGTTGCCAGGATAGCGAGGACAGAAACAAACAATCTATTCATAACTATGGTTTTAGTATCCTTCGTTCTGGGCAATCCTGTTATTGGACGCCTGGATCTCCGCCCTTGGAATGGGCAGCCAATAGTGCTTCTGCTGGAAGTTACGACCAGAGAGCGCTACTTTCCGTGTATACGTGAGCGTGCTGCCGCTCTTTGCCACATCTATGCCATAGGCAGGCACGTTCTCTGTAGCAGCAGCGATCTTCCAGCGGCGCACATCATAGAAGCGATGTTCTTCAAATGCCAGCTCCACTCTCCTTTCATTACGGATACGGGTACGCATGTCTGTCTGTGATAACCCCGGCGGCAGTGGCGGCATGTTTACGCCGGCTCTTTGTCTTACCTGGTTCACCGCGTTGTATACGGTACCATCAGGGCCAACAGCCTCATTCTGCGCTTCGGCGTAGTCCAGCAGTATCTCTGCATAACGCATATAGATCCATGGCTGGAAGCCGGCCACATCCCACGGGTTGTTGATGGGATAGTCATCGTTCTGGAACTTGCGCATATAGTAACCGGTTTTGGAGGTATTCCAGTTTTCATTGCCATCCTTGCTGTCTTTACCACCGGGCAGGAATGTTTCCACTGCGCGGCCCCGGAAGCTGGCGCCGTTATATAGGATGGAGGCGGCCAGGCGCGGATCTCTGTTCGCATAAGGATTTTGCGCATCGTAGCCGGAAGCGGGATCTGTAATGGGTTTGCCGGAGATCATTTCATAGTCATCTACCAGGTTCTGTAACGGCGTGTTGCCACCCCAGGCGCCATAGCCGTTAGGACTGGATGCAATTTCCAATGGAAAGTGCGAAGCGTTTTTGGTATATAGCCTTTCAAAAATAATTTCGTTGTTATCCGCCGCAAGGAACAGTTTAGCGTAGCCGCCGGTATAGATACTGTAGCGGTTGAGGTCTATCACTGCCTTAGCCGCAGCGGCAGCAGCGGCCCAGGTACCGGCATTGTAAAGCGGACTTGCGGCATACAGCGCCATCCTGGCTTTGAGGGCCAATGCTGCGCCATTGGTCGCACGTCCCAACTTCCAGCTGTCGTTGTTAGTTGCCGGCAATCCTGTTGCGGCGGCATCCAGCTCTGCGAGGATATAGTCCACACATTCCTTAATGGCTGCACGTTTGAACAGGGCGTCATCGGAGAGGTTGTCTGTCAGGTTATATACTTTGTCGCCCATCAGTACTACGCCGCCGTAATTAATCACGAGATCAAAATAGCGGTAGGCGCGGATGAAACGCAGCTCTGCCACCAACGCTTTACGATGTGCATCGCTCATCTGCACTTTGCTGATATTTTCCAGTGCGTAGTTGCACTCCCGGATACTACGGTAGCTCCTGCCCCATATGGTGCCGGCAATGCCAAGGTTCTCCGGGGCCAGTTGCCCGCGCACAACGAGCCAGGTGTTATCGTCATTGTTATAGATCGCCTCATCTGAAAGTGAGCTCCACATAGCCCAGGTGAAGCCCCTGCCGAACCCTGGCACGTCTTCTTTCTCCTGCAGGCGCACGCCGAGGTAACGGTTCGTCACAAACGATTCGAACAACGCTGAATCCGCCAGCAATGATCCCTGCGATACTTTGTCCGTTGGGTTTATTTCCAGGAAATCTTTCTTACATCCCGCTATCATCATCACAACAAGCACAAATATTATATGGTATTTTCTCATGGTCGTAGTTTTAAAGATCAGAACCTAACGTTAACGCCTATATTAACAATACGCTGCTGCGGATAGAACTGTCCGCTGCCGCTATTTCCTTCCGGATCATAATCCTTCACACGGGTAAAGGTGAGCAGGTTGAAAGCGTTCACGTATATGCGCAACGACTGCATCCGGATAGCCGAAAGCATTGCTGACGGCAGGTTGTATCCCAGCTCTATATTTTTCAGGCGCAGGAAAGATGCATTGTTGAGCCAGAAAGTACTGTTGTATAAACCTCCGTTGATAGAAGACGAAGCGCGGGTATCAACGCGCGGATAAGAACCATTGAGATTGGAAGGGCTCCAGCGGTTATCTGCCCAGCTGCTGTAGAAGTTACCAACAGTACCCGATTCGGGTAACACATACTGACTCACATGCGTCTGCCCCGCCAATACCATCGAGAGATCGAAGTTTTTGTAAGCAGCATATAAATTAATACCATAAGAGATCTCAGGAATGTTGCCATACTTTGTTCTCATCTGGTCATCAGCGGTGATCTTACCGTCGCCGCTGTAATCCTCGTAGATGAGATCTCCGGGCTGCGCTCCGGGCAGATGGGCCGACTTGTCGATCTCCGCCTGCGTGCGATAAATACCAATGGCTTTGTACAATAAATAGGTATTCAGCGGTTGCCCTGTTTGCCGTTGATAGCCCAGCACACCGGGCGCTTCATCAATAAACACGATCTTACTTTTAGCATAGGTGAAATTACCGGAGACGCCATACTGGAAGTTACCATTCCTATGATCATACCCTACAGTAGCCTCCACGCCATTGTTACTCACCTTTCCGATATTTTCCGAAGGCACCAGCGGATCTCCGCTGAAAGGGTTCACTATACCAGACACAAAAGGAATAGACGCATTGCGTGCCGCCAGTATGTTGGAGCGCTGCTGACGGAAGTAGATGAATTCAAAGGAGATGTTTTTGAAAACTGTACCTTCTATGCCGAAATCCGCTTTACGTGCGTCTTCCCAATGAATGTTCACGTTGGCCAGCTTGGTGAGATCAATGCCAGGCGTGATATTGGAACCAGATACAAATTGGTTGTTGAAAGAGTAGTTATCAAAATACTGGAACAGCGCCACATTGTCGTTACCCAGCGCACCGTAAGAGGCCCTCACCTTCAGGTTGTTAACGAAGCTCACACTACGGAACCACGGCTCCTGTGAAATACGCCATCCCACAGAGGCTGCGGGGAAAGTGCCGTATCGGTTGCCGGATGGGAAGATGGAAGACCCGTCTATACGCACCTGTACGTCTGCCAGGTATTTATCCGCATAACTATACGCCACTTTACCCATATAGCTTTTACGGGTGAAGTTGTAACTGCTGCCGGAATTATCTTTATCGGCTGCGGAAGTGCCTCCCTGTGACAGCTCTGGCGTAAGCGTAGTGAGGAAGTTCAGGCGGGATGCACCGAACTGCTCACGTTTGATAGTGCTCTGTTCATACCCGGCCAGTGCATTGACAGTATGCGCACCCCAGGACCTGTGGTAATTCAGCATGATATTGGCCGTGATCTGCGACTGGTTATCCTGGCTTTCTTTGAGCGTCGCTGCCCCGGAAGAGCCCCCTACTATTCTTTTATTATAGGTGTTGGCAATCTTGTCGTAAGAATAGACTACATACGGCGTCGCGAAGGCTTTCCCGAAATTCCAGGATTTGTCTACCGACAAAAATCCATCTATCGACAAGCCCTTCACCGCAGCAATATCATAGCTGCCTTTCAATATCCCGTTGAATACCTGTTTGGGATTGCGGTTGATACCACCGGCATCCGTGGCCATCATCACCGGGTTATTCCCTTCGATACCAATAGATGGCAGGCCATTGGGATAGCGTGCAGGGATAGTGGCATAGGCACGGTAGATAGAACGGAAAATGTCCTTGGCAGAATCGATAGGAAAACGCCGGTCTTCTTCCCTGCCGGAAAGATATAACCCTACACGGAAGTTCTTCGTGATATTCGCATCGATGTTGGAACGGAAGCTATACTGGCTGTATTTTGTGGCGCCGTCACGGTAAAGGCCGTCCTGGTTCAGCATACCGGCAGATACATAGTAACGTACATTCTCAGAACCACCGGCAATGGAGACATTAGCCTGATGCTGCAACGCTGTTTTCTTCAGCGTTTCACGCGCCCAGTCTGTATTGGGGTAGTTAAGCGGATCTGAACCATCAGCAAACTTGCGGATCTCATCAGCGCTGTAATGCTGGTTCATGCCGCCAGCAGGGTTATTGTAATAATCGATCTCATTGTTGATGGCTGCATAAGTAGCAGCATCTGCCATCTTCGGTAATCTGGTAGGCGAAGAAAAACCCTGGTTGAAACTCGCGGAGATAACAGGTTTGCCCGTCTTCCCCCGTTTGGTGGTCACCAGTATAACGCCGTTGGCCGCACGGCTACCATATATAGCGGCGGAGGCATCCTTTAATACCGAGATGCTTTCAATATCATTCGGGTTGAGGCGTTCCAGTCCACCGATTTGTCCGGGTACGCCATCCACCACAATCAGCACATCATTGTTGCCGGTGGTAGCCAGACCGCGTATGGTAAAAGAGGAACCGTCTAAGCCAGGTTCCCCGCTGCGGTTATTGATCACGATACCGGAGAAGCGGCCTGCCAGCGAGTTAGACACATTGGCCTGCGGGCTTTTCACCATATCGGCGCCCTTCAGCACGGAAATGGAACCAGTAAGGGTGGCTTTCCTTTGTGTATTGTATCCCACTACCACCACTTCGCTCAGATCCGCATTGCGGGATTCGAGGCGGATGTCGAGGCCGGTGCGTAACTGCTCCGTAACCGCCACCTCCAGCGGGGCATAACTCATGTGAGAGAACACCAGTGTAATGTTGCCGGGGGCAACAAGGGAAAACTTACCATCAGCACCGGTAAGCGTGGCTGTTTTAGTACCTTTTACAATCACGGTAACACCGGGTACCGGCCCGTCAGCCGATCTGACCGTACCGGAAACTGGCTGTTGTGCCAGCGCAGGCACACTTAACAGTAACATTGAAATAGACAGGAATAGCTGCATGCACCAGTTCATGTGCAGCGGACGCGGAATTAATCCCTTCATGACAAGACGTAGTTTTGGTCCGAAAATTTGTGTTGGTTGATATCAGCGGCGGGATAAATTTTTCACCTGCCATGGAATTTACTACCTGCAAAATAGGCTGAGCCGGCAGGACAGAGAGGGGGGTAAATCACTAAAAAAGGGGGGCAAATTAACAGATAAGGGCCGGAAAGGCCCTTATCCTTCCTCGTTTTCGGCCATCTTGATAACATTGCAGTCCTGGTTGAATGAAAAGCGGTATCGCCGGATGTATTCTGATGGTGTCATCCCGAAAAGTTTCACAAACTGCGCCCGGAAATATTTCACGTCACTGATGCCTACCTGGAAAGCAACCTGGCTGATGTTTAAATTCTCGGTCAACATGAGCACCGCCGCTCTTCTCAACCGGATTGACCGGATGAAGGCATTAAGCGATTGCCCCGAAATGGATTTTACTTTCTGATACAACCCGGAATGACTCATTCCCATCAAACGGGAAAACTTCCGGATATTAAAATCCTCGGCATCCAGGTTGGCTTCAATTACCTCGATACATTTTTTGAGAAAGTCACGGTATTCCACCGGTACTTTTACATTAGTTTCCTTCAGCGTGATGTTATCAAAGAAATACCGCTGTAACAGGCTCCGGTTCCGCAGAATGGTTTCCACGCGCGCCCGCAGCAGCTCTTTATCGAACGGCTTGGTGATGTAATCATCTGCACCACCTTCAATGCCCTTCAGCTTTACCTGTGTATCAGTGGTGCCGGTGAGTAAAATAACGGGGATATGCCCCAGGCTTTCGGAATGTTTGATCCTGCTGCATAATTCAAGACCATCCATTCCCTGCATGCTGATATCGGTGATGATCAGGTCAGGCGTACATTCCTGCGCAAGGCGGAACCCTTCGTTGCCATCCGCTGCTGTGTAAAGCAGGTATTGCGGATGAAAGAGCTGCTGCAGGTAAGCCATAATCTCAGGATCATCATCAATGAGCAGAATGGATCTTTTGCTGGTCACTACTTCTTCTGCGGTTCTCCCTTTAATGACTACCGTCTGCTTCCCGGCCGTAGCAGGTTGTTCGCTGCCAGCCAGTTCTTCCAGCAGCACATGACCTGAAGTTTCTTCCTGCATGGTATATCCGGCCGGTAAATGCGCCACCCCTTTCTGTAACACGATCGTGAAGCACGCACCACCTGATTCAGCATTGCTGCATCCAACGCGGCCACCGTGATTTTCCACGAAGTGCTTCACAAGATACAGCCCGATGCCGAAACCACTCTTCTTTGGCGCTTTGTGAGCTGCCTGCCTGAATTTTTCAAAGATATGGCTGCGGTCTTCTTCCTTAATACCACATCCACTATCCTGCACCTGTACGATCACCTGGCAATCATCCTGTCGTACTTCCAGCATAACGCTACCGCCATCCGGTGTGAACTTAAAGGCATTAGACAGCAGGTTGAAAAGCGCCACTTCCATTTTCTCCCGGTCCACGAAAAGCTCCGGTCGCTCTCCGTTTGTTTCAAAGCGGTAGTCAATATTTTTGGTCCGTGCCTGTTGACTAAAGCAAAGAAACACTTCATGCGCCAGGGTATGTATATCCACCCGCGCTACCCGGAGTATATCCGCGCCGCTGTCTGCTTTACGGAACAGCAACAGTTGATCTACCAGGCTCAGAAGGCGGCGGGCATTGCGGTACACGGTACCCAGCTCCTGTTCAGGGGCGGTGTTCCGGTTGCCCAGCATTTCCTTTACCGGATTGATGATCAGGGTGAGCGGTGTCCTGAATTCGTGGGAGATGTTGGTGAAGAAGGAAATACGCTTTTCATGCAATTCCTTGTCCTTCTCATGTGCGAGCCGCGCAAGCCTGATCTCGTAATGCAAACGCTGCTGCCGGGCAGTGTAGCGGGTATACATCCATATGCCGCCGAAGACCAGGCTGACGTATAATGCATAAGCCCACCAGGTTCGATACCAGGGCGGCAGCACAATAATACGCAACGCCTGTATTTCATTACCCCAGCGGCCAAGGGCATCAGTGGCGCGTATCCGAAAAACGTAAGTACCTTCTTCCAGCCGGGAGTAGTTGGCATTTCTCACATTGTTACTGTAGTTCCAGTGCTTGTCCCAGCCATCAAGGTAGTAGGCATAGCGGATCTTATCGGGCGCGCCGTATTCGGGCGCCACGAAGCTGAGCACCACCGCAGAGCGGTTATATGGAATAGTGATCTCGTGCACATTCTCCAGCGTCCGTTCTGTAATGAAGCGGCTGTTGGTTTCCAGGGGGCTGCCATCTATCTGTATGCCAGTAAGGAATATCTCAGGGGCATTCACCTGTGCTGTTACCTCATTGGGATAAAAGATATTGAACCCTTTGATACCACCGAAGAGAAATTCACCCGACCGCAGTGCCAGGGCGGCATTGAAACCAAACTGATTACTTTGCAGCCCATCTGAGATGGTGAAGGCCCTGAACTTCCGTTCTTTTACATCGAAGCGCAGCAGACCGCTGAAAGAACTGATCCACAGGTTACCGGTACTGTCTTCCAGTATACGCAATACCGTATTGCCACCAAGCCCGTTATTTTCATCATAGCGTTTATACGTGCCTGTATGGGTATTAAACTGTAAGAGACCTCCGCCCTGCGTGCCTACCCAGAAGTTCCCCTGTTTGTCTTCATGGATGCTGCGTACCGTATAGCCGATACCGTAAGAGATGTGTTTGCCGGTAGCCGTGTCAATCCTCACAAGGGAAGAATAGTTACCACCCCAGAGGTGGCCTTCGCTGTCTTCTGCCAGACATTGTATGTTGACGATGTTTTTATCGAAGAGCTCAAAACGTTGTGTTCCCCTGTTGAAGCGGTACAGGGTACCATCGTTGCTGGTGCTGGCCCAGAGATTTCTATGACGGTCTTCATACAGCAGCCAGACTTTTTTCTCTTCCCTGCCCGTAAAAGGATTGAAGCAGGGAAAATATTCAAAAGTGCCGGAGGCCTTATGGAGACGACTTACACCGCCCATCCAGGTAGATACCCATAGCTGCTGTTGTGTGTCGCTGACAATGCCTGTCACAAAATTGCCCGTGAGAGAATTCCTGTTATGCGGGTCATGGGAATATACCTTATAGCTATTGCGGCTGCGATCCCAGCAACGTAATCCACCACCATCAGTACCGATCCAGATATTGCCATCCGGCGCTTCGCAAAAAGACAAAATGAAATTACGGTTGGGATTATTAGGTTTTTCTCCCTGATAGATCACTGTTGTAAAAGAGCTTTGCTTCGGCTCTATAACGTTAACGCCCCCACGTAATGTGCCTATCCACTTACGTTGCTGTTTGTCTTCATAAATAGCATATACCGCGCTGCTGTTGATCAGCGGCTCTCCGTCTGCGGATATAAACGGCTTTGCTTTCGAAGCATCCTTTTCCAGGCTGTACACCCCCTTACCGTCTGAAGCGATCCAGAGCATGCCCCGCGCATCCAGGCAAAGGCCGAAGACTTTGCAGCCGCTTTCTATGAAACTACCGGAAACACCTGCTTTCCCTGCATCATACCGATAAAGCCCATTGTCAGTGCCGATCCATAAATGACCGGCATCATCAGCGCGGATGCAGTTCCCCTGACGAAGCGAGGTATTTACGATCGTCACTTTATTATCGCCGGGCACATACCGGCAAAGTCCCTTCTCCTGTACAAACAGCCATATACTGCCGTCGCGGTCTGACGCCAGTGTGGTCACTTCATAGGGCGCAATATAGCGCCCGTTTTCAAGCAACGGTATTTGCCTGCCGGTATCACTTCCCGGCGAAAATACCAGCAGGCCGCCTTTTTCAGCGCCCGCATAGATCATCCCTTTTCTATCAGCAATAATATTGGTAACCGGGAAAGAAATATCCCGCGTTTTTTGTGCATGAACAGGGCGATAGTAAGGAGCGGAAAAGTAGTGGCGGCCGGAATGATAAATACTGACCCCATACCTGCCTCCTATCCACAGGTTATGCTCCGCGTCTCCGGCAATGGAATAAATCTCATTGCCCTTCAGCGAGACACTGTCGCCAATCCTGTTACGGAACACGGTAAAGGCGCTGCCATCAAACTTATTCAGGCCATCGTAGGTACCAAACCACATAAAACCTTTATAGTCCTGGTACACGCAGGTCACCGCATTGTTGGACAAACCATTCTCAATACCCAGGTACTTTACAAAAGGATCAGCCGCCAGCAGAGAAGACGCACAGAACAACAGTAACGGCGCCAACAGGTACCTGACGTGGAATATAGCAAGGCGCAACATGCGATACTTTAATTTTGGTTGTTGGCAATGTCACAAACATAAGATTATTTGGAACGCCAACCACACCATGCGTGATGACATACAACTACCCTGAAATAAGTAACGGCCGGGATAAACATATCCCGGCCGTTATTACAGAAAAGGTTTATAACTATCGTTGTTTTTCAGACTCCCTCCGGAACCAGTTGAAATCAACATAACCTCCATTCTCATGGCTGCTGAAATTAAACAGGGCGAAACGGTTCGCCGTCCAATCTAACCCCAGCCCCATTTTCAGCCGGTTGCCAAATGGAACGAAGCGCTTACCATCTACGCTATAGGAAAACGCAGCTGTAAAATCTTTCTCGTATACACTCGCCCTGATCCATACTGTATTCTTCTTAAACGGCGTTACCGCAATAGTGCTGTCATTGTTGACCATGACGATACTCCGTTTTCCGTTCTGTTGCTGAACCGCGATATAGGCGTAAGGAAACTGGAATACACCGAAGCCTGCTACGTCTCCTTCCTTCATTTTGTCAATATTCAGTTCTACTGTCCCCTCAGAAAAAGGTCCTTCTACACGCTGCGTAAGCGTATTGCGCGCCTCCGGCAGCTTCGCAGCTTTTGTGGCATGCAACCGGAGATAACCCGGGCGCTCCGTCAGCGACCAACTACTATCGTCAGGATTATGATTCCATTGCCATTGCAACCCCAACACATGATTGTTGAATTCATCTGAAGTAGCAGGTATCTTTACAGGAAATGTTCCGCCTACATCCGGTTTTGTTTCAACATCCACGCCCTTACCGTTGCGGCCCGGCATAGGCCAGCCATCTTCCCAGGTAACCGGCTCCAGATTCGGCACACGGCCTATAGGCCCGCGGTCCTGCATAATGATAAACCACCAGCTGCCATTCTTCAGCTGTACCATTCCTCCCTGATGCAGGCCATTACCTGGATAGGTATGATCGTCATTGATCACCACCTTTGATTCATAAGGCCCGTAGATATTATCCGCACGCAGACAAATCTGCCTTCCTTTGGTACCACCGGTAGATCCCAGTATGTAATATTTACCATTTACTTTATACAGGTGTGATCCTTCCAGGTATGGATACGCACGGTTATTATAGATTTGCCGCCGCGGCGTTTTCACTGAGCGCGCATCACTGTTAAGCGCTGTGATATACAAGGTAGTTTGTCCATGCGCCACATACACCTTTCCGTCGTCATCAAAGAAAAGCCCCGGATCATACAGGTATTCCGGGAAGATGGTTCTGCTCCAGGGTCCTTGTATATCCTTTGCCGTGCAGATAGAGAAATTGCCATTTTTCCCATCCTTGCCCGGCGTGCAGAAACCAACGTAGAAGCTGTCTTTATGATGACGGATGGTAGCAGCCCAGGAACCATTCAGGTACATGTCGCCGCCTTTCATGTCATAACGCGGATCTTCCTCATAACGTGGCACGGCGTAACCGGCCATTTCCCAGTTCACCAGGTCTTTCGATACTGCAATCGGGCATCCCGGCACATAGTGCATGCTGGTGGAGATAAAATAAAATTTATCATCTACCCTGATCACATCAGGATCAGGCCAGTCGCCCCACATCAGGGGATTCACAAAAGTGCCGTTCTTTTTATCCGGCATCCATTGAGCAGACAAGCCTGAGCAGATGGCCAGCAGCAGGAATATAAATGCAGATCTTTTCATTGGTTTACTGTTATAGTATAGGTTCACTGTTCTAATGTACACTGATCTCCATCACACCCATTCCCGGCAGCTTTACCGGCGCCTTCGGATCGAGCGTTTTGCCTGATAATACAGCCTTCACAGTCGCCGGTTGTTTACTCCATCTGATCACTGTTTCCTGCGGCGCATTATCGGGATTATAGAGGCGGATGACATAGCCATCCTGTTGCGGCGTAATGCTGGTGATGGATACATGCGTATTGGAGAGCGATAACAATCCAGCAGGTAATTGTATTCCATTGCGCAAAGCGATGCCGGTGAGCGGCTGTGTATAAGCGGCAGCATATTGCTCCGCATCCGTATAGCTGAATGCGCCATGCGGACGCAGCGAATAACTGAAAGCAGCCTCCCCGGCCTGATCCGACTTATAGTTAGTATGCCAGTAGTTGTTCATGGCATAACTGAACCAGGTGGCAGTGCTGTAAGGATGATCACTATGTTTCCAGATTTTAGGCGTATTCTCATCGATCATTGCATTAGGTTCCAGCATAGGCGTTTGTTTGAAGAACAACTGCACACCTTCTTTTTCATTGGCCACATCCATCCAGCGGCGGCTGCTGATAAACTCTTCATTAGAGCCTGGCAGCTGATCTGCCGGGTAACGCATGGTGCCATAACCTGCATCCATGTATACCGCAGGGTCCTTTACACTGAAAGGGAATCCGAAATGTACTGATTCCTTGGTACGTACTGCCTTCTTATCTACCACGTTTTCTATATCTACTGTTGCTGCATCTGCAAACAAAGTAATTTTCTTTTCCAGGCCATTAGTACCAGGTGCTGTTCCTTTAAATACAATGGAAGTCATCACTGGTCCTTTTTCCACGATGGCGGTTGTTAGCCCTGTTGCGGTTTGCGCTTCCTTCGGGTCTCTGCCTGGCACATACCAGTAGCTATTCAGTCCTTGTCCGTTGAACTGCCCCGCCAGGTTGCTCTCACTTTGTGTAGCGAGCCTGCTGATATCGCCCGTACGCGGATTCCAAGATACAATAATGTGACTGTTTTCCAAAGTGGTATCATTCGGCATTGCAATGCTATTCACATTGCGTACAGGCGTTGACGTTATTTTGTACAGCGCTGATGAAAAAGGCGGAATATCTTTCGCGAAGAACACATAACGGCCATCGCTGAGGCGTTGCAGCGGCCATGCCTTGCCTTTGCCGTCAGTAATACTGCTGCCTTTCACGGAAGAACGGAAATACACGGGCCCGCTGCGGGTATACGACAATGTATTGATTACGGCAATCTTACCGGAAGTCTCATCCTGCAATGGTTGCAGCAGATCTTTCTCCAACACGTTGGTGATGCTGTCTCCCTCTTCCATAAAGGCTTTCTTGATACGCCACTGTTCTGTTACAAATGGAATGTCCGGCGCTGAGATACTGTTGTGCGCCCCCCAGGTATGTTCGCTGAACATGACCACATTGCGCCATGCCTGATAGAACCTGTCGGCATTATACTTTGCAGGCGACAACATCGCATAGAGCGTGCCCAGTTGTTGCAGGCGAAGCGCGTTGATGCGGTTCTGTCCTTCTTCTCTGGCGGTAGACACAGCGCCGTCTTCCCAATACGGAGTGATGTCTCCTTTTATCACCGGAATATCTTTCCCATATCTCTTCTCAAACTCGCGGAACATATCCACAGTAGTACCCAGCACCAGCTTCGGCGTACTGTACTTCTCATTCCATTTCTCCACAAAATCCGCCACCGTAGTATCAATCGGGGCATTATCAGAACGCACATTGAAGCGCCACTGCACCATTTCATACGGATAATTTTTCTCGTCCAGCTCCTGCATATAGGCATCGATCTTCTGTGCTGCATTCTGGCTGTTATTGCCTGCCTTGATGTATTGCCAGCCGTGCCAGTTGGAATAGCCTTTACCTGCAGCCCAGAACAGCACGCTGTCCTGGCCGGAAGGCGATACCCACCAACAGGGACGGTCACCCATTTCTTTCAGGAAGTGGCCAATGCGGTCGCTTTCATTGGCGCCGCTGGAAAAATATTTCACGCCGCCATGCGCCATAGCTGTAACAGTAGCCCAGGTGTATCCGGGCACGTCAGAGATCATGGCGCTGTTGATGTCAAAGCCATACTGTTTGCGGAGCCGGGCTGCGTAGTCAGTATAATGAAACAGTTCTTCCGGTTCACTCAGCCCGGTAAGGATATTGGCATATAAGGCTGAGAGACAGATACCGCCTGCTTTTACAGCCCGTATAAATTTTTCTTTCTGTGAGGGCGATGCCTGTGAGAGATAGTTCTCTACCGCCCATAATGATTCAACATTCCATTTGAAGCGGGCCTCCGGTGAGAAATGTTTGGTGCGCTCAATCTGCTCCAGGGCATCGTCAATATTCTTATTATGGATCTTCACCACCTCCGGTTGAATATGCGAATAGCCGATGTCGGTATGAGCGTGATGGATCAGCCAGATGGTACGGTGCGTAACGGGGGGCATCACCACATAACGATCTATTTTCAATGCATTACCTGCATCTGCCTGCACGCGGATACTATCTGATTTCCCGGTAACGGTAACCGGTACTTCAAACCTGTTGAAACCATGTTCTATGGTGAAGGAATAGGCCTGTCCGCCGACACGCACATGCAAAGGCTGCGGCCCGCCGAAGTGCAGCGCAGTAATGGCCATTGGCCGTTGGCCGTTCTTCAGCAGGAAAGCAACCGGCGATACGTCCACCCTTTCTTTACCATCAAACCGGAAAGTCATGTACCAGTCGTTGCTTTGCTGAGCATGGCCGGTAACTTTGATCCGTAGCGGTTTGCCGGCCGCGTACTTACCGGCAGGCACACGCAGGAAAGCCTGACCATGTGCATCGCGGGCTCCATCCTGCCGCAACTGTACAAATACCAGGCGGGTACTGTCAGGCGCCGCAAAAGACCACAGCGGCTGTTTGTTAGCAGGCTGCGTGGAGAAGGTTAATATTTTCTCATTGTTGATGTAAAGATCGAAATCACGAACACCACTACTGCTGCCGGATGAATGTGATGCCAGCCAGCTGAAGTAAAGGTATTTACCGCTCATCTGAGCAGGCACAGCTTCTGTTTCCCACTCCACAGATTTGTTGCCGTCTGTACAACGCACCAGCAACGCACTGTTGGCATAATGCGGATAGGCGGAAGTATAACCGATCGTTTCGCCGTTGATATCGCGGGCATAGCCGCCCAGCCAGCTGATCTTCCCCAGGAAAGGAACATCCGTCTGTGCATAGCCGCACAGACAGCAGCAAATGCATGCCGCCAGCATCCGGAATTTTTTCATAACCACTATGTTTTTTTTATGAAGTCATTTTACTGATCTCTTCAAGCTGAAGCCCCTTTGTTTCAGGTATCTTTTTCCACGACAGCCAGAACGCGAAGAGGCTGCACAACGCAAACACCAGGAAGGTAAAGGACGGGCCAGTACGTTGCAGCATCAGCGGAAAGAACTGTCCGACTATCCAGTTGGCCACCCAGAGGCTCATCGTAGCAATTGCAATAGCACTGCTTCTCACAGACACCGGGAAAATTTCATTGATGATCACCCAGGTGACCGGTCCGAAAGAAAATCCAAAACAGGCAATAAATGCGATGATAGGCAATAGTATCAGCCAGCCATTGGTGATATTGCAGGCGAAAAGCAATGATGTCACAAGCAGGGAAATGACCGCTCCGCCAATACCCCATAACAGCAAGGGTTTGCGGCCATGCTTATCAATCGTATAAATAGCTACCAACGTGAATAAAGTATTGACAATACCGATGGTCACCTGTCCCCCCAGCGCCTCTCCCAACCCGAAGCCCGCTTTCTCCAGCAACGAAGGCCCATAGTAAATCACCGCGTTAATACCGCTGAACTGTGACAATGCCGCCAGCAACACCCCAATGATCAGCCACTGCCGGTAACGGCCACGGAACAGATCCGCCAGCTTCACCTGCGCCGTGGCAAGGGAACTGCGTATCATGTCCATTTCCGCTACGGCCGCATCATGCCCGGAGATCCTGGTCACGATATGCTGCGCAGCCGCGTAATTTCCTTTCAGGGCCAGCCAGCGCGGACTCTCAGGGATCATACAGCTCATCACGATAAACAATAATGCCGGCACAGCCCCCACTCCGAACATCCATCTCCATACCATATCATTGGAAAGACCGGATTCCGTCTCGCCTGCACGTTGGATCATCACGTTGGAGAAATAAGCGGCCAGTATCCCTATTGTAATAGCCAGCTGATAGAAGGTCACCATTTTACCCCGTACAGATGCAGGCGCCAGCTCCGATACATACATCGGCGATATTACCGATGCCGCACCGATACCCGCACCGCCCACCAGCCGGAACACAATCAGCCACCATATATCAGGTGCCAACGCACAGCCAATGGCAGACATCATAAATAGCAGCGCCGACAGTAACATCATCTTTTTGCGGCCAAGGCGGTCGCCTAGCCATCCGCTGACAGACACGCCCACAATACACCCTGCCAGTGCAGAGCTTACAAACCAGCCCTCCAGCATGGCATCCATATGCCATATCGTTCTTACATAAGGGATCACCCCGGAAATAACTGCTGTATCAAAGCCAAATAGAAATCCGCCCAGTATAGCCGTCAACGTTATCAGCGACAGGTACCGGAAATTGTGGACTGATGGTGCTATCATTGTTTTTCATTTTATCAGCAGCATTCATCCTTCACATAGGCTGTTACCAGGAATGCCCTGCCGGGATGCCGGTAATGCACGGTGTAGGATAGTACCGATGCCGGCACCACGAATGTTTCTGCATAGTGGAATATCAAAGTGGAATCCGGCGTAGTGACAGTGACTTCACCTCCCTCAATCAGCATGCATATATGACACTGGCCATCGGTAGTGATCTCCACACTGCCGGAAAATTCATAACGATCTACTGTATAAAAATGCTCCCGGTGCGTAGGCAGCTGCAGTTGGCGTCCCTGCTCCCATTGCTGCACCACCCTGGGCTGCGATATAAGTGCTGTTTTCACCTCATCGCCTTTCCTGTCGAAATACAGGTTATTAAACGCATGTTCTATATTGATGGGACGTGGCTTTCCATCGAGGCCCGGCCTGAGCCAGTCGTACATTTTGAAGGTAAAGATGTAAGGAGTACTGCTGATCTCCAGTACCAGGTTATTTTTCCCGGAAGCATGCACGGTACCGTTGGGTATCAGAAAGAGATCATGTTTCTTCGCAGAATGTACCTGCACATATTTTTCTGCCGGCAGTTCTATACTTCTTTCCTGTGCATCTTCTAATGCCTGCCTGAACTGCTGCGGGTCGATGTTGTCCTGGAACCCCAGATACACCACTGCTTCCGGCTCACAGTCAAGTATGTAATAAGTTTCATCCTGTGTGAAGTTCTCCCCGAAATGTTCACGGATATATTCCGTACGCGGATGACATTGAATAGAGAGATTACCGCCGTCGAATGTATCAAGGAAATCGAAGCGTATCGGGAACTCGTTGCCAAAGCGGGGAGCTGCCTTTCCAAGCAGTTGCTGATTGTTACGGTACAGCAGGAAATCAAAAGATGCTTCCAGCAGGAATCCGCCGGCTTCCAGCACAATGCCGTTCTCCGGCGTGATCAGCTCAAATGACCATGCGTAGTTAACGCTGTCAGGTGCAAGGCCACTGAGATGCTGTTTCATCCAATGACCGCCCCATATGCCGGCCTCAAACCAGGGGCGCGCCCTGAAAGGCTGTTGCAACATAGCATCCAGCGTATTCCTGAAGGCTTTGCCATGCATCCAGGTAATAGCTGTTACGCGTTGTTCATCCACTATAATATCTATCACCGGCAGTAAGGCCGCTTTATGTTCATTGAGTACCGGCCAGTCGGCGAAGTAATATCGTTTATACATCTGCACCGGATCAGTAGCTGCTATAGCGCCCAGGTTAGTTATGCTGGCTGCACGCATTCGGTACTGGATCTCATTTTTCGGAATATCCAGGTACACCAGCAATCCTTTCCATCCGCTTAAAGCCGCACCGGTACCGTAAACGATATTGATGCCTGCCGATTCATCCGGCGCCAGTTTCGCTAATTTTTCTTCTTCAAAAAAATCCGTCAGGGCGCCATCAAACTTCTTACCAAACACGGGATCATCTCCATTCAGACTGTTACGCAGCATATCGTCGATAACTACTGCTGGCTTCATACAGGCGCTTATATCATACCAGTAGGCAGTTATGCCCATACGTTGCAGCTGAGCGCCCAATTGTGACCGGAAGCTCTCCCATAGCACGCCAACATATCCATCTATCACCACACATTTATGCTGTGCAACGTGCGTAGCCAGGGTATCGTAGCCTGTATAGATTGTTTCATTGCTATGAAAAGAAGGAAAGATCTCATAGCCTGTTGCAACGGGCTTGCTGACTGGCAGCAACGGCTGATTCGTTTTTCTGAAATGCATAAGATCCATGCTGATGTTGGTAGATGCTGATGCTATCATGCCTGCGCCGTTTATGATCATTTGTTCTGTATCGTCTGTAAAAATGAGCCTGGTATTGCAATGATGCAGGCTTAACTGTTGTTGAAGCTTCGGCGCAAAAAGATGTGACGCCTTGGCAATACTGCCGCCAATCACCAGCACTTCACAGCTGAAACGCTGTATCCACGGAATGAGGAAAGCGCATAGGTTGTCAGCAAATTCATCAAATACCTGCACCGCTTCCTGCGGGTAATTTTCCACAAGGTGCTTTACTGAGGACACCTTCTTACCGGTGAGTATTTCAAAGGCCCTGAGGAACCAGCGGGTAGAGAAATAATCGTCCGCAATTCCCTCTTTAAAAAGCTCATTGTAAAAAGCTGCGTTGGTCGGTATACGGGGATGCGAGTACAGTAATTGTCCTTCCGCGTAGAATGCAGAACCGAAGCCGGTTCCGAGCGTCAGGAAAATACAGTGTGCATCGCCCGGGTGCAGGTGATGATAGCATCCGGCTGCATAGCAATGTGCGTCATTGGCAAAGCTGAATGAAATGCGCTCCCTGAAAGCGTCTTCCATTGCAGCTTTCAGATGCAGTCCGAAAGTACGTTCAAATTTGTTGCCCACGCCGCTGATCCTGCTTACGCCTTTAACATAGTCGAATGGACCCGGGAAAGCAACACCGGCAGCCATTACAGGATGACCACCTTCCAGCAGCGCTTCTACGCATTCGCGCGTGGCATTAATAATTTCAGCACCGGAAGCATGACTGTCTATGGTACATCTTACCGTGCGCAGCGGCCCACCTTCATTTTCATGGGAAAGTAGAGCGCCGCTGATGTGGCTGCCGCCAACATCTATTCCTATTGTATAGCTGTTCATTGTTCACTGCCCTTTTTCAGGATGACCATCGTCGGATTTTTAAACCTATTGCGGCCGTTTGATCTCTATGCTGTAGGTAAAGCAATCACTGCGATACCAGCAGATATTGAACTCCACCGGCTTTCTGCCTGCGTCCAGCACTACCCTTCTTCTTTCGAGCACCGGCGTACCTTTGGCAATCTGCAATAGTCCCGCTATCTTTTCACTGGCAGCGATGGCCCTGATCTCCTCCTGCGAGAAAACCGGTACAATATTGTATTCGCTGTCCAGCATTTCATATAAAGGTCGGCTGAAATCCTCACTGCCGCTAAGCCCTGTACGTGGATGGAAAAAGGATTCAAAATACACCATCGGTTTTCTGCCAGTGCTGCGGATACGTTCCAGGCATACCACAGGTGTGCCATGTGCTATCTGCAACTGCCTGGCGGTATCCACAGTGGCCTTCACCACATTCACGTGCTGCTGAAGTGTCTTAAATGGTATACCCTTGTCTTCCATCTCATGCGTGAAACTATACCAGCTGCTGAGGTCAGTGGTGATCTTCTTCTTTCTCACTGTAGTACCTGAGCGCTTGCGGCGTTCCAGCAGCCCGTCTTTCACCAGGTTGGCAATGGCCATACGCAGGGTATTGCGGGAGATACCCCAACGTTTGGCGAGATCAGTTTCCTTAGGAAACTGGTCCCCCTCCCGGAAGTGATTCTCCCGGATCAGCCTGCGTAACTGCACCTCAGCCTGCTGATGTAACGGCACTTTACTGTCGTGGTCCAACAAAGGTATTTTGTCCATATGTGCGAACATATTATTTTTTCCCGAACCAACGAAATTTTTTAATAAAAAAAGAACCACCCCGGGAGAACCCAGGGTGGATTATTCGCTTATACCACTTTAGTTTTAAGGGGGTGTGGGTATTGCCAGATTAATTCAATTTAATACCGTTACTATGCCATTGCGTGCAATACGGACCTTCACTGTTTGCCCGGCTGCTATATTAATATGTTGCCATTTTACAAATGCCGTGTATTCCAGTGGAACAGCAGCCTGGTTATTGGTTTCCGCCAACAGGGCTACCGATGCATTGTAAGATGTAGGGTTTGTTATTACGACGATCATCTGCGAATTTTCCGTTGATATTACTTCTGCAGTAACATGATCAAAAACGGTTATTGCCTTTTTATCAGTATTGATATATATACCGGGAACCTCCAGCGCCATCAGCATCCCGTCCGTTTCTGTCCAGGAATTGCGTGTATTGATAAAGTTGCCGATACTTCCCTTCCCTTCTGCATCGCTGGGCTGGATACGCTCCATGGACGATCCGGGCAGGTTATGCGTAGTCAGATGCCCGGGCATATTCACCGCTTCTGCATGCGCATGCTGAATATCGCGCAGGAGATCAGCATACAGGTGGTTGCCGGTGGCCCGGAAGAGCTTGAACAATGCATCACCGGAAGAGGTGCAGATACCGGGCGCCGCATGCTTGTTCTGAATACTGGCCCATACTGCACCCGCCATATGGCTTTGCAGTTTGCCGATAGCGCTGCCAGACGGAAAAACAGGGTCATAAGAGAGTGCCCATGTAGCACAAAGCGCTGCCTGTGTTTCAGCCATATCCCGCCAGCGCCGCTCCCCCGTATAGTTATACATAGCCATCAGTGACTCCAGGAAACCGAACGCCGATTCTGAATTGGCATCCTGCGAAATGTCCCCGCAATCACCGCCTGTAAGACCCTGTCTTTCTACATCACGGCGGTAATAAAAGGCGGATGCGTCTTGTGCTATCTTCGTCCAGGCTCCAACATGGAAATAGTGGGAAGCTATCATCAAACCAGCCGGTACAATGGCCCCTGCCGTAGAATTGTAAACAGCTATCTCCCCGGTTTCAGGAGCAATATATTGCCCAAACTCGCCATGCTTTTCCCAGGTAGCCGCAAAGGCTGCTGCCAGCCGCTTTGCAGCCTGCTCCCATTGCGGTTTGATCATAGCGCCGTAGCCCTGCGCTTTCAGCAGCAAAAGGTGCTTCATCAGCCAGAACAACACGTCACCGTTTTTCCTCACCATCGCCTGCAACTCCGGGAAATCCGGATGCATCTTCTCTGGTCGCAGCTTTCCGTTTGCGGTAATACCGCCATAGAAATAACCACTTTTACCCTGGAGTTTTTCCACTACAAAATCAAGCTCCCTCGCCACACGCTGCCGTTCTTTTTCGTCATTTAGCGCCAGCATCGGGTACGTATTGATCATACCACTCACCCAGCCCAGCTGAAAATCACTATTATTTTCCGGCTTGTAATAAGCACCTGCCTTTACTTCTGTAAAATTATTCCTGCATATATCCGTAGCGCATTGAAGCAATTGGCTCATGGGAAGTATGTTCCGTGGTTCATTAGGTCCACTCAGCTCCTTGCGCACCTGCATAAAGCGCCGTAATAATGCGGGAATATTTTCTGCATCAAACGCATACATCCGGAATTGCACGATTACTTCATCCCCGGCTTTCCAATCCGGTGCACGATCACCACTGAGGTGAAAGTCTCCGAAACCCGCTGCCAGCTTTCGTACGGCCGGCGCCGTTATAACCAGCGAGCAGCTGTCCTTTTCTCCATTCTCTGCAATGGTAAGGCCGCTGTTGCCCAGCTTCGTCTGTTGTGTCGTGAGCAGGATGAATCCTCTCTTCTCCTGCGGCGAAAAAAAACAGATAGCGGGTGTAGCGGCATTACCGGTTTGCAATGATATTACGGAAGATTGACCTTTCTCAACAGATAACCGCGGATTATGGGATATCGTAAGCGGTACCGCCGGATTATAATACATATCCTTTGGATAGTCAGGACTATAGCTATTCCCGATAACGCGATAACGATTACCATTATATACCGATGCCGGCACCAGCACATAATTTTGTGCACTCCATTTCCCGAAATCCAGTGATACAGCCACTGCGCTTTGTGCAGCACTGCCTTGTTCCAGCCTGCATACCAGCTGCACATCCGCAGCTTCCTGCTGGCCTGTTATATTCATTTGCAGGCGCCAGTCGGCGCTTGCCGTATGTAACTTACCGTCATGAAACAATTGTTCAGATAACAGATCGGTACCATCAAACTGCTGTATGCCAATACGTAAAGAACCATGCAATACGTTCAACAAACCCGCCACCGGTTGCTGTGCCTGGATAGTGAAAACCCGGCATAGCAGAATGACAGCTGTTAAACTCCAATACTTTCTTTTCATCATCTCTTATATCTGACTATCCCTGATTTATTATTACACCCGTTTCTTCAACATCCCTCACTACCGCCGGCTGTAGCCGGATTTCAGCAGCGGGCCCGCAGCTGGCAACTGCAGACCCTTGCTGAAAAGTTAGGAGGCAATTAATTTGCGTGCTCTCTTTTAACATGTATAGGGTATAGGATAGGTTGCCAGTTTTGTAAACGAAACCCACGTGGCGTAAGCCTCACGTGGCCGACCATATACCCGGTAGGGACAGCGAACATCCACTGCTTCCCCGACAGTATAACCTTTGCTTGGTGTAAATTTCACACATCCATAACGGCTCAACAACCCGTTATTTGACAAATACCAATGTTTTTTTTGCAATCGTAAAATGAACAATCGTAAATGAGATGTTAAAATGACAACCTGTTGCTAAACATTTAGCGCATTTGATTAAAATAGTTTAAGTTTTCCAGAATATACAGATAGCAGACTCGCTTTCTTTGAGGTAACTTCACTACCAGTTTTATTTACCACTGGGGGATATGCCACTTTATTTATATGCAGTACATTTACGAGAACTTCACCTTTCCGCCTGATCAGTCGTTCACTATCAGATCTGAACATCTCGAAATCAAGGATCACATGACATTGAAGTCGCATATGAACTTTGAGATTGCCCTGATAGAGAACTGCAGCGGTAAACGTTTTATCGGGGATCACATCCGGGACTTTGATGGTACCGAACTGGTATTGCTGGGCAGCTACCTGCCGCATTGCTGGCAATATCACCCGCAGCAGCATACCGCTCAGCCTCCGCTAGCCACGGTTATACACTTTTACCCGGACTTTCTTGGCAAGCAGTTGCTGAAAAAACCAGAGGCCAGACAGCTTAACACGCTTTTTGAAAATGCCGCCAGGGGGGTGCTTTTCCACGGCCCTACCCTTACCGCCGCCAAAAACATTATGCAGGAAATGCTGTTCCAGTCAGGACTTGCCAAAGCCGCAATGATGCTCCGCTTATTGGATGTGCTGGCACAATCAGAACACGCAGAAATACTTTCTTCCCCTTATTTCAACGCCGTTGAGAATTTGGGTGAAGCCAATAAGATCAATAAAGTATTCGATTACATCTTCTGCAACTTCAGGGAAGAAATCATATTACAGGAGGTAGCCGATCTGATACCCATGTCTTCCGCAGCATTCTGCCGATTCTTCAAACGTAAGACCAACCGCACATTAATAGACTTTGTGAAAGAAGTAAGAATAGGACATGCTGCCAAGCTCCTGCTGGAAGGGCATCACAACGTAGCTGAAGCCTGCTACCAAAGCGGGTATAACAACATCTCCAATTTCAACAAGCATTTCAAGGACATCAAAGGCCTTGCACCACGCGATTTCATCAAACGGTATAACGAACATACCGCCTTCATTCATTCTTAAATTCATAGAAAGGAACCGCTTCTACCCAGGTTTCACCCTGGCGTGTACCCGGCACCCCTGCCTGGTACGCAGACATAACATGGTTCCATTCTGCACACCGCGGGCTATAGGCTTCTGCTGTCTTCCCCATCTGCTGCAGATCTGCACCGGCAGGTACCACAATCTTCATCACCAGCAAGTGCTCATACCTGTAAAGCGTAATCTTCCTGTAGCCTGCCTTTTTAAACCCGGCTTCCACTTCAGGCCATACCTGCTGATGATAACGAAGGTACTCCTGTAACTTCTTTTCCTCCGGAACAATATTTACCACAAACATCTTCTCTTCTGTTCTCTCTTCTTTTTTGCTGCTGCATGCCATCGCGCACACAATAAAAAACAGCAACCATATTTTATTCATCATAATCATTTAAGCAAAAAATAAATGATCAACATAACGGCAGCCAGTATGGCCCATCCAGCCCAGATCTTCCGTGACGGCCTGTTCTCCCCGGTCTCTGTAAACACCGGTGCACTACCGGCAGTATGCGGCTTAGCGGTAAGCAAAGTAACAATAACAATCAATATGGCCAGCCCGATAAACAGATATACGGATAACAGCAGAAAATGAGGCCAGAAACCTTTATATGGATAATTCAGCAGATAGCATATCCCCAGTAGCAGGCATATAGATCCGCCGCCGTACAACACCGTTAGTACCGCTGTGCTGGTGGTCCGTTTCCAGAAGATAGCCGCGAGGAAGACTACTGATAAAGGCGGCGCCAATATAGACACCATACCCTGTGTTATCTCAAACAAACCTTTGCCCGAATACATGAATATAGCCGCCATCCCCATCGCCAGCAACGACGCCAGCACCGTTACCCAGCGGCCGGTGCGCACCCTGCTCTTTTCATCTGTTGCCCTGAACTGTGCTACTACATCCAGCGTAAATACCGTACTGAATGAATTCAGCCCGGATGATACAGTGTCGATCAGCGCCGCGATCAGTGCTGCAATGCAAAGTCCGCGAAAACCATCCGGCATCAGTTGTTTTACCAACGTGATATAGGCATTGTCGGCCGTAGTAATATCGCTGAATAAGATGAAACAGATAATACCCGGCAGCAGGAAAATAAACGGCGTAATGATCTTCAACACGGCAATAAACAATGCACCATATTGACCTTCACGCAGGTCCTTTGCCCCCAGCAATTTCTGTACAATCGTCTGATCTGCGCACCAGTAATAAATGGCAACTACCGGGTAACCCATCAGGATAGCTGCCCAGGAATATTCCGGGTCATTGTTGCCATGCAGCAATTTCCAGAAATCAGGCGGCAGATGATGCTGTACACCGCTTGTCGTCATCCGGCGAAACGCGAGTATAGTTAGTATAAGTGAAGACAGAATGATGATAATCGACTGAAAGATACCGGTACGGACCACAGCCCTGAAACCACCAACTGCTGTGTAACTGGTGGCAATCAGTGCAATCAGCGCCACCGCATACATCAGCTGACAGCCCAATACCTGTGAAATAACCAGCCCGCCTGCGTACAAAGCGCAACCCAGCCATATCACCAGTATAGATACAAGGCTGTAGATCACAAGGAAGTTGTAAGCACTCTTCCCGAAACGATGTAACAGATACTGCGGAATAGTACTGATGCCTGCCGACAGATACCTCGGCAAAAAGAACATCGCCAGAAGCAACAGGAAGATCCATGCCAGCCACTCAAAATTAGCACCTACCACACCATGCGAAAAACCCAGACTGGACATCCCTATCAACATCATAGGACCCGCATTCGCGCTGAACATGGAGAACCCTATCTGCCACCACCGGAGCGACCGTCCGCCCAGAAATATATCGTGCCCCTTGTTCTTCCCGAGATAAAATCCCAACACAAAAAGTGCGATGATATATACCATCAGCACGGTATAGTCCACACCAGTAAGTAACATGTTCACAGGCAAAAGTTGTAGGTTATAGTGATACTGTTGGTGAATATTTCCGGACATTCTGGTCACTCCAGTAATGCTGCTTCGTAATTTTATTCTCGCGCTTGCAATAATCCCAATCCACCCTAACCGGCAGGCCGGCAACATCCGGCAACAGGAAGTAACCGTTCTTCCATTCAGGATAAATACTGAAGTAACATTCCAACCCCGACATGATAGAATACAAGTATTCCACCTCACAGGCAGGATCGGCAGTTGCCATCAGCGAAGCTGTGAACAACGAATAACCACCGGAAGAAAAATCAACGCCCGCTTTTGCAGCAAGATCTCTTACCTCCTTCCATTCATTTACACCAGCCAGATGATTGGGCACCGGCTGAAGATGCTGTACACCCATCTTCACCAATGTAGGAAATAAACGCGAGGTGCGCTCAGATTCGCCAAAGGATATTTTGAGGGGTGTATGATTACATAACAGGCCAATCTGCTCAAATGATGCAGAATGAATAGGCTCTTCAAACCAGGCCACCTCTTCAGCGGCAACCATTTCCGCAAAACGTAATGCTTCACCGCAATTCCATATCTGGTTGGCATCTACTGCCAGGCGCACATCTCTTCCCAACAAACTGCGCACAAACTTTACCCGCTCCGCATCCTCCTTCATCATGGTCCCAAACGCCTTTCCCACCTTCATCTTGTAACAATCCACACCTGCTTCCATAAAAAGGCTCACTTCTTTCTCCAGCTCCTGCAAGGTATAATTGGTACCGCCTCCGCTGCCATACATTTTTACCGTATCTCTGTCCGCATGAAGAAAACGATGCAACGGAACACCTTCACGGCGTGCCGCAAGATCGTGCAGCGCCAGGTCTATTTGTCCTACTAACGCAGACGCAGGTCCGCGGAAGCCTTCATTCCTGATAGACCAGTACAATTGCGGATATAATTGGTGATAAGGAACATTATGACTGTGCAGTAAGATTGGTAACAGACAGCTTTCCAGGATATTGATATAGCTGCCGTAAACCGGCGCCTCGCCGGCAAAACCGTTCTCGTCTTCCAGTGTGAGCATAGCAAGACCGAACGCCGGGAATGGCCCCATAGTGGCATCCTGAAAGGGAGTTACCGCCTGGGTGGGTTCCAGCACCCTCAGATGTACGCTGGTGATGTTAAAGATTTGATGATTGATGGTATGCAATGGTCTATCTGTTTACATGTGACAATTCAGGATCTCCTGGTATACAGACGCTGGAAGCGGACCTCCATGCAAATCCGACAAACTGCTTTCCAGCTCTGTAATACTGGCTGCTCCGATGACTATATTGAAATGACGTGGAATAGTTAGGAGAAAACGGTGGGCTAAGGCAGATAAAGGAAGATGATATTTCTCCGCAATCTGCTGCAAACGTTGCGCCACCGCGATACTGTCTTTGCATAACCATTGCGGCGGATGTTGCTGCCAGTCGTGGAAGTTTCTTCCCAGCAGTCCCATATTGAGCGGACTGGCTGCATAGTAATCAATGTCTGATGCGTTGCAGAAAGGAAGCCGGTCTTGCAGCGCCGTCGCCTTACAGGCATTCAGCCTGTTGAACTCCATGACCACATCAAAGACATGTGTTTTGATATAAGGTTCAAACCACAAAGGTGAATTTCCACCCAGGCCGATCTTCTTCACAAATCCGTTCTTCTTAAGATGTTGCATGACGGCTATCACACCATCCACTTGTTGCTCCGGCACCGCTTCAGGATCATGCAGAAACAATATATCTACTACCGGAATACCTAATACCTTAAGCGAGTTATGTACACTGTTCATAATGCCGGCAGCAGAATAATCATAATGGGCTTCGTCTGCAGCATATGACTTTAGTCTTCCGGCTTTGGTGCTGACCACTGGCATCCCCCCTTTCCATTGCTTCAGGGCGCTGCCTAACAGCCGCTCTGCATCACCATAGGCCGGGGCCGTGTCAACAGCCGTAATTCCATTTTCCAATGCCATCAGTATAGTGCGAACAGAAGCCGCAGCGTCTATTTTTCCCCATACACCTCCGAGGCCTGCTGTTCCTAGCACTATACGATTGGCATTCATCAAAAAATCTCTGATCAGGAAATAAAAAAAACTCTCTTAACGAAGGTAGCGTCCGTGCAACGCTGTTACAACGCCTAAATTGACTTTATCCAATGCTATTTTTGCCCCCCTTTCAGGATAAAAACGGCACAATCATGTTCGCTTAACTGACCTTTCAATGCCTTCACATTTTTACCGCCCCATACTTCTGAAATAGTGAAGGGCTGCCAGAGATCAAGATCTCTTTTCAGGTCAATTTCAAATGACTGCGCATTTCCCGAACGGTTGAATACACAAACCGCGAAAGACTTATCCTGTAAAGGTTTCAGCAGCACCTGCAAATCATTTCGTTTTAAAACCGTGGTAGCCTGTTTACCCAATGCATCCTGGTTAATGGCGATGAGTTGTTTGTTGGTGATCAGCTGAAGGATATCCGGCGCGATGTTTTTCAGATCCATATTTACCATCAGCGGAGCGGCCAACATACACCACAGCGCGAAATGAGTGCGGTACGCTGTAAAGGTACAACCTTTGAAGCGGCCATCAACAGAAGAAGAAGCGCCCTTTCCATAAAGGCCCACCATCAGCAGGTCAGGGTCGTTCCAGCCACCAGGGCCCGCATACCGTGCAAGGTATTCCTGCTGATGGAATATCTCCATAATACCCGTGAGGTTTGTATTGTGTGACTCCCATACATCACGGCTGTCCCAGGTAGTACGCCACAGATGGCCACCCGCTGCCTTTGCCCAAAGCCATGGCTGACGTTGCCCCCACTCACAAATAGAATATACAATGGGGCGGCCACATTTTTTCAATGCATCGCCCATGCGGGAGTAGCGTGTAAATGCAGTAGTTACGTCTGCCGGTGCATTGCAGTAATCGTACTTCAGAAAATCGATGCCCCAGCCAGCAAAGGTGCGGGCATCCTGCTCCTCGAAATAGTAGCTGCCTGTAACGCCGCCACAGGTAAGCATCGCAGCATCTGAGTAAATACCAAGCTTCAGCCCTTTTCCATGTACATAATCGGCCAGGTACTTCATCCCATGCGGGAACCGTACGGGATCAGGATAAAGATTGTTGTGCTTGTCCCGGCCCGCCACCCAGTGATCATCTATCACCAGGTAACGATAACCGGCATCTTTCATACCATTAGTAGCCATAGCGTCGGCCATGTCCATGATCACCTGCTCGCTCACCCTCGCTTCATAAAAATTCCAGCTATTCCAGCCCATTGGCGGCGTAAGCGCCAGTGAATCCCAGGCGTTGTAACGGGTTTGCGCCAATGTGCGCAGGCAGCACGATACAACTGCCAGTACGAAAATAAAACGGATCATAGTTTTCATTGCTCTCTGGATAAGTATTTATTTCAATAAAATATTTACAGGTTGATATGCCTTAACAGATACATCGGCTAATAGCAGGTATATCCATGCGGCGTGGAATCCCGTGCTCATAAAATTAAAGGTGTCAGGAATATTTGTACATATGTATGAACAAACTCAACAAATATAGATAATTCATCGGGAAAACAAATACCACCAGAGCTGCTGTAAAAGAAAACAGCTGGCGAGGTGGCGCCAGCTGTCTGTATTGCAATACGAATAAAAATTAAAAACATCCGCCTCTTCCATCGCAATGGCTGCCATTAGGGCAACAATATTCTGTACCTTGAGACAGGTATACACAACAGTGGTAGGCGCCGTTACACCAGCCACCCTGAGAGCATTGTTCTGTACGGCTGGCTCTTCCACCTGCGATAGTGCGCATTTCATTTCTTGAAAGGTTTTTTCCAAGGTTCTGTAAGTTTTTCATAAAGCTGTTTGATTTTAATGATTAATAGATAGCGTGAAAAAATGGTTTCCTCATGAGGTTGTTTCCGTCGATTAATCGCTGTAAGAATAAAAATAGCAATTGAACGCGCAGCTAAAACGCAGTACCAGTAAAGAATACAGATATTTACATTTTTCTGCTTTACTGTATACATATTTCACTCCTAACTAAAAAATGCAGACACATCAATACCGATAGATGATCACGTATATACATATACGTTAATGACATCAGCCGGGCATACATCCTCCCATCCCATCACACTTAGTACCTTCAGGACAGCAATAAGATACGTTCCGTATAACGTCGACGCAGCAAAAGAAGGGTCCCAAACACCAATAGCCGTCCAACAGGCAGTATTCTGCACGGCTAGCTCTTCCACCAGTAATAGTGAGCATTTCATTTCTGAGAAGGTGTTTCCCCAGATACTGTAAGTTTCTCATAACACTGTTTATTTTAATGGTTAACAGATAACGTAAGAAAGATTTCCTTATAAGTTTATTTGGACATTTTGTTTCTCTGCAAGTCAAAAGTAACCATCTCATACGCAGCCATAATGCATACATACAGCATATTTCATCCCTATCTACCTTTCAATAAAGACTGTCGGTATATTGCACTCCTGACTAAAGACAATTGCATAGGCACACTAATACGCAACGTAAAATACGTATGTACGTCTACGTTATTTAACTACAGTGGAAGAACGAAGGATATATACTGGAGAGAAGGAATATCCGGCGAATGGGCATCCGCCGGATGAATTATTTTTATTGTACAGTTACGCCACCCGGGTTATAGTAGTGATTGAGGATCCACAGGTAATCCTTGTCGCTGGCCCAGAAGCTGGAACCCCACTGACACATGCCCCTGCCATGACCATTTGTTGCACGGCCTGCACAACGGGCATCTGAGATACAGGGCCAGGAGCTGCCTGTACCACTGTAACCATTACCGCAACCGGCATTGTTATTCTCAGCAGAATATTCTGACCTGAAAATAGCGCCGCTCTTTACGAGAACTTTACCTGATGTAGCTCTCGCTGCACTGATACAGCTGGAAGCGGTTTCACTGCCCCATACCTGAGAGCAGGTGGTACTGGAAATATCATAGTTGGTCCTGATCGGATGTTGTACATGCCATGCGCCATAAGAGCGATAAGCCACTGCTCCTGCCTGTAATGATGCAGCTTTCCAGCCGGAAATCCATTCATTGTCCAGACCGGATTCAGTATAGGCCTCCAGGCTCATTACCTTCACGCTGCTGCAGGTAAGGCAGGAACAGCTCAATCCCACGCGGATGCTGGAAGGCACTGCCAGTTCTGTACTGGCCCTTGCCTGTATACTTTCCGCAGCTTTAGCGGATGACTCACGTTGTTGTTCATCACTTTCAGTTCTGTCGAACAACCCCTGTTGCAAATGCTCCACGTTGCCGCCAGCCCTGGCATTTTTTACGTTTGTACCGGCGGTGCTGAGCGCGATCTTAAATGTGTACTCACCGGGTATCAGGTAAAAGTTGTTCAGCACATGCGTGTCGTAACCGTTTTTGGCTGCGCTCACGGTAATACTTTCCGGCTTTCTGCCCTGTTCAGTTCCGGTAGGTGCTGCCGGGAATGATGTAGAGAAAAATCCTCTGCTGTCTGTACGGGCTTTGTTTGCGCCCACGGTCAGCTCTACACCGGCCAGTGGTGCGTGTTCCGCTGCATCGCTTAAGTAACCGCTTACGGTGATCATGTTGTCCTGCACACGGCTATTAACGGTAGCGGCACGGCCGTTTGCTGGGTCCAGGTCTACTTGCGCACGGATCTCTTTGTCTTCACCTGTGGAGAAATGGGTCTCGAGCTGGTTGTAGCCCTGTCCACCGATGGTAAAACTGAATTTGCCATTTACAGCCATAAAAGATGCGGTACCTTTCTTATCGGCTTTCAGGGTGCTCTCCTTCCCATCCGGCGCTTCAACGAGGATAGTGGCATCCGGAACAGCGAAGCCGGTGGCCCCGTCAGTAACGGTGAAATAGATACGGGTACTTTGTCCATCCAGGGGAGCTGGGTTGCTGGTCACATCCTTTTTTTCACAGGATGTAACAATGGCGCATACAGCCAATGTTGTCATCAGGAGATACTTTTTCATGTATTTAGATTTTGGGTTAAGAGGTTTTCCATATCGTTGTTGTTACCCGTTGCGGGTTATAGGTTTTTCATTTCTGCACAGTTACCGGTGTTATGCTTTCCAGGGGTATCACATTGCCATCGCGGCTGCATTAGTCTGGGATTACAGGAAAGTTTGTTCTATATACAATATCCGGAAAATAATTGTCTTTAACAAAAACAAAAAGCTAAAGGCATGTCTATACCTTTAGCTTTTTGTTCCTGGTATGTAGCATTTAATTAACCGGCTCTCCCTTACCAGTGGTAATAAACTCCCGCAGGCTGTGCTGGATGTAATGTGTCCATGCGTTGGAGCACGCATCGAAACATTCAAAGGCTGGCAACAATCCCTGGTGCGTAAAGCGTATCTGCGTCTGGTCGCCTTTTCCCTCAATATCAAAAATGATTTTTGTTCCTGTCCATTCAGTTTTATCTGCTACAAAATTCAGGCTGCTGTCCGTAATCAGCCAAACTACTTTTTTACCAGGAACCACTTCTACAAGTTTCTGTCTGGTGTAGTGAAGATCCTTGTAGCGGTAGGAGAATTCATCATCCAGATGGCTTGTATTGCCTTCTATTTCACCGGACCACCATCCACGTACGTCATTGATGGCATTGAAGGCTTCTTCCGGTGTTTTATCTACCACGATGACCGTGGTAAAATCCTGACTGCTCATGACTTTGAAGTTTGATGATTGTTTGTAATAATACAAATTTACAGGCTTCCTCCGGATTAGAGCAGGTGTAAAATAGACTTTATACAGGGCGATATAGACAGGTATATTTTTGATGGGGAGAATAAAAACTACTGAAATATTACTGCATGGGCCCGGAGTGATTTACACGTAGTATTACTGGGGATTTTCACGGGATGTTTGCCCGTTGTTACTTGGTACATTTGCTATCATCGATCACACTTAAACCCCACATCTTATGACGACTCCCAACATTCCATCCCAGAGCGTAAACGCATGGATTTACCTGGATGAAGATGAACCAAAGGGAACGGGTTATACTTCCCTCAACAGTAGCTATCAATCGCTGGTAAACAACAATGTGTACACCTGCACCGACATGGTGATGATCTGCTTCTTCGCAGTATTGCCGGACGGCGAAGGATGCTATACCATCGACATAGGCAATGCAACCACTGTTCACCCCGACGGCTCCACCACCGCGCAATACCTGCAATACACCATAGCAGATGCACGCGCGCAGAACCCAGGCGTAAAACTACTGGCTACGCTGAATTATAACACCAATACACTTTCACAGATCTTCTCTTCCGATCAGAGCCAATGGCCCACAGAAGCGCAAGTGTTCGCCGGCAATGTCGCAAACTACCTCGTTGCAAATCAGATGAACGGACTGGATATAGACTGGGAAGGATCTTTCTCCACTGCTATCAGTCCAAAACAGTTCTCCATTCTCTTCAATGCCATCAGGCAGGCATTCAGTCAGACAACAGGTTCTTACCTCTACCTGACCCTTTCTCCTGCAAATGTGGGCAACCTGGATGTAGCCACTGTCAATAGTTGTTTTGACTTTCTCAACCTGCAGCTTTATTCAGGGTTCACCTTTGTCAGCTCATTCGTCGACATCGGTATCAATCCGTTAATGATGGCGTATGGCGCCAAGTTCGAGTCCGGCTACCAGACCGCCAACAATGCCTATGATCAGGCCCAACAAGGCTTTAAGTACAAAGGTCAGCAGTATACTTATAACAACATTACCCAGTGGAGGCTGAACTCCAACAATTACGAGTATGAACAGAGCCAGCAGATACTGCTGTACCAGCTTGCCTATCGTGTTCCGAAATCTTCCTTTGACGACGGCGCCATTCTGAGCAAAGCCAGCAACCCGCCTATCACAACGCTCAGCGTCAATCACGGCGAAGTACTGGATGCCCTGCAGGCCACTAACACCTGGGATACTTCAGGTGCAGAGAATATATTCGGGCTGCTGCAACATGGTGGTAACGGAGGCTCCGGCAATACCATCAATCTCGCTTCCGGTGAGCTGATCACCGAAGTATATGGCTATAACGGTAACTGGTTTGGCTGGAATGTCGTTGCGCAACTATCCGTGAAGACCAGTCAGGGCAATGTGCATGGCCCGTTCGGGGATATGAACAATGTATCCTCCAGTACCCCGTTCAGCTACACCGCTCCAGACGGACAGAGTATCGTAGCATTCAACGGAGGTACCATACAGGTGCCTGTTGCTGGAGGTGGTACCACTATGGTAGTATCCTCCCTCGAGGTGAGTTTCGGATAGGCATCACCGTTAGCCACCGGAATACTTACTGTGCAGCCATTCAGCACAGCAACTTCAAACATCTGTATACAGTGGCTTCCATCGGATACATTTCCGTTGGAGGCCACTGCCATGTTGTAACTTGATGACATTTTTAATATTTACAATCATTGTTGTCCGGTAAAAAATATACATGTTGGGGTGTAATCTATACCGGTTATGGATTACCCCCGTTTTTTAACTATCAGCTATTGTAGGTAGCTCCCCTCTATGGAGAACTCCAAACGGGATTATTTATCCTGCGCCACGCCAGATAGGTATCTTTTATAAAACTCCATATCTCCACATAGCTCATTAAATGTAACCGGATCACCGTTATCATATTGGCAAACGACTTTTTCGTTGCAGATTTCTTTCTGATCACCACCATTAATAATTGAGCTATTAATACGCAGTAGATCTGGGTTTTAATAGCATTTTGGCTGTCTCCCCAAAAATATCTGAGCGGAAAATTTTGTTTTATCTGTTTAAATAGCAGTTCGATCATCCATCTGCATTTGTAGATACGGGCCACCTGGCTGGCACTGATCTTCAAATTGTTTGTTATAAATACGTATACCCTTCCATCTTCTGCTCTATAAGTAACTCTGCGTAACCGCAATCGTACCGGTTCATTTCCCTGTTTGTAACCAACCGTAATCAGCTGATCTTTAAGAACTCCTTTGCCTTGGTGCTTCTTTGTTTTATCTGATAATACTTTACAGACATGATAAACGGCATTTTCTTTCATTCTCGATACAAACCATACCTGCCCTCTGCTCCAAGAATGAAACTGCCGGTAGTCATTATAAGCCTTGTCAAAGACGATAAAACTTTCCTGGGGTAATTTCAATTTTAACAAGAACCTGCGGTCATGCACTTTTGCTGGCGTCATGCGCACAAATTCTGTTACCCCACTGAAAGCATCCATCATCGCGTGTACCTTAATACCGCCTTTACGTCTTGCTCCATCCAGTCGAGGACGGCCTACTCCCCTCAGAATATCCCCAAACAGACTAATTGTACTACTGTCAATGATTTTCAGATTCCTTATACTTAATCCTTTCAGCCGGCTGTCCGAGATAAATCCATGATACTTTTTCAATAACTCCTGATAAATCGTCTCAAACACCAGATAGCTTCTGCGACGGTTCGCATCTGAAAGAGTGCTTCTCGCTGGCGCAGTATCAAATCCCAGATGAGATAGCTTCCCTTCGCAGGCCAACATCCCTTCACAAAGCTCCCGTAGGCCATTACAGTAACTAAATACCCCATATAACAGGCTCACCAGATGTACTCGAAGCGGTAACTTTTTGTAATAGCGATTACTATTGTGCTTCAGGGCCGCTTCTCCTATCAGTTTCGGCGGAATCTCCGATAAGATCTGTGATAAAATCGGCTGTCCGGTAAATTTTTTATCTTTATCCAAGTTTTTACGTTTAAGGTGTGGTAACCCAAACATAGAAACTATTGGGGGGCTTGCCCCCTTTTTTTATGCTTTATTC
>NZ_DATLKJ010000043.1:0-13974 GCF_035538455.1 Chitinophaga sp.
TGGTACAAAGGGCAGAAGACACCGATGGCTACTGTATTACAGCAGGAAGGCATGCAATCTGTTGTACTAGGCCCCAAGGAAGGACTGGCGCTGATCAATGGCACACAGTTCATCCTTTCTTTTGCTGTGAAGGCAGTACAACGTCTGCATAATGCACTGGAAGCTGCTGACATCATCGGCGCGCTCTCCCTTGAAGGGCTGATGGGTACATCCAAACCATTTGATCCGCGCCTTCATGCTATCCGTCCTTTCCCCGGTAACCAGCTGGTGGCACACCGCCTCAAAACCATGCTGGATAATTCCGGTATCATGGCCGCGCATGTGGACTGCGGCCGCGTACAGGACCCTTATTCCCTGCGCTGTATGCCGCAGGTACACGGGGCATCCCGTACTGCATGGCAGCACCTCTGTGAGCTTACTACCATAGAGCTGAATGCTGTTACAGACAATCCTATCATTTTCAGTGCTACTGATACCATCAGTGGCGGTAACTTCCACGGACAGCCTATGGCGCTGCCCCTGGATTACGCGACTGTAGCAGCCGCCGAGCTGGGAAATATTTCAGACCGTCGTTGCTATATGATGATAGAAGGAAGATACGGCCTGCCCAAACTGTTGATACAGGACGCGGGGCTTAACTCCGGGTTTATGATTCCGCAGTATACCACCGCTGCGTTGGTAACAGAAAATAAAACGCTTTGCTTCCCCGCCAGCGCAGACAGCGTGCCTACTTCCCTGGGTCAGGAGGATCATGTATCCATGGGCTCCATCAGTGGTCGTAAACTCAACCAGGTAATCGGCAACCTCGAATATATTCTTGCTATTGAACTGTTGTATGCTGCACAGGCAGTGGATTTCCGCAGACCGCTGCAATCAGGTCCCATCCTCGAAGCTGTGCATCAATATACCAGGGAGAAGGTTTCGTTTGCAAACAAGGACAGAATCTTTGCATACGATATAGCAGCCCTGCATCAAATCATCACCGATCAATCACTTGTGCGCGTAGCCAATGAAGCAGCGACACAGCATCAATTACCTTTAAACGGACTTTATCATGACCAGTTTGGACTTTATTAAATCTTTTGCTGCCCACCCGCATTATAAAGCCCCGCGCGGTGCGCAGTTGCATGCTAAATCCTGGCAAACAGAAGCGCCGCTGCGCATGTTGCTTAATAACCTCGATCACGAAGTAGCCGAAAATCCGGATGAGCTGGTGGTTTATGGTGGTATCGGGCAGGCTGCACGTAACCGCGAGGCACTGCAGAAGATCATTGAAATATTGCTGGAGCTGGATGAGGACCACTCATTGCTGGTACAATCCGGTAAACCGGTTGGCGTGGTGCGCACGCATCCTCAGGCGCCTCGTGTGATGCTGGCTAACAGTAACCTGGTGCCGAAATGGGCTACCTGGGAGCATTTCAACGAACTGAGGGCTAAAGGGCTCATGATGTACGGTCAGATGACTGCCGGCAGCTGGATCTATATTGGTACGCAAGGTATTTTACAGGGAACTTATGAAACCTTTATGGAATGCGGTCGTCAGCATTTCGGCGGCAGCCTGAAAGGAAAGCTGGTGGTGACTGCCGGTATCGGCGGTATGGGCGGCGCGCAGCCATTAGCGGCTACTATGGCTGATGCTGTGTTTATCGGCGCAGACGTGGACCCTTCACGCATACAGAAGAGAATTGATACCCGCTATATTGATCGCATGACGCATTCTTACGAAGAGGCTATACAGTGGGCGAAAGAAGCAATCGCTAAAGGCGAGGCGCTTTCCATTGGTCTTGTGAGCGATGCCGGCGATATGCTGGAGCGTATGCTGAAAGACAATCTCATTCCGGATGTGCTGACAGATCAGACTTCTGCACATGATCCGATAAACGGTTATGTGCCTAATGGTTTGTCGCTGGGAGAGGCGGCAGCGCTGCGTAAGAGCGACCCTGCTGCTTACAAGCAGAAAGCGCTGAAAAGCATGGCGCGTCACGTAGGTTTCATGTTGGCGTTGCAGCAGAAAGGCGCTGTAACGTTTGATTATGGCAATAACCTTCGTGAATTTGCAAAAGAAGGAGGAGAGCCTAACGCTTTCAATTTCCCCGGATTCACGCCGGCGTATATACGCCCGCTGTTCTGCGAAGGGAAAGGCCCCTTCCGTTGGGTAGCATTATCCGGAGATCCTGAAGATATATATACAACAGACCGTGCGTTGATGGAAGCGTTCCCTGAAAACACCGCACTGATCAACTGGCTGAAACAGGCGCAGGAGAAAGTGGCCTTCCAGGGACTACCGGCACGTATTTGCTGGCTGGGATTGGGTGAGCGTGAGAAGGCAGGGCTTATCTTCAATGAGCTGGTAAGAACGGGGAAGGTGAAAGCGCCTATTGTGATTGGCCGTGATCACCTTGACTGTGGCTCTGTGGCTTCTCCCAACCGTGAAACTGAATCTATGAAAGATGGTTCCGATGCTGTGAGCGACTGGACGCTGCTCAACCTGATGGCTAATACTGGTGGCGGCGCTACCTGGGTATCTTTCCATCATGGCGGTGGTGTAGGCATGGGGTATTCACAACATGCCGGCATGGTAGTGTTGGCTGAAGGTACCGACAGAGCGGCTGCCTGTCTGGGCCGCGTGCTCTTCAACGATCCTGCACTGGGTATCTTCCGTCATGCTGACGCTGGCTATGAGAAAGCGCAGGAGTGGGCGGAAAAATTCAGTATTAATATTTAATGATTTTTTATGTAGCTATTTAAATATTTTGTTATTGATCAGGGTTTCATGTTGAAATAAAATATTCAAATAGCTGCATAAAGAAATAACCGCATACTATATGAAAATGCTCATCGGTCCTTTTGCGCAGATCCTTCCTATGACAGGGATACCGCTGAAAGGTACATTGCAGGACGAACAGCTGCCGGTTATTGAAAAAGGCGGCGTCGTTACAGAAGATGGTAAGATTGTGACCATTGATGAATACAGGGTGCTGTTGCAACAATATCCTGATATTGAATCCTTGTTTATTGATACTCCGATGGTGCTGTTACCGGGCTTCATCGATTGTCATACACATATCTGCTTTGATGGTAACCGCAGCCGTGATTACGCTATGCGTATTGCCGGTAAGAGTTACCTGGAAATTGCAAGAGCTGGCGGCGGTATCTGGGACTCTGTTACCAAAACACGTTTAGCTGACACTGTTACACTTACCGAGAATACGGTTGCACGCGCTAACCGCCATCTCCGTGAAGGCGTTACAACGATAGAGGTGAAGAGTGGCTATGGTCTTGACTTTGATAGCGAAGTGAAAATGCTGCAGGCCATACAGCAGGCGGGTATGCATACTGCGGCGACGCTGGTGCCTACTTGTCTGGCTGGTCACATGAAGCCGCGCGACTTCGAAGGTACGGATGAAGCTTATCTGCAATGGATATTGGAGGAGCTGCTGCCGGCACTAAAGGCGGCGCAGCTGACAAACCGTGTGGATATCTTTATTGAAGAAACGGCCTTTAAAACGGATGCAGCCCTGCATTTCCTGCAGCAGGCTGCCACGCAGGGTTTTGCCGCCACAGTACACGCGGATCAGTTTAGTGCGGGGGGGGCGGAAGTGGCTGTGAAGGCAGGCGCATTATCTGCCGACCACCTTGAAGCCAGCACTGATAAAGAGATTGCATTGTTAGCTGCTTCTTCCACTGTAGCGGTAGTATTGCCGGGGGCATCATTAGGACTTGGTATGCATTATGCGCCTGCGCGTAAGCTGCTGAACGCAGGCGCCAGCGTGGCTATTGCCAGCGACTGGAATCCGGGTTCAGCACCTATGGGGGACCTGCTGATGCAGGCCGCAGTAATGAGTGCCGCAGAGAAGTTATCTGCCGCAGAGGTATTGGCAGCGCTTACGTACAGAGCAGCGCCTGCTTTGCTGCTGGAAGACAGAGGGACGCTTGCCAAAGGAATGCTGGCTGATATGCAGGCTTATCCTACGAGTGATTACCGTGATATACTCTATTATCAGGGCAAGCTGAAACCTGCTATCGTGTGGAAAAACGGAGAACGAGTAAAGTAACTTTATGATAACGAAAGATGTTTATCAGCCTGCTGCGCCTACAGCCTGGGCAGGCCGTATGGACGGTACCGCAACAGATCTGCTTCGCTGGCACCAGGTAGTGAGGCCGGTGGACCTGCTGCAGGGATCATTGCCGGTGCTGCCGTCAGGCGCCAGGGGCGTAGTTTTCCTTGGCTTTGCCTGTGATGAAGGCGTGCGCCGCAATAAAGGCCGTACCGGCGCTGTTGAAGGCCCGGGTGCTTTGCGCAAAGCTATGTCCAGCTTCCCGGTTCATTTTGATGCAGAAGCCGTTCTGCTTGATGCTGGTGATGTAGTATGCAAAAACGGTGAGCTGGAGAATGCGCAGCTGGTACTCAGCGAGGCTGTGAAGTCGATCATCACGGCAGGATACCTGCCCGTGTTGCTGGGCGGCGGACACGAAATTACCTATGGGCATGCCAGTGGTATCCGCCAGATTGCACAGCAGCGTAAAAAGCGTGTAGGCTTCATCAACTTCGATGCACATTTTGATATTCGTATTCCCGGAGAAGAAGGGCCTAGTTCAGGCACCGGATTCTGGCAGCTGGCGCAGGATTGCCGTCGTGACGGGGACACGTTTCAATATCTTGCGCTGGGGATACAGAAGAATGGTAATACCCGTCAGCTCTTTAACATTGCCGGTGAAGAAGGTGCTACCTATGTAAGCGCAGATGCCTTCCATCTCAACGATACTGACACCTTATTTGCTGCTGTACAGCATTTCCTGGATCAGGTGGACATGGTATACCTGACCACCTGCCTTGATGTTTTTGCGGCACCTTTTGCGCCGGGTGTGAGCGCTACCGCCTTCAACGGTATATTACCCGGTGGTCTGTTCCTTCAATGCTACCGCAATATCCTGGAAAGCGGTAAAGTGGCTGGTGCAGATATTGCCGAGCTGAATCCCTCACTTGATATTGATAACCGCACAGCAAAGCTGGCGGCGTCTATTATATTCGAGATTGTAAATGCCTGAACTGTGATTTATGTGATTGTTTTGATTTTCCTGATGAGCGAAGATGTAGGCGAAAACCAACCCTGATAGATCATCCGCCTATCTCTTCACTCATCAGGAAAATCAAAACAATCAACCAGGTGCATCTTTGTATCCTGTTGTATTAACTTCAATAGTTCCACTGCATTAACCGGCAGGAATATCTCTTCTTTTTTGCATTGTGCCATTGTTTCTTTCACGAAGAGCAGCAGTTCGTTACTGTCGTGCCATGTGCCAAGTAGTTCGCCGGCCTTGCGGGTATGGGTGAGCATTTTTTTTCTTTCCAGATGATGGGGCATTAGCTGCGATAATATGTTTAGCTGGTAGTAAAGCGTTTTCATCTCCTTGCGGTGTGCGTGCCATACAGTATGATGTGCGCGACGGGAAGGAGCCGCTATGGATGCGTATTGTGTTTGCGTATAATCGAGCAGGGCGGTGGCGGCATCTCCTTCATGGATGTGGTGGATGGCTTCTTTGAAGCGATTTGGCAGCTGCTGTAATTTTTTGAAGGAGGTGCGTTTGATGGCAGTTTCCAGTTCCGTACTGGCAGTTTCCAGCCTGGTACGCAGCAAAAGGTGCGCAATGGAGAAACGCCAGCCTGTGCTTTTTTCATATTTACTCAGTGCGCGTTGTTGCAGTTGCGCGTCTCTGGAAGGGCCGCTGGCGGATTGTATGAGTTTAAGAGAGGAAAGGTATTTGCCGGGTTTGAAGGAATATTCCGGCAGCTGATCTGCCATCGCAAAGAAGGCCCGCAGCTTCTTCCCACTTACACGCAGTTCGTGTATGGCTTCGTGTTTGCCCGGCGACTCCTGTAATTGTGCAAACATTTCTGCCGCAGTATCACATGTCTTACCGAGATAATCATGTAATGCATCTTTCAACATATCTAAAGTTACCAAAATCTTTCTCGCAAAGGCACAAAGGGAGCAAAGAAGCAAAAGGGTATTTTAAGTTACTGATACGTCGATCAGGTTTTTTGCCGGGCCTTTGTTTGCTGGCCCGGCAGGATTTTCTTTATCTCGTCAACACCAGTTTTTGTCGAAAGATGCGATAGTCTTTTGTACGCAGCGTCAGATAGTATATGCCTCCTGGCAACGATGAAGGCAGCACAAAATTTTTTGACTGTAACCAGTGTTGAAACACTACTCTGTTAGCTAAATCTCTCACTTCAATATACGCTCCCTCTACCGGCGTCTCTCCTTTGATGTTGCATTGGCCCGTGGTGGGATTTGGATAAATGATGAAGGGTTGTTCTGCAGAACGGGTCTTTACAGTGTCCCTACGTGCAGGTGTTATTTGCTGCGGGCAGGAGGGATCTTTTCCATAGGAACACCATATAGCACGGATATCATTCTCCGTTAGTAACGAATCATAGATGACCAGGTCATCCAGTTCCGCATTGTGCAGTGACATCGTTATATCCGGAAAATTCAGGTAGTCCACATCTTCCAGCGTGGCAATTGCCGGACCCCTGCCATTCAAATAAAAATAACAATGGTCCTTGTCATATGCAATGACATAGTGATTAAAAGTTGTCGGTTCTCCCACGTCCCCTTCCAATATGGTCTGTGAGCTCTCATAGAGGTATATCCTTACTTGATTTGTCAGTAAAATACGTAAGTGAAAAGCCCTTATTACAACATAAGGGACCGTTTCATCGGGGTCGTCCGGGTTTTGGGCGGTATCCAGGCGTGCCCAGAAAGAAATGGTTTTGGGAGAAGATAAAAGGGGAGGGTCCACCACATTACTTGCAAACGAGTCTCTCCGATTGCGGGGGGTGCTAAGGGCTCTGCCACATATGCCACTATCATATACGATCGGTTTGTCGCTGACCACCTCCAACCCTTTCAGTACATCATTGGGGTTGTCATCAAAAGGAAAATAATAGAGGGGATGGGGAGGGTAAACCGCACAATTCATGGGCAGCTGATAAGCATAATAAATGTATAGGGTGGAGTTGAGGCCTGCCAGCCCACCGGCCAGGGATATCCTTATCCGGTCATATTTTTTGGAGGTAACAAAAGGCAGTACTGCCCTGGAAGAGTCCTGCCATAGTGTGAGCAGGCTTGCGTTTATGAGTTTAAGATCACCGTTGGGTGTATTGCCGAGCATAGACTCCACCCATATGCCGCCCAACAACCGGATTGACAGGTGTTGTCCGCCAGTACCTATACTGATTTGTACTTTGCCGGCACTCAGCGGGTGAGGGAAACTTAAGATTTGTTCTACTGATCCCAACACAGAGAGTCCCGTGTAAAGGATGGAATAGTCGGCTTCATTAATGCCAATAGCGCCATTGGCATTAACCACCCCGCATCCCAGGCATATGCCGTTTATTTGGTGGCTTTCCCCGGTGGCGTATATTTTCACCTGTGCGTGCAGCCCAGGCAAAGAGAAAAAGGGAAATAAAAAAAATAACAATGAAGACAGGGAGAATAATCGGTGTATGGGAGTACTGATAGTCCTCATGGCAATGTATTTTAAGGGTGGCGCAACAATGTTAAATCATCATTCCCAATTGCATAATCCGGTCTGTCAGGTGTTCTCAGTTCATTAATCTATATTGTAAGTTATGAAAGACAGGTGGTAATTTCTTAGCAGCAGCGCCTAGCATAATTGCAAAAGGATGTTTGGCCGAAAAGTCAGAAGACGATGGTTTTATTCCCATGTACAATCACCCTGTTGTTGATATGTGCGTTTACTGCTCTGAAGAGTACCAGGCGCTCGGTATCCCGGCCAATTGCCACGAGGTCTTGTACGGAGTGCCGGTGGCTGATTCTGGATACATCCTGCTCAATGATGGGGCCTTCATCCAGTTCATTGGTAACGTAATGAGCGGTAGCACCTATCAGTTTTACACCTCTCGTGTAGGCGTTGAGGTAGGGGCGGGCACCGGCGAAGGCTGGCAGGAAAGAGTGGTGTATGTTGATGATGCGATGCGGAAACTGCGCCACAAAATTGGGCGAGAGGATCTGCATGTATCTCGCCAGCACAATGAAATCCACCTGTTGTTCCAGCAACAGCCGGATGGCGGCGGCCTCCTGTTGTTCTTTAGTAGCGGCAGTAACCGGTATATAATGAAATGGAATATGAAGCGAGGTACATTCCTTTTCCAGCGAGGGATGATTGGAGATTACCAGTGGGATATCTACCTGCAGTTCTCCACTCTTCCATCGCCATAATAATTCCATCAGGCAATGGTCATACGCGGAGACCATGATAGCCATACGTTTGCGTTGATCGCTGTAACGGATTTGCCATTCCATCTGCAGCGGCGTTGCTACCTGTTCCTGAAAACCCTTTTCCAATGTGTGTTTCTGAGCAGCCTCGACCTGGAATTCCATCCGCATAAAAAATAATCCTTCACGCGGATCGGTACTGTGTTGACTTGCATCCAGTATATTTGCACCCGACTGAAAGAGGAATGCGGATACACCGGCCACAATGCCGGGACGATCAGGACAGCATATCAGGAGGCAGGCGCTTATGTGGTTATCAGGGTTCGTTTGCATAAGCCTAAAGTAAAAAACTATAACTGAATATTCTAATTGGGTCCCATTGAAAAAAATAGGGTTAATGTCGGATACGCATAGTTATTTGCATCCGCAGGTATTAAAGTATTTTGAAGAAGTAGATGAGATCTGGCATGCGGGAGATATAGGTAATGTGGAACTGGCTGACCAGCTGGAAGCATTCAAGCCTTTCCGCGCTGTCTGGGGAAATATTGATGGAGCGGATATCCGTGTCCGTTACCCTGAAACGCTCCGCTTCACACTGGAAGATGTGGATGTGGTGATCACGCATATCGGCGGCTATCCGGGAAAATATGCGCCCGGCATCCGGGAGCTGCTGAAGAAGAGCCCGCCGAAACTCTTTATCTGCGGACATTCACACATACTGAAAGTAATGCCTGACCCGACACTTCAGCTTTTACATATGAATCCCGGCGCCTGCGGTCAGCAGGGTTGGCATAAAGTGAAAACACTCCTGCGCTTCCAGCTGGATGCTGGTCGTATTCAACAACTCGAAGTAATTGAATTTTGAAATTTTTTTATGTGGATATTTTTTTATTTGATTTTGTGATTTGGGAATTATTTGATTTTGGAATTTGAAATTCAACGGAGATCATGTTTTGTTATGCTATTTAAGACAACAATCGGGTACTCCTATTGCATTTCAAATTCCAAAATCAAATAATTCCCAAATCCCGAAATTAACTACGGCTATGTACAAACGAATTTTACCGCTGTTGATATTCACCTGCTGTGCCTGCACAGTAGCCGCACAGAGCCGGCTGCTGAAATGGCTGCGCACAGAAAATGACACGGCGTATATCGAAGATCACACGGAAGACATCACTTTCAGGCTGTATGGCTCCAGGAAATTTACCAGCTATGATATCAGCGACCGTAAACAGTCCCGGCATATCCTGTATCGCCCCAATACGCCTTTCAACATCGGTGTGGGGGCTAACTACCGCTTTATCGGACTGAATGTGGGTTTCAATTTCCCGTTCATCAACAGGCAAAACGAGAAGTATGGCAGAACAAAATACCTCGATCTGCAAACGCATATCTATCTCCGTAAACTGGTGGTAGACTTGTACTGGCAGCACTATAAGGGCTATTATGTTTCCAATGCGGAAGATGTGTTCGGTAAATCTTATGCCCTCGCTAATCCCCATCCACAGCGGCCGGACATCAATAACCTCGACATTGGAGCGAATGTGCAGTATATTTTCAATGATAAGAAATTCTCTTACCGTGCACCCAACCTGCAGAATGAATACCAGAAAAAGAGTGCCGGATCATTGATTGTGGGGGGGGAGGTATTTTTTGTGAGAGTAAAAGGTGATTCCTCGCTGATACCTTCCAATCTCAAAGACACGACCTTTCTACGGAAAGAACATTACTACCGTACGACTATTGCCAGTCTTGCCGGAAACGTAGGGTATGCGTATACGTTTGTTCTCAGGAAGCACCTGTTTCTATCCCTTTCTGTTACAGCGGGACTGGGTGTTGCGAGTACCAAGCTGAATATGGAAGATGGCAGTACCAGCAGGCAGATAGGATGGCATTTCAGCAATACGGTGAGGGCTTCACTGGGGTATAATTCCAGCCGTTATTTTGCGGGCATTCACTATGTGGGTATGACTAACCGCAGTGAGATGCCGATACCGCATACCTACCAGGCATTTGGCACCGGCAACCTGCGTGTGAGCCTGGTACACAGGTTTGCATTGAAGAAACCTTTGTGGCGCCAGGAGCAGCTGCGGCAGGTATTAAATAAAGGTGTTTAGCTACGCGCAGGTGTGATCCATTTTGTTTTGTCGGACGGCTTGTATCCGCTCATGATGGTGAGTAGTGTGTCTATCTTATCGGAGTGCAGTAGCGCATCTCTATTGGCTGCGTTGAGAAATCCTTCAGCAGTCATGTGATGGGAGAGTTGCAGCAGCGCGTTGTAAAAGCCGTTGGTATTCAGCAGCCCGATAGGTTTGCTGTGCAGTCCGAGCTGCCCCCAGGTAAGCATTTCAAAGAGTTCTTCCATGGTGCCGAATCCGCCGGGAAGGGCGATTACGCCGTCAGAGAGTTCATTCATCTTTGTTTTACGCTCATGCATGGTATCTACCAGAATGAGGTCTGTGAGGCCTTGATGTGCGAGTTCTTTTTTCTGGAGGAAATGCGGCAATACGCCGATCACCTCACCACCTGCCTGTAATGCGCCGTCAGCGACGGCACCCATGATGCCCACTTTTGAGCCACCATATACCAGTCCGATGTTGCGTTGCGCCAGTGTGGCGCCCAGTTGTATTGCCTGTTCTTCGTATACGGGGTTGTTGCCCAGGCTGGATCCGCAAAATACTACGATACGTTTCATATTCATTCATTGCTGTTTTCGGGTTAATAGATTACAGGTTATTTAATTCAGCGTGTATGTTTTCGCGTGCCTGTTGTTCGTATAAATTACGACATCCGGCTGTACGGAATATAGCAGGCATTTCCAGGAAATGCTGTAATACTTTCCTGCGTCCTGCATTATACAGCAGGTCCGGATAAATACTGTACTCCTGTCTGATCTGTTGCGTGTATAGCTGATAGGTGGCCGGATCGGCGCCCAGTATCTGCAGGTCGAAATCCAGAAAGTAGTCCAGATCAGGCTCTTTGCTGGCATTGATATGTGAATGGGTGGCGTTGATAAAATCTACCACCCTGCCTATTTTTTCTGCCGGGTATGCGATACGAGAAAGATAAGCCTGTGCTGCCATCGCGCTTTTCTCTTCATTATCTTTCTTAACAGCGTTATACACTATATCATGGAAGAAGATGGCGAAGGTAAGGCTGTCGTTATCCGTTATTTGGGCTTCATATTGCTGTTGGAGGGTGAGCAGCTGTGCGATATGCGCGAGGGTATGATAGTGCCGGCCTGCGTTGCCATAGGCGACGCTGAGCTCTTCGAAGGTACTGTTGATAAGGGCTTCGCCGGATGTATATTTCCTGTTGAGCTGTAACCAGGTGGCGAGTGCAATTTCTTCAGGCATAACAAAAAAATTAGAGATTCAATTATTTCAATTCCGGGAGGAATCTCTCCACGAAAATAAAATAACTAAATCTCTAAATTTCTAAATCGTAGAATATTTTATGCTTTTGCGAACTGCGAGCGGATTACGTTGAGTGCACCGCCGGCTTTGAACCACTCTATCTGTTGTTCGTTGTAGGTGTGGTTTACCGGGAACTCGTCAGTGCTGCCGTCTTTGTGATGGAGCGCTATGGTGAGTTGTTTACCCGGAGCGAAGGAGGTGAGACCGAGGATATCGATGGCGTCATCTTCCTGGATCTTATCGTAATCTTCTTTGTTGGCGAAAGTCAGTGCCAGCATACCTTGTTTCTTCAGGTTTGTTTCGTGGATACGGGCGAAAGATTTCACCAGGATGGCACGAACGCCGAGGTGACGGGGTTCCATAGCTGCGTGTTCGCGGCTGGAGCCTTCACCGTAGTTTTCGTCACCTACTACTACTGCGCCGAAGCCAGCAGCTTTGTAAGCGCGCATTGTAGCCGGAACAGGACCGTATTCGCCGGTCAGTTCGTTTTTAACGGTGTCGGTTTTATCGTTGAATGCATTTACAGCACCGATCAGCATGTTGTTGGAAATGTTATCCAGGTGGCCGCGGTATTTCAGCCATGGACCAGCCATAGAGATATGGTCGGTGGTACATTTGCCTTTCGCTTTGATCAGGAGTTTCAGACCTTTGAGGTCAGTACCTTCCCAGGCAGCAAATGGCGCCAGCAGCTGGAGGCGGTCGGAAGTAGGGGATACTTTTACCTGAACGCTGCTGCCGTCGGCTGCAGGGGCTTGGTAACCGGCATCATCTACGGCAAAGCCTTTAACGGGCAGTTCAAAGCCGGTAGGTTCGTCCAGTTTTACTTCTTCACCGTTTTTATTTTTCAGTGTATCTGTCAGGGGATTGAAAGTGAGGTCACCCGCAATGGCCAGCGCAGTAACGATTTCAGGGGAGGCCACGAATGCGTGGGTAGAAGCGTTACCATCATTTCTCTTCGCGAAGTTACGGTTGAAGGAAGTGATGATAGAGTTCTTACGGTTTGGATCGTCGATGTGCCGTGCCCACTGACCGATGCAGGGTCCGCAGGCGTTAGCCAGCACTACGCCGCCCACCTGGTCGAATGTAGACAGCAGGCCGTCTCTTTCGATGGTGTAGCGTACCAGTTCAGAACCGGGTGTGATAGTGAATTCGGATTTCATATCCAGCTGTTTGTCGATGGCTTGTTTAGCCAGAGACGCAGAGCGGGAGATATCTTCGTATGAAGAGTTGGTGCAGGAACCGATGAGGGCTACTTCCAGTTTTTCAGGCCAGTTGTTTTCTTTTACAGCCTGTGCGAATTTGGAGATAGGCCATGCCAGATCGGGTGTGAACGGACCATTTACATGGGGTTCCAGTTCGTCCAGGTTGATTTCGATCACCTGATCGTAGTATTTGGAAGGATCAGCATATACTTCAGTATCAGGGCGCAGGTGTTCTTTTACGCCATCTGCCAGTGCGGCAACATCTGCTCTGCTGGTCACTTTCAGGTAGTCAGCCATTTTGGTATCGTAGGCAAACAGTGAGCATGTAGCACCGATTTCAGCACCCATGTTACAGATAGTGCCTTTACCGGTTGCGCTCAGGCTGTCAGCGCCGTCGCCGAAGTATTCCACGATGGCACCGGTTCCACCTTTTACGGTGAGGATACCGGCTACTTTCAGGATAACGTCTTTGGCGGAAGTCCAGCCGTTCATTTTACCGGTCAGCTTTACACCGATCAGTTTCGGCATTTTCAGTTCCCATGGGAGACCGGCCATTACATCTACAGCATCAGCACCGCCTACGCCAATAGCTATCATACCCAAACCGCCGGCATTGGGAGTGTGAGAGTCAGTACCGATCATCATACCGCCGGGGAATGCATAGTTTTCCAGCACTACCTGGTGAATGATACCAGCGCCAGGTTTCCAGAAACCGATGCCGTATTTATCGGAAATAGAGGAAAGAAAATCGTAAACTTCCTTGTTGGTGTCAATAGCAGTTGCCAGATCTTCTACGGCGCCTACTTTTGCTTGTATGAGGTGATCACAGTGTACAGTGGAGGGAACCGCTACTTTATCACGGCCACAGGTCATGAACTGGAGCAACGCCATCTGGGCAGTTGCATCCTGCATGGCTACACGATCCGGCGCAAATTCAACGTAGGATTTGCCGCGTTCGTATGGCGTGGCAGTAGGTGCAAACAGGTGTGCGTATAAAATCTTTTCGGCAAGTGTGAGCGGGCGACCTAACATTTTTCGGGTTGCTTCCACCTTACCCGGGAGTGCCGCATACACTTTTTTAATCATGTCAATATCAAACACCATGGA
>NZ_DATLKJ010000044.1:0-92403 GCF_035538455.1 Chitinophaga sp.
ATAAAAGGCTGATACGGCCGACTGTCGTCCAGCTTCACCTGAAGTATATCTTTCTTAAATGCACGGGTAAACACATTCTGCAACTGCACCATTACCTCTTCCTCCCGTACCTGGTTATCCAGTAACTCGCCCACAACCACCTCCGCCCTTACATCGTAGCGCAAATCGTTTACGTGGTCTATCACTTCTTCAAGTACCGCGGCCTTTTGGGCGTTGTTTACCATGAGGTTAATTATTTAAGGTTTTTCGTTCTCACGCTTTGCCGTTAGTATTACTATCTTTACAAACTCAAGGGCTAACTGCTAACGGCAAAAATAGCGTATTGCTTTAATACTTATTTAGGACGTGGCGTAAATTTTGAGCAGAAAAAAATTCTGATCCGCCAACTATGGCAATTTATCTAAAAAAACACTAAAATTGTAAAAACCTGAAAAACCAATGGCCCCCCGTAAACCCGAAAATGAGAGGAAAGTAACAACTTTCAGACCTTTTGGAAGAATAGCCAGTCATGTTGACCCCATGGTGCTTTACACATTCCTTGGCCTGCTGATAATCAGTATCGTTTTACTTGCATTTCAGCTGGACAATAAACAGGACTGTGCCAATACAGAAATATTACTCAGCCATAAACAACACGCAGACAGTAAAACCTATATTGTAGGAGAGGTTATCACTTTTGAAGCAAAAGATTCCGTAACCCATAACAGCAGCTACGTCTGGGAATTTGGTGACTCTTCCGCAAGGCAGACAGGCTTCCAGGTAAGGCACGCCTATATGAAAGCAGGCAGCTATGTAGCAACGCTCAAATCCGGCAAGTGCTCCTGGACCAAAGAGATAATAGTGGTGATGGGAATTACGGATACCCCCGTTAGTAGCGGCGCCGATATATTCCCCGTGATTACCGGCCCGGATGAGGCCTTCGTAGGCAGAAAGGTGACCTTTACCAACAACACCCCCGGCGCCACCAGCTGGAACTGGCGGCTGCTGCAAAACAATGCTGAAACACATTCCGGCTCTTCAGTAAGCTATGTATTCTCCTCTGTAGGTGAAAGAATATTGACACTCATTGTTAATGGTGACACCAGTCACATGGTGCAGAAACGGGTTACCGTATATCCGGCCATCAAAGAATCCGGTGGCGGAGGGCCTATCATTGCTGATCCATGGCCGGGGCCTCCGCGTGCGGACACGCCTGCCGCCAAACCAGCAGAACCACCTAAACCCAAAGTACCGGCCATTGCGGATGAAGAGTTCCTTCACCTGCTGAAACAAGTACCACTGAAACAAAGGAATGCCTCAGACTTTGCTCAATTCCTCTGCGGCAACCTGGACGTAAGGGTATTACTGAACGATAAACAGACAGATAATTTCTCGCACTTCTGCGCCCGGATACATGGTAAGAAGCGGTTTAAAATAGAGAAAGTAAACCTCGTAAAAGATCCGAACGGATGTGTCACAGAAATCAGAATCCTGTACGATAAAAAAGTGTTAGGGATATTCTAGTTTTCCTGATCAAACTGTAAAAGATGAAAGGAAAATATTATAAGATACCGATGGACTTCTCGCAAATCCTTCAGAAAAAGGATATGCCTTCCATTACGCTGGAAGAGTCTGTGGGGCAACATATACACCTGCTGATCACCACCGTCCTCGGCGAGAACAAAGATGATCCGCAGTATGGCTGCCAGTGGTGGGACAGTGATTTCGACATTAAGGCATCCAACAACGAAGTAAAGGAACAGATCGAGAATGCGGTGAAGGCTTCTATTTCACGCTATGAGAAACGGCTGATACAGATTAAGGTAGTGGCCGCCGTTAACCAGGAGGAACTGTTCCTGGCTCCTGCGCGTAAAATGAAAAAGAAAATCCGTGTAACCGTTACCGGAACACTCGCTAAAAATAATAACCCCTTCCAGTACAGCAGCTATTTCTATATCAGCCCGCTATCGTACGATTGATTAATAGTTTTATGAACAGCATTGCATGAAAGAGAAAAAAGAAAGGATAAAAGACCGGATGTTAAAAACCGCTGCCCGTCTGTGGGGATACCCGGATGCAGAGGTGGAAACATCTTTTGACCCCATCGTACAATTACTGCTGGAAGCCTGTGCCAGTGAACTGGAAAAAATTTCAGGAGAAGTAGATGTATCTCACGCGAGACTTGTGGAAAGACTGGCACAGATCATGATGCCGGAACCTGTTACCAGCAGCCAGCCAGCCTTTGGCATTTTACACGCTATATCAACAGAACCGGTAGCAGACATTCGTGCAGACCACCAGTTCTATCACCATACAAAATCCGGGAGCACCAGCAGTGATGTCTTCTTTTCGCCCGTTACCAATCACCGCCTCTTCAGAGGCCAGCTGCAATACCTGGTAATTGGCAACAAAGTATTTGAAACCCGTGATTACTGGTTCAAGGAACAGGTCCTGCAAGGCCATTATCTGCCCGATACGCCGCCCAATCACCTCTGGATAGGGTTGGCAATGGAGGAAGGATTACAGGGCAATTATGAGGGCATGTCATTCTTTTTTGACCTTCGCAATATCCATCAGCAGGAAATGTTTTATCACTACCTGCCCCTCGCCCGCTTCTATATCAATGATACAGAGCTGACCGTCAAAAATGGATACCACCACAGCCGCAGTGTCATGGAAGAAGAGATAGATCAGATGATGCAGGTAGCCGTGGACACCAATGCCAGGTACAGCCAGCATATACTGCAACGGTACCGCAGACACTTCCTTACTGTAACAGATAAACAGCAACGTGCCGCCAGCGGGTTGCCTGAACAGCTTAGCCGTATCTTTGGCCCACAGGCAGAAAAACTGATTCCCAATATTCAATGGATCAGGATAGAGTTCCCGGAGGCGCTGCACCACACATTACTGGAAGACCTTTATTGCAGCATCAACTGCTTCCCGGTCATTAACAAAAAAAACAACGAGCAATCACTGAAGCTTAACCGCTACCTTAATATCATTCCGTTACAGACCCCGGATATTTTCTTCGATATCAAACGTGTATACGATCTGGAAGGCACCGATTATTATGTGCGTAATTTTGCCACAGCCGGGCAGATGCAGGAGGGCGAGCTGGTAGTACGCACCAGTGGTATCGGCCGTTTTGATACCCGTGAAGCCAAAGAAGTCATTGCCTATCTCATGGAGGTGATCAGGGATGAAAGCTCGTTGTTTGAAGAAGTAAAAAATGATTACGTTACCAACCGCATGCGCGAACTGCATCAACTCATTGCCTCACTGGAAGAACAATTGCAGCCGGGGTCCAATAAGGGTAACATTCCGTATATAATGGTAAAACCGAAGGAAAATGCGGAATACATTTTTATAGATTTCTATTCCACTAACGGCACTGCAGCCAACAATATACGCATGGGCAGTAAAATGCTGGAATACGGCAACATACACACCAAGCCCAGCAGCATTACACTACTCACCAATACACAGGGGGGAAAGGACAGGCTGAATATTGACGAAAAGATCAATCTGTATCGCGCTCATTTGTTGTCGCACAACCGGGTGGTGACACCCGAAGATATGAAAGTGCTGTGCCGCATTATTTTTGGCAACGAGATGAAGTCTGCCACCGTATCCAGGGGCGTGGCCATGCAACCCGGAACCAGTGCAGGCTACAGTCGCACTATAGATATTCACATCGCGCTCATGCAACCTGTTACCAAATATCCGGCAGCCAATCTCACCTATCTCAAAGATGAATTGCTGCTCCAGTTACAGGAGAAATCGGCTAACACATTTCCATACCGCATATTCATTAACGACAAGCCCGTGTGAGCATCTGTGCTACGCAACTGCACGTTGGCGCCAGTTTTCAGCTGATCCAGCGGCACACCTTTCCTGCCATCAGCAGCACATAGTATCACTGTATTACCAAAGCCCAAGTCGACATACACCCGGTTGCTCACCAGCCATCCTTTACCGGATATGCTGGAGGTTTTTCGTATATACACGCCATTGGCCTGCAGATCGTCCAGCAATTGAATGCTTACCAGTCCGCCATCCTGGAAGTTATTATTATTCTGCAGTTTTGCAGCATACGTAACAGTACTTCCTTTGGCTGCTACGGCTTTAGTGCCCACACTGATACGAATTGAATTAAACTCTCTGGCATTACCTGACGGTGGCGGCGTGGAGAATACATTGCCGCTCCTGCTGTTTTTGGCGAATACATTGTATCCGAATCCCGGCATATACATTTCAGGGTTCTCAAACAGCTGCTTGATGGCAATAATCTTGTAGATGTATTCAGCAGTTTCATTATTGAGCATCAGCTGATAGTAATCTGTGCTTCCCTGCCGGCGCACATTACGCGATATATTACCTGACCCCGCATTATAGGCAGCGGCAGCGAGCGTCCATGATTTGAGCTGATCATGAAAGAGACGTATCAGCCTGCATGCAGCATGCGTAGCTTTAATAAGATGGTTGCGTTCATCATTTCCGGCAGTTACATTCAGTCCCAGCTCAGCGGCGGTACCAGGCATGATCTGCCATACGCCCTGTGCACCTACTGGCGAAGTGGCGTTGGTAAGGCCGCTCTCCACGATCGGCAGGTATTTAAAATCGAGTGGCACATGGTATTGTTCCAGGATCGGCTCAATGACAGGAAAGTACAACTCTGCCTTGGAACGCAGGGTAGGCAGATACTTCTGATAACGCAGGTTACGTTTGATGACATCCATGAGGCGATAGGAAACAAACTCCCGCTCCATGGGCACCACTTCACCACAGAAGTCTATCTGCTGTGCAATACCCGGACGGACCAACAAACAAAGGAACAATCCTGTCAGCAACAAATACTTCATAACAGGTGCAATTATTTCGTCACCATATATTTGGGCAGCGTGGAAGCAGGTAGATATAAAACAATCTGTGGCTTGTTCTCTGTAGACTCCAGCACAATGATCACTTCATCATCTTTCTTGAATGTCTTTGAAGGCACTACAAACACTTCGCTGGCTTCACCTTTGGGGGCAATGGTTACCGGCCCGTGCTTATAAAGCAGCGGCATGGAATGCAGTATTACAGAGTCTTTCTTTTCCTTGTGCAGGAGTGTGGCTTTCACCAGTTCAAATGGTTCTTTTGATTTATTGCGTATACGATAGCAGAAGTAGTTCATGTTATTGAGTGTCATGGCCTGTGAATAACCCAGACTTACTCCTTCCACTTTCACTTCATACTGATGGTTCGCGCGGTGGTCTTTCCCAAAGTCCTCAGCGAGCTTGCTTACAGCAACAGTGTCTACTTTTATATCTACTGTTTCAGCCGGCGGGATGTCTGAAAGTCTCAGACCGGAAACATTTCCGGAAGTATTCTTATCGCCCTTTCCCGGCTCTGCGAGTGGTTTTCCGCTTTCCAGTACAGTAGCACCGGTGATCACTGCTCCGCCTTTGGACCTTGACAGTACATATTTCAGTTTGGCGAGATCCGGTTTATCATTATAGGCAACATTATTTGCCAGGATCATGTAGTGGATATTCTCGCCTTCGCGAACAATAAGGTTAGTAGGTTTCGGGTTGGCGGTAACGGGCCTGATGAAAACCATATTGCCATCTACAATACGATAATCATAATCAGCATTTTTACCATCGCCAATCTGGAAGGTACTGATGGGTGAGCCACAGGTGATCAGGGTTGAAGCGCCTCTTGCTGTGTAAATGGTATCTGTTCCTCTGGCAGACTGCGCTGAGGCCTGCTTCAATGTTACACCTGTTAACAAACAAACTATAAATAAGCTGCATAGCACTTGCTTCATTTCTCAAACTTTTAAATTTCAATGTCTGGCACCAAAGGGTCAACCACAGTTCTGATAACTGAAAGCTGACCCTTTATGCTAAAAGATCTTTTTAATAAACTATTTATCCTGTTCGTATTTGGTTTCCCAATCGGTAGCATCATCTCCCTTCTGGCCTTCCATTTTGATCAGGAAGTTTTTAGCGGGGAAATAAGGCTTCAGATGGATATCGAGGTGAATACGATCTTTCTGTATGGGGTCCTGCTCAAAGCGGCGGATATTGAAGTCCTCGATCAGCTTGTCCGGACCGGTGATACCGTCCAGGAAGCGGATGATCTGTTTCATCAGGTCCTTGCGCGTATTCGCGTTGAAGTTTTCAAAGGCGCGGCGATTCAGGAAGTCCATCAGCACTTTCGTAACGAAGTCGAATACACGAACTACGGAGTAGGTCTGTAATCCGAGGTTATCCCCGTTGAACAGTGTTTTGGCACTGAATGCCATTACCTTGCCGTATTCCTTCACCATTGGCACGAGCCCCATTTTTTCGAGGCTGGCAATTTCACTTTTCTTCAGTTCGAATTTAACGCCATCCACTTCATTCATACCACCGAATTTTTTACCGGCAGTAACCTGCGACATCAACGTCTTGTAGATCTTGCCTGCGAGTGCGCCGGAAGGCGGTACATACAGGTTATCCTGTTCGCCCACTTCATCAAACTTACCGCGGCCTACCAGCCAGTTACAGGACATGATCACATTAGAGCGATGTATTTCGCCGCCGGTGAGATTGGCAAGTTCAAACATTTCCATCACATCATCCGGGGCATCAAGGTGTGCGAAGTCGGTGATCAGCATGGCTTTGTTTTCATGCGCGATCTTGGCCCATTTTTCCAGGACCTTGTTGGAACCGAGATAGCCGGGCACAACCAGCAAGCTGTAGTTGCTACGCAGATCGAGTCTGTCGTAGTTATTCACCAGCTCAGTTTGTATGGCGTCGATAAAGCGGGTATTGTCCAGATCTTTAAGCTGTTCCAGCTCAACATTCATGAACGATATATTCTTTACTTTCTCGGACTCTGTATTTTTGAAGAAGAGTGCCACGTTGCGATAAGACTGTTCCAGCTCACGGGTGGCTTCCACGGCTTCACCCAAGTTGGTGGTCAGTACTTTGTCCGCTTCCTCTGCATGAGTGTTGCAGTAATCTACCATTTCAGGCAGTTCATTGGCTTCAGACAAAACTTTCTCCCAGAGGGATAACGTTTTCTTCAGTTTATCTCTCTCGGACTTCTTTGCAGCTTCCGTTAAGAATATATTGCGGCGGGCTTTACGTTCCGGGTTGAGGTTTTGCGCACCTTCCACAGTAGCTTCCAGGAGGTCAAAGCCGCCATATTTAGTGAGTTGGTCAATACTTTTCACCAGGTCAACTTCCTGCTTCGCTGCTGGCTGCTGACCTACGCTCTGCTGGTCTTCCAGCTCCTGGTTTTTCTGTAATTCTGCCATGATAAATAAATTGTAATCAGGGAATGGAGGAATAGAATAAAAAATTACTTCAGATCTTTCAGCAGTCCACGGATAGCGTTCAACATGGCCTGACGGGCTTCCGGGTCTGCCAGTGCCTGTTTCAGGATCTTATTTGTTTTCAGGTGTTTCATAATCTTGAGGTACTGTTCCTTTTCTGTTGCCAGATCATTCAGGAAGGCACTTTGTCCGGTGATACCTTTCACTCCAAAATCTCCCAGGTGATGGAATTCTAATTTCTCTGGAACCGGGCGGCCATCTGCATCGTGAAAGCTAACATTCACTTCCGGTTTGAAATGTTCAAAAACGGCTTCCACGGAGGTGAGACCTTCCACAATTTCCGGTTTTATGGGCGCCTGCTGGGTGAGTTTTTCAGCAAACAGCGTACGGTTATGCGATATTTCCGCAATGGCTTCATTGGCATCCAGTTTCACTTCTGTACCACCAATTCCGTAGTTGTCATTCATAAAAAAAGGTTTTGAATTTTTGGAATTATGGATCCCAGGTACCCTGTTGTTATACCTGGAAGCCAAACAATTTACTATTGAGGTTTACTAACTAATTTTCCAATCGAGTTTTTCATCTACAAGATCCAATGTTACGCTCATATCTTTCTGCAGGCTGCCGTCAATAATCATGCGTGACAAAGGTTTACGCAATTGTCCGCGGATCACCTCCCTGAGCGGGCGGGCACCGTACTGGGGAGAATATCCCAGCATTGCCAGGTGTTTACGTGCAGCCGGTGTGACATTCAGATTAATCTGTTGCTGCTCCAGCAATTGCAATAAATGCCGGAGATGAATATCGAATATTTTTTCCACATTTTCCTGCTGAATAGGACCAAAAGGTACGATTTCCGTCAACCTTCCCAGAAACTCCGGTCTGAAATGACGTGCCATTAGTTCCATCAGTTGCTGTGAAGGCGGTATAACACCTTGCTGAAAAGACTTTGCAATGGTATCGCTTCCTATGTTGGATGTAAACAATACCAGTGCATTAGAGAAGTCGCCGGTTTTGCCCAACCTGTCATGCAGCTTTCCTTCATCCATGATCTGAAGGAAGATATCGAATACGGATGGATGCGCTTTCTCTATTTCATCAAACAATACTACTGCATATGGTTGCTGCCTGATCTTATTCACCAGCAGCCCTCCTTCCTCGTAGCCTACATATCCCGGAGGAGCGCCATAAAGCAGGGCAGCAGCGTGTTCTTCCTTGAATTCCGACATATCAAAGCGGATCATAGAGCGTTCGTCCTGGAAGAGAAAATCAGCCAATGATTTTGCCAGTTCTGTTTTACCGGTTCCGGTAGGTCCCAGGAAGAAGAAAGAACCTATTGGCTGCCCTGGTCTGCTGAGACCAGACCTCGACTCGAGTATAGCGTCAGCAACTGCCTTCAACGCATGATCCTGGCCTACTACTCTTTTTTGCAGATGCAGGTCCATGCTTACCAAGCGTTCCCGCTCCTGTGACTGGATTTTGCCTAAGGGGATGCCAGTAATACCGGCAATCATAGTAGCCAGATCTACCGGTGTAACCTCTTCATGTTTGGCAGCAACAGCGGTGGCCAGTTGTTCCAGTAACTGTTGAAGGTATGTTGTCAGTTCATTGACATCCGATATTTTCTGTACATCCTTATCAGTATGCAATTTACTTGCAAGCAGTGCGCCCAGTCTTTCTGTCATCTGCCTGTAGAACCATTGCAGGTCATCAGCTTTCAGGTTATCCTTTGCCGTTAGCGCTGCAAACTCATCCCGGAGGCTTTGCAGCAATCCCTGTCCGGTATCCTGCATGGCGCGCACTGCTGCCATGGTGCGGTCCAGGAGGTTAACAGCACTGTCTGGCAGGCTGCGTTCCTTCAGGTAACGTTTGGATAAGCGGATAGCGTCATATATACTTTCAGGTAATACTTTGAGTTTATAAAAGCTTTCGTAAACAGGCACCACTGCAGTAATCATACGTGTAGCCTGTGTTTCGTCCGGCTCCGGAAGCGTAATAGTTTCAAAACGGTGCCGCAGGATGGCATCAGGCTCTATGAGCTTACGGAAACCCTCCGGCGTGGTACTGCCGATAAGGATGATTTCGCCTTTACCAAGGGCCGCTTTTAGCACATTGGCCATACCGCCACCGGATTGCTTATCGAGCAGCGTATGCAGGTTATCAATGAAAAGGATATGTCTTCCGCTTTGTTTCAGTTGCTGAATGATTTGCAACAGGCGATCTTCCAGTTCATTTTTATAAGCAGCGCCGGCAATGAAGGCGCCGTAATCAAGTGCATAAATATCTGACGACTGTAGCTGTAAAGGTACCTGCTTCTCAACAATGGCCTTTGCCAACCCTTCTGCCAGGGCCGTTTTACCAACGCCTCCCTCTCCTATGATGAGTACGCTGGCCCTGTCCTTTCGTGTAAGGATCTCCGTTATAGCACGAATTTCGCCATCGCGGCCAATTACAGGATGGAAAGTTTGCAGCAGCTGCGGATCGGTGATACGATATACATATTTTAAGGCGACGGGTTTGGCCGCAACACCTCCGCCGTTATTATTTCCGCTATTGACAGCAGCACTGCTCTTCCCTTTTTTGCTGGCTGCAATCAGTTGATCACGTGTAAAGGGGAACGTTTTCAGCTGCTCGTAAGAGAAGCCTACACCCGGCGTACACAAGGCAATCAACAGGCTCCAGGCGTCTGCCTCTGTGCTGTCATTCTCCAATGCAATGTTAATGGCTTCCTGTAAAACAGTGGCTGCGGCATCATCGGGCTCTGCTTCATCCGGCAGCCGTGATGACCTGGGAAGTTCATCAAGTCTTACTTCGGCCCATTCCTCCAGGTAGTAAACATCGATATTCATCTGGTGCAGAACAGGAGCAAGCCCTACCTCTTTATGCATGCATGCACGAAGGAGATGCGCCGGAGTATAATGCGCATGGAGATATTCCTTAGCGATCGCTTTGGCTATCCTGATCACTGCCTGTAGGTCAGTGCCGAATATGGTCAACGTTGAAAGGGTCATTTGGATGATTCCAGGTTTTTCTGATTATACAAGTTAACAATTACAACTCTCTTCTCCACTCCCCCAAAGGGAAGTCTAGTAAAGATACTGCGAAATTATGTACAGAATATGCAATCTGCAAGAAAAACTACTGCAGCAGCAGTTATGAAGACACACTACAGGGGTAAACATCTCCGCGGAATTATAACAGCGAACACATCACTTCTCTCAAATCCTTATCAACACATCATTACATAAAATATTCAAGCAGGCAGAAATATATAATAATTTATTCACTTAAAACATTAATATAATTCATAAAATTATCAGGCAGGTTCCTGATACATTTACGAGCGTGAAAACGCTGTGGTGGTCCAGATACTGACATTCTGTTTAAGGTCTTCCACCATTTGCAGCTGTGTCAGGAAATCCAGGTAGTAGTCTTTCAACAGCTGCTGATTATTCAGTGATTCATCCAGACCAGCTTCAAAATAATCTCTGCCGTGGCTGATACCAATATAGATTCTGTTGCTGTAAAAAGAAATGAACAGCTTGGCCTGTGAACGTTCCTGCAGGGCGGCAATCTTCTGTAGCAATACCGGTGTGAGCAGTTGCTGGGCCTCTTCCACATCTTTGGCGTATACCATAAACGCTTTATTGAAGGCTGCATCAGAAGGCAATACCTTCTTTCCAAGACTCCATGTTTCGATATATCCTTCATTCGCATTGGGGGAGGCAAAGAGGTTTTCCGACATACTGACACGGGATATTACGTAAACGGGGGTACTAAAATAACGGGGAAACTGCGCAATAAAATAACTTCCTTCAAAAACCACATCCGCATCCTGTCCGCGAAGTGTTACCAGTGGCATATGTGTCACTTTCAGATCACAGAACTGGAAGTTCATCTCGCCTGTTTTACCAAATACCTGGTCATTGCCCGTGATGCGGTAATCTTTCCTTGAAAACAACCCGTTCTCCGTAAACTCCTCATAGCTGGCATAATTAAGCGGTTGATAAGTGTATTCAGGATTGATGAACGCAATAATACGCCTGACCACTCTGTTCTTAAAGTCCTGCTGATAGTCTTTGATTTCTGTAGCACCCCTCGTGCGCATCATGAAATGCCGTATCAGGAAACCGGCACCAGCCATTAGCAATGCGCCTGCTATCACAAAAACGAACAAATCATTACCACCGGAAGTATCCGTGCGGCCGACATCCATAGCCGGACGTATAATGAAGATGAAGAACAATACTACAGGCAGGATACCTAATATCCACATGCGGCGGATCCATGCCCGGCCGGCCACGCGCTTCTGTTCCAGATCTTTCAGATCTTTGTCCAGCTGCTGATCCACGAAAGCGGAAAACTCTTCCAGTGTTTTCATATTATAACATAAACAAGGTTATACAATAGGATATTCTAATTACCGGCCCAGTTAGCAGAAGTATTGCCCTGAACACCACTTCCCAGGCTAAGCAATGCACGGAAAGGCTGTACATTTTCTTCAGACAACGGCAGTTTGTAGGATTTTCTGTCGGGGCCCAGTACAACCTGCGCATATTCCATCGGAAAAAGGCGTATCCTGATCAGACGGAATGGAAGTATGAGTTTATAATCAGTATACGTGTTGATGTTACTGACCTGCTCCCCGCTTTCGAGCCTCCCGATAAACTCCTCTATTTTCTGCCGGCGCTTTGCTGCCTGCCCCAACATAATAATGTAGGGAATCAGCGGCCCTATTACCAGCATGCTTAACATGAAATATACCGCTGCCGGCAGTTTTGAACCACCAGACACCATAGAAGTGAACACCAGTATTAATAACAATATAGCTGCTGTTTCTGCAACTATCAGTGCAGTGATGGTTTGCTTTTTGTCTTTCTCGTGTATTTCAAGCAATCTGGCTTTGAGTTCACGGAGGTTATTCATACTGTATGGTTATAGAAAACGATCAAGGTTAAAAACAATCTGTTCTTCAGGATGGAAAAATTCCCGGAGTTTAACCACATCCATTCAGATCATCAAAATAAAATAAAAACGAGGACATCGCAAAACACAAATCATGGCAGGCGAACCACAACAGGTGGCTGGGCATAATCTGCCCACAGTGCATCGGCCTCTTCCACGGTAATATCCCCTGCGAACACCAGGATGCGATATTTAAGCGTATATACGTTACTGTTATTAAGTCTCCAGGCCTTCATCCTGGTAGGGGTGAAATTGAACATCAGCTCGCCGCCTTCCATATCTTCCGGCCACACACGCAGTGGCTCAGGAGAATCATAATTCTGCGGATGGTTCATAATAAGCATACCTGCCTTTCCCTCCGGCGTCGTCCCGGAAATCTTTACCCATCTGGCCCTGGTACTATCAGCATCTTTCCGGGTTTTACCTTCAGAGGTAAGCACCTGGCTTGTTTGTGCGGTAAAAGCAGCAGTAGTACGCAGTCCAAACCCTCCGCCATAACGGTATTGCATCAGGGTAATACCGCTGTCTGTAGCGCATGTGAAAATAGAAGTAAAATCCCACAGACGGCGGGAAGCATTGTCTGTAGCGCGATAGGCGCGTATATCCCATATTTCGTGAAGTGCGGTCTTTTCCCGGCCATCTTTCAGCAAAGCGACATGATCCTGTTCTGCTGTGAATCCACACCATTGCCCCCCGATAGTGGTAGTCAGCATTTTCCGGAAACGGACTTTCCCGTCTTTCTTCTGAATGTTCCAGAAATCTGTTTCGCGCCCTTCGAAATAAGTATGCGTCCATGGATTCCAGATGCCCATGTGATGACGGTGGCCTGCATTGGGGAAGATGTTGGTAAGCACAGCGCCATTGGGCGCCCACAATGGGTGTATAAAGGCATTGCGGCGGTACAGGGTATCTGTTCCTGCTGGCGGCTCCACGGTGGCGTGATTATACTGGAGTATCTTTCGGTCGTTCTGCTGCAAGATGATCGCACCAGCGTAATCATTCACCCGCATGTCCGGCATGGCAGCAAGCGGCGTCCGTGTCTTTTTCAATTCATATCTGCGGGTAGCACCAGCGTTGGTAACACCACTAAGCATCCATGACACACTATCATTATGGATAGTAACGGGAACGGGTATACGCTTACCATTCGTCACTTCCTCCATCCTCAGCAAACGTTCATCCGTACTATCTTTCATCGGCGCATAAACAATGCTGTTCATACGCTTTAAGTTACCAGCCCTTACCTCATAACGGGCAATCACCTGTGCATATAGAGCATGATGCAGCAGTAATATCAGAAATGGAATAATAAGATAAACTTTCATAACGGGAGCAATGTAACGACTAAAAATACGTTATAGTTTACCGGTGTGCAAGTACCCTGCGTAATGAAATGATATTTTTGCAAAAAGCCATAATAAAGTTTTCAATCCCTATTTTTGGAGCTTAATCAATGAAGACGCTATGGCTATACCGGTAATACATATGCTGACGATGAAACTGATTATTACTAACAAGACGAACCTGCAGAAGAAGTATGGAGCCCATCACCAAACTATCCTGGATGCCCTGAAAACCCTGCAGACATATGATGCTACCCGGCAGTTACAGACACATATAATTTTTGTAGATGATCCGGTGCAAATGAAATCCTTCCAGGCCACGCCTGTTACTGAACACAATAGTGACGCACAGTATAAACAGGCGATAGATGAACTATATCACTTCTTTACGCCAGGCTATATTATGCTGATAGGCTCGCAGGATATTGTGCCCTTTCAGCGGCTGAAGAATATGCTTTCCGGAGAGAATGATCCCGACAGCCTTATCCCCAGCGATCTGCCATATGCGTGCGACATGCCTTATGATAAAGATCCCGGCAAGTTTATTTCTCCTACCAGGGTGGTAGGCCGTCTGCCGGACATTCCCGGTGTAAGCGATCACAGCTACCTGTTGTCGCTGCTGAACGACATACCCGCCGTAAAACCGCTGCCACAGAGCGAATACAAGCATTATTTTTCCGTCAGCACATTCGACTGGCAAGACTCAACACAAAACAGTCTGCAGCAGATATTTGGCAATAACAAGAGCCTGCTGGTACTCCCCGGTGAACCCAATATCACCGGCGATAACTGGACTGCTGCACAATTACAGCCCAGGACTCATTTCATCAACTGTCATGGTGCCATCTATAATCCCGGCTATTATGGACAGCAGGTAACCAATTTCCCGCTGGCCATGAGATCAGATGGATTAGCCAATAAGATCAGCCACGGTACGGTGGTAGCCACAGAATGTTGTTACGGCGGACAACTGTTTGATCCCGGAAAGAACGACGCGAAACTGATGAGCATGGCCAATAGCTATCTGCTCAACCATGCGGTAGCCTTTGTTGGTAGCTCCAACATCGCCTATGGCCCGCCAAAAGGACAAGGACTTGCAGACCTCCTCACCCAGTTCTTCCTGATCAATATACTGAATGGCGCCTCTACCGGAAGAGCCTTACTGGAAGCAAGACAACGCTTCCTCAATGAAATGGGCCCTACCCTCGATCCGTTTGAGCTCAAGACAGCCGCTCAGTTCTACCTCCTGGGTGACCCATCCATACAGCCGGTTATCAACGATAAAGACCCAAGCACAGACGGACAGGAGAAAGCCTTCATCAATACAGTACAAAACCGCCGCGATAATCTCGAAGCGCGTGGTAAAATGCTGCACAACTTTATTGCTGTTCCCCAGGAAACCGGTACACCCACTCCTGATAAGGGCCTACAAAATGCCATGCATTCACTACTGGATGAAAAGGAATTCAAAGACAAACCGCTGCCAAAAACATTTGTAAATCATCACCAAGCCGGCGAACCCACTGAACAATCCATGCCATCTGTAAAATTTCATGTATTTTCGGAATCAGCAGCAGGGGGGGCATCCACCTCCACAAAAGTGCTGGTGGTAAAAGAAAAAAACAATCAAATACTTGGTTATCGTGAATATGTCAGCAGATAAAAACAATCAGGGAAACCATCCTTCAACAATCACCCTGACGGGCCGGCTGGTACTGCGTACCTTCGGGAAGTTCAGCAAGAGTGAACATCTGGGCGTATTCCTGGTAACTGCACAGGGTGACTACCTGATACGGCCTGCCGGGTGTAATCCATTCATGGAAAATCCGCTGATGGAACAGGCAGGTAAAACTATCACCACTACCGGGTATATTGTTGACTACGTCTTCCTGGCACAATCATGGCAAGAAGAGCCTGACTGATCAAACATATGTGCTTAGTTATTTTTTTCTTATTTTGTTAGTGAATGCTTCCCGCTAAGCGCTGAAGGCAAGGGACCCTATGAACTTTTCGAATTTTATCCGTACACTGATCCATGATGGTCAATTAACTGTGACAGCACGCAACACACCGGTTACTCCGGAAGAATTATGCGATATGACAGCTGTCATGCAGGATTACTACAATAACGATGTTGCTGATCTGCCCGGTGCTGCCCCGGCATTTGACCCTGTAGCTGCTGTGACTGCCGCCCGGTATATCTATAATATCATGCATGAAAAGAACCTGGTAGAATCATTTAGTGTAGCCGGCACCGTTACCCCATCCGCCATCTATTCCGCAGATCTCTGCCTGCGCTTCCTCCCCGACCTCCTGAGTATTCACAAAAATAGGCCAACTGCCACCGCTATTCTCGCTACTGCCGCCCACTGGCCCTTTTCTTCCACAGGAATGAATGTCCGCACAGATAGCAATGTGGAAGTGATTATATCTCATTCTTCTCTCCTACAGGCTTATGCAGACAGAATCATTGCCAGCAAAGACGCGGCCAGGTGTAATCATCCTGAAGTGATGGCCATCGTCACTACCTCACTTGGCAATTATGCAGATCTGCTCTGGCCTGGTTTCAGAAGAACATTTGAACATCACGACTGACGTAGTACAGCACCGATACCCGGCCCGTCGGCATAAAAGATTTTTCCGTCTTCGATGCGTATACCATCAGCCGTATCTTCTGCCAGCAATAACGGTCCATCCATATCCACATAATCCAGCAATGGCAGCAAATGCGCTACAGCAGAGGTTCCCACTGTACTTTCATTCATACTGCCTGTCATTACCTTCATGCCTGCTTCCCTCGCTTCCCTGATCATACGTAGTGCCGGTGTAATGCCCCCGCATTTGGTAAGCTTGATATTGATGCCGTGAAAGTGACCACGACAACGGGCTACATCCTGCTCCACAATACAGCTTTCATCCGCTATCAGTGGTAACACTGACTCATCAAACACTATTTTCATATCGTCCCAGTTAGCCGCAGGCATAGGCTGTTCTATAAATTCCACCCCTAGATCTTTCATGGCAGCAGCGTTACGGAGTGTTTCTTCCACGTTCCAGGCACAATTGGCGTCTACCCGGAAAACTGCGTCTGTGTGCTTTCTCAACTCCCTGATAATAGCAATATCGTCCTGTGTGCCAAGCTTGATCTTATAAATGGGCCAGGGAAATTCCTGCAGCTTTTTCACCATATTTTCGATGGTATCAATACCGATAGTATAATCAGTGAGCGGATTATGGGAGACGTCGAGGTGCCATACTTCATACAGTTTCTTCTGCTGCATTTTGGCATAAAGATCCCAGGCAGCCAGGTCCAGTGCACAGAGGGCAAACATGTTATCCTGCAGGCGTGGATACATTTCCTGCCAGAAAGCTTCGGGAGTCGTAAGCGTATATTGCTCGATAAAGGGCCGATGTGCATTGATTGCTTCCATCAGGCGCGGCACGGTCATATTGTAGTAAGAGTTATCAGCCGTTTCACCGAGGCCACTGTAGCCATCCTGTGCCAGTTCAGCTACCAGTAAAGGTTGTACGTCTTTCGATTTACGTGAGATGGTAAACGTATACCTGAATTTTAATTCGAAAGGATAGAGTGTCAGTTTCATTTTTATCAGTATTCGTAGTGGTCAATGGGATGAGGTATCCTGTACCGCCAGTAATGGGCAGCAATGGCGGGAATATTAATCCGTTCTTCATCCGGGTGCTGTGCCGGGATATAGCCCGCCGCCGCCAGCAGGTCCTGTATCTGAAAGATGCGCCACATGGCAGCCGCCTGCATATGTTGTGTGATGATCTCCTGTATAAGCTCCGGCGTAGCATTTGCCGGTGCGGGAACAGCATGCTGCAATACCTCCTGATAATATCTCCGGGAGAGACCTTCATCTTCCTCCCACCAGCCACGCAGTGTGCTCATGTCATGGTTAGAAGGCGTCAGTACAGAGAGATACGGCGCGCCTTTAATATCTGCAAAGTTATGACCCGGCGTCTTGGGCAGCCGTTGTATCTCCAGTCCCAGTATACCAAGCTGCTTCATTACATCCGGTACACAATGCGGTACCATGCCTATATCTTCACCACAGATCAGCATTGCAGAAGCGCGTTTCAGTATGGGTAACTTATGCAGGGCTTCTTTGCGCCAGCGGCTTTCCTGGCGCGCATAGAAATAATCATAGTAGAGCGATGTCAATCTTTCCTGTGTAACAGCATCCAGCGCTGCAAACGAAGCAGTGGAAATCAGGTCATAACGGAGATGGTATAACGCTTTCCCACGCAGTTCCACCTTTATCAGCAGCACTTCCGCAACAAGACGAAACAGTGCCGCTTCCATCGCTTCAGGTAGCTGGAGGTCCCTGATCCGGCGCTGGGTGTTATAAGCGGGTTGTAATATATATCTGTCTTTATCTGCCTGCAGCAGGTAAGTATCTTTTATAACCTCAGCGTAGTTGCCAAAAACATCTTCCAGCAATGCTCCTGTTATCCACGGCTGGCAATAGCGTTCTTCATCAAACGCGATGCCTCGTTGCAGCAGCTCTTCCTTGCTAACGGGAACGGCTGGATGAAAATATCCAAGTAGTCCCTGTACTGCATGCATGGGTATCTGCCAGATGCGAAAAAAACCAAGTATATGATCAATGCGCAATATATCGAAGTAACCGGCCAGATGGCGCAGGCGCTGCTGCCACCAGCTGTAGCCGTCGTCTGCCATTTTCTTCCAGTTATAAGTGGGGAAGCCCCAATTCTGGCCCTGCGTAGTAAAGCTATCCGGAGGTGCGCCAGCCTGCATATCGAGATGAAAGAGATCCGGATGCATCCAGGCATCTACGCTGTAACGGGAGATACCAATAGGCAGGTCTCCCTTCAGGGCAATACCATAGCTGTGTACAGCCTCAGTTGCGGCTTCCAGCTGCAGGTGCAGGTGATACTGTACAAAGAAATGGAAATGGGCCGCTTCTGCTGCAACAGCATCTTTCACTATCAGGCGGTTAATAGCCGTATAGTCGTACACGTTATATAGCGGCCACCGGGCATAATCGCAGGTATCATAGGTATCCCGGAGGTAACAGAAAACAGCGTAGGGAAGCAACCAGTGCTCATTGGCAGCAAACCAATGCCAGTAGTCGCGTGTCTGCAACTTCTCCCCTTCCGCCTCATACAGGGCTTTAAGATATTTCAGCTTAAAGGAGATCATGGATTCATAATCTATCTTCTCCGCTTCATTGAGATGTTGCCTTAATATATCAAACTGTTGCTCAAGCGGATGCGATGCCGGTAGCCTCCCCACCTGTTGCAGACGGATGTACTGCGGGTGCAGGGCAAAGGAAGAGATCGCTGCATACGGATAAGAATCACGCCAGGTACCTGTATTGATAGTATCGTTCACCGGTAGTAGCTGGATGAGTTGCAGGTGGTTGTGCTGCGCCCAGCGGGCCAGGTCAGGCAGGTCGGCAAACTCACCGGTACCCAGGCCTTCTTCGCTGCGCAAACTGAACACCGGTACAGCTACGCCTGCTCCTTTCCAGTCGGGATAATTGATGCGGACAAATGCATCATGCAGGATCACCTGTCTGTCGCCTACCGCAGCTGTATATAGTTCTCTGTTGCCGCCTTCTTCATAATACAGGAAGTGTGCTTCGGCTGTATCATAGACGCCGTATTTGTATTGTATGATAACACCGGCACCTGTCAGATCCACGGCTGCGCTAAACCAACCATTTGTATCATATTCCAGTAATATAGGTTGCACTGTATCCCAGCCCCCCAGTTGCGGAACGTTACCCAGCAGGCAGATAGCTTTACCAACAGGGAGCAGCGGCGCCTGCACACGGAATATATGTGTGCCTGTTTGTCCGTCAACAGATAGTGAAGTCGGGCGGTTAAAGAATACGCGGGTAAAAGGAGCGGTAGTCCAGGCGTTCTCTATGCAGGCAGCATCATTCCAGGTGTCGATAAAAACCGTCTCCGGGTGTAATCCGGGTGTAATGGTAACTTCCCTCACTGCACCTTCATATTTCACTTCCTCCAGATCCCGGAGCAGGTATTGATAACGCAGGATGAAAGCCCCGCCGGTAATATTCACTTCTGTATACCACCATTCATGATTCATGCAGTTGAGACGATGCGCCTGCTGTGGCACATCACTGCCGAGGGCAGGCATATTTCCCAGCAGGAACATTTCCTGCCCATAGTGCGTATGATAACGGATGTAGAACCTGATAATCTGATGCATGGCGTGCCTGGCTAAGGACAAACAAAATAATAAAAAGCTTCCAGCTGGAAGCTTTTTATTACCGGAAAATAAAAAGAGGGCAGCCCCAAAAGCAAAAGAATGCTTTTGGGGCTGCCCCTGTATATTAACAGCTAATGCTGTTAGCTATTATTATTTCACTTCTTCAAACTCCGCGTCAGTTACGCCGTCGCCACCTGCATTAGCCTGGCCCTGTTGACCGGCATCTGCCTGTTGTGCGCCACCGTCAGGCTGACCCTGAGTAGCTTTGTACAGCTCTTCAGAAGCGGCAGTCCAGGCAGCTTCCAATTCAGTGGTAGCACTGTCTACCTGCGGAATATCCTGAGCTTTGTGTGCTTCTTTCAGTTTGTTGAGCGCTGTTTCGATAGTGGTTTTCTTATCAGCAGGCAGTTTGTCACCGTAATCTTTGATCTGTTTTTCAGTCTGGAAGATCAGGCTGTCTGCTTTGTTGAGTTTTTCCACTTTCTCGCGTTGCTCTTTATCGGAAGACTCATTAGCTTTTGCTTCGGCTTTCATCTTTTCGATTTCTTCCTTGCTCAAGCCGCTACCAGCTTCGATTTTGATACTCTGGGTTTTACCGGTGCCTTTATCTTTTGCAGATACGTGCAGGATACCGTTAGCATCGATGTCGAAGATAACTTCGATCTGCGGAACGCCACGTGGTGCCGGAGGAATATCTCCCAGGATGAAACGGCCCAGTGTTCTGTTCTGGTTCGCCATCGGCCTTTCTCCCTGCAGTACATGGATTTCCACGCTAGGCTGGTTGTCAGCAGCAGTAGAGAAGGTTTCAGATTTCTTGGAAGGAATAGTGGTGTTGGACTCGATCAGTTTGGTGAATACACCGCCCATTGTTTCAATACCGAGAGACAGCGGAGTAACGTCCAGTAACAGTACGTCTTTCACTTCGCCTGTCAGTACTCCACCCTGGATAGCAGCACCTACGGCTACTACTTCATCAGGGTTCACACCTCTGTTTGGTTTCTTACCGAAGAATTTTTCCACTACTTCCTGGATCTTAGGGATACGGGTAGAACCACCTACCAGGATCACTTCGTCGATCTCAGAAGTATTCATGCCTGCGTCTTTCAGGGCTTTACGGCAAGGCTCCAGTGTTCTTTCCACCAGGCTGTCGCTCAGCTGTTCGAATTTAGCGCGGGTCAGTTTTTTCACCAGGTGTTTGGGAACGCCATCCACAGCAGTGATATAAGGCAGGTTGATTTCTGTTTCAGCAGAAGAAGACAGTTCAATCTTTGCCTTTTCAGCAGCTTCTTTCAGACGCTGCCAGGACATTGGATCTTTATGTAAATCTACGCCCTCGTCTTTCTTGAATTCGTCAGCCAGCCAATCCATGATCACTTTATCGAAGTCGTCACCACCAAGGTGAGTGTCACCGTTGGTAGATTTTACTTCAAATACGCCGTCGCCGAGTTCCAGGATGGAGATATCGAATGTGCCGCCACCAAGGTCAAATACAGCGATTTTGCTGTCGTGATGTTTTTTATCCAGACCATAAGCCAGTGCCGCAGCGGTAGGCTCGTTGATGATACGGCGTACAGTGAGACCGGCAATCTCGCCTGCTTCTTTGGTAGCCTGACGCTGCGCATCGTTAAAGTAAGCAGGTACGGTGATAACCGCTTCTGTCACTTCCTGGCCCAGGTAGTCTTCCGCTGTTTTCTTCATTTTCTGCAGGATCATGGCAGAAATTTCCTGCGGTGTATATAATCTGCCGTCAATATCTACACGGGTGGTATTATTATCGCCCCTCACTACTTTGTAGCTCACATGCGTTAATTCATTGGTTACTTCGTCAAAATGACGGCCCATGAAACGCTTTACTGACATAATAGTGTTAACAGGGTTGGTAATAGCCTGACGCTTTGCAGGATCACCCACTTTTCTTTCTCCGTTTTTCAAAAATGCCACTACTGACGGGGTTGTTCTCCTTCCCTCATCATTGGCAATCACTACCGGTTCGTTACCTTCCATAACGGCAACGCATGAGTTGGTAGTACCTAAGTCAATGCCTATTATTTTTCCCATAGTATTAAGATTCTCCTTTAGTTGTAAGTTAAAGTCGTATTTGCCCTAGGTTTGTCAATGATTATGCCAAGCAAAAAAAATATGTAATTATGTCAGTCATGTGCCCTATATTTGATGTGTTAAATTAAATATTGTTCGTAACCACGCCTGCCGATTCTAGCTATTCATTCCTGACCTTATTGTTGATTTAGTTAACTAGCAAATTGTGTAACCTAACCTTTAATAATTTATGAACAAAAGCATCATCATGCGGGCAGCCTGCTTGCTAATAGCTTCTATGCCGCTCTTAGGCATAGCCCAGGATCGACCATCTACAACTAATTCCCCCTCTTCAAACCCCAATGTGGAATTGTTTAACGGAACCAGCGGATTCAGAAAATGGTCTATTGGCGTTAATGGCGGATTACTCGCCCCGGTAGCACCTACAGGCGGTAGCAATGACTTTACCAAATGGAAAGCCTCTGCCGGTTATGGCGCTTATGTGAAGTATCAGATACTTCATTCCCTTGCTCTTCGCGCTGACTATGTAGGCGGCAAGCTACAAGGCGACAACAGCAAGGCGCTCGGCAATGGCAGCAACCGTGTGAGCCCCTACAGCTCTTTTGACACCAAGCTGAAATGGTCCGGATCATTGAACGCTGTAGTGAACATTGCTACCGTCAACTGGCTGTTCCGCCAAAACTTTGTACAGATCTACGCTTCCGTGGGTGCAGGCCTGGCAGGCTATGAGCCCACCCTTACCAAGGTAGGCGGCGGCGAAGTGAACTACAAAACCGACGGTACTATCAAAGAACTCATCATCCCGGTTGGAGTTGGTCTGAAATTCAAACTCTCTGAGTCCATCAACCTTGACCTCGGATACACTATAAATTACCTGGATGCCGACAACCTTGATGGCTATAACTATGGCCCTAACAAGGATAAATACTCCTACGGTTACGCAGGATTGGAATTCCCGCTTGGCCGCAAGAGCAAGAAACAACTGCAATGGCACAACCCGGCAAAATCCATGTATGATGAACTGGCAGCCCAGAAGGCCGTCCTGGCTTCAGAACTGGATAAAGCCAATGCCAATAATGCCAGGTTGACCGCTGACGTGGATAAACTGACAAAAGACAGCGATGGCGATGGCGTGTCAGACTTCTTCGACAAATGCCCCGGCACTCCTGCCAATACCAAAGTAGATGGAGCAGGATGCCCCCTGCCAGTGCCTGAGGTGGTGAAAAAAGAAGAAAAAGTTGTGATCACCGAAGAAGACACCCGCGTTGTAAAAGAGGCGATCCGCAACCTGGAATTTGATTTTGCCAAAGCAACTATCAAACCGAACTCCTATCCTGCGCTTGACAGGGTGGCAGAGCTGCTCAAACGTAAGAACCTCAACCTGAAACTGAGCGGCCATACTGACAATGTGGGCAGCAAGGAACGTAACCTCGCCCTCTCAAGAGAAAGAGCCGAAGCCGTAAAACAATACATGGTTGAAAAAGGTGTCAACTCTTCCAAGATCGAAGCCGTTGGTTATGGCCCAACACAACCAATTGCCAGCAACAAAACTGCCTCAGGCAGACAAAAGAACAGAAGGGTGGAATTCACTATCTTCTAAGGGTGATTTATTATGATTGCGGTAATTGTCGTCATAAGTGGAATTGATTACCGTAATTAATTAAATAAAAGAAGAAGCCCTGTTGAGATTTTTGACATGTCAAAAATCTCAACAGGGCTTCTTCTTTTATAAAAAATTCTACATCTTACACCATTCTTCAGGGAATCAGGAAATCATCATCATAAAACCATAGTATGATAAGAACGATAGTACCAGCGGATGATCCCGTGCTGGCAGATATTGTAAAAACCACGCTGACCGAATTTGGTATGAACAAACAGGGCACTGCCTACTCCGACCCTACCACCAATCATATCTCAAAATTATTTGACAAGCCACGGGCTATTTACTATGTGGCAGAATCAGAAGATAAGATTGTCGGCGGCGCCGGTATACATCCCCTGGACGGCGGCGAAGCACACGTATGCGAGCTGCAGAAGATGTATCTCATCCCGGAAGCCCGTGGTAAAGGACTCGCAGGCAAACTGATCAGCATGTGCCTCGCTTTCGCCAAAGAACACGGCTATACGCAATGCTACCTGGAAACAAGCCCGGAACTTGCCCGTGCAAGAAAAGTATATGAACAATTCGGATTCCGCTACCTGACAGGCCCTATGGGCAATACCGGTCATTTTGGCTGCGATAGCTGGATGGTGAAGGATCTCTGATCCGGCCCGGCCGGGTTGGTACCTGCTCACCTGGGGGACAGCACCGCATCAAGTCCACCTATACTCCGGTATTCCTTTACTGGCGCGAGGTGTAGCAGGGTACTTTTCCACCGCCCCCCCTCCTTTTCCCATTCCCACTCACATATAGAGGCTGCAGGAATGATTAAAAAATCGGTTGCCCTCACATTGGCTTTCCTTCCTGGTCCCTGATTCCCGCTGCGCAGGAATTTTTGCACAACCTTCAACCCGGCATATTTCTTGGTACGTATCGCCCACAAAATAACATATCATGAAAAAACTTATTCTGTCTGGTTTACTGGCTATTGGCACTGTACTCGCAGTACAGGCACAAAAGGTACAGTTTGGCGTTAAGGGAGGATTAAACATTGACAAAATAACCAACACTGATGGTGCAAAAACCCGTGCATCCTTTTATGCGGGCGGTCTTGTAAACATCGCACTGAATGAGAGCTGGGCCGTTCAGCCGGAGTTGCTATACTCAGGCCAGGGTACCAAGTTTGAACGCAGCTTCCTGGGATATACCTACGCTAAAGGCACGCTTAAAACTGATTATATTAACATCCCTGTAATGGTGCAATACTCCATCGTACCTGCTTTTTATGTGGAAGCCGGTCCGCAGCTGGGCATCCTGGCTGGTGCGAAAATCAAATCTGGCAGCTCTTCTGTTGATGTGAAAGACCAGATGAAATCCATAGATTTCGGGCTGGGACTGGGCTTTGGATATAAATTCGATATGGGCCTTGGCGTATCTGGCAGATACAACTTCGGTCTCACCAACATATGGGATTCAAATAATACCACCAGCAAGAATTCTGTAGCACAGATCGGTCTGTTCTATATGTTCTAGTATAACACGTTCAATTGTATACAAGCCCGTCAGGATTCAGATCCCTGACGGGCTTTCTTCATCTTATTACTGCAACACCGCTTACCTCTGTCAGGATTATCACAGAAATCACAAAAATCACAGTTATCTTTGCTCTCCGCATTAATCATTTTTCGCATGAGTGTTGTACAATCAATCAGAACGGCTGCAACAGCAGCCATTAAGTCACTTTACGACCAGCAGGTAACGGAAACGGATATATCCATCAACGTTACCAAACCTGAGTTTGAAGGTGAATACACCATTGTTGTTTTCCCATTCACTAAATTCAGCCGCCAGAAACCCGAAGAAACCGGTCAGCGCATAGGTGAATACCTCGCTTCCAATTATCCGGAACTGGTGTCAGGCTTTAATGTTGTAAAAGGCTTCCTGAACCTCAGCATTGCGCATGCTTACTGGAGCCGCTTCCTGCAACAACACTACAGCAATACAAACATAGGGATACAACCAGCCAACGGCAAAAAGGTAATGGTGGAATATTCTTCTCCCAATACCAACAAACCTTTACACCTGGGGCACCTGCGTAATAACTTCCTTGGTTATTCCATTTCCGAAATCCTCAAGGCAAATGGCTATGAAGTAGTAAAAACCAACCTGGTAAACGACCGCGGTATCCACATCTGTAAATCAATGCTCGCATGGCAACTGTTTGCACACGGCGATACACCGCAAAGCACCGGTATCAAAGGCGATCACCTTGTTGGTGATTACTATGTAAAATTTGAAAGCGTGGTGAAAGAACAGGTAGAACCTATCATAGACCGCGTGCTGGAAGGGAATTACCAGGATTTTGAGGCAGCAGAAAGAGAAAGGCTGGAGAAACTCGTTACGGCGATGCATAAGCCGGAAGTAAAAGACGATGAAGAAAAGACATCCAAAATCATGGCTGACATCAAAGAGATCTCAAGAAATAAAACAGAGATCATGCAACAGGCCAAGATCATGCTGCAACAGTGGGAAGCCGGCAATCCTGAAGTAAGGGAACTGTGGGCAGAGATGAACAGCTGGGTGTACGAAGGCTTTGAGCAAACTTACAAACGCCTGGGTATCGACTTCGATAAAATGTATTACGAGAGCGAAACCTACCTGTTGGGTAAAGACCTCGTAGCAGACGGGCTTCGCAAAGGCGTACTGTATAAGAAGGATGACAACTCCGTATGGATAGACCTCACCGGCGATGGACTCGATGAGAAACTGCTGCTGCGTGGCGACGGCACTTCCGTATACATCACACAGGATCTTGGTACCGCACGCCTCAAGTACGATGATTATAAAATGGATCAGAGCATTTATGTAGTGGCAGATGAACAAAACTACCACTTCAAAGTGCTGCAACTGATCTTACAGAAACTGGGCGAACCTTCTGCCGACGGCATTTATCATCTTAGCTATGGCATGGTGGAACTGCCCCATGGCCGTATGAAAAGCCGCGAAGGCACAGTCGTGGATGCAGATGACCTCATCGAAGAGATGATCAAAACGGCAGCCGATAAAGCGGCAGAATCGGGGAAAAAACATGATGACTTCACAGAAGAAGAACTGGCGCAGTTATATGAAACCATCGGCCTCGGCGCGATGAAGTTTTTCCTGCTGCGTGTGGATCCTAAAAAGAGAATGATCTTCAACCCTGAAGAATCGATTGATCTGCATGGCTTCACCGCTGCATTTGTGCAATACGCCTATGCACGTATCCGGTCTATCCTCCGCGAAGCTGCTCCCGTAGCCGGTCTCGAACAATTCACCTGCAATGATGAATTGTTGCCGTTGGAGAAAGAACTGATCATGTTAAACGAACAGTTCACTAACATACTGGCAGATGCCTGCAAAGAAATGAGCCCTTCTGTGATAGCCAACTACACATTCCAGCTGGCACAGTTGTTCAACTCTTTCTATGCAGAAAAGAAAGATGGGGTACCTACCTACTCTATCGTGAAAGCTGCCACTGAAGAAAAGAAAAAACTGCGTCTGCAGATTATCATGCTCACCTCACATACCATTGCACAGAGTATGAAAGTGCTGGGGATACATGTACCTGAACGTATGTAATGTCCATTATAAAAAAACGCTGCGGGCCTCACGGCCCGCAGCGTTAGCAGCTTACGGCCGCCGTGGCCGAAACTGCCGAAGAAAATACCACAGCTAGCAGCGCAGCGAAAAAGGAGCTTGCCTATCCTTAATGCGCTGGTGTTAATCCCTTCTACACTGTGGCAAATATTTTTAGTCGCTGATTATCTTGTTCACTTCCAGGGCCATTGCCTTATCGCATAGTTTCAATCCCTTCTGTTCCTCACCCGCACCTATATACGATTTTCCGAGCATAAACATCGCGAATGCATTTTCAGGCTGCAAGTATAACAACTTTTCCCATTGAATTATAGCAGATGCAAAACTTCCTTTGCTATACAAGGCGTGTGCAAGGTTGTACAGGAAGGAGCTGTCTTCGCTACGGCCAAGCGCAGCGGCCTTTTCAAAGGAAGCTACCGCCGCAGAAAAATCCTGTGCGTTGAAAAACATTACTCCCAGTTCATACCAGGCATTTTTGTGTGTACTGTCCATTCTGAGGTCCTCCTTGTAACAGTGTATGCTTTCCCGGTAGTTGCCCAGTAGCGTGTGCACCTTTGCCAGCAGGTACAGGATTTCTTTGTTCTCTGGCTCTTCGTCCCTGGCCTCCAGCAAAGATTCCAGGGCATTCTCATAGTCGCCCATATGATAACAGCACTGACCTATCAGGCTATTCATACAGGGGGCACCCAACTGTTTTGCTTTCCTGCTATACAGCAGTGCGCTGGCGTAGGATTCCTGTTCAAAGTAAAGATTACTCAGTTCACTATAGGCAGCAGTAAATGCGTTGTCCGCCTCTATAGCAGCAATAAAACGCTGTCGCGCAGCATCATTTTTACCGGACTGCCGGAAGACCATTCCTTCCTTATAAAGAAGGCGTGCTTTGTCATATGTTACCGGCGCAGGCTTCGCCGATACAGCGAGAGATAATCCCAGCATAGAAAGCTGAGTCCACAGGATAAGGCGGTACATAGGTATACGGTTTCTCTCTCAAATATATAAATATTTTGTTATTTAGTTATTTTGGAATCTGGGAATTTATAAATAACTAAATAACAAAATTCCTAAATTCCCAAATCCTCACTAGAGAAGGAGAGCGGCAGCAGATCGTTCGCCTTACTGACTACATATACTTTTCCACTCAATCCACCCAAAATAAGCCGGATAGGCGTACTTTGCTTCAATTCATATTCGGCCAGCGCCTGACGGCACATACCACAGGGAGATATAGGCCGGGAGCTGTCGCCATTCAGGTTGTGATAACTAACCGCAATGGTATCTATCTCCACACCGGGATGTATCGAAGATACAGCCGCCAGCGCCACTCTTTCTGCACAAAGTCCTACAGGAAATGAAGCATTTTCCTGGTTGGAGCCGGTTACCGTTTCACCATTCTTCAACTTCACCACAGCCCCCACCTGGAAACGGGAATAAGGTGCATGCGCATGTTTCGTTACTTCACGGGCTTCTTTCAGCATCCATACATCCTGGTCGTCAAGACCAGTAATGTCATTGTATACCAGGTATTCGAAATGTTGCAATTGTTTTTCCATAATAACTATATCCGGGTTTTACGTGTAGTCTTTACCGGTAGGCCGCGTGAATCTGCCGGGGGGTAAAGACGACTACGGACCAGCGATATGCCGGTCCGTAATTTACTTTATTAAAATATAATTCGTTCAACTGCTATTTGATGCTTCTGAAAAGGCGTCCCCAGCGGATGCCGTTTTCACCGTAACTCATCCAGATCAGCCAGGCCTTACCTACTACGTGGTCTTCCGGAACAAAGCCCCAGAAACGGGAGTCGAGGGAATTGTTGCGGTTGTCCCCCATCATCCAGTAGTAATTCATTTTGAATGTATAGCTGTCAGTGGGCTGACCGTTTACGATGATTTTACCCTCTTTTCTTTCCAGGGTATTGCCTTCATATACACGGATAACACGCTCGTAGAGTGCGATGTTGCCGTCATCCAGTTTAACGGTGGCCCCTTTCTTCGGGATATAAAGCGGACCGAAGTTCTCGTCTGTCCATTTAAAGTGGGCTGTGTCATGCGGGAACACCATCTCGTAATTATAGTGCTCCGAGAAGTCAGATTCTTCGAATGGTTTTATATCCTTTACAATCTGGAATTTCTTAAGCTCCGCCACATTTTGCTGTGTGAGGTTGTAGATGTACCTGTTGCCATCCAGCGTATATTCAGGACCAACGATGCCCAGTTCATCCAGGCGGCTGGAGTTGATCTGGTCGCCGGTGGTTTCAACCACGTATTTATGCTGGCTTGCAGGGGGTACCGGCGCAGCAGCTCCGTTCACATATACCACACCATCCACAATCCTGATGGTATCGCCAGCCTGGGCCATGCAGCGCTTGATATAGTTCTCACGTTTGTCTACCGGGCGGGTAATAACCTGGAAGGAATTGTGAACCGCCTGCCAGCCGTTCTGCCTTACCATGTTATAATAGCTCGGATCCGGCGAATCGATGGCTACAGTGTCACCTTCAGGGAAGTTAAACACCACTACATCGTAGCGTTTGATCTCAGAGAAACCAGGCAGACGCTTGTATTTCCATTTGACCGCTTCGGAATAGGCCTTTGTAGACTTGGTGAAAGGCATGGTGTGATGCACAAAAGGCACTGCCAGTGGCGTCATCGGGATGCGGGGGCCGTAGCTGATCTTGCTCACAAAGAGGAAATCGTTTACCAGCAAGGTCTTTTCCATCGAGGGAGTCGGAATCGTATAGGCTTCAAAAATAAAAGTGCGGATAAGCGTGGCAGCTATAATAGCAAAAATACCAGCGTCTAACCATTCTCTCGCCGTAGATTTCTTTTTCTTTGGCTGACCATCTTTATTTTTTTTCCAAAATGCCAGGTTCATTCAGTTGCGCTTATTAGATGCTTAAAAAGGCAAATATAATATACTGTAAGCAGCCTCCTACTAATAAATAGGAAAAGTTTTCTTAAAAATAGATTAAAGGCTGCTATCAAATATATTTAAAATATATTATATGTATATAAACAAACGTTGAAAGACCTACATTTGCGGAAATCCTTATGAGCGAACTAACCATATTTACCATTAAGGATATTGAAAACCTTACTGGTATTAAAGCGCATACTATCCGCATCTGGGAACAGCGATACAGGCTTTTCCAGCCCAAACGAAAAGCCACCAACCGCAGAATATACGACAACGAAGATGTCAAGAAGCTGTTACGTATTGCAGGATTATACCATCACGGGATAAAAATCTCGCGCATAGCTGCTTTGTCTGAAGAAGAGCAGAAGAAGCTGTTTATTGAACTGACGGAACAGAACAACCGGCATCAGCTGTACATCAACTACCTGCTGGAGGCTACACTGAATTATGACCAACAGCGGTTTGAAACCGTGTTTCACCATATCGCCAGGCAGCTCGGTTTTGAGCAGTGCATTACACAGGTCATCTATCCTTTTCTCGAAAAGGCAGGCGTGTTGTGGCTTACGGGAGATTTCGTTCCCGCACACGAACACTTCTTCTCTCATATTATCCGCCAAAAGCTATTGTCCGCAATAGACAAGCTCACCGTGAATACCGTTTCTGACGAACATTTCCTGTTGTTTCTTCCGGAAGGCGAATTTCATGAGATCCCACTACTGTACATTCATTATCTGCTGAAGAAGCATCACAGGAAAGTGACTAATTTCGGCAGCAATGTATCAGTAAGCGATCTCCGGCCATTCATTGCTACGCAGAAAGTGACACATCTCTATACGCATCTCGTGTCGGGCATGCCCCGTAAAGCGGTGAACACTTTCGCGGAAAGCCTCTCCTCTATTGAGCCACAAATCCCTATTCTGCTGGCAGGGCCTCAGACGGAGCAGATCTCCATTGCGTTACCACACAATATACGTATACTAAGGAAACCGGAAGAAAGCGGAGTACTGACAGCCAACAGCTATTAACTGTCAGAGTACTTCATGCAGTATCCTGTTCACTGCAGCGGCCCTGTTGAGCACCATAAAATGGCCGCCATCGGGGATGGTATGGGTAGGCTTTACAAAGCGGATGGGGAAAGTGAGATCTCTTCCACCGTGGATATGCACCAGCCCTTCCGGCTGATGTTCATTCTCCCAGTGCAGTACTGTATTAACGGCCCACCGGCGGTATACATGATCAGAATTGGAGAGATAATCATCCAGCAGCTGCCTGTCTTCTTCAGTTTCAACATTCATAAATTTCTTCACGATGAAGCTGCGGTTCTTGTAGAGCAAATGATCAGGCAGATTGTGAAGCCCAAGCCTGCGCGCCCAATTGTAATAAGGCGGCTTTTCGCCGGTATGTTTGATGGAGGAAATCAATACATTTTTTTCCACAGGCATCAGCCGGGCGATCTCAAGACTCATGATCCCGCCGAAAGACACGCCTATTAAAGAAACCGGCCCATCAATGATTATTCCTTCCGCCATGCGGGCAGCATAATCACTAATGGGCTCATTTTCCTTTGGTGGTATCCATGGCAGAAAATGTACATCATAACCAGACGGGAAACGCAGGTTTCCGAAAATGCGCTCATCTGCGCCCAGTCCACTTATGAGATACAGATGCTTTGCCATGTTTTCAGTATCAGCTTACTTTTTTCTTGTCGCGGTTGGGTACAACAAAGTCTTCCACATCTTCGGCAGTGATGGTTTTGCCGGAGAGGATGATCAGTCTTTCCACTACGTTGCGCAATTCACGGATATTACCAGACCAGTTATGGTTCTGTAATGCCTTCATGGCTTCTTTGTCGATCGCTTTGCGGGCAATGCCGTATTCGCCGCAAACGATATCCAGGAAGCTGTCCACCAACAATGGCACGTCATCACGGCGGTCGTTCAGGGAGGCAACATGAATAAGTATTACGCTAAGACGGTGGTAAAGGTCAAGGCGGAAGTTCTTTTCTTCCACTTCTTTCAGCAGATCTTTGTTGGTAGCAGCCACTACGCGCACATCCACGCTGATCTCTTTATCGCCGCCCACACGGGTGATCTTGCCTTCCTGCAATGCGCGCAGCACTTTGGCCTGTGCGCTGAGGCTCATATCGCCGATCTCGTCAAGGAACAGCGTACCACCGCTGGCCTGTTCAAATTTACCGATGCGTTGTTTTACTGCTGAAGTGAAGGAACCTTTTTCATGTCCGAACAATTCACTTTCAATCAGCTCGCTGGGAATAGCAGCGCAATTCACTTCCACCATAGGGCCGGAGGCGCGGTTGCTTCGCTCATGCAGCCAGCGGGCCACCAGTTCCTTACCAACGCCGTTTTCACCCGTGATCAGCACACGCGCGTCAGTAGGCGCCACTTTCTCAATAGTTTCCTTAATCTTGGCTATAGGTGCAGATTCGCCAATCATTTCAGGTACCTTATTCACTTTGCGGCGAAGCGTCTTGGTTTCAGTCACCAGCTTGGTTTTGTCCATTGCGTTACGCAGCGTGATCAGCAGGCGGTTGAGATCAGGCGGTTTGGAGATGTAATCGTAAGCGCCTTTCTTCACCGCATCTACTGCAGTATCAATATTTCCGTGGCCGGATACCATGATGATGGGAACATCACCATTCACTTCCTTGGCTTTCTCCAGGAATTCCAGACCATCCATTTTCGGCATTTTAATGTCGCACAAAACAGCATCATACTCTTTTGCCTGGAACATTTTAAAACCTTCCAACCCGTCCGCAGCTTCTTCTACTTTATATCCCTCGTAGCTTAGAATCTCCGTAAGCGTTTTGCGGATACTTTTTTCGTCGTCAATGATTAAAATGTTTGCCATAATCTGATTTAGGTTTTGATTACCCGCCCCTGCGGGTAATTAACAGCGCCAAAATTAAAGATAATCAATTAAAATTGCATGGCTCTTACCATCATTTAATACGGTAGTCATGATAGAAATCGTCCCTTATAAATCATCCTGGCCGGCAGAGTTCGAAGCTTTATCCCGGCAGTTACAAACCGCTATAGGCCCCTGGGCGCTGGCGATTGACCATATAGGTTCTACAAGCGTACCAGGGCTGAGCGCCAAAGACGTAATAGATGTACAGGTAACGGTGAACAGCCTGGATGCTCCTATAGAGCTGGCATTGAACGCGCTGGGCTTTGAGCGCAAGTCACATATACTTGGTGATCACCGCCCTCCCGGTCGCGACGACCTTACAGAGGAAGAGCTGGAAAAGCATTTTTATCATAAAGCAGAAAGAAAAGTAAATTTGCATATCAGGGTAAAAGGCCGGTTCAATCAGCATTATCCCCTGTTGTGCAGAGATTATCTGCGCACACATCCCCTGGCCGCAAAAGCGTATGGCGTTGTTAAACAGCAACTGGCAAAGTATTTCCCCGATAACGCAGATGCATATTATGACATCAAAGATCCTGTATTCGATATTATCATGGAAGGCGCCAAAGCATGGGAAAATTCAAAAATCCGGATATAGTCTACTAACTTTACAGGATTAATGTTTATTTTCAATAACCGAAAAACAGAACACTGTAATTCCATCCGCATATGAGTGATTTTATTGAAGAATTGAAGCGGAGACACCAATTGGCTGCCGCCACTGCATATCCCGCCACGGTTGAAGTAAGTGACTTTGCCAACAACCTGATTAACTGGTTATTCCCGGAGCACACCGGCCAGGTAATGGCTGATCCCGTACAACTCGAGCAATACGGGCGAAAGCTGGAGATACAGCTGGAGCTGCTACTACAGCCGATGCAGCAACAGCTGCCCGCCGATGCTGCCACTATCAGCGGCACATTTATGCAACAGGTGCCAGTGATATATGATGAACTGACAAAAGATGCCGAAGCTATTTTTCAGGGCGATCCCGCAGCCACTTGTTTGTACGAGGTAATCCGCGCCTATCCCGGCTTTTACGCGATTGCATTTTACAGAATGGCGCATGCGCTGTATAAACTGAAAGTACCACTGTTGCCACGTATGATCACCGAACTGGCGCATGCCCGCACGGGTATTGACATACATCCGGGCGCAGTGATAGCCCCCTGGTTCTGCATAGATCATGGCACCGGCGTTGTGATCGGCGAAACAAGTGTTATAGGCCAGCATGTAAAATTATACCAGGGCGTAACGCTGGGTGCATTGAGTATAGAAAAAACGATGGCCCGTAGCAAACGTCATCCTACAATTGAAGATCAGGTGGTGATCTACGCAGGCGCCACTATTTTGGGAGGCGACACTACAGTAGGCCACCACAGTGTGATTGGAGGAAATGTGTGGCTGATAAAAAGTGTAGAGCCATTCTCCCGGATTTATTATAAAGCTGAAAACAAAATAACACTGTGAGGTTCATGCAAAGGCGCCACGATTACTGCTCCTTTGCGCTATGTTGTTCCCTTGCATGAAAACTCCACAGGCAAAACATTCACATATGGCTTCTGTATTAGACCTCGTCGGTAATACTCCGATGGTGGAATTGAAAAAAATTGCTGTTAATCCTGCTGTTAAGATCTTCGCCAAATTGGAAGGCAACAACCCCGGCGGCAGCGTAAAAGACCGCGCTGCATATGGCATGATCAAAGGAGCACTGGACCGCGGTGAGATAAAAGCCGGTACCAAACTGATCGAAGCAACGAGCGGTAACACAGGCATCGCACTGGCAATGATTGCCAGTCTGTTTGGCATTGAAATAGAACTGGTGATGCCCGAAGACGCTACGCAGGAGCGCGTACTCACCATGGAGGCATATGGCGCTAAAGTAATACTTACGCCTAAGGAAAATTCTATGGAAGGCTCTATAGATTATGCCAACGAACAGGTAGCTAAAGGCGGATATGTAATGCTGAACCAGTTTGCGAATCCAGATAACTACGGCATGCATTACAAAACCACCGGCCCGGAGATCTGGAAAGATACAACCGGCACCATTACCCACTTTGTAAGTGCGATGGGCACCACCGGCACCATTATGGGTGTGTCCCGTTTTCTGAAAGAGCAGAACCCGGATATTCAGATCGTTGGTTGTCAGCCTACAGAAGGCTCACGCATTCCCGGCATACGCAAATGGTCAGAAGCTTATCTTCCCAAGATATTTGAACGGCCACGTGTAGACAGGATCATGGATATATCTGAAGAGGAGGCCAGAATCATGACCAGGCGGCTGGCTAAAGAAGAAGCAGTGTTTTGCGGAATGAGCAGCGGAGGCGCCGTGGCTGCTGCCGTACGTATATCACAGGAACTTCGTAGCGGCGTAATCGTTAGCATCATCTGCGACCGGGGCGACCGGTATTTATCGAGCGATCTGTTTGCCTAGAGGGATTAGCTTTCAGGATCAGCATTTAGATAATTAATACAAAAGGTCCGTATATATTATACGGACCTTTTGTATTAATTATCTAAATGCTGATAGCCGACTGCCAAAAGCTGATTACTTCTTCATGTACATCACTTCCTTCACCAGTTTCACGGTACGTTCAATATCAGGGAGGTACAGTTTCACGAGGTTAGGCGCGTAGTGCATAGGTGCATCGACAGCTGTAATACGGCGGATTGGAGCATCCAGGTAGTCGAAACCTTCTTTCTGGATACGGTAAGCGATCTCCGAAGAGATGCTGGAGAATGGCCACTGTTCTTCCACAATCACGAGGCGGTTGGTTTTCTTCACTGATTCCAGGATAGTGAACCAATCCAGCGGGCGGATTGTACGGAGGTCAATCACTTCTGCCTCGATACCTTCCTTCGCCAGTTCCTCAGCAGCACCCAACGCTACTTTCATCATTTTATTGAAAGACACGATAGTAACATCTTTACCAGCGCGTTTAATATCTGCTTTTCCGATAGGGATGATATACTCTTCTTCAGGTACCTCGCCCATATCGCCATACATCACTTCACTTTCCATGAAGATAACCGGATCTTCATCGCGTATAGCCGCTTTCAACAGACCCTTAGCATCATATGGATTAGAAACAGAAACCACTTTCAGACCGGGGATATTGGCATAGTAGCTTTCGAAAGCTGTAGAGTGCTGAGCACCCAGCTGACCAGCAGAACCATTAGGACCACGGAAAACGATCGGGCAACCAACTTGTCCACCACTCATTGCCAGCATTTTGGAAGCAGTATTGAGTATCTGGTCCAGTGCCAGTACAGCAAAGTTCCAGGTCATAAATTCAACTACCGGGCGCAGGCCATTCTGAGCAGCGCCAACACCTATGGCAGCAAATCCAAGTTCTGCAATCGGTGTGTCGATAACACGTTTTGGACCAAACTCATCCAGCATTCCCTGGCTCACCTTATAAGCACCATTGTATTCGGCTACTTCCTCCCCCATAAGGAATACCCGTTCATCACGGCGCATTTCCTCCTGAAGGGCTTCTCTTAACGCTTGTCTGAAAGCTATCTGACGCATGCTATTCTTAATAAAGTTTGAAAGTTAAGTGCCTGATTATTGAAAAGGCAGAGCAAAAATATTGTTTGTTGACGAAAAAGCAAAGTAAACAACCGATTTATATAATAATTATAACCGGTCTCTTACATGCCTGACTTAATTAATTGTATTTTTATCATATATTTATATTTAATAATCCAATATACATACTTCCAACGGTCAAATTTATGATCACTGTTACAATCCTGACTATCTGCTTCCTGACCGCCATCTCCTGCAAGATCAAAAAAGTGAAAGCTCCCGTTATAACGGCACTTACCTGGTATTTTCACTTTATCTTCCTCGTACTATCCGTCCTCTGCCTGATACTAATGATCACAGGATACGGCTTTAAAGGCACACAAACTGAAAGAGTAATTTTCTCCCTCTATGCAGGTTCAGGCATGGTCATATACGGCTTATCCAAACCAGGCAACGATGCAAAGCACGCCTATCTCTTATTGCTGTTCGGGTTTCCGTTCGTATTAGCACTGGGATTACTGCTGCCTCCATTACGCATTCTTACCATGGTAGCCGTTGTTACTCTGCTGGTAGACAGCGATTTCCACCGCTATAAAATAGATGACGACTATGCCCTGCAAACCAAAACCAGCAGCATTCTTTCGGCATATCCCATTTACAGCATGGTATCAGATAAGTATTTACTTTTTGAGAAGATAACACCGGATGTGGTGAAGCCGGGGGACTATATGCGGGCACTGAAAATGAACAAGAAAGGAACGGATAGTGTGCGGATACAGTTGTGGTACAGGAAGAATAAAATTGATACGGTAATAGCAGTAAATGATTAGCAGTTAGCTTTTAGCTATCAGTAGCTAAAAGCTAACTGCTTTATATCATCATTATTGCTTTTCTATAATAATAGCGCTTGCACCGCCGCCGCCATTGCAGATACCTGCAACACCGTAGCGGCCTTTGTTTTCATGCAGGATAGAGTTGAGCGTTACAACAATCCTTGCGCCACTGCAACCAATAGGATGACCTACGGCCACTGCACCGCCCCATACGTTTACATTGTCAAGCGAAATACCCAGATCTTTCGCGTTGGCAATAGGCACGCAGGAGAAGGCTTCGTTGATTTCAATAAAGTCCATATCAGACATATTCAGACCAGCCTTTGCCAATGCTTTATTTACCGCTTTTACCGGTGTGGTAGTGAACCATTCCGGCGCCTGTGACGCATCCGCAAAGCTGACAATCTTCGCCAGTGGCTTCAGGCCCAGCTCTTTCAGCTTTTCGCCGCTTACGAGTACTACCGCGGCCGCGCCATCGTTCAGGTTAGATGCATTCGCCGCAGTGATAGTACCCTCTTTCTGGAAGGTAGGCTTCAGGGTAGGGATCTTGTCATAGATTACCTTTTTGTAGTCTTCATCCTCTGATATAGTCACCACCTGTTTGCCTGGCACCTCCACAGGTACCACTTCATTTTTGAAATAGCCGCTTTCCCACGCAGCAGCAGCGCGTTTGTAACTCTGTACGGCAAAAGCATCCTGGTCTTCACGGGTGATGTGATATTCTTTGGCGCAAAGCTCACCTGCATTCCCCATGTGGAAATCGTGGTAAGGGTCCCAGAGACCATCGCGGAGAACACCGTCGATCACAGTACCGTGGCCCAGTTTATAGCCGGTGCGTGCTTTATCGAGATAATAAGGAACGGCACTCATATTCTCCATACCCCCAGCCACTACGATGTCGTTGTCGCCGAGCATGATGCTCTGTGCCCCGGTAATAATGGCTTTCATCCCGGATGCGCATACCTTATTGATAGTAGTACAGGGTACTGTATTGGGAATACCCGCCGCCAGACTGGCCTGATTAGCAGGCGCCTGACCCAGATTGGCACTGATCACGTTGCCCATAAATACTTCATTGACCTGACCGGCTTCGATACCTGCCCTTTCCAATGCTGCCTTGATGACTGTAGCGCCCAGCTTTGTGGCCGGAATACCAGACAACGCCCCGTTGAAAGCTCCGATTGGCGTGCGGGTTGCCGCTACTATGAATACTTCTTTCATCTGATTAATAATGTTGGGTTTGTTTTGGTGATAAATCATCCAAATATAACGAAAGAAGCTGAATGGGGAGAACAGCAGTTAGCTGCCATACCGGCAGCTAACTGCTGAAAGATTATTGAATGATCACCTGTATCGCTTTCTGTTTCTCTGTGCCCTGCACCTGCACATAATATATACCTTTCGGCAGGCGGCTCAGGTCCATAACGGTCTGTTTGTCTTTTACCAGCACACTGTGCACCATGAGGCCGGTGTGATTATATACTGCGATATATAATGGTTTGGCCGGCTGTTTTTCCAGCTGTAGATACACTGCCCCGGCTGAAGGGTTCGGGAAGATCTTCAGCGGATTGGCTGTCAGCACAGCTTCATTCACTGCTGTTATGATCATGGCCAGCGGTGCGGAAGTAGCATTACAATCTCCGCCGCTGCCCACTGTTACATAGTAGCTTCCATCTGCTTTGGCACGTATCGTCCGGGTCGTAGCACCAGGAATAACACTGCCATTGCGGTACCACTGGTATGATCTTGCTGGTGTTGATTCCAGCGAATCCCCGCGCTGCGCAATAAGTGGTATAGCAGGAACATTTCTCACTTCAAAAGGCGCAGACCAACCGGTACTATCGGCCGGTGCACTTGCTACCACCCGTATCCGGTAGTTCCTGCCACAGGCCAGCGTATCCGGCAATTTGACATTAACGGCTACACGCGGATCAGCAGACCCTGTCTCGTTCAGTATAGTTACCCCCAGCCCGGCAGCACGGGCTCCCGGTACCACATCACCATTGATCAACTCTATTGTAAACACGTTGTCGCGGTTAAAACTATGCGGGAAGGTAACGGTAACGAGTATACTGTCTTTCACATTCACTGAACCTGTATTGTTATTCACCACCGGAGGCACGGCAGGAGCTACACTCCTGACCACTATCGTATCCGTAGTTACGCGGCCAAACATGGCAGCTCTTAACCAGTAAGTACCAGCCTGTGTAACAGTGATAGCCCGGCTCGTATCACCGGTAGACCAACGGAAACTGATGTCTGCATCAGCAACTCCGGCATCCAGCCTGATCTGTTGTCCGCCGGCAATAGTCGTATCCGGACCAAGATTCGGCGTAATGAACGATTTGATCATTATCTGCCTGCTGAAACTGCTGGTCATACCGTTGGCATCTGTAATCTGCAGACCCACCAGGTAATAACCGGAAGATGCATAGGTGTGTGAAACATATTTGCCACTGGCGGCAGCGCCATCACCAAAACTCCACTGATAGCTGGTTATTGGGCGGGCGCTTACCGATGTATCCTTGAAGATCATCGTATACTGACCATCAGAAGCCCTGTAGTTATAGAAGTTTGCTTTAGGATATGATGTATCCGCCTTAGCCTGGATGCTGTCTGTAGAAACAGTACCAGATCTCCACGCTGTAAGGCTATAGATACCCGGCCTGCTGATGGTGAACGTAGTCTCTGTCGTTCCGTCAGACCATTTCCAACGAAGGTTGGGATCTCCACGGAAAACATCGCCTACAGCATTCCATACGTTGAGTGTAACAGATCCGCCACTCGTCATCACTATGTCTGTGCCCAGATCTACTTTTAGCACCGGTTTCACGGACACCGGCTTGGTAGTGGTATCACTTCCCTGCCTCCACATCTTCACCCAGTAATTACCAGGCGCCGGGAACACGTGAGTAATCAGCAAATGGCTGCTGTCTGTACGTGAGCCATCTCCAAATGACCAGTAAGTCCAGGTTGCATTTGAGCTGTTCTGCGCCGCGAAGTTGAAACTGAATGCAGGAGGTGCATCATTCTCCGCAAAGCTGAAATCTTCACCTGTAACACCTCTCTTCACCACAATCGTATCTGATCCAACATAATTCGGAACAGTTACTTTCACATAATAAGCACCCGCACTGGTCACGGTGAGCGAACGTCCGCTAATAACACCAGGATACCAGACACATTGTACAGCCGGATCACTGTAATAAGGCTCATTCACTTTCAATGTAATCGCCTGGCCATAGAAAGTAGTATCAGGGCCCAGATCCAGCTTCGGCCATACTCTTATCACAACAGTGGTATCGTAATTCACACCTCCTGCTTTTGTAACCATCCTCACTCCGAAACTACCCGCGGATTTATACCGGTGAGTTACGATAAAGCCTGCACCACCATTTACGGTAGCAGAGTCTCCATCACCAAACCACCAGCTGGTAGAGGTAATGTTGTCAATCTTGGAAATGTTTTCAAAATAAATAGTAGCTGCATCTCCATTTTTAGCGTAGCTGAGCATTTCAGGTTTCCCTGCGGGTGGCGGCGTCGCCAGTATTTGTATTGTATCTCTGGCCACATAGCCACCGCTGAGTGTTCCCGCCACCACGTACAACCCTGGCAGCGTTGCGGTAATACTGGCAGAAGTGGCGCCTGTAGACCATTTCCAGCTGATATATTCATTTCTGTAAGCAGTATCAACGGCATTCATCGCATTCAGCGTAACAGGCTGGTTGTTGGTCATCACAATATCTGGTCCCAGATTAATCCTGAACAAAGACTTTACTTCCACCTGCCGTCTTAATGTATCATTGGTAACAGTTCCTCTCCACATCTTCACCCAATATCTGCCTGCTCCGGGAAAACTATGTTGTACAAATGTTCCGCTGTCCGTAGGAGAACCGTCGCTGAAATTCCAGTAAACAGTACGGTTCTCACCCTGCGGCATATAAGGTGCGAAGTTGTAACCATAAGCCTTATCATTGGTAGCATAGCTAAAATTGTCATAGAATGCACCTTTCAACACATGTACAGTGTCTACACCAGAATAGTGTGCAGCTGTAACTTTTGCATAGTAAATACCTTCCTTCTGCACCATTAACTCATGTCCTCTGATGGCGCCCGGATACCATACACAGTTTACACCCGGATCATTGTAGTATGGCGCATTCAGCTTCAATGTAATAATAGGGCCGTAGTAAGTAGTGTCCGGTCCAAGATCCAACAGCGGCCATACTTTTACAGGAATAAGTGTGTCATAGTTAACACCACCGGCCATGGTAAGCATCTTTACTGAATAGGTACCCGGCTGCCTGTAACGGTGCGATGTTTTGATATTCGTATTGCCATTTACGATAGATGAATCTCCATCGCCAAACAACCAGGTAGTGGAAGTGATATTGCTGATTGTTGAAACATTCTCAAAATAAATGGTTGCGGCATCTCCTTCCGCTGCATAATAGTTCATATCACCCTTCGATCCTGTTGCTGGCGAACGCAGTATTTCAATAGTATCCGTGGAGGAATATCCATACATAGTGGCAGTAAGGCTGTATTTGCCTGGTAAGGCAAGAGATACAGCGCTCGACGTTTCACCTGTGGACCATTTCCAACTAACTTCAACACTGTTCCGGAACATGCTGTCCACTGTATTCCAGGCATTGAGCAACACCGGTTGATTGTTAACCATTGTTATATCCGGGCCAAGGTTCACTTTAATGAAGGGCTCTATGTAAATGGTTCTTCTGGCTGTATCACGCGGGAACAATGTTCTCCACATCTTCACATTATAATAGCCAGGCTGCGCATATGTATGCGAAATAATACCACCGGTATCAATACGTGAATTATCACCGAAAGACCAGTATGGAGTGCCCTGGTAAAGACCTGAGTTCCATACTGCGAAATTCATCGTCAGCTTACCATCATGATTACGGCCAATGTTGAATGTATCTTTTGTCGGAGCCACATTATTTATTACCACCAGCGTATCGGCATCATCATAGTTATCCTTCGAAACATACACATAGTAAGTATCCGGTTTTGTTACCACATAAGAACGTGCTTTTACACCGCCGGGATACCATATGCATTTTATTGTACTGTCGCTGTAAAATGGCTCATTTATACGAAGTGTAAACGGCGTACCGTTGAAAACCGTATCCCGCCCTATATTCAGCGGTGGATAGTCTTTCACTTCTATCGAATCAGTCGCGGATCTCCCGTATAAGGTAGCGGTAAGACTGTATATACCCGGCGTTTGAATAGTGATGATACGCGCTGTATCACCGGTAGACCAACGGAAGGCAGCGCCTCTCAGCGGCAGGTTGATCGCACTTTCTGCATCCAGCCGTACAGACTGCCGGCGGAACTTGATGGTATCATTTCCAAGGTTGACCGTCAGTAACGGTACTATTTCCACATTCTTTATTACTGAATCTACCTGATGCACTGCTGTATCTTTCACCACCAGCTTAACCTGATATATTCCGGGTCTGCCGTAGGTATGAGATACATTAGCGCCGGCAGCAGTGGTGCTATCGCCAAAACTCCAGCGCCAGCTGGTTACGGTACTGCTTACCTCCGTAGTAACATCCTTAAAGTTCATAGTAAGCTTTCCATCATTGGCGCGTTGAAAAGTAAAATCGGCTTTCAGCGCACACCCCTTGGTGATATTGATGGTATCGGTACCTACACTGCCAACAGCGTCTGTCACCTGGAGCCAGTAGGTACCAGGTTGCGAAATACGCAGATACCAGGTAGTGTCACCGGTAGACCACTGATATTTTGCACCTGGAATAGGGTTTGTCATGGTCAGGGTGAGAGAGTTACCCGGACAGAGTTGCTGATCTTCTCCCAATGATACAGGCAACGCCGCCCCCACTATAACAGAAGTGACTGCAGAATCCACAATCTTATTGTTATCTATTCCATTGAGCGTCACCTGATATTTCCCCGGACGTTTATAGGTGTATATAACATCCAGCCCCTCCGCATAGCCTCCGTCACCAAATGACCAACGCAGATTCGTATAATCGTTTCTGTTGGTATTGTTTCTGAACCTGAAGGTGAGACCTGCTGAATCCTGTTTTGTCACCAACGGATTAAGTACCGCTTTTTCCACATAGATGGTGTCGCTTACAACGAAGTTGCCAGGACAAGGATAACCGGGTACAGCCAAAGGTTGTACCTCCACCCAGTACTTACCAGGCTGTGAAACATTAATAGAAGGTGTAGTAGCACCGGTAGACCATTTATAGGCAGGCTCATGACCTGGTATAAGAGATGCGCTCATTGGGTCCCAAAAGATCCACCTGTAATTGACATCATAGCTAAGTGTTACTTCGCTGCCTTTTATTACAGGAGTGGAAAACCGTCTCAATAAAACCGGCCTTGGGTCAAACTGCAATGATTTGGCAATACGTGTCCTCTTTCCATTGCGGTCCGTGGCCGTGAGCGTTACTGCATAGTCATTACTTGGCAAAGGAGTGTGTGTGAACATATGCTGCTGCATGGGTGTTATCTCCTCACCCACCTGCCATTCAAAATATGGATATTGCCCCTGGTCAATATTTGCAAACAGATCTACCGTTGCATCGGTACAATTCACTCTTCCTGAAGTCATAAATTGAAAAGGAGATTGCCCTTGTCTCACCTCAACAGTATCCTTCCCTTCTCCACAACCAGTATTGACACTTACCCAGTAGGTTCCGGGTTGCCTGGCCATAATGCTCTGTGTACGTTCACCGGTAGACCAGGTGTAGGTAGCCCCCGGCCTGTTGCCGGCATCCAGCCATGCGTAACCGGTACCCATCATATATACATAATCCGCCCCGAGGTCAACAGCTCTTGCAGTATTATTCAGATTAAAATAGGCATAATCATTTATCACTGCGCCAGACCTGGACGCTGCATAAAAAGAAACATTCTTGTTCCCTCCTGATGGGTATCTCCTACGGATATGCCAGCCACCATTGGCCTGCAGCTCAGATATTGTCATACCAGGCTTGTTGTCGCCAAAAGTCAGATTCAGCTGGGTAACATCAGATACATTAAAAGAGACGTTGAAATCAAAATCAACCACGATGCTATCGCAATTCGGAACCTGCGTCCAGGTAATAACACCGCCAGCGGTTTTCATTGTTCCTCCCCCGTTATCAGCTCGCAGCCAACAGGGTGTGGTCAATAAAACAAACAATAGTAAAAGTCTATTCATAGAGTATAGGTTTCGGGAAGAAAGAAAAATGCTATTCAAAAAACCATATAAAATTATATGTTTTAATTTTAATTTATATAAAGAGCGAACATTAATTCATCGACCTGATAATTTTACTCCCGGTGAAAATTAACGTATGTTTGCGTTTGCATTGATCGTAACGTGATTTCTCAAAACTCCATACAGCAGATCCTCGCCCGCATTGATATTGTGGAGATAGTTGGCTCTTTCGTGAAACTAAAGAAAAGAGGCGCTAACTACATGGGGCTATGTCCGTTCCATAATGAGAAATCACCCTCCTTCACTGTATCTCCCAGCAAGGAAATCTATAAATGCTTTGGTTGCGGCGCTAGTGGCAACGCCATCAGCTTTCTCATGGAGCATGAAAAATACTCCTACGTAGAAGCCATCAGGTGGCTGGCACAGAAATATCAGGTAGAGCTGGAAGAAACCGAAGTGAGCCCGGAACTGAAGCAACATCAGCAACTGGCAGACAGTCTCTTCATCATTAATAACTTTGCACGGGAATATTTCTCCGACATTTTATTCAATAATGATGAAGGACAGAATGTTGGGCTCAGTTATTTTGAAGAAAGAGGATTTACGGAAGAAACCATCAAAAAATTTCAGCTGGGATACTGCCTCAATACCCGCGACGCTTTTGCACAAACAGCGCTGGGTAAAGGGTACAACCTGGAATACCTCCAGAAAACAGGTCTGGTCACAATCCGCAACGAACAACCTGCTGACAACTATCGTGGCCGCGTTATATTTCCCATTCATAACCAGTCAGGCAAGATACTCGGCTTCGGTGCGCGCATACTCGTAAAGTCTGACCGCGCCCCTAAGTACATCAACTCCCCGGAGAATGAGATCTACATCAAAAGCAGGGTATTGTACGGCACCTACTTTGCGCGGCATGCCATCGACAAGCTCGATGAATGCCTGCTGGTGGAAGGTTATACGGATGTGATCTCCCTGCACCAGGCTGGCGTAGAAAATGTGGTAGCCTCCAGTGGTACCTCCCTCACGGTAGATCAGCTGCGCCTCATTAAAAAATATACCAACAACCTCACCATCATTTACGATGGTGACAGCGCCGGTATCAAGGCAGCACTGCGCGGCCTCGATCTGGCTATAGAAGAAAGTCTCAACGTAAAACTAGTACTGCTGCCGGATAAAGAAGATCCCGACAGTTATGTGCAGAAAATAGGCGCCGCCGCTTTCCGGGAATTCATTGCCCAAAACAGGCAGGACTTCGTGCTGTTCAAACTCCAGCTCAGCATGCAGGATATAGGCAACGACAGCAATAAGAAGTCGCAGCTTGTTAATGAAATCGCGGAAACGATCTCTAAGATCGACAAGGCGGAAGATTTCACCAAACAGCAGGATTACATCCGCCAATGCAGTCAGCTGCTCAAGATAGACGAACAGGGTCTTATTGCCCTGGTAAATAAATTCATCCGGGAAAGACTTGTAAAACGGGAGCAGCAACAGGCCCGCAATGCACCGGCTCATGACGACGACGCACTGCCCGATGAAGCCATCGCCGCCATGGAAGCAGCTGAAGCAGGCTTCACTGTTTCATCGCTTCTTAACAAAGATGAAAGGCAGGAAAAAGAACTGGTAAAAATACTGCTGCGCTTCGGCGACCGCCCCTTCAGCGAAGAAGAACAGAACACGGTTGCTGATTACGTATTCCATCTCCCCTACGATTTCGAATCACTGGCAGACAGCGAGATGGTAAAGCGTGTACTGCGTGAATACAAACATCAGTACGATGAAGGAAATACTCCTGACAAGAAATGGTTCCTGTACCATCAGGATACAGAGCTGAGTAAATTCACCGCCGAGATCCTGGAAGACAAGGAAGCAGACCTCAGCGTTAACTGGAAAGAGAGATTTGAAATAGATACAGTTTATGGAGATAATGCTTATCTGAAAGATACCATCTCCACCACCAACTACCTCATACTGCGGAAGATCCAGAAACTGATCCTGGAAAACCAGCAGGAAGCTGAAAAAGCGACGGAAATGGATCAGATTATGCAGTGCCTCGAGATGCAGGTGCATCTTAAAACACTTGAAAAAGAGCTCACCCTGGGGCTTGGCACCGTAATTTTCAAATAGTCATTACTGTTTTACCCGCTCCCATACCTGAAATGAAAATGGGTACTGGTTCTTCTCATCACGCTCATGCCTTTCATCACTCACGAGGTTCCATTCACTCCCATGTATAACCGGGAAAAAAGCATCCCCGTGCACAACGGCGTATACCCTGGTCAGGTAGATACGGTCCACTAACGGCCACGCCTGCTCGAAGATCTGTGAGCCGCCGGTGATGAAGATTTCATCTGTTTGAAACTCTTTTGCTTTCTCAACAGCGTCCTCCACAGAACCAGTCACTACCACGCCCTCCTGTTGATAACCTGATTGACGCGTGATGACGATATTGGGCCTGCCAGGCAACGGTTTACCCAGGGAATCAAATGTTTTGCGGCCCATGATAATGGGCTTGCCCATAGTGGTAGATTTGAAATATTTCAGATCAGTAGGCAGACGCCAGGGCAACTGGTTATTAATACCAATGGCGTTATTCTCGGACGCTGCAACGATAATGGATACTGTCATGCTATACGGCTACAGGTGCTTTAATGGCAGGATGAAACAGGTAGTTCACCAATTCAAAATCTTCAAATTTAAATGCAAAGAGATCCTTTACATCCGGGTTAATCTTCATAACCGGCAATGGATAAGGCGTCCTGCTTAACTGCAGTTTGGCCTGTTCCATATGATTGCTATATAGATGCACATCCCCAAAGGTGTGGATAAACTCGCCTGCATCAAGATCACATACCTGCGCCATCATCATGGTCAGGAGCGCATACGATGCTATATTGAACGGCACCCCCAGGAATACATCCGCACTGCGCTGATACAACTGGCAGCTGAGTTTGCCGCGCGTTTCACCTTTAGCTGTGTCGGGTGGTGTTACATAAAACTGAAAAAGACAATGGCAGGGGCTGAGCTTCATGTCCGGCAAATCGCCTACATTCCAGGCGTTTACAATAATGCGGCGGGAGTCAGGATTATCTTTGATAGTGTCCAGCGCAATGGAGATCTGGTCAATCACTTTGCCATCACGGGCTTCCCAGCTACGCCACTGTTTGCCGTAAACAGGGCCAAGGTTACCGTTTTCATCTGCCCATTCATCCCAGATGCTGACACCATGTTCTTTCAGCCAGCCGATATTGGTATCTCCTTTCAGAAACCACAACAATTCATAAATAATGGACTTAAGGTGCAGCTTTTTAGTAGTCACCACAGGGAACCCATCCTGCAGGTTGAATCTCATCTGGTAACCGAAGCAACTGGTGGTACCGGTTCCAGTGCGATCTGTTTTAACAGCGCCTTCTTTTATAATGTGTTGTAATAAAGCTAAATACTGGTCCATAAGGCGGCAAGTTACGAAGAAAAATATAGCGTAAATAGTGCAAACAAAAAAAAGGAAAACAATTCATTTTTTTCGTAAACTACTTCTCAGTTATCCATTTGGATATTTATTTATTTGTTTATTTGAATCTGCGACATTTATTACTTAACGGATACTGTGATCCCTGTTTAATTCAGATAAACAATCCCCTGACCGGGATAAACAACAATTTCTGTCCTGGAAACATTGAGGAAAAGTAAGCATCATTGAACAACCAAAGCGTTATCAGAAAAACTAATTGTACAACCAAGGTCTTTTAAGCCTAAGATTCCCTGAAAAACTTAATCAGCTTTATGAAACAATAACCGTGTTTTATCAATCAACTTTTATCTAAACCATTTTCGTTATGCTTCTACCAAAATCCAGCTTGCTGGTGCTGTTCTGCTTATGCAGCTCCCTGGCGCTGCTTGCCCAGCAAAACATTACGGGCAAAATTAAAGACGCCGTAAACGGTAATCCCATTCCAGGCGCCACTATCCGGGTACCTAACACCAACAGAGGAACCATCTCAGATGCGGGAGGTAATTTTTCCCTTGCTGTACCATCCAGTGCATCAAGTGTGATCGTAAGCTCCACTGGCTACAAAACTAAAAATGTTCCCATCGCTCCCGGTTCTACGGTACTTAGTGTCTCTCTCGAAGAAGACTTTGCGCGGCTTGACGAAATTGTGGTAACGGGCCTTGCTACTACCATCAAAAGAAGTAACCTTGCCAATGCGGTAGCCACTATTTCCGGAAGAGAACTCACCGGAGTGGCGCCGGCACAGACATTTGATGCGGCACTCAGCGGGAAAGTCCCGGGCGCCCTTATCACAGCCAACTCCGGAGCCCCCGGTGGCGGTATCTCCGTGAAGCTGCGTGGTATCACCTCCATCTTCGGTAACTCCCAGCCATTGTACGTAGTGGATGGTGTATTCTTCAACAGTAACAGTATCCCCGCAGGTCTCAACGACGTAACCGGTGCTGCTACCTCCGGCAGCCCCAACAACCAGGATAACCCGTCCAGCCGTATTGCAGACCTCAACCCGGAAGACATCGAAAACATCGAGATCCTGAAAGGCGCCTCCGCCGCTGCTATGTACGGCGCTAAAGCCGCTGCCGGTGTAGTCATCATCACCACCAAAAAAGGAAAGGCAGGAAAAACCAAAATCAGCTTCAACCAGGAAACAGGCTTCGTGAAAGTACGCCACCTCATGGGGGTACGCACCTTCACCGCCGACAGAGCCGCAGACCTCGCCGGCGCCGCCTCCAACACCGACCCGCAGGTGCAGGCCAACCGCGCCTGGTACCGCTATAAATTTGAACAGGCACAGGCCGCCGGTAAAATCTTCGACTACGAAAAAGAACTCTTCGGAGAAACAGGACTGGTGCTGAACACCGGCATAGCCATGAGCGGCGGCTCCGACAAAACCACTTTCTATCTGGCCGGTAACAGAAGACAGGAAAACGGTATCGTTAAAAATACCGGTTACCTGAACAACTCTGTACGACTGAATATCGACCACAAAATCAATGACCGCATATCCGTTTCCGTTACTACCAATTATATCAATTCATCAGCTGACCGTGGTCTTACCAACAACGACAACAACGGCGTCAGCTTCGGTGTTGCCCTGTCTACCACGCCATCGTTCATAGACCTGCATCCGAACGCACTCGGCGAATACCCGCGTGACTCCTTCGCCAACTCCAACCCGATTGAAACACGCGACCGTATCATTAACAACGAGACCACCAACCGCTTCGTAGGCGGCATCAGCCTGGAAGGACGCCTGCAGCAAAGTACTCATTCCACCACCAAACTGATCATCCGCGGTGGTGTGGATTACTTCAACTTCAAAACAATGGCACTCTTTCCGCGTGACCTCCAGTTTGAAGAAAAAGGACAACAAGGCCACTCCATCCAGGGTAATACAAATAACATCAACACCAACCTCGCCGGTTTCCTCGTTAATAACTTCAGTCCTCACGAAAATCTCAGCCTTACCAGTACTGTCGGCGCCACACTCGAAACCGGATTGCTCGATAATATCCTGACATCCGCCACCAACCTGGTTTCAGGACAAAGCAACCTGGACGCGAGCGGCAACACCACCACCCGCCAGTTCAGGCAGAAATACCGCGACAACGGTATCTTCATACAGGAAGACCTCTCCCTCCTGGATGCAATCACAATCAGCGGTGGCGTACGTTTCGACAGATCTACCAACAACGGCGACTATCTTAAATACTATGTGTTTCCAAAAGGCGCCATCTCCTGGAACCTCACCAAGATGAAGTTCTGGAACATCGAGAAAATCAACAACTTCAAAGTACGTGCTGCCTTTGGTCAGTCAGCCAACGTACCGCCCTATGGCAGTAAATTCACCGTATTACAAGGCAGCAACATCGGCGGATTCCCCGGCATACTGGTAGGAAACCTTCGCGGTACGCCAGATATCAAACCGGAAAGACAATCCGAACTGGAAGCCGGTTTCGACATCAGTATGTTTAATGGACGCGCCACACTGGAAGCTACCTACTACAACAAACGTATCAATGATGTACTGCTGCAACATACTCTCCCCGGCTCCACCGGCTATTCCATTGAGTGGAAAAACAGCGGCGACCTCTCCAACCAGGGCGTGGAACTGGGCCTCACCCTCATTCCGGTGAATACTGCAAAAGTAAAATGGACATCTAACATTAACTGGTGGTTCAACCGCTCAAAAGTTACCAAACTGTTGATTCCTCCATATGCCATCGGCGCCTTCGGTAACTCCCTCGGTACTTTCTACCTGGAAGAAGGCCAGCCGGCCACTCAGCTGAAAGGTATCGTAGGCAATGAACTGAAACTGATAGGTAACGCTGAACCCAAATTCCAGATGAGCTTCTTCAACGAACTCACATTATTCAAAAATCTCTCACTGCGTTTCCTGATCCATTGGAAGAAAGGTGGCGACAATATCAACCTCACACAACTGCTTACTGACGGTGGCGCCACTTCTGCAGACTACGATGATCTGATCAATGGTGTGAAAGCCGGTATCTACCGCCCTAACGCCGGTGATGCAGGCGTATACGTACAGGATGCTTCGTATGTGCGTATACGTGAGATAGGCCTTTACTACAATATCCCATTGAAGAATACCAATATCGTAAAAGGCCTGCGCGTAGGTATTGCAGCCAATAACTTCTTCACCTGGACCAAATATGTAGGATATGATCCTGAAGTTTCCAACTTCGGCAGTAATACCATCACTACCGCCCAAACCCGCGGCAGTACCGGTATTTCTACCGGTGTGGATGTAATGCCCTTCCCATCATCTAAAAGAGCAAGCTTCCACGTTGGTATCGATTTCTGATCATTATCTCTCTATCAAAAAACGTAAAACATGAAAAAGCACATTATATATATCTTAGGATTGATGCTGGCTGTCAGTGCCTGTCAGAAGGGAGAGATCTCAAGCCTGAATACGCCCACTGTAACAGGAATCCTCACCAATCCCAGCAAAAGCGATCTTTTCAACCTGGTTACCGGTACTGAATCGGGTATGCGCAACAGCCTCAGCGCCTACTTCGACGGCGTCAGTGTAATAGGCCGTGAGTCGTACCGCTTCTCCGGTTCAGAGCCCCGCTGGACCACTGATATTTTAGGCGGCGGCTCCAAAAAACTCGACAACAACACTTTCTATCTTACTAACCCCTGGAATGCCCGTTACCAGGTAATACGTCAGTGCTTCATCCTGCTGGACGCACTCAAAACCACCCGCAACGAAGTAGCCAACGATGCACAAAAAAAGGCATTCTCCGGACTTGCCAAAACACTGATCGGCTATCAGCTGCTGCTGAACCTCAACATGACCGATTCCAACGGCGTGAGAATACCAGTACCTGACAAGGCGCCACAAGGCGGAATTATCAAAGACCCTGGCCAGGTGCTGGACTCCATCACCCGTTTCCTGAACGATGGTAAAACAGACCTCACCGGCGCCGAAGTGATATTTCCGCTGTCTGATGGCTTTGCAGGATTCAAAGATGCGGCCGGTCTCCTGAAATTCAACAGGGCTATTGCTGCACGCGTGTACACCTACCGCAAAAACTGGGCAGCTGCACTCACCGCGCTGAACGAATCATTCTTTGACCTCAATGGCAGCTTTACACTGGGCATTAATCATGCCTTTTCCACCAACGGCGGCGATCTCATCAACCCGATGTTCCTCCCGCTCAACTCTACCGGCGAAATAAGAGTGGCGCACCCTTCTTTCGCTGCCGACATCAATCCGCTCGACAACAGAATCCTGAAAACAGCATTGCGCTCAGCTACTGCCAGCCAGAGCGGCTTAAGCGGTACCCGCGATATAACGGTATGGCCTACACTGAGCTCTCCGATCAGCATCATCCGCAATGAAGAACTGGTGCTGATCTATGCAGAAGCCAAAATACAACTCGGACAATTCCCCGATGCGCTTGTAGCTATCAACAGGATCCGCACAGGCCACAACCTCGCTGCATACTCCGGACCTTCAACCCAGGCGGCACTTATCACTGAAATGCTGACCCAGCGACGTTTCTCCCTCTTTATGGAAGGTCACCGTTGGATAGATCTGCGCAGGTATGGTCTCCTGGGCACCCTGCCGATAGACAGACCCGACGATGACGTTTGGCCGAGATATCCGATACCTCAGAGCGAGACGAACGAATAACTGTGATCAGTAATGATTAGCATTGATTTCCCTGATGAGCGAAGATTGTGCAGATTGATTATTTTAATTAAAACATATAAAAACGAAGAACCCGTTAAGTGAATAATCTTAACGGGTTCTTCGTTTTTATAAAATGATACAACGTAATCTTCGCTCATCAGGGAAATCAAACCAATCACATAAATCACAGTTCAGACAATCTTCACTCATCGCAGTGATCTTCTCTTCAGTTCCTTTCTTATTAGAGAAAGTTCTCTGCCCATCTGGCCTGCGATGGAAGTATTTTCCTGAGCGCGGCGGATCAGATACGGCATCACATCTTTAACAGGACCATAAGGCAGGTATTTGGACACCCTGTAACCTGCATGTGCGAGGTTAAAAGTGATATTATCACTCATACCAAGCAATTGAGAGAAGCTCACATGGGGATGATTATGTGGAAGACCCTTTTGATCAAGAATGCGGGCAGCCAGCATACAGCTATCTTCGTTGTGGGTGCCGATGAATACGCCCAGCTTGTCAAGATTATCGAGGCAGAGTTGTACGGCAGCATTGTAATCTTTATCTGTAGCAGCTTTGCTGGGCTGTATCGGTGTAGGATAATTGTTTTCAGCAGCACGTTTGTTCTCTTTCTCCATATAAGCGCCGCGCACCAGTTTAGCGCCAAGCAGGTAACCTTCTTTTATAGCCTTCTGCAGGGAAGTTTGCAGGAAAGCATAGCGATCATGACAATACATCTGGAAAGTATTGTAAACGATCACTTTGTCCTTGTTGAAAAGCGACATCATTTCATCTGTCAGATCGTCTACAGGCTGCTGTATCCAGGACTCTTCCGCATCGATAAGCAAGCCGATATTTTGCTGTGCAGAGGCCTCTGCGATAGCATGCACACGTGCGCGCACTCTCGCATATTCCTGTTGTTCTTTAGCAGAAAGAACAGCGCCGCTATGCACTTTCTCCAGCAGTTCAAACCTGGCAAAGCCAGTGATCTTGATAGCAATGAAAGGAATATCCGGCTTACTGGCAGCGTATTTGATGGCGCGGATAAATTCAGGTACGGCATTATCGTAACTGTCTTCCCCTTCCATCGCTTCCACACCGTAGTCCAATACCACGCTCACATGGTAACGGCCCAGCTGAAGAGCTGTCTGGGCAGCTTCTTCGAGGGATTCGCCACCGCAGAACTGTGAGAAGATGGTATTTTTGATGATACCTTTGATAGGCAGGCCTAACTTGAAGGCCAGCGGAGTAAATACCGCTCCCATTTTCACGAGCCACGGTTTCCCTATGTTGCTGAAAAGAAAGTTGGCCTTTTTCAACGCCTTATCGGTCTTTGCCTCGAACGCAATAGCCGTATTATCGAAAGATAAAGATAGCTGCTTTTCCATGAGCCGCAAATTTAGGGTGGTCATTGCTTCTAAACAAAAATCGTTATAATATCAGCATATCTTTTTAATAGCATAGACGGATATTGTCTTTTGTTAGACAAAAATTGTTTTTGTGGAAAGACAGGCTCCCCTTTATTTTGCTTACTTTTAGGCTTTTCGTTAAATACAAATTTCCCGGAATATGCTGTTTATATCTGATACATTCAGAAATTACCAAGGCTGGATCTATGTTTCACTTCTCCTGATTGCAGGCGCGATTATCGCCCCGGCCTGCACACAGCGGAAACAGGCGTCAAATACAGTACAGCTACAAGTTCCGGGCGTCAAATATACCAGCCATGAAGGGGAAACAGGTCTACGCAAAAGCATTACCCTCCCCGACGGTACAATCATAATACTGAACTCCGCGACCCTGTTGCAGGTGCCTGAGAATTACAATAAGGGTAGCAGAACCGTGATCCTCGACGGCGATGCTCTTTTCCATGTAAAGGCCGGCGCCGACAGCTTCATCGTTGTCAATGATAAATTGATCGCCACCACACTGGATACCGGCATTTTCCGCATGCGCTCCTTCTCAAGCCAACAGGGCGCTACCACATATCAACTTACCGGTAAAATACGTATCGGTAAGTCTTACCATTCTCCCACCGATAATCAGCCGGAAATACTAGAGCGCGGCCAGATGCTGCTGGCCAACAAAGAGATAGATCTTATAGAAAAAGAAACCTACCATCCGGAAGAACTGGAAACATGGATCTCCGATACCCTGACCATCAAAAACGCCAATCCGATGGCTATTTCACGCATACTGGAAGATTGGTACGGCATTGAAGTGGAAATGCGCGGCGACGCCTCCAAAGCACGCACCATTTCAGAGGCGGCCTTCTTCAATGCCAGCCTCAATGATGTGCTGAGTAACCTCAGTGGTCAGCAGGACTTTAAATATAAAATCAGCCGGAATAAGGCCGTAATCACCTTTTAATGATCCGATAATTCGTAACTTTTCGGAAATTTTTTTCATGAAAAAGTTACTCATTATCCTGGCCCTTTTTTGCCTGGCTGTTCGCACTTCAGCACAAACGCATGCCTGCTGCAACACAGACGCTATCACAGAATTCGCTAATCTCACCAACCGCGAAGATTTCCGAATGGTGCACAAAGATCCGTTGCCATACACTTACACAGGCGCCGCTGGTACAGATATTTCCTTCCCGGCCCCTGATGGTACACCCGCTCATGGCTTCCTGTTCAAAGCCAAAAAGCCGACCAATAAGTTCCTGCTTGTGTACCAGGAATGGTACGGCCTCAACGACTATATCAAGAAGGAATCTGAGAAACTATACGATGATCTCAGCGGCACTGTAAATGTACTGGCTGTAGATCTTTACGATAAATACGTTGCCACCAACCGTGAAGATGCCGCTAAAAAAGTGAGGGCCGTATCCCATGACAGACTTGACGCCATTATGCAGGCTGCACTCGACTATGCCGGAAAATCAGCCCGCATAGCTACTATCGGCTGGTGCTTCGGAGGAGGTATGGCGCTGCAATCAGGATTAAAAAATGGCAGCCAGAACGTCGGCGTTGTCATGTACTATGGCGCACCTGAAAGAAATGTAGACCGGCTGAAAACATTGAACGCTCCTGTACTGGCCGTTTTCGCCGATAAAGACGATGGCCTCGACTCTTCCCTTGTACAAGCATTTGAAAAAAACATGCAGGCGGCCGGTAAAAAGCTGACCATTAAACATTATAATGCTGGACATGGATTCGCAAATCCCAGCAATCCTATTTATGATAGTGAAGCTACCAAAGATGCATATAAACACGCAATCGCATTCCTGAGAAAACAGCTACTATGATTCTTGCGATTTGACTGATTATAAAAAATACAAAAAGCAGGAGACCCATTCAGAATGATTCTGAATGGGTCTCCTGCTTCATAAAAAATCAACCTTCTCCATAATCTTCGCTCATCAGAATAATCAGCCAAATCACAAAAATCACCGTCACAATTGCTTTATTTCATCCAGCAGCTTCTTCGCAAGCCCCTGTATTTTGGATGTTTCCGCTAACGAAAGCTGGTAGGCCGCTTCCGCCGCCTGCAACGCCTCTTCCTTATTACCAAGATCCTTGCAGATATGCGCCAGTGTACTCTGGTTGCTGTACTCCTTCGGATCTATCTCCACTGCGCGTAACGCCAGTTTATGCGCCTGCTGCAACAACGGCCTGTTACCTTCTCCCAGATACTCACAACGGCGGGCAATATATCCCAGCCCCATATCATCATTGCGGAGCAATCCCTGCAAACCGCTATCAGTAACACGACGGAAGTTCTTCACATCACCAGCGCTAAGGAAATATTCAGCTTCCATCATCAGCGCCTTCTTCTGTAAGGCAGGATCAGTGGCACGTTGCCAGGTTGACAACCGGGTGAAGAATGCAGTGCTGTCTTTCTTACGCATAAGTGCATTCAAAGCACCGTACATCAGGCGTTCCTGAACTTTGGCAGTGGCGGCAGCACCATATAATTTCGTATAGTCATTGAGATGACTGGTGAAATATTTACCCAGGCGGTCTTCCTCATCCCAGGCGAAAGATTGTATCGTAGCCCATCCCACGGGTGTGGTGAGATCTGCATCTTTCAGCACGGCAACCAGCAGGCGGCCTACAGAATCTGCTTTATTACGGTCTGTTCGCTGTAATGCCTGCGCATAAGCCAGTAATGTCTCCTTGCTGCGGTTACCCTGCGCAAAGGCTTTTTCAAGGGCCGAAAAGGCGCGTGAAGGGTCCAGCGCCTTTTTACCTTCTTCAATGAATTCCTGCAACTCCATCCGTGAGGTGGCTTTGTGCACCAGCTCTCCACGTCCGTTCACAAAAAGATAGGTAGGAAAAACCTGTACGCCATAACGCTTGCGCAGCTCTGGGCCCTCTCCTTTTTCCATATCTATTTTGTAATTGATGAATTTCGTATTGTAAAAAGAAGCGGCAGTGTCATTCACAAATATATTCTTCTCCATCCACTTGCAGGGCGCGCACCAGCTGGTATAACAGTCTATAAAAACAAGTTTGCCGCTTTGGGCGCTTTCCTCCAGTACTGCGCTAAACGCATCTTTCCGGAATCGGATACCTGTTTCTTCCTGCGCAAAAGCCGGCATACCAATACCTGCCAGGCAGCCACAAATTAAAACGCCGAATAGCTTTTTCATCTTCATAAAAATTATCGTCATAAAATCATCTTTCTTAATAACCCGGATTCTGTACTACCACTTTCCCGGAACTATTGATAGAGTTGAAAGGCAACGGTAGTATATAGCGATCCTTCCCCATGAAACCCGGCTTGAACGTTTTAATATCCAGTTCTCCGCGGTTGGCATATCTCACGAGATCATACCACTCTTCTCCACTTTCTGCACCCAGCTCTTTTATCTTTTCCTGGCGGATAAGGTCCAGCAGCGTACCTGCATTATCGGCTGTAACATCCGGCATCAGCGCGCGCTTACGTACCTTATTGAGCGCTGCCCTTGCATCCGCAAGCGATCCTCCGCTCCTCACAATAGCTTCCGCCTGTATCAGGTAGACCTCAGCTAAACGCAGAAAATATTCTGTATCTGCGTTAGACGGCGCGCCATCTACAAGGCCTGCGGCAAACTTATTGTTGGTAGTACGGGTACCTTTTACTTTCAGCGCCATCGTATCGCGGGCATCGCCTTTCATAAACGCGGTGTAATAATCTGAAGGACCATACCACGCATTGAAGGCATAGCACTTGTTGTTAATGTTGGTGCTGGCATCAAATGGCGTCTGAAATATAACCTCACGGGTATCCCTGATCTTTTTCAGGTAGATAGTTTTAAAAGTATCTTCCAGGTTACGCTGATTACTTGCCGTTACAGATTTCGCCATTTCTGCGGCTTCGGCATATCGCTGCTGATACAGCAGTACTTTTGCTTTCAGCGCTCTCGCTGCAATCTTTGAAGCATAGAACGCACTGGTAAAATCCGCTGTTTCATTGATGGCTTCATCCAGATCTTTATTGATCACTGCATAGGCTTCTTTTACACCCGTACGCGGTATCGCTTCTGCATCTTTTACCGGGTCCAGCCTGATCACCAACCCATACTGTGAAGTGGTATCATAAAACTGCCCGAACAAACGCAAGAGATAGAAATAGCTCATAGCACGCAGAAACTTGGCTTCACCGATGATTCTTGTCTTACGCGGATCCGTGCCAGGAAGCGCCGATGTTTTGGTAACAATATGGTTGCTCATATTGATCATCTTGTAAGGCGTAGTATACATGCGCTCCACCATATAGTCAGTAGTGCTGACATTATTAGAGGCAAAACCAAACCCGTCAGTAATGGGCGACATGGTTAATCCCATCATACTGGCCGCTGCCGGCATATAATAGTTAAAGGCCAGACCGGTACCGTTGAGCAGACCATAGGTACCGTATAATACACTCTGGGCTTTCTCTACAGACGTGATGGCATTATCGTTCTCCAGCTGATTCACCGGCTTTACGTCTGTTACATTCACCAGGTTGCAGGCGGTGAATAAAAGCGAGGATGCAAAAAATGCAGTGATATATCGTTTCATTAATTTTCGTTTATAGGTTTACGTTAATACCCGCAGTAAAAGACCTGGTTAGCGGGTAGATATTGGAATCATATCCCTGTGAGAAGTTCCCTGCCGGCGCTGTATTCACTTCAGGGTCCAGTCCTTTGTAGCGGGTAAAGGTGAGCAGGTTGGAGCCGGTCAGGTATACGCGGATATTGGTAATACGCATACGATGCAGAAACTCATTGATGAAGATGTAGCTTACCTGCAGGTTCTTCAGCTTAAAGTAGGACGCTTTCTCTATAAAGAAATCTGAATCACGGCCATTATTGTTAGGGTCGCCACTAGCTACGCGCGGCAGGGATGCCCCCTTGTTGTCCGGCGTCCAGGAATCAGTGAGTATTTCCCGTGCATAGTTGTTGTTATAGCGGGAGAAAAGCACTAGGTCCCTGCGGCCTGCATTGTACAATGAATTGCCAATGCTGAAGTTGAAGAAAGCGGTGATTTCCCAGCTGCCGATACGTACAATATTGTTCCAGCCGCCAAAGAAATCAGGTTCTGCTTTGCCGATGATAGTACGGTCATCATCTGTAATACGTCCGTCACCGTTAGTATCCACGAATTTAAAATCACCAGGCTTAGTACTGGACGACTGGTAAAACCCGCCAGGCGCAGTTTTATTCACAGCGTCAATCTCATCCTGCGACTGGAAGAAACCCACCGTTTTGAAACCGGAGTAATAACCCAGACTCTCCCCTTCTTTCAGTCTCCCTGCCAGATCAAAACCGCCATTGAGCTTTTCTACGCGGCTTCGTATACGCGTGATATTTACATCGGTGATATAGCTGAAGTTCTTATGACGGATAGCATCGCTGCCAATCTGTATTTCCCAGCCGCGGTTAGAGAAGTCGCCCACATTGTAGTATTGCTGAGAAGCGCCCGTTTCCATCGTGATGCTCCGGTAGAGGATCATATCACGGGTATATTTCTTGAAATAACCGATGGTTCCTCTCAGCTTACTTTTCAGCATAATAAAATCTACAGCAGCATCCAGCTGACTGGTAGACTCCCAGCGGATATCAGGATTGGGCACATCATTCACAACCATTCCGTTCTTTCTGTTGTAGAAACTGCCGGAAGTAAACAGCGTGGTATACTGGAAGTCGGCGAAGTTGGCGCTTCCTGTTTTACCCATGGATACGCGTAGTTTCAGATCTTCCAGCCAGGAGGCTTTCTTCATAAACTCTTCACCGGAGATACGGTAAGCCAGCGCTGCGGAAGGAAAGAAGGCCCAGCGGTGACCGGGAGAGAACTTGGTCGATTCATCTGCACGGCCTGTGAACGTGAAGTAATACCTGCTGTCGAAATTGTAATTGGCACGAAGGAAATAAGACTGCAGGCCACTGACAGAACCACCACTCACCCAGCTGCTCATAATACTGGCGCCACCGAGATGATTGAGCGACTCATCGTCAGAAAAGTTGGTGGATTTAAGGTTGGTGAACTGCGTCTTTGTTTGTTGATACGACGCACCCGCCACCATATTGAGATTATGACTGCCAAAACTTCTCAGGTAAGTGAGCGTATTGTCAAACACACGGGTATTACTGTTATTCGTATAATCCTCCCTTGAACCGGTTCTGTTATTCCTGATCTCAAATACGTCAGTCGAAGGCGTATAGTTCAGCATTTCTCCTTTGGTGATATTCCAGGAAAGATCAGAGCGCCACCTTAAACCTTTTATGATCTCTATCTCTCCGAAGAAAGACATGATCATGTTCTGACTTTTATTGCGTGTGTTGACGCGCTCCAGTTGCGACACAGGATTGGCCATCGAGCTGTCCGGTGTAGCGCCGTATCTGCCCGCGCTGTCGTATGGCGGAACATCCGGCCTGTAACGGATTATGTTATAATAAGAGTTGGAAGCGTTACTCTCCAGCATGGAATAATTCATATTGGTACCCAGCCTGAGACGGTCAAACAACGTGGTTTCCAGACGGCTCCTGAGATTGTAGCGCTTGAAGCCACTGTACTTGATCACACCCGCCTGATCAGTGATACTTCCCGAAACAGAATATAGGGTACTGCCATTGTTGGAACCGCCGTTAATATTAAGATACAGGTTATTGGAACTGGCAGTGCGGGTTACAAGGCGCTCCCAGTCAGTGCTTACGCCGGGATACAACACAGAGTCTTTCGGTAGTTTGGCGCCCACATGCTGATAGGCGGTTCTCATCACCTGATGATATTCGTCTGCATTGAGCATCTTGTAGCTTTTGGCGAAGTTGTCAATGGTAGAGTTGAACCCTGCAGAAATATCTGCTTTCGGACCGGAGCGTCCTTTCTTGGTAGTAATGATCACCACGCCGTTAGCTGCGCGGGAGCCATAGATAGCTGCTGCGGACGCATCTTTCAGAATATCCATGCTCTCAATATCTTCAGGGTTGATACTGGCCAGCGGAGAGATCTGTCGGCTTATATCATTCTTGTACTGCTCATTGCCAAGCCCACCGCCGATTTCCACCGGTACGCCATCAATCACGTATAGCGGCTCATTATTACCGAATACGGAGGTACCGCCACGGATACGGATAGCAGCCGGTGCACCCGGTGCGCCGGTCGACTTCACGGCATATACGCCGGCAGTACGGCCAGCCAACGCCGCGTCGAAGGTGGCGGCGTTCATCTTCTTCATATCATCCGGTTTGATGGAAGACACGGAACCAGTGAGGTCCTTCTTGTTCACCTGACCATAACCCACTACCACAACACTTCCCAGCGTTCTGGCATCTTCCGTCAGCTGAATGTTCATCTCTTCATGGACGATCACCACCTCCTGCGTCTGCATCCCCACTGCGGAGAATACAAGGATATTTTTATCAGCAGGCACTTTGAGCATGTACGCTCCTTTCTCGTTGGTAGAGGTACCGCGGGAAGTACCTTTCACCAATACGCTTGCACCTGGAATAGCCGCTTTTTCCTTTGCACTGACCACCACCCCGGAGATATTACGAAAGGCAGTACTGCCGGGAGCTTCCGCTTTCAGGAAAATAACAATACCATCGTTCATCGTCCGGTATTGCAATGCGGTGTTCAGTAATAGTGTGTCAAGAATGTTGGTAATACTGGCATCCCTGAAGCTGAGGGTGTTAACGGAATACTTTTTCACATCACTTTCATTGTAAGAGATGTTGATAGCGCTTTTTGTCTGTAATTTCTTCAGACAGGACGAAATTGTTTCATAGCTGAAGGCAATGGTAGTTTGCTTTTGCAGGTATGACTGTGCATTTGCGCGAGGCAACATCAACAGGCTTAACAGCAGGCAAAGCGTAATTACTGCGGCCCATTTTGGTTGGTTGATACGGGTTGATAAAAATCCCCTCTTCATAATAGTTGGTATTTATGATTGAATATGCAAAGTGTCAGCAGCGCTGACCGCTAATAATGATTGTCTTGTCCTTGATGATGTAGGAAATATTGTCGATCAGTTTCAGCAGATCCAGCACTTTGGTAACCGGCTCTTTGTCGTTGAAGTGCAGACTGTTGACACAGTGTTTCAATGCAGGATTATCAAATATAACGGTGCAACCATAGATATTTTCCAGGCGCAGCGCCAGCTCCTCCAGGCTTACGTTGGTGAGATAAATATCCCCTTTGCGCCAGCTGTCCGTTTCCGCCGCCTTTACTTCCTGTCTGCCGGATATACCGGTAGCATGGTTATATATCAGCTGCTGGTTAGTGCCCAGCACTACCTGTTGCTGTTGTGGATTTGTTACTTGTACACTACCTGTAGTAACAGTGATCCTCTCTTCTTTCAGTTTCGTATAGGCCGCCACATTAAAGGCCGTTCCCAGCACCTTCACATCAAGGCTGCGGGTATGTACTGTAAAGGGATGAGCGGCATCTTTAGCCACTTCAAAAAAGACTTCCCCGTTCTCCACATGAAAGTCTCGCTGCTGAAGGAAGTCAGGATTGTAATGCAGACGCGAACCACCGTTAAGCCACACGACAGAGCCATCAGGCAGCACCATCTTCATACGCTTACCGGCCGGACATTCCAATGAGGCCCAGGCAGGCGCCCTCTCGGAGGTAGTCTCCTTTGCTGGCATCAGGTACCTAATACCTGCCACCAGCAGAAATGCCGCCGCCGCAGGCCATAACAGGTACTGCCAGCGGAAAGTGCGCTTTACCGGCAGCGACGCCTGATACAACGCCTCCAGCTGTACCCACGACTGTTCTTTCATATCCTGCCTGTTCTCCGCATCGGGTGCAGGCATATTGTCCAGATGCCGATACCAATGTTCCAGTAACTGTTCTTCTTCGTTGCTAAGGTTGCCCTGCTGCCGCTTCTGCAGCAGGAATTGAATGTACCTGTGATTGAGCATGGCTAATGGTTGATATGATAGGTACAGGAAAGAATAACCATCGTACCAGTCATATTTTGAGATTTTTTTATTTCGTTATTTATCTATTTGAAATGTATCAGAGATAAAGCAGACAGAAGATCTTTATATGAAGAAGGTCCGTTTAGAAAAATTCTAAACGGACCTTCTCCCAACATTACTTATAAAAACTATTCTTCTTGGTTATTTTCGCTGCATTTCAAATAGATAAATAACGAAATAAAAAAATCTCAAAATATCATTATTCATTGAGCAGCGGGTTATTCTCAATAGCCGCTTTGGGAATACGGATGGTATAACGCGGGTCCCCCGCATTCAGCGTATAAGACTGACCTTTCACCATATGCGTGATAGCGGGCTGCGTTGTTCTTCTCAGATCAAACCAGCGGTGACCTTCAAAAGACAACTCACGCGCTCTTTCGTTATAGATCTCAGTCAGCAGTGCATTACCTGATAATAAAGCCACTCGTGCTTCTTCAGTTGCATAGAATGCCGGCGTAAGGCGCTTCTTCTTCAGCGTGTTCAGAGTAGTACGCGCGGCATCTACCTGCTGCAACTGTGCAGCCGCTTCAGCTGCAATAAGATACATCTCCGCCACACGGAAAGACTGACGGAACTTATTGTTCTCGCGCACTTTCACCAGGGTGGCGTTACCTTTAGCATCCTTACCATAAAAGAGCTTCGCCCTGAGATCGCCCTGCTGGTCGTACATAGCCAGGAACGCAGGAGATACAAAGATTGGCCGGATGCTGTTGGTGCTATAGATCATCTCATAAGCCAGGATACTTTCGGGCGAATCATACTGCGTCGGCAGCACACTGCTGTTATTGAGATCTGTCAGCGTGCCTTTCTTCTCCAGCGCAGCATTGGCAGCAGCCAACGCTTTATCCCACTGGCGGGTATACAGGTAAATGCGTGCAGCCAGGGCATCCGCAGCAATCTTGCCGAACTTATAGGAAGACGCTGTTTCAAAAGCATTTACGTTCACCAGGGAGCGGCCCTTCTCCAGATCAGCAAATATCTGATCATATATTTCCTTCACAGTATTGCGGCGCGCCACCTGCTCCATATCTACTTTCGTGATCAGCGGCACAGCCTTATCCGCAGCCATAGTGGCCGGATTATAGGTATTTCCGTAGAGATTCACGAGATTGAAATAAAGATAAGCACGCAGCAGGTAAGCCTCACCCACCAGCTGGTTCCGCTGTGCCTCACTGCCTTCCGTAGCAGTAGGGCCTTCTGCAATGACGTGGTTGGCGTAGAAAACAGACAGGTATTTATGCTGCCAGTCGAATGTCAGTGTGTTGGTATTGCTGCCATTCTCATCCCAGCGGAAATGATTGACCACTCTATCCACATCCCCTGACCTGGATTCGTCCAGCTTCACTTCGTCGGTACGATACGTGGTGAGACTCTTATCAAAGTCGCCCTGTGCATAACAGGCATTCAGTTCCCGGTTGTAATCTTCCACGGTTTTGGGAATTACCTTTCCTACCGGTACTACGTCGAGATATTTTTTGCAGGAGGTGGCTGACATAGCCAGTACTAACCCTGCCGCATATATAATTTTACGCTTCATCTTCCCTGGTTTTAGAATGTGGCATTAATACCAATGGTATATGTTTTCGGAATCGGCTGTGCATAAGGATTACCCATTGTTTCGGGATCCAGGAAGCCATCGTAGTTCTTTGCAAACACAAACGGATTGCGTGCTTCCGCAGTTATCTTCAGTCCTTTCAGACGAATACGCGACGCCACCTGATCTGACAGGCTGTAACCTAACGTGATATTGCGCACACGGACATAACCGCCATTTTTTACCCACAGGCTCAGGTTACGGTACTGCTCTCCATGACCATCAAACCAGCCCCGCAGCAGCCTAAGCTGCTCATCAGCCGCGGCCTCGCCTAACAGCGCCGGATAAATACCTTTCGGGTTAGAAGGAGACCAGCGGTCCAGTATCGCTACGTTAGCGTTCATGCCGCGGTTGTAAGTTACCGGGTTATAGTACGGAGAGATCTGTACTTTCTGTCCCAGGTTGAATATCAGACCAACAGCCAGATCGAAACGCTTATAGGAGAAAGTGTTGGTAAGACCGCCTGTATACAGCGGGTCCTTACTTCCCATGTCATTATAGAGCGCACGTTGTTCTGCATTGGACAACAGGGAGTAAGGGAAACGTCCTCCCAGATCGGGATCACCGGCAAAATCATCCTGCATCTTCACAAAATCAACAAAGGTTATCTGCTTGCCATCTTTATTCATCATGATCATGCCTTTATCATTGATGCCTGCATAGTCGAGTCCCCAGATCACGTTGATCGGATGCCCTTCTCTGGATGGTGTAGGCGAGTTGGCATGAAGCGTCTCGCGCAGTACAGTGTTTTTGTTGTAAGAGAAGTTGAAGTCAGTGCTCCAGCGGAAATCCTTGCGCACAATGTTACGTGTAGTCACACCTACTTCCACACCACGGTTACGGATCTCAGCCCAGTTAACACTAAGTATCGGGAATCCTGTTTCCAATGGCAGTACACGCGTGTTGATCAGATCTTTACCATGACGGTCATAATAATCCACCGTCAAGCTGATCCTGTTTTTCAACATACTAATATCGATACCAATGTTTTTGTTGATCGTTTTCTCCCATCTCAGTTTGGCATTGGGCGGAGAATTTATTTCAATACCGGATACCTGTGAACCAGGCAGGATAAAGTATTTCCTGTATGCTCCCATTACAAATGGAGAAGTGGTCTTGTCGATGTTACCCTGTAAGCCATAAGAAGCACGCACATTCAGCAAATTGATAAAACGCACATTCTTCATAAACGGTTCTTCCATCACACGCCACAATCCGCCCACAGACCACAAAGGCAGGTACTTGTATTTCGGATCAACACCAAACATATCAGAACCATCAAAACGGATACTACCGGTAAGCGTATACTTGTTGTTATAAGTATAGGAACCTGTACCGAAGAAAGACACAAACGCATTCTCCACATAAGCATTCTTATCCTTGAAGAGTGTCTTTACTTCGTTGTCATTCAGGTACAACGGCGAAGTGGTTTCCAGTGTTTGCGGATCATAGCCATATCCCACCTTGGTAAATGCTTTGCTGGTAGTTCTTCTCACCTCATTACCTGCCATGAAGGTGAAGTCATTCTTCTTATTAACAACAAAGTTGTATTCCGCCATTGTTTTCAGTGTGTACTGCTGAAAGCTCAGCTGCCCGTTGGTAATGATACCACCCTTAGGGAGATAAGTGGACTTAATGTTTGTTGCCGGGTCTGTACGGGAAGCAATATCCGCCTTATGACGTACATAGTAAGAATTCTCCAACGCTACCTGCTCAGAAGTGTTGTTATCTGACTGAATACCCAGCTGCGAACTGACATGCAGACCAGGAATCACCTGGTAGTCCAGCTTGAAGTTGGCGTTCAGTCCCTGCGTTTTGTTAATATTGGCAGTGTTCTTCCGTTCTTCCAGTACGTTAAAGTCGATGATGTTATCTTCTGCTATAATATTCCTGTCGTAAATATAGTTGCCGTTGGCATCCGTTGCTTTCGTATAAGGATTCGCCAGCCTGGAATAGTAAGCAGGATTGGTATTGGCAGATTCGTTGGTGAGATACGATTTCTGTGTACGCTGATTCGCGAATAATCCGGCAGAGAGTTTTAACTTATCTGTCAGATCAAAATCTGTTTTCAGGGTGATGTTATAACGCTGAGCCCCGGTACCGATAGTCGTACCTTTCTCATCATAATAACCACCGCTGAAATAATAAGTAGATCTGTCACCGCCACCGGATACGCTCACACTGTGCTCCTGCGTGAATGCATTGCGGAACAGCAGGTCCCCCCAGTTGGTATTGATACCACGCAGCGCGTTAATCTCATTGCGGGCATCAGCATTGATACCGCCAAATCCCTGGTTGCTGAGGGTTTCAGGAGACACGTTATACTTCCTGAGTATACGCGACACGTCACCAAAATCAGCGCGATAGCCATAGTCGGAAGTATAGAGATCCAGTTCAAGATTTACTTTCTGGTCGCTGTTCATGAGGTTAAGCTTGCTCAGATCCGGACGCTGCGTGAAAGTGAAGTTGTTGCGGTAGTTCACAGAGATACGCTCTCCTTTCTTACCGGAACGGGTAGTCACTACAATCACGCCATTGGCAGCACGTGCACCATAAATAGCAGTAGCCGCTGCATCTTTCAACACAGTGATGCTCTCGATGTCCGCCGGGCTATAACCTGCAATGGAAGAAGTATACAGCTGATCAATATCCTTTCCGTCGAGCTTAGGAAGATTGGTTCCTTCCACCGGCAACCCATCTATCACCCACAGCGGGTCCTGGTCCCCCTGCAAAGAAGAAGTACCACGGATACGGATCTTCGGCGCCTGCCCCGGAGCCCCAGACAGTGAAGTAACTGCCACACCTGCCAGCTGACCTTGTAACATCTGGTCAACACTCATCACACCACCAATGTTGATCTTGTCCATGCTGATCTTATCGGTAGCGCCGGTAGACTTATTCTTCTTAATAGTCTGATAACCGGTAAACACAAACTCATTCAGGTTTTTGCCGGAGGCGGAAAGCGTAATGTTATAAACATCACCCGCCGAAAGCGTTACCAGTTTGGTTTCGTAGCCCATATATCCAACAGTAAGCTGCTTTACGCTCTGTGAATCTGGCAGTGTAAGTGCAAATTCTCCTTTCTCGTTAGTGATAGCGCCGATGCTGATATTTTCAATCACATTAGCCGTGCCCGTATTGGCGCCGATGGTTTTATTGCTGACATACACCGATACGCCTATCAGCGCTTCACCGGATACAGCATCTGTTACCTTACCCCGGATAGTACGCTTAGCATCCTGTGCCTGCACCAGCCACGGGCACAAGCCCGCTACCAATAACAGCAATGCTATCCTGAATATGCTCGTTTTCTTTCTCATGGTTGATTATTCAATGCTTGTTTTATACGAAGGATAAGATCGCCGTAATGATCCACAGTAGCACGGTCTGCCACATTCTTCCTGGCTGTCAACAATTGCAGCAGGCGGTTCAGCTCACCACGTTTGGCGCTGATAGCGTCGGATACACGATTTACAGCGAAATAGATCATATTGCGGGAAGAACGTTCTACCTCCTGCTGCGGTTGCAGGGAGAAAGTACAGAAGTTGTCCGGCATCGCAGGTTTCGGCTCGTCGTCCAGTTTCTTGGCATCAGGACGTATCACCGATTTATCAATGCTCACAATCAGCGCATCCACAAAACCTTTCTGGCTGTTGCGCTCATAAATATCCAGCGTCTGCCCTTTGATGGTTTTGGCAAAGATGCCCTGGTGCATATCATGCATCAGATCTGTTACAGTATAGGCGGCGGCGCCGTTCGCAGCTTCGTTCTCCAGCATGCGTGACAGGCGCTCATCGCGAAGCAGGTCGTAGTACAGGTAAGACTGGAGGCTTTTCGCATACACCAGCGACCCGTACTCGATGCTTCCAACGGGGCTTTCCTTGATAGGATAACTTCTCTTATAAATATCATTTCTAAACAGCCATGCCGGAGTGTTGAAGACCTCATCTATCAGGTACTTCACGGCATACTGCTGTCTCTTCTTTTCTACATGCTGATAAGTAGGCCGCTGCTGACCATATACTGTAGGTGTGATATAGATACCTCCTACACTGGCCAGCACATGATACGCGTACTGGTTCCACTGCCCGATAGCGCTGTTCAGCATTTTACCGGCTTCTTCATAACTTTCACCTTCTTCACGCGTCCAGTCCAGTATCTGCGGTACAATGCGCTTCAGGTTCAGAAGGCCATACCTGCTGGCTTTCACGGCATCGTTGCCCAGGTCTTCTATCTGTGAACGGGGATCAATCGCATCACGTACTTCCTGCTGTTCGCCGAATGCATACAATGGATCATTCTCGTGCTGACGCAACTGCCTGTTCAGCTCCAGCAGTTCCTCATGCGGCGTTTTATTGCCGGTATAACGGTAAGCCCAGCCTATCGCGAACTTATCATACACGCCAATAGCAGGCGTAATCTGTTTTACATTATCGCCTGGTTGCGCTACATAGTTAAAGCGGGCGTAGTCCATAATGGAAGGAGCCGTACCGCCCATGCGTGCTGTAAACTCAGGAGAACGTAAGGAATCCACATCAAATGCAAAGGAGCTACCCATATTATGCTGCAAGCCAAGTGTATGACCTACTTCATGACTCGATACAAACCGGATGGCATGCCCCATCAGGGAATCACTGAAACGGTTGCTGCGCGCACGCGGATCAATGGCCCCGGTCTGGATACGTACCCAGGAGTGCAACGTGCTCATCACATTATGCCACCAGATAATGTCTGCTTCCAGTATCTCACCGGAGCGGGGATCTATTACAGAAGGTCCCATAGCATTGGCTTTCGCGGAAGCGGCATAAGTCACCACAGAATAGCGCACATCATCCGGATCAAAATCAGGATCATTCACCGGCACATCCTTCGCGATGATCGCATTCTTGAAACCTGCTGCCTCAAAGGCTTTCTGCCAGTCTTCAATACCGGCCTTTATATATGACCTCCATTTGGGAGGTGTGCTGGCATCAATATAATAGATGATCGGCTTTGCCGGTTCCACCAGTTCTCCGTTGCGGTAACGTTGCATATCTTCCGGCTTCGGTTCCAGCCGCCAGCGTGTTACCAGTTCTCTTTCTTCCAGCTTATGTTGCTCATCGCTGAAATACCAGCGGGGCGTGGTGAACAACCCTACTCGCCTGTCTGCGAAACGTGGCACCATCGGCTTTTCATTGAGCAACACCAGGTTGGTAGTGGTTTCTATCGAGATCTCCACACCTGTGATCTTAGCCGTCAGTTCAGACTTGGCCACGATATTGTCCTGGAAAGCCTTGATGGCGAGAATGCGCGACAGATCCTTCACCGGGGAACTACCCATACCCAATGCATCAAACACCTTATTGATACTGCTGTTGGAGCCATCAAATATCTTTGACACATTGATCACCAATGCAGAAGTGTCACTGTTATATGCTTCTATCTTAAAATAATCTATGATCGAAGGGGTGAAGTTGTCTGCTACAGATTGCGCGATAGCATTGCCTGCAGGCACTTCCAGGAATGGATTCTGTTTGCGGACAAATACTTTGTTGAGAACAGTATCCCTCTCAAAAGAGATCACCATATTCTCGTAATTCATTCCTTTATTGACACCGGCATCATTCAACTTCTCCGGTACGCGCGATAACTTGTTTACCACCAGTAACTGACGGCCTAGGAATTTCAGCGGAATCTCAAAATAGAAATCCGTCTTCACCTGATGCACTTTGAACAATCCGTTTTTAGAGACGGCCTCCTTTGTAATGACCTCCCCGTAAGGCTTCAGGCCACCCTTCATTTCTGGTTTCTTTTTGGCAGCAGTATCCGCAGCAGGAGCCTGCGTCTTCTTTGTTGCAAAGGGCCAGTGTCTTTTCTTCGACTGAGCCCCGGCATTGTTCACATTCATACATAGAACTGAAATGGCCAGGCATGGGAATAGCCATAACAGTTTCCTGTCATTAGTTTGCATAGTCAGTGGGTTATTAAAATGGTGTATAAATTAATCTACACGGGGGGAAACGACCTGCCGGCCCTAAGCTGGAAGAAAATAGTTGTAACATGCAGCGTGCAGCGCATCAGTACAAAATACAGAGAACCCAGCATGGGCCGGGCTTACAAAGGATGATTCATGCTGTAAAAGGTAAGGCGTAGCATCTGTTCTAAACGCGCGACTCCATAAGCATCGTAATTCACATGACTTTCTAAAAAGCATGGGGCCGCAAATGTACAATAAAAAATGAAGAGAGATACAAGAAGAAAACAAAAGTGTGGATGAACGGTAACCGAAAAGGATAAACTAATTTTTAGCCGGCGGTAATAACCGGCAGGATCATTAACAATAAAGTGGGATCAAGGTGAGCGCCGATATCACCACGCAGCCGTTCTGTAGCACGGTGTAGCTGGTTCTTCACAGTCTGCACAGAAAGGGATAATAACTCCGCGATTTCAGCGGGCGATAACTGCTCTTCATGGTTTAGCAAAAAGATCTCCCGCATACGCGGCGGCAACTGATCAATAGCGTTACTGATAATCTGCTGCAGCTCCTTAAGTGTCAGCTGCTGTGAAACGTTGTTGTTATGCATAAAGGCAAGCTGCCACTGCGCCTCCACCAGGTAACGCAACTTTACCTCGTTATGCGTATAGGCATTAAAAATACGGTTGCGCAGCATCACCTGCAGGTAAGGCAACAACGACTCCCGCGGTTGCAGCCGCTCACGCTGATTCCATAAGGTCACAAATACCTCCTGTACATGATCGCGGGCCTCTTCTGCATCCTGCAACCGTTTTAAAGCGATGTTGAAAAGTGGCTCCCAGTACCTGTCATAAATGAGCCTGAACGCTTCCACCGGTTGCGCATGCACGAGCTCGACCAGTTCCGGGTCCGTCAGACTTTGCATACTACCAACTGTTTATAGGGAAGCGCACAAGATAAGACAAACCGGCCGGATTTAATATCGTATGATCTTTTATTTTACAGCAACAGCACCAAGAAAGCTGAGTATTCCGTCGAGCACCGCTTTCTGCCGCATGATGCGGAAGTGCCCCTCTCCTGTTATTCTCAGCGATTTAATATCCGGCGCCTGCTCCAGGTAAGCATCTATCTGCCGGGAATCCACAAGTTGATCCGTAGTGTCATAGGCAATGAAGATCCGACCCGCCTGTATTTTGTTGATGTAAAGATGCAGATCCATTTCTTCCATTTCCGCTTGCAAACGTTCCCTGATAAGACCTTTCAGGTGCGGCATTACCACAGGATGAATATGGAAAAGCCGGAATGCTTCATCAAAGATGGCAGGAGCGCTCAATGCAGAACTCACCATCACAAGGCGGGGCACGTGGAGATCCATACGGGCCAGTGCCAGCGCAGCACTCAACCCACCCAGAGAGTGTGCAACCACCCCATAGAGTTCTCCCTCCTGCCGCATTACCTGCTCAAATACATGCATCCATTGCACCAGATTGGTACGCCTGCCACCGGAAGTACCATGCGCCGGCGCATCATAGGATACCACTTCAAAACCAGCGCTGACAAGCAATTGCACCAGCTGTTTGAAGTGTAACGGACTGCCACCCCACCCATGTACTACTAATATTTTCCGATCCGATTTCCCCCAGCGATAGGTAGTAATGCTGACAGGCCGGCTGTCAAAGGCATAGCTGGTCACATCCAGTTGCCTTACCTGCGCAGCATCTTTCAGTTGCAGGTGTGTAGGACGCATCTTTTGCCCCGGCGGTGTGCAGTACATGCGGTAAAACAACCTGGCAGTGAGTTCCGGGAACGGCCTGCTCATTCCTGATAATAAGGCCGCCGTCATTTTTAATGACAGGGGCAGAACCTGTTGTTGCATATTTTAGACCGATTGGTTTTATTTTAGACACAAAAAAATTCAGCGCATATGACGCCTGACTTCTTTCCGCAGGATCTCCACTACAGACAACATATACTTATTATTCCTGGTTATACTCGTAATAAGAATACCTCCTTCCAGTATGGTGAACATCATAATGGCAAATTCCTTCTCATCCCAGTCTTCCCTGAATTCGCCGGTTTCCTTACCAAACATCACCAGGTATTCTATACGCGATAAAAAATATTTTGCCAGGTTGCCCACCCGCTTCTTCAATGCAGGATTCGTATCATCAGCTTCTGATCCAAAGTTGATAACAGGGCATCCACCCGGCACCTTCCTGTTCGACATATAGCGGGCGTAATAACGGAAAACCGCTTCAAATTTCGCAACGGCCGTTGTTGCTGCTGCCGTCAGCGCTTTCAGCTGCTGCTTTTCTATCTCAGCAATGTAATCGAACACTTCCAGCACCATTTCTTCTTTAGAGGTAAAGTTGCCGTAAATCCCTCCCTTGGCCAGTCTGGTGGCATCCAGTATATCGCTGATCGCAGTGCCCGCCACTCCCTTCTGATTAAATATAGGCGCCGCTGTTTCAATGATAAATTGTCTCGTTCTTTCCGCTTTTCCCATAATATAAAAATAAACCAATCGGTCTTATTTTACAAATAAATATTTCCATAGGCAAGCAAAGAAGGCAGAGAACTTTACGCTCTCTGCCTTCTTTGCTTGCCTATGAGAAAACTATCCCAACAGTTTATCCACCAACGATGCATAAGCCGCACCAATAGGAATAGGGATATTTTTGATGTACAGGCTGGTACGGTCTGCACGCTCAATCTTGTTGTTAGCAACTATATAAGAACGGTGCACACGGGTGAAGTTTTCCACCGGGAGCAAATCAGTAGCTTCCTGCATGGAGAGGCGTGAAATCAGACGGCGGTCTTTCAATATAAAGTTCACATAGTTGCCGGCGCTTTCGAGATATAGAATATCGTCCAGTACTATCTTGAACTGTTCATAACCGCTCTTGAGGAAGATATAATCCGGCGCTTCTTTCACCAGTACGCTTTGCTGCTTCAGCTGCCATAGGTTATGAGCCTTGTTACAGGCCTTCATAAAACGTATAAGCGAAAAAGGTTTCAGCAGATAATCCACCGCATCCAGCTCAAAACTTTTTACCGCATGTTCTGAATAAGCAGTAGTGAAAATGGTCATGGGCGGCTGAGGCAGGCTGCTGAGGAAATCAAGGCCGGAGATGTCCGGCATTTTTATATCGAGAAACAGCAGGTCTATCTTCTCCCTGCTTAAAAAATCAATGGCTTCAAATGCATTGGTGAAATAGCCTTTTATATCGAGAAAAGGCACCATTGCCGCATGATTCTTTATCACAGCCAGGGCAACCGGCTCGTCATCAATAGCTATAGCAGTAAGTTTCATATGGCAACATTTTCCGGAATACAAAATAGGGATTTATGAGATCCTGCCTAGCAGCAGTCTCTTTGCCTGCTCCCATAACTGACGGTACCGCCTGTTTTCACGTGTCTTCCAGGCCTTCACCATTTCTTCCGCTTCCTCCCGGCGCAGATCTTCAGTAGTGGCAAACAGGTGATCAATGGTGGCTTTGTCTGCTTCCAGCGCAGACGCCTGGTAATGCACCGACAGCTCCTTTCCTTTGGCTGTTTCCTGCTGGGCGGCCGCTACTCCCTGTGCAGTGGCGCTGGCCAGCTTTTCATCATACTCCCCTTTAGGCATCAACACCTTGCTGAGCAGGGGCATGATCTCAATAAGTGTAATGATAAATACAATGAGGCGGTAACGTTGTTGTAATGGCGGATGCGATTCGGTAAGATCGTGCAGCGCTTCTATCTGCGCAAGGAAACCATCTGTCAGCGTGCTTACATATACAGTTTCCTTCAGGCTGTCCACACTGTGCATAGAGGCCAGCTGCGCCTGTAACTGCCGCTGCTGCGGTTCCTGTACCCGCTGCAATGCCTGCAGCTCCTCTTCAGATTTCAGGTAGGCCATTTTCTTCACCTTCGCAATTGCCGACTCGCCTATCCTGCCGGAACCGCCCGTACCGTCTGTCTCCTTGATGTAGCCATCTTTGTAAAACTTCAGCTCCGCTTCTTTCTGTTGCAACTGTTGTTTGCCCTGGTCTATCGATTGCTGAATCGTGGCGCGCTGACCGGCATTCAGCTTTACAAGCTGCGCACGGAAAGCGTCCAGCTTTTCCTGCTTGTTCAGCTCCAGCTGCGCAGTGATGTCTTTCTTAAACAACATCAGCACAACAGGCTGTGAAATAAACAAACCGATCGTAACAGCCAGGAGTAAACGAAAAGCCACTGGCAGAAAACGGTTACCGCCGTTATTACGGGACATAGCAGCTATCAGTGTACGGTCTATGGATAGAATGGCGAAACCAAAAAATAGTGCCAGTCCCGCAACGGCCATATCGTCTTTAATAATTGTCGAGAAAAAATATCCCCAGGCCAACGTGGCAAACATCCAGGTTACCAGCACGGATAATCCTATAATACGGTAACGTTCCTTCTCTGTGCGACATTCCTGTAATATGTCGGCATCGGCGGCGGCAAGCCACCACAGAAATCTTGTCATGCCATCGGGCACATCTTCTTTTCTGGTCATTTTAGCTGTTTACGTCTATGGTTAGGTGTACAAAAAATTCCGTGGCGGTGTGGCGGATACTCAGCTCGTGCCTGTCGGGATATAACAATGCCAGCCTTTCTTTCACATTGTTCAGTCCAATACCCATACTATCGCGCTCAGGATCATTCTCAGGACGGGGGTGCACACTGTTATACACATCGAAGAACACCTGTTGTTTATTGCAGCTCAGTGAAATAACGATCCTCGAACGGTGACGCAGGCTGATACCATGCTTAAACGCATTCTCTACGAAAGGGATCAGCAGCATCGGCGCTATCTCATGCTGACATTGGCTCTCATCAATATTCACCTCTATCATAATATCGGGAGATGATAACACGCGCAGCCTCTGCAAATCGATGTAATTCTGCAGGTAAGCCACCTCCTTGTCCAGCGGTATCTTCTCCAGGTGGTTATCATGCAGCATAAAACGCATCATATCTCCCAACTTCTGTATACCCTCACTGGTGCGTGCTGCATTCTCCTGCAAGGCAGTGCCGAATAAGGTATTCAGCGCATTGAATAAAAAGTGCGGGTTGATCTGTGCCCGCAAAAAATCCAGGTTGGCAGCGGAATGGCCTAGCGCTTTCTTCAGGGTTACTACAGTGGCTACCTGCTGCTGGCGCGACTTATACAACCACCAGCTCACCGGAGCCAGCCCCAGCACGCAAAATGCCGCCGCCAGGGACATCATGGCCACGATTCTTTCACCCCTGTCGTGCGTGATGGCACGAGTGATGAAACCCATCAGAATAATAACGCCAATTATGGCCAATCCCATATCACGCCATAATATTTTTTTATTCTTATGCCCCCTGGTGAAATCCGGGTACACTTTATAGAAGAGGATGAAAGCAATAGCCAGCAAGGTAGGACCGAAGAAAAAAGTAATCAGGAAAAGATCCCTTGAATCAGTAAACGTCAGGATAAACAGGAGCACCATCAGCCCTGAAGCTATCAGCACCTCCTTCGCGATCTTCCGCTGCAACGGATTAGCCATCAGCTGACGATGAACATATTCAAAATAAAGCCCGCGCAGAATATAATACACCACATATATCACGGCAAAGAATACCGTGCTGATAAAGGCGGACTTCGCAAAATGCATATGCGCTCCCCTCACCGTACTGTATACACCTAGCAGATAACCGTTATAGTAAGATCCCGCTACCATCATCCCCACAAAAAACATCAACATGGCAATGATCACCAGTACTATTCCCGGCAGCCAGTTCCGCTTCTCCAGGAACTTCGGTACAATGACATAATTAATCAGGATAAAGCTGACATATACCAGTATCACACGCGCCATAGCCGGCAGCAGGTAATGAATGTAATAATCAAATACCTGGTTATACTGGTGGAATTTATGGCCGTATATCGACTGCAACTCAAATACATTGTAAATGATGCTCGGATACAACAGCGAAAACATCAGCAAGAGAAAGACACCGGTGACAACACCAAACTCTACTTTCCTGAATTGATCCATAAGGGAGGCTATTTTTTAGGCAATTATAGCAATTGCCCCGATGTGGGAAAGCAAAATGGGATGAAAACAGCCGATTCCGGTGTGAATTCCGTTACAAAGGGATAACAGGTCAGGGCACTTCGGGATAATTATTCTCAAACACAACGGCTTGCTTCATTTTCCTCTTCTCCCACTGTAACAACTCCAATTCAGGCTGGGTATAGAACCCGTCTGTATAACCTACACATAGATAGGCCACCAGCTTGTTTTCCTGTGGTGCGTTTAATATCTGCTTGACTTTCCCCGCATCCAGAATACTCACCCAGCCAATACCTACATTAAGCGCACGCGCCATCAGCCACATATTCTGAACAGCACATACCACACTATATAACCCGGCCTCCTCCATGGAAGTCTGCCCCAATACCGGTTTATCTGATGGCCTGTAAAATACAGCAATATTCAGCGGCGTCTCCATAATCCCTTCTAATTTCAACTTCGCATAAGCACCTTGCCTGTCGTCGCCGATAATCGCCTGCGCTTTCTCATTCTCCGCCATAAACGAGTCTTTCACCTGCTGCCTCACAGCGTTATCCCTGATCAGCACAAATTCCCACGGTTGTGAAAACCCCACGGATGGCGCATTCAACGCAGCCATCAGCAGCTTGTCTTCCACCTCCTGCTCCAGCGGCCGGGAAAGAAAACGATTCCCCCTCACATCCCTGCGGTGAACAATGATCTCCTGAAGTATATCGGCTGCCGTTGCGTCAAAAGACATTGACTTTGATTCTATATGCTGCATACAATTTCCCTGAAGTGCGAAGATAAGAGCGAATAGATGTCTGGACTGTGATTTTTTTGATTCTTTTGATTTTCCTGATGTGCGAGGACCAGGGAGGAGATTATAAAGAATATATAAAAGATTATTCGTCTCTGCAATCTTCGCACATCAGGAAAATCAAAAGAATCAAAAAAATCAGTGGTCAGAGCGGAATGGCGCCGCCGGAAAACCTTCGCGGTTATACAGGTTACCATCAGAGGCATCATCAGCCCAGTTATATCTTACTGCAACAGGATTGGTCACTTCCTCGTTGTATACTTCTATGTTCCCATTTACAATGGACGCCTTGGCATAGTGAAAATGTTTGTCGGCACCTGCCACTTCAAAACCGCGCAGGTAGCCGTACTTATCCTTAACAAAGAACCCGCTACCGGTATCCGTAAAGGATACTAACGCTTTGCCTGGTACAAACTTCACGGCAGCAAATCTTGGCCCGCTCGGTACTACCTCCTGTGCATATACGTTCTTCAGTGCATTCATGGCGAGGCGTTTGCCCACATCCTGCTTATTTTTTGGATGTATATCGCGGGGATCTCCCAGGTCAGTAGTAACGGCCATGCCCGTATTGGGAAGTGCCAACGCCATATCCTGCGCCTCTCTCAATTCAGCGTAGGTGCTGCCATTGTTACTGTTGCCCACTACCTTTCCCTTGTTTGGATCATAGGTGGCAAGCTGCACAAAGTAAAACGGAAAATCTCCCTGCTTCCATTGCCGGCGCCAGTCCGTAATCATAAGCGGGAACAGCTTGCGGTATTGTAAAGCATGTCCTGCATTGGATTCACCCTGGTACCAGATCACACCCTTAATGCCATAAGGCAGCAACGGATGTATCATAGCGTTGTACAACGCCGAAGGGCACGTTCTGAGTCCCCTGGCAGAATCATAACCTAACTGCTTCTCCGCTATCTCTTTGAATTCATCATTGCCGGTAAACGCTTCCCCGCTGGTCCAGGGCTCTATCTGCGTACCACCCCAGGAAGTATGTATCAATCCTATCGGTACATGCAAACGATTGTACAATTCGCGCGCAAAAAAATAGCCTACCGCTGTAAACCCACCCACATTTTCGGGAGTGCCTGTTTGCCAGCCACCGCTATTGCTCACGTCTTCCTGCGGCACAGCTTCTGCTGCACGTTTTACAGTAAACTCCCTGATCTGCGGATATTGCGCCTGGCTGATCTCATCCCCGGCATTGATAACATCCTTCACAGGAAACTCCATGTTGGATTGTCCGGAGCAGACCCACACCTCCCCTATCAGCACATCCTGGAACACAAGGGTGTTCTTACCTTTCACCGTCAGTTCAAACGGACCACCCGCTTCTTCCGGCTTCAGCTTCACCATCCATTTCCCATCAGCGCCGGCCTTCACATGTTGCTGCTGCTGCCTGAACTGAACAGTTATCTTTTCATGCCTGTCTGCCCACCCACGGATGTATATAGGCTGATTACGCTGCAGCACCATCCCATTACTGAAGTAACGGGGAAGCGTAACGTTGGCATATATACTGTTGATGATCAGCAGCAGAACGATGGTTGTAAGCCGGATTTTATTTGTCATACCAGGAAGGTTGTTTATAACGCGGATGAATATATGTCAGTTAAAATAGTAAAAACAATTTACTGTTGCAATACGTTACGGTTATAGCTTTCCGGTATACTTTATTAATTTAGCCGTGATCCAATATCTAAATCTGAATTGCTTTATGAGACACGTACTATTTTGTGCAGTGTTGCTGCTTTTCACCCGCAGCCTGCACGCACAACAAACACAAAAACCTCCCCTGCACGGAAAGAACTGGATGGCGGTAACCGGCAAGCCGCTCGCCGCTACAGCCGGCGCCATGACCTTTCAACGTGGCGGCAACGCAGTAGATGCTGCCTGTGCAATGCTGGCAGCTACCTGTACCATGTGGGATGTATTAAGCTGGGGCGGCGAAACACAAGCCCTCATCTACAATCCTAAAACCGGAAAGGTCATTGCCATCAACGCATTGGGCGTAGCGCCCACCGGCGCCACCCCCTCATTTTTCAAAGGTAAAGGCTACGACTTCCCCCCCGAATATGGTCCATTGGCAGCTGTAACACCAGGCACCCCCGGCGGCTTGTGTTATATGCTGGCAGAATACGGTACGCTCAGCCTCAAAGAAGTGTTGGCTCCCGCCATGGAAATGGCCGCCGGCTACCCCATAGAAGCACAGACTGCCAACAGCATCGAGCGCGGCAAATCATACATAAGACAATGGCCTTACAGTAAAGCGGTCTTCCTCACTCATCCCGGCGAAAAAAGAGAAGCCCCGGAAGCAGGCGAGATCTTTGTACAGAAAGACCTGCTGGCCACACTCACCAAAATGGTCGAAGCGGAACAAACCGCACTCAAAAACCATAAAAGCCGGAAAGAAGCTATCATGGCGGCATCCTCCCGGTTCTATACAGGCGATATCGCCCGCGAATTTGTTCGGGGCTGCCACGAACAAGGTGGGCTCATCACCCTGGAAGACCTTGCCAACTGGAAGCCTGTAGAAGAAGAACCGCTGCACGTCAACTACCGTGGTATAGAAGTATACAAACTGCAGGAATGGACACAAGGCCCCATGCTGCTGCAAAGTCTCAACATCCTGGAAAATTTCAATCTCAAAGAGATGGGATACAACTCCACCCAATATATTCACACGTTGTATCAGACCATGAACCTCACCTTCGCGGACCGCGATTTTTACTACGGCGATCCACGCTTCAATAAAAACCCTGCCATCAAAGGACTGCTGAATAAAGAATATGCAAAGGCCAGGGCAAAGCAGATCAACCCTGATCGCAATGATCCCGATGCAACCCCCGGCGATCCTTATCCGTACATCGGTAAAACCAATCCCTACCTGCATTTCCTGGGAGAACGCCGCAAACTCACTGATACTACGGGCAATGCAAAGCCGGATAAATTTGTTCCTAAACACGACGCTGCCATCCTGCTGAAAAATCCGGGTACAGCTGATGCATATGCTGCTGCTGTAACAGATAGCGCCTATAGGGACAGGCTCTGGCGCGGTACTACCAGCGTGGAAGCAGCGGATAAGGATGGATGGGTAGTATCTATAACACCCAGCGGCGGTTGGCTGCCTGCCTGCATCGCAGGTAAAACAGGCGTAGGCATGAGCCAGCGGTTACAAAGCTTCGTACTCGACTCCGCCCTCAATCCGTTCAATGTGATTGCGCCAGGCAAACGCCCCCGCGTCACCTTAACACCTTCACTAGCGCTGAAAGAAGGGAAGCCTTTCCTCTCCTTCGCCGTACAGGGTGGCGACACCCAGGACCAGAACCTGCTTCAATTCTTCCTCAATATGGTGGATTTCAACATGACCGTACAACAAGCCACCGAGGCAGCCAATATCAATACCAATCAACTATGGCTGTCACTTGGCGGCACTAAAATCAGCGACCGCGCACCAAGACCCGGCAGCATATTGCTGAACAACAATACAACAGAAACAACCCGTAAAGCACTCGAAAAGATGGGATATAACCTGAGCTTCGGAGACCGTACCAGCGGCCCGATCAACGCCATTTACATCGACCGTGCGCATGGCACATTATGGGGTGGCAGCAGCAATCATGGAGAGGATTACGGGATAGGGTGGTAATATAGGACTGTGCTGGTATTTCTTAGTTAGCGTTTAGCCATGAGAGCTTTGACTTCCATGACTAAACGCTGATTATTTATAGGTTTTCTTTACTCCACACTTCATGAATAGGCGCTCCTTTTGAGCTTAGGCCACTGTGATCCCAGTTGCCGCCGTTCACACTTCCTTTGAAAGTGAGGCTGGCGCCCACCCTGGAACTGTCGCGGGAGAAGAAGTCGATCTTCTCTGTATAGGAACCATTTTCGAAAGTATAGCTGCCACCGCCGGTACCAAAGAACTCACCAGTATCAGTATTGATAGCTATCCATTGAAAGCGGGTGCCTGTAAGCAACTTAATGGTTTTTCTGGCGCTGGGAGTGAAAGTATTCATTTTGCCATCCTGCTCCCTGCCTGTGATCCGCCAGTTACCAGCTAATGGCCCGTTACCATCATCGATACGCGTCCATTCGGTTTTGCCGCCGCCATCAGCAGTGATCAAGCGGCCATTGGAAACCTCAACCGGCGCGGTTGTCTCCTGTCCTACCTGCGATTTTTCATCCGTGTTGAACTCTATCTTCACATCTACGCTACCCTCTCCTGCCGGTTTCCAGGTGCCGCCAAAAGTGACAAGGAAGTTTTTGTCCTGGTATGCTGTAATAGAAAAATAACCCGGTGTGATCAGTAATACCTTATTAACGCCGTTAGCTTCTGATTTCCAGGCGCCGATAATAGCCTGCTGCGCACTGGCTCCGGCTATACCTGTAACCAGGCATGCGAGTAAGAGATACAATGTTTTCATGGTGAGTTTTATTTGAGATTTAAATTATTACTTTAATCCATCAAATAAAAGGGCGGAGCACTCTTAATAAAAGGATAACATAGATACTCGTTTTACAACGGCGCCATATAGCGGTATCCCTGCTTCACCACTTTAAACTTCCCGTCTTCTTCCCGGAGAAAATAAGCGTTGGCACCTTCTGTATCATACCAGTCTGTGACCAGTTCAATATGTCCGTTGTTGTCAAAGGCCGCGAGAATCTTATAATAGTCGAGCCCAAATTCACCGCCGTCATCTACGCTCCAGGTACTCATGTCATCGTATTGCGCAGGATAATCATAGTAAATGGCTTTTCCATCGGAAATAAATGCCAGCGCAGCCAGCATACTTCCTTCCTTCCCCTCAAATTCAAACAGGGCGATATTGCTCTTCCCATCTACCCGGCTCAATAGTTTGTAACGCTTAATGCTGCGTTGCTTATCTTTCTCCACCATCGCCTTTATTGTAACAGGAACGCTGTCTCCGGCTATACCTTTCAATGGCAGGAATTTGCGCTTCGTCATAAAATCTTTCGATAACAACACCGCTGTTTCATCTGCGTCGATGTTTCCGCCGGTAGATGCAAAAATATAACCGTCAGCATTGTTGAAGTTATGGGCCATTTGCCGGCCGTTTTCATCTTTTCCCTCTTGCTTCCGTTTCAGAAATTTTATGCCGGGTATCAGCTCGCCCTTCGCGGATATTGTATAAGTAAATATGGTAGCATCTTTCAGCGTATCTTCCATCGAAACAGCAATCATATTTCCCTTCTCATTACTGAAACCAAAAGCGAGGGTACCTGTATCGCCTGATGCGGCAGGTACTTGCGTGGGAGTTACCTGTGTTATGTTACTATCGTTCTGTTGTGCTGTATTGCCTTCTTTCTTCGCGGATGGATTACATGCTGTATAAAGCAGCACGAGGGTAGGTATAGCTATTCTTCTCATGAGTGTTTATTCTGAATGGTAAATATACACAAAGTAGTTTCACCATTTCATTTTGCATCATCGTTCTCTTCGTGTAATACATGCTTCAGCCCCCATTCACTTAGCGACAATATAATCGGACGAAGGGTAAGCCCTTTCTCCGTTATGGAATATTCTACCCAGGAAGGTACTTCAGCAAATACTTTGCCGTGAATGATACCATCTTTCTCCAACTCCTTCAACGGTACTATTTACCGGATAGATACCCACCACCATATCACTACCTATGCTACCATGAAAGGAAAACCAGCGGGCATTGTTGCTTTACCCAACGGACGCTTCCTGCTGAATGGCTGGAATGAAACCGGTACCGCTACGCTCTTCCTGCTGGATAGCAACAGACAAATCACTCCGCTGCTACAACCTGCAGGCGCATTGTTCTTCAATGGGATGATCGCGGTAGATGATGACCATTTTCTGATCTGCGATTCATACAAAGGATGCATATGGGAATATCAACTGTCTGCCAATAATGCCCGTGTATGGCTTGAACACACTTTACTGGCTCGTGCAGACGATACCGGTGCAATGCCCGCCGCCAACGGCATGCAGCTGCATAGGCAAACCCTGTTCGTTTCCAACACAGATAAGAAGCTTCTGCTGGCTATTCCTGTTAACGCAAATACCGGTGAACCCGTTGTATATATGGACAACCTCAACCTGGATGATTTTGCCATAGACAACAATGGCACGATATACGCCACCACACATATTTACAACAGCGTGCTGAAAATCTCGTCCGACAAACACGTAACAGTGATAGGTACGGCAACACAGGGTTTCGCCGGTTCTACCTCCGCCAGGTTCGGCAAAACTGATCACGACGGTCATTACATTTATGTCACTACCAATGGTGGCATGTCGCTCCCTTTGCCTGGCGGTTCGCAACACGGCAGAGTAATACGCATAAATGTTAAACCATAGCAATGCTTACATAATTGAAAAGTACAAGCAATAAAAATTCTCACTTACTATGAAAAACGACAAAAAAATTCCTACCCCTTATGCTTACGCCGGTGGTGTTGAAAAGTTTGAACGGTTAACAGAAGTATTCTATGAAAAGGTCCTGAAAGATGAACTGCTGGAGCCACTTTTCAGGAACATGGCCGCCGAACATGCAAAGCATGTCGCGCATTTTATGGTGAAAGTCCTGATGGGGCCACCGTTCTACAGCGAAGAATTTGGTGAAGATTCGCTGAAGCGCATGGTATGTAAGCACATCGGCAAGTATATCAGAGAAGAACAGCGGAAAAGGTGGGTGGACCTGCTGCTACAAAGTGCCGACGAAACGGGCATTCCTGATGATCCTGAATTCCGTTCTACCTTTGTAGCGCATCTTGAATGGGGCAGCCGCGTAGCGCTGATCAATTCACAGCTTGCCTCCAATCCCACTACCGGTGAAGAACAAATACCGCAATGGGGATGGGGTGAAGTAAAAGGGCCCTATGAAATTGTAGGTTCTCTGTTTCAAAAGAAACATAAAGAGGAATAGCCCGTGGAAATGTTCTTGAACCAGAAGCTAAGTATCGTCAATCCTGTCGATATTGATTGACCTGCTTCCTGAATGCTTAGAAGTCGCCTCTTTCTACGGCGGGCATAAATTTCCTTGTTGCCATATCGCCACAGGGCAGCTAATTGACGACGAAGAGCAATAGGTTTACGTACTGGCTTTACAACTACTGGAGGCTGACACATTTTCAACAGCTCCGTGATAATAACATCGTTATTTATACCCTCCCGCAGCAACTGAAACGCTCTCCCCGTAAGCTGGCGGTATAAGGCATGCTTCTTTTGCTGCCGGGGCAGCTGCCGGTATACGCCGGAGGCCATCTTAGATGCGGTAGCCAGAAAACCCGCATTTTCCATCGTTCTGCGGAAGGCCGGGGTTTTCTTCACCCTTTTGCCGGTAAGAGAGCTTTTGACGCGCATATAATATCTCCCATGCATCTCGTAGATACAGAGAATGCCAACAGTCCCAATAAAGGGTGGTTTAACATCTGAATCTATCTTCGCCATGACACAAGGGTTTAAACAACAAGGCCTTGTCTAAATTTACCAATTATTGCCTCAATACCCCAAGTTTTTTAACCGGGTGCTTTCTCAGGCTACTCATTCGCTTGTCATTCAATTCTCATAGGGAGTAAAAGCGTATAAAGGGCACATACTAAGGGGTAACCAAGGGGCAAGGCTAGTCAAAGGCCTATTAAAAGCGTAGGTCATCTTTCTCTCTGACTAGCCCGGATGCCTATTTCTCTTTCATTCTTTTCTCCTGGATCAGGATCTGCTGTTGCTGTGCGGCAATCAACTTCTCTTGTGAGTCAAGTCTTTTATTAAGCTCAATCATGTGCAGTGTCAGTTCTTCTACTTTCTGCAACAGCTTCTGGTTCATTTCGAACAGCTCTATTCCTTCCTTGTGAACTTCATCAGCAGAAGGAATTTCCGGGAGATGGTTATGCACTGTAATATACTTTTCAAGAGCGCTCAGTGGCAACAAGCTGTATTGCTTATCAAATACATAATCAGGCCAATTGGCAGGACTCTTAACTCTCACTCTGGCAAAAATAGCATTTCCGTTTACAGCCAGCTTATAGCCTTTGCTATCTGGAGTACCTATGCTCACATTTCCAATCTTATCCATTCGAAGGCCATTCCCTCCTGCTTCCCAGGACCAGGGTGCAATAACAAAGCTACCGGTTCCCTTATCATTTCCGGAGTATATAATAGCCTGATCACCTGGTTGTACAATTGAATTATAGCTACTGGGGCCCAGGCTGGAACTGAACAACATAAAATGGCCATCAGAATTATTGATCTGGACATTGCCGTTGGCTGTTACTTGTTCCCTGAGGGTAAACCTTACAGGACCTACTACCTCGAGTTTGGCATTAGGTGCATCGGTACCTATACCAACGTTAGGGCCATTGTTCTGAAAAGTGTTCTGGGCTTTGATCTGTACTGCGCATGCACATGAGATCATGATGATTAACAACTCTTTCTTCATAGTGTATAAGTGTATGTTTAAAACCTTTGTGGGTTAAGACAATCTAAAATGCGTTGTAATTATAAAAGGATTCCCGGATTTGAACAAGAATATTCTCTGCTTTATGCACGTCCGGTGCATCTGGCAAACCGGATTGTTGATATAGTAGATTGATTCTTTCTAATTTTTCTTCTACCATCTGAAGCAAGTCTTCGTACGCAAATTGACCATTCTTTATACGAAGTAAAAAATATGATTTGGTGACTTGTTTATCTATAAAAATCCACTTAAAAAAGTATCTGCCTTTCCGACAGTATTGCAAACTTAATACCTTGTCTTATTATTAAAGTTATAGATACTATCAAACAGGGGCAATGTTATCCGTAATTACATTACCTAACTTAAAAGGAAAACTCTAGCTTTCGCTTAACGTGCTCTTTCTCTTCCTCAATAATTTGCCTATTGTACATTAATTCGTATGCCCGTTCTTTTTCCAGAACTTTGAACCACAATAAAGCAGGAAAATTTCTATTGGAATGTATTTCTAATCTGAAGATAATTTTCTCCGTTGGCTTACGATGTTTATTTATGATTTGACTTAATTCAGCAGGATCGACCTCAATTTCCTGAGCGAAATCCTTTTTTTTCCTGTTTAATATGCTTATATATTCATTCAGGAAGTAACCAAAATAAAAGTCTTTATTAAATTGAGTGGACTTAATATAATCTTCAATCTGAAACTTCAACTGCAATAATTGTGAAATCAGCTCAGTTGTACCAGAATAGCTATCAGACACCTTTTTTCGGTGTTCACGAAATTCATTCATGAAGTTTTCTCTATCCTTACCCTTTAAAGATTTAGTCCCTGAAAATATAAATGATTCTACAATTTCCTTTGGGGTAAATTCCTTCTGTATATCTTTGAACGATTTCATATTTGTACGTTTTTCAGCTTTTCATCATTCAAGATAAAAGCTTTCAATAATTAAATCAATCCATACTTCTTAAGTAACTGGACAGAACGGCCTGTCTCTAATTCCATGAAGCCCTCAGGGCGCGCCACGGCTCTTAATGGTATATGCACAAAGCCATAGGCTTTTGAATAGTGTTCAATCAATTCCGATTTAGGAATCAAAAATACCCATCCTTTATATCCTCTATTGAATGCCTCCCGACAGGCAAATGCAATTAAGCAACCCGCAATTCCCTGCAACCGCTTATTATTACCTCTATTTTCAACACTTACTTCGAGAAGTTCTATCTCCAAAGCATTTATCCCAGTCTCAGGAGGAAATTCGTTTAAACACATCAGCCCTAAGATTTCTTGGCATTCTGTTAATCTAAGCTTATAAACTTCCTGCTCTCTATATTTGCTCCAGTTGAACGAATCAAAACGAATTTTGTCTTTCTTTACAATCTTAAAGTCGTTAAGTGTAAGTCGTTCGATCATTATCTCATATCTTCCTCCTGTTTTTGAATCTTCTACCTCCATTCATAATATTTTTGCTTAATAAAATATTATATCTTCTTCGTAAAGATACAAAAAATTGACAAAAATGTCAATTTTCAAGCTCACTTTGCAGATACTATTTGACGCTGGACCTTCCTCTTTTTGGGGAATAGGAATTTCATTAAAGCAAGGTACTTGGTCTACGGGCCAGAGGCCTTTAATGTGGTTTATAAAATTATTATCTTGATTGATATAATAACAAAAAAAGCAGCCTTTTACAAGCTGCTTCTAATTTTTTATTCTCTAAAAGTGGAGATGGCGGGAATCGAACCCGCGTCCAAACATATTCGCCGAAAGCTTTCTACATGCTTATTTATGCATTGTTGTGTCGGGACGCAGCAGGGGCATAACGAACCAACTTTGTCCTTATCCGTTTGCGCTTCAGTGCTCACTCACGGAAACCATGAGCACCTATCCCTATGGGTTTTATGATTCAGCGGCGGGAGTCGCATAAGGCGACAACTCCAGGCGGCTATAATGGGTGTCTAATCTCTGATTAGGCAGCCATGGCGTAGTTAGATTCGCCATTTATGGTTTGAATATTCAGATTAGCGTGCTAATTATCCAACGCACGGCATGCTTACACTCTCAAAGAACTATGCTGTCAAAACCAGGCATCCCCGGTGAATAGCCCACAAAGATACAGTTTTTCTAACCAGTATCAAAAGAAAAAAGTAGCAGCGCGGTGGCGCTGCTACTTTTGCTATAGTATTTTATCCCTTTGTAAAAAACTTACTGATACCTCTCCAGATATCCAATCCGTTTGCCAGCAGGAGCAACCCGAGTAATATAATCATACCGGCAACCTGGGCATATTCCAGGAATTTCTCACTGGGCTTGCGTCCGGTAACGATCTCATATATCAGGAAGAGTACGTGCCCGCCATCCAGTGCAGGAATTGGCAGGATGTTCATGAAGGCCAGTACAATTGAAAGGAAAGCGGTGAGCTGCCAGAATGCTCCCCAATCCCACGCTTCAGGGAAGAGATTGGCAATACTGCCAAAACCGCCCAGCGACTCTGACATTTTCACTTCTTTGGAAACAAAGATCAGACGCAACTGGCTTACATATTCCTTCAACTTGTCGATTCCCTTGTGGAATCCCGCCGGGAAGGATTGCAGAAAAGTAAAGTGTTTGGTGTTATATTCAAATGGATCTTTGGGATACACACCTAAAACACTTTCATTAGTTAACTGTGCGTTGAGAGTAAGCGAATCAGTACCACGCAATATACCTACCTGTACCGCTTCATTTTTATGCTTCCGGATTTCTTTGTTAAACTGGTTCGCATAGGGCAGCGACTGTCCATTAAGGGCAATAAGACGATCGCCTTTCTGCAGGCCTATTTTAGAAGCTACACTACCGCCTATAATGCTGTCCACAAAGAAAGGCACCAGCGGAGCTGCAAAAGGAGATTTCTGTTTCAGCAAGGCACGCACAAAACCATCCGGGATAGGCAGGTTCAGCTGCTGGCCACCACGCTCTACCTGTATGCTCTTAACTTCCTTTAGAATCACTTCAGAGGGAATTGATCCAAAGTTGTCAATCGGGCGGTTATCCAGGGAAAGGATCTTGTCGCCATCGCGCATCCCGATGCTCTTACCCAGAGAATCTACTACCACGCCGTACTTTACGTTGGCATTGGGAAGGTAGGTTTCACCATAATGCCATAACAGCATTGCGTATATGAAAAATGCCAGGAGGATATTCACTGTTACGCCACCAATCATGATGATCAGGCGTTGCCAGGCTGGTTTGGACCTAAACTCCCATGGTTCCGGAGGTTTGGACATCTGCTCCTTGTCCATGCTTTCATCAATCATCCCGGATATCTTTACATATCCGCCCAGGGGCAGCCAGCCTATACCATACTCAGTTTCCCCGTTTTTGGGTTTAAACTTGAAGAGGGAAAACCAGGGGTCAAAAAACAAATAGAATTTTTCTACTCTGGTCTTAAACAGTTTGGCAGGGATAAAGTGCCCAAACTCATGCAACACTACCAAAATTGAAAGCGACAGTATCAACTGCCCTGCTTTCACCAGTATTATCTCTGTAGTCATTTAATATATTTCGCTTTAATCTGCCTAATATATTAGATTTAAAACATATTCCGGCAAAACTCTTTGTTAATTTTTAAATAGAAGTTAGATAGCTATGGCGTTGATCAGGTTGGCGGCATGCTCACGCGCAGCAGTATCACACTGGTAGTAATCGTGCAAGGTCGGTGTTTCAATAAACGGTACTTTGCCCATTGTTTCCTCGATCACCTCCGTCATCTGCAGAAATCCTATCCGGTTCCTGAGAAATGCGTTAACCACTTCCTCATTCGCTGCATTCATGACGCAAGCTGCATTTCCGCCTTTGTGCATCGCCTCGATAGCGATAGCAAGGTTACGGAAAGTTTTGGTATCTGGCTGTTCAAATGTGAGGGAAGGATAATTCCTGAAGGAAAACCGCGGGAAATCATTGGCCAGACGGTCAGGATACCCCAGCGCATACTGGATGGGGAGTTTCATGTCCGGCAGGCCCATCTGAGCTTTCAGGGAGCCGTCCACAAACTGCACCATAGAGTGAATGATGGACTGTGCATGTATTACCACTTCTATATTTTCCGGTTTCAGACCAAACAGCCAGCGGGCCTCGATCATCTCCAGGCCTTTATTCATCAGCGTGGCAGAATCGATGGTGATCTTCGCCCCCATGCTCCAGTTGGGATGTTGCAGCGCATGATCTTTCTTTACGTTGATCAGGAAGTTCGGCTTCTTTCCCAGGAAAGGTCCGCCGGAGGCGGTAAGGATTACTTTCTCCACCTTGCTAAAAGGTTCTCCCAGCAGGCACTGGAAGATAGCGGAGTGTTCTGAGTCCACAGGAATAACAGGTACGTTCTTCCTTCGTGCAGTAGCCATTACAATATCACCGGCCACTACCAGTGTTTCCTTGTTGGCGAGGGCTATCGGTGTGCCCTGTTCTATAGCGGATAATGTTGGTGCGAGTCCGGCAAATCCCATGACTGCTGCCAGCATCATGTCAAAAGTTCCCCATGCTGCCACTTCCACCATAGATTTCGCGCCGGCAAACACTTTGATGCCTTTATCGAATAAGATGTCCTTTACCTGTTTGTACTTTTCTTCATTCCCAATAACAACTGCATTGGGCTTAAATTTCAACGCCTGTTCGATCAGCAGGTCCGCATTCTGATAGGCGGTCAGCACTTCCACACTAAATCTGTCGGAATGTGCCGCAATTACCTCCAGCGCCTGTATACCAATAGATCCGGTGGACCCAAAAATGGCGATCTTCCGTTTATTCATTATAATGATTTTCTTTTTCGGTTACCTAAAAACGCCAGGGAAGCCGTTACACAGTTAATTCTTTCCCGTGAGTGGGAAAGAATTAACTGTGTAAAAGTCCGGCTGTTTATTGTATGAACTGGCCTAGCTCATCTGCCAGCTTTCTGTCGTTACTTAAACGGGGCACCTTGTTCTGACCACCTAGTTTTCCAATAGCCTTCATATAGTCAATAAAACCTTGTCTGCGTACAGTCCTTATCTTCAGGGGTTGTAATATATTACCGGTCAGAAGGTCGTCATAATATATGTTCTTTGCTCTCAGATTATCGTCTACCTTTTTTGCAAATGACATCAGATCTGCCGGCATATTTTCAAACTCCACAAACCATTCGTGGTAGGGCAGCTCACCATTGGTCTGCACCATAGGGGCTACTGTAAATTCTGTAATATGTACATTTTCCTCTGCTGCTGCTTTCATCAGGCTGTATTCCACCTCCTCACCGATCACATGTTCTCCAAAAGCGGAAATGAAATGTTTAATCCTCCCCGTTACCAGCAAACGATATGGATTGGTAGAAATAAACTTCACCGTATCACCGAGGTTGTATCCCCACAGACCAGCATTGTTATTGATGATCATGGCGTAATTTACACCAGGTTTCACATCTCTGAGCGACAGTCTGGTAGGATTTTCATTGAAAATCTCCTGTGCGGGGATAAATTCATAGAAAATACCGGAATTGGTATTCAGCAACAGTCCTGCATCTTCCTGCGAATCCTGGAAGGCAAAGAAACCTTCGGAAGCAGGAAATGTTTCCAGCGTATGTATAGGTCTGCCGATAGAAGCCATCAGTTTAGCCCTGTAAGGTTCAAAGTTAACGCCGCCATATACCAGCAGATCCAGGTTTTTGAATATCTCCTTGATACGCTTACCGTCTGTGCGTTCTATCAATCTGTCGAAGTACATCTGTACCCACGGCGGAATGCCGCTTATCAACGTCATATCCTGGTTGATGGTTTCTTCTACTATTTTGTCCAGTTTTGTCTCCCAATCGTCGATGCAATTGGTTTCATAGCTGGGGAGCTGATTGGTGCGCAGATAGCGGGGAATATGATGATTCACGATACCGCTCAGGCGACCGGTAGGAATACCACCTACCCGCTCCAGTTCCGGAGAGCCTGATAAGAAAATCAGTTTGCCATCAGCAAATGCGGTATTTCCGGTTTCGCCCATATAGTTCAACAGTGCATTCCTGGCTGTATCAATATGGTTGGCAATGGAATCCTTTGAGATGGGAATATATTTAACACCACTGGTAGTACCGGAGGTTTTAGCGAGATAGATCGGCTGACCCTTCCACAGGATATTTTGTTTCCCTTCTTTTATTTTTTCGATATACGGCTTAAACTGTTCGTAATCTCTTATTGGCACAGCCTGCTTAAATTCTTCATAGGTGTGTACTGCATCCAGCTTGTGATCTGTCCCGAACTCCGTCTTTTTACCTGTCTTTATCAGCTCCTCCAGGATTGCATCCTGGTCTTCCACCGCCCTCAGCATTTCCTTCCTGATCTTATTATGAACAATGGAAGCAAATGGTTTGGCTAGCAGTGATTTAAACTTCATGCCCTATATTTTATAATTGAGAGATCTTAATATTTTGGTATTTAGGTATTTTGGTATTTAAGTATTT
>NZ_DATLKJ010000045.1:0-12050 GCF_035538455.1 Chitinophaga sp.
ATATGACTGTATTGGGCGCTATTTTTCCGCTTCTGTCGCCGGTGTTCATATAACCGAAGTAAGACGGCAGGAATAATTGGATACGGCCACCTTCTCCGATGAGCGGAATACCCACTTGCCAGCCAAGGATAACGCCGTTAAGATCGAAACTCGTATTATCGTTCCCATCAAATTTTGTCCCATTCAGGAAAGTACCGGTATAAGCAACAGTAACATTACTTTGCAGGTTAGGCTTCAAGTCTGCTTTACCGCTGTCAATGATTTTGTAAAAAATACTGCCAGGATTGTGAGAAGCCGTAATACTGTTTGTTTTCAGATAATTATCAATGGTGGCGCTGTCCTTCAGGAACTGGGCATAATGATCAAATGCTGGTGCGTTGTCACTCTTGCTACATGCTGCGACGAGTAGAATAAGGAACATTCCTGCCGCCAATAAAACTTTCTGCATACGTACGATACTGTTTATGTTGGTGATTGTAAAAAAGCATATTACCTGATGTCCACCAGCTCGAGTGTAGAGATCAGGATGGCGTTGGGGGGCACAAGCAAAGGCACCCCAATACTGCCGAAAGCCATTGCCGGCGGGATGAAGAGCCTGATTTTTCCACCCTTATAGATTTTTGTCAATCCGACCTGCCAGCCAGGAATATGATCTTTCAGCTGGCGGCCGCCGAAATCGGTAGCATCAAATGAAGTGGCTACAGTTCTGCCATCAATGAGTTCGTAGGTATATTTAAGGACAGGAACAGAAGTGGGGGTTGCCCTGCGCACCTGATCCCCTATATTAATGATCTGGTAATAAACGCCTGATGGATCACGCTGGGCGGATTCCTGGCGGGCAAAGAGATAGCTGGCAATATCATTGGAAGCGGCATCGCTTTCCAGCAACAGCGCACTGCTATCCTCTTTTTTAGAACAGGCAGATAATAATATAAAAAGGCAGACAGTTAAAACTCTTATGATCTGATTCATCGGGATCAGTTTAATTTCCGGTTGCGCACAGTGTCATCAGTGTAACGGTGTTGAGCTGCTAAAGTTACATTTCCGGAGCGAATCCGGCACAAAAAAAACTCCTGCCGGAAGAACCGGCAGGAGCTGTTTATGATCATTATACAGATTAATAATCCATACCCATACCATGACCACCGCCTGGCATAGCAGGAGCAGCGGATTTAGGTTCTGGTTTGTCAGCGATTACACATTCAGTGGTCAACAGCATACCAGCGATGGATGCAGCGTTTTCCAGAGCAATGCGGCTCACTTTAGTAGGATCGATAACGCCGGCAGACAGCATTTTTTCATATACTTCAGTACGTGCGTTGAAACCGAAATCACCTTTGCCTTCTTTCACTTTCTGAACAACGATGGAACCTTCGATACCAGCGTTGGCAGTGATCTGACGGAGAGGCTCTTCTACAGCGCGTTTAACGATGGCAATACCAGTCTGTTCATCTTCGTTCTCGCCTTTCAGTTTTTCCAGAGCTTCGATAGCGCGGATGTAAGCCACACCACCACCAGGAACGATACCTTCTTCAACGGCAGCGCGGGTAGCGTGTAATGCATCGTCAACGCGGTCTTTCTTCTCTTTCATTTCCACTTCAGTAGCAGCACCTACGTACAGTACAGCAACACCACCGCTTAATTTAGCCAGGCGCTCCTGTAATTTTTCACGATCGTAGTCAGAAGTAGTTACTTCGATCTGAGCTTTGATCTGACCGATGCGGCCCTGGATATCTTTTTTCTGACCTTTACCGCCAACAACAGTGGTATTGTCTTTATCGATAGTGATGGATTCCGCTTTACCCAGGTAAGTCAGGTCAGCATTTTCCAGTTTGTAACCTTGCTCTTCGCTGATAACAATACCACCTGTGAGGGTAGCGATGTCCTGCAGCATGTCTTTTCTTCTGTCGCCGAAACCAGGAGCTTTTACAGCAGCTACTTTCAGGGTACCGCGCAGTTTGTTTACCACCAGGGTAGCCAGTGCTTCGCCTTCCAGATCTTCGGAGATGATCACCAATGGAGCGCCCTGCTGAGCAACTTTCTCCAGGATGTGCAGAATATCCTTCATGGTGCTGATCTTCTTATCGTAGATCAGGATGTAAGGGTTCTGCAGTTCAGCCTGCATTTTTTCGCTGTTGGTGATAAAGTAAGGAGACAGATAACCACGGTCGAACTGCATACCTTCTACTACTTCTACAGTAGTATCTGTTCCTTTAGCTTCTTCTACAGTGATAACGCCATCTTTGGTTACTTTTTTCATCGCTTCAGCGATCAGTCTACCAATTTCTGCGTCGTTGTTGGCAGAGATAGTAGCAACCTGTTCAATTTTCTTGTTATCGTTACCAACTTTTTCAGACTGCTTTTTCAGGTTTTCAACGATAGCTTTAACAGCTTTGTCGATACCACGTTTCAGATCCATTGGGTTAGCGCCGGCTGCAACGTTTTTCAGGCCTTCGCCAATAATGGACTGTGCCAGTACAGTTGCAGTAGTAGTACCATCACCTGCGATATCAGCAGTTTTGGAAGCTACTTCCTTCACCATCTGGGCGCCCATATTTTCGATAGCGTCTTCCAGTTCAATTTCTTTCGCAACTGTTACACCGTCTTTAGTTACACCAGGAGCACCGAATTTCTTTTCGATAACTACGTTACGGCCTTTAGGGCCCAGGGTTACTTTAACAGCGTCCGCCAGAGTATCAACACCCTTCTTCATTTTGTTGCGGGCGTCAGTATTGAAGAATATTTGTTTTGCCATAATTATGCAGAGTATTTAAAAGTTTGTTGAAAAGTAATATCACGATTAAACGATAGCCAAAATATCTGATTCTCTCATGATCAGGTAATCCTCACCATCAATCGGCAGTTCCTGACCGGAATATTTGCCGTAGAGTACGGTATCACCTACTTTTACTGTAATAGGCTCATCTTTTTTACCAGGACCGGCGGCCACCACGGTGCCTCTAACAGGTTTTTCCTTTGCAGTATCCGGGATAATGATACCGCCAGCTGTTTTCTCTTCTGCGGCTGCAGGTTTCACAATTACCCTGTCAGCTAATGGTTTAATACTTAATTTCTTAGCCATAGTAGTTTTTATTTAAAAGAAGTAGTTGATTTTGTGAATGCAACCTTGTCCGCGAGAATTATGCCAATGGCCAATTTGGGTCAAATTTGCAGACTGTAAATGTACTGCATGCCCACCGTACTGACAAATATTGACAGACCTCAGGAAAAAATGACAGTAAAAGGTTCATAACCTTACTTTCAATGGGTTACATTTCCACTGAATAACCATATACCGGAATTCGGAAATCACTGGAAGCCGAAATCCGTAATTCTCAGATTTTTTGTCTAGTTTTGCGCCCTTATACCAGTTCTTTTTTATACGATGATCAGTAGAAGAAACATCCGGGTAAAAGTAATGCAAACACTTTACGCCCTGGAAACGATGGAGCAAAGCAATATTAAGCCCGGCACGGCTACCAGGCTTTTAAATGAAAAGCTGGACCAGACCTGCCAGATCTTTACCTACTTACTTTATTCAGTGGTACAGGTGGCTCAGTATGCTGAAACAGACGCTCAGTCACGTGCATCCAAGCACTTACCCTCCGCCGAGGATCTGCAGGTAAACACTAAAATCGCAGGCAATGAATTCATTTTCCAGATAACTAATGACAAAGGTTTCCAGGTGAACCTGGAACAATGGAAAATGCGCAACCTAACCGACAGTGACCTCGTCAGGAAACTCTATAACTCCCTGCTGACCACTGACACCTATAAAGCATATATTGCCGATGAAAGCCGCTCCAGACAAGGCGAAAAAGAGATGCTGGAATTTATCTGCAAAGAAATACTGTCCAAAAACGAATCGTTCCTCCAGCACATGGAAGATAACTTCCTCCACTGGGGCGATGACGAAGAAATGATGAGCATCCTTATCAGCAATTATTTCAACAAACCACACCTTTTTAATTTCCTTCAGCTCATCAGCAAAGAAAAAATGGACTATGCCAAAGAACTGCTGCTGACCGTGATAGATAAAAAAGAATACTGTCTCGAGCTCATCAAACCCAAGCTGCAAAACTGGGACCCCGAGCGTATAGCTGCTGTGGATATGTTACTTATGGAAATGGGCGTATGCGAATTCCTGTATTTCCCAACCATCCCTACCAAAGTAACCATCAATGAATATATTGATCTGGCCAAAGCATACAGCACACCGCAAAGCGGCCAGTTCATCAATGGTATACTGGACAATATCCTCAAAGACCTTGAGAAAGAAGAGCTGGTGCAAAAACAGGATCGTCCTAAAAAATAAATGAATAAGTTATTTTTACGGCAAAATCACTCGTAAATTCATGAAAACACTGCTCTGCTTCCTTACCTGTGGCGCCATCTTCCTGGCTTCCTGCAACAGTAAAACGGCTTCGGATAAAACTCCTGCCGCCGGACAACAACTGACTATAGCAGCTGATTCAGGAAAGACCTCGCTACTCACTTTCGAAGAAAAAGTGCATAACTTCGGTGATATCTCCCAAGGAGAAAAAGTGGAATATTCCTTCAAATTCACCAACACCGGCGCAAAGCCACTGGTTATTGAAGACGCCATTTCCAGCTGCGGCTGCACCGTCCCTGAATGGCCCAAAGAACCCATCAAACCCGGTGAGGCCGGTTTCATGAAAGTGGTGTTCGACAGCCATGGCAAATCTGGGTATGTTGAAAAGGAAATCTCCGTAAAAACAAATGCTGGCGGCGGCTACATCATAGGACCAAAGATCCAGTGTAATGTCATTGTGAAATAAAACACCTTTAAATTAAACGCTTAAATCAATTATAGATGAACATCCTGAACATTTTCCTGTCTGCAGGCCCGCAAGGCGGTGGCGGTAATCCTACCATCTCTATCCTTTTCTTCGGTGGTATGATCCTCGTTATGTGGCTATTCATGATCCGCCCGCAGACTAAAAAAGCAAAACTGCAGAAACAATTTATCGATAACCTGAAAGAAGGCGATAAAATCGTTACCATCGCCGGTATTCACGGTAAAGTGAAAAAAATGAACGACAATAACACCGTACTGGTGGAAGTTAGCCCCGGCACCAACTTCACTATCGAACGTTCTGCCATCAGCATGGAATATACCCAGCAGCAACAAAAACCTGCTGACGTAAAATAATATAGCATACACTCCCAATTACGGACTGTAATTCTTGTGATGATCCTCATCATAAAAATTACAGTCCGTAATTTTTTATACCTTCGGAAACCATACTAACAGTGGAATCAAAACATTATGCTAAAGGTTGGAATCACAGGAGGCATCGGCTCCGGCAAAAGCACCGTCAGTAAAATATTTGAACTGCTGGGCGTACCCGTTTACTATGCTGATGAAAGAGCCAAGGACATCCTCGTACGCGATACCGCCCTCGCCGCAGAGGTAAAGAAACAATTCGGCGATGCCGCTTATGACGAAAATGGTACCTTAAACAGAAAATACCTCGGCAACATCGTCTTCAATGACAAAGACAAACTGGCGCTGCTCAACGCGCTCGTCCACCCCGCCACCATCCGTGATTCCAATACCTGGGCCGAACAACAAACCACCCCCTATGTGCTCAAAGAAGCAGCCCTGCTGTTTGAAACAGAATCATTCCACTACCTCGATAAAATCATTGGCGTTTATGCGCCACAGCCACTGAGGCTCCTCCGCGTCATCAAGCGCGACAACGTATCCCGTGAGGATGTGCTGGCACGTATGTATAAACAATTAGATGAATCCATAAAAATGCGTTTATGCGATTATGTTATCCAGAATGACGAACAGAAGATGGTGATCCCGCAGGTACTGGCATTACATGAACAACTACTTGCGCTGGCCGCAGAAAAGTAACACTCCCCCCGCTCCACTTACCTGGCGGATACCACCCCTCCTACTCCATCCCGATTTTCCTAACTTTGGCAAAAACTGCGGATTATGGATACTGCTCTTATTGCCCCGATACAACTGACTGACGCTGCTGCTACAGAGCTGAAAAAGCTACTGGCTGGTGGCACGGAGGCCCCCTACCTGCGTGTAGGCGTTAAAGGCGGCGGTTGCTCCGGGGCAGCATATATGCTTGGATTTGACGCACGCCAGGAAGACGATAACCTGTTTGAAGTGGCAGGTATTCCTGTAATCATGAAAAAGGCGCATGGCATGTACCTCATGGGAATGGAAATAGATTACCAGGATACGCCGGAGGCCAGGGGATTCGTCTTCAATACCCCTCAAAAATAGCATTTACTCATATAGTAAGAAGGCCCCCCGCTGTAGCGGGGGGCCTTCTTTATCAAACATTTCTCAGTTATCTCACTTTCTTATTTAGTAGCCGGAGACGCTTTCTTGTCGCTAACAGCTATTGCATCGCTTTCATTTGATAACTGATTCTTCTTGTCGAAGTCCACCAGTACAGGTGCAGCCACGAAGATAGAAGAATAAGTACCAGTAATAACACCGATCAGCATTGCGAAGGCAAAACCACGGGTTACCTCACCACCAAAGATGAACAATACCAGGATGGTCAGGAATACAGTGAGCGATGTCATGATAGTACGGCTCAGTGTATCGTTGATAGCTTTGTTGATAACAGTGTTCCTGTCTTTACCATGAGCACCCGTTTTGAAGTACTCACGGATTCTGTCGAACACAATTACGGTATCGTTCATGGAGAAGCCAATCACAGTCAGTATCGCAGCGATGAAGTGCTGGTCAATTTCCAGGGTGAAAGGTACAAAGGAACGGCACCAGGAGAATACTGCCAGCGTTACCAGTACGTCGTGCAGCAAAGAGAAGATAGTACCGATAGAGTACTGCCATTTATTGAATCGCAGCAGGATGTAAAGGAAGATCACCACTATAGACAGGATGGTTGCTTTCACCGCACCAGCGCGTAAATCGTCGGAAATAGTTGGTGAAACCGTCTGTTGTCCGATGATATAGCGGGATTTGAATACCTCCAGCGTTACAGAAGGATCATAGTATTTCTTCAGACCGTGATAGAGTTTATCTGTCACCTCTTTATCTATGTTCAGCCCCTGTTGTTCGATCTTATAAGAAGTAGTGATGTTCAGCTGGTTAGTAGTACCGATAGTTTTCACATAAGGCTCAGCATCATATTCCTGCTTCAGGGCGGCTCTTACTTCGTCCGTGTTCATTGAGTGCTCAAAGCGTACAGTGAAACTACGGCCACCGGAGAAATCGATACCGTGATCGAAACCATGGAAGAAGGATGATACACCTGCAACCATTACCACCGCAGAGATGATATAAGCGTATTTACGTTTACCAACGAAATCGAAGGAAATGTGCTGGAACACTTTACGGGAAATCGGAGTAAAGTACTCGAAATGTCTTTTCCTGTTTGTCCACCAGTCAGTAACCATGCGGGAGATCAGGATACCGCAGAACAGCGACAGCAACAGACCGATGATCTGAGTTGTAGCAAAGCCCAGTACGGGACCAAGACCGAAATAGAACAAGATGATCGCAGTAAGCAAAGAGGTAACGTGTCCATCCAGTACAGGAGCGTAAGAACGTTTGTAACCGTGTGATATAGCATCCTGGTATGATCTTCCGTGTGTCAGTTCATCCTTGATCCTTTCGAAGATGATTACGTTGGTATCCACAGCCATACCGATGGTGAGTACCAGACCGGCGATACCAGCCATAGTGAGGGTAGCTCCCAGGGAGGCAAGGATGCCGAAAGTAAACAGCAGGTTCAGAACCAGGGCGATATTGGCAACCCAGCCGGCAGAGTTATAGTATACCAGCATAAGTACAAATATGATCACGAAGGAGATCATGAATGATTTGGCGCCGGCAGCGATAGACTCAGCACCCAGTGTAGGTCCTACGATCTGTTCCTGTACAATCTGTGCAGGAGCCGGCATTTTACCTGATTTCAGAATGTTCGCCAGGTCATTGGCTTCTTCAATAGTAAAGCTACCAGTGATAGAAGAACGTCCGCCAGCGATCTCACCCTGAATAGAAGGTGCAGAGTAAACGATATTATCGAGTACTACAGCCACGAAGTTCAGTGTAGCAGGATCTTTCGGATTAGCGGGAGCCAGTTCGCCGGTCAGCTTTTTCCATTCATGGGCGCCGATGTTATCCATCGTCATACTGATCTCAGGCTGGTTGTTCTGGTCCATATCCTGACGGGCATCCACGATCCTTTCACCACCTACCCTTGGTTCAGGGTTAGTCGGGTTTACTTTCAGTACATAAACAGGGATCGGGCCGTACTTGTCAGTTTTATTTTCAGGGCCGAAAGCGAATACTGCATCTTTAGGCAGAATAGCTTTTACGGCAGGCAGCTGCAGGTAGTGATTGAAGGTAGCGGTATCTTTAGGCAGTATGCGGCCTATAGAAGAGCTGGGGAACAGCGTACCTGACTGCGGATCAATATTAGGGAACAGTACAGTGAACAGAGGATTCTGTTTCTGCTGCTGTTTGATCTGGAATTCCTGTGAATTTTTGCCGGTATCAGCTTTAGCAGTGCTTTTGCCGCTGTCTTTTGCGAGATAGTCGCTGAGACTGCCTGTTTTGCTGGAATCACCTTTGGCTGCAGCCTGAGCTACAGCAGCTTTTGCGGTATCTGCAGCAGGAGTTTCCGGCGTATTGCCCAGGGAATTACGGATCGCCTCGTTCATTGGAGACAATACGTTCTGGAAGAAATCAGGGCTGTTTTTATATACCTCTCTGAATTCCAGCTTAGCGGTGGCCTGCAGGTATCTGCGTACACGCTCAGCATTGTCCACACCAGCCAGTTCCACAGAGATCAGGCCTTTATTCTCATCAAGGCTGATATTGGGCTGCGCCACACCAAACTTATCGATACGTTTCTGGAGTACGATGTAGGTGTTTTTAATGGCAGCACGTGACTCCTTGCGGATCATATCCAACACCTGCTGGTTCGAAGAGTTGAAGTTGATGTCTTTCTGGTAAGCGTTCGCGAAGATGGTCGCCAGTTTGCCCTGTGGAGCCACTTCTGCATATGTTTGCCCGAACAAAGTAACAAAGTCAGCCTGGTTTGATTTTTTACGCTCGGTAGCCAGGTCCAGCGCCCTGTTGAAGGCTGCGTCCTTGGACTGACCGGATAAAGCCCGGATAACATCTTCCACCTTTACTTCCAGCACCACGTTCATACCACCAACCAGGTCAAGACCAAGATTCAACTCTTTTTCTTTTGCCTTGTTGTAAGTAACATACCAGGGGAAACCCGCAATCTGTTTATTGCTGGTGCTGTCGATGATCTGTTGTCTCTTTTGTTTAATAAACCCTTTCAGCGTATCAGAGTAGAAAGCCTGCAGCTCTTTGCTACTCGGATATTTCTGCTCGGCGGTAGGGAATTGTTTGGCCACGTCATTTTCGGCCTGCTGCTCTATCTTCTTCTCATAGTTCCGCACCAAAAACGTGAAGGACAATTGGTACAAAGAGATAAGGATCAGTGCGATGGCAAAAAATCTTACCAGTCCTTTTAGTTGCATGTTGTTTGTTTCGGGTTTATAATAAAAAATTTTTTAGAGTTGCAAAGATAGAATTTAAATTGATATATTAAAGCCCTTATAAAAAGAGGCTCAAAATCAATACAATCCTGGCTTTGCAGGGATGTTGACATATTTTTTTGCTAAATCCGTGATTCTGGTTTCTTCCTGTTTTGGTATAAAATCTTTGCTTTCTAACACTGTAATACGGGCAAATATATGGAAACGCAACATTATCAAGCCACAGATAATTTCCGGGAGATTCTTCCCGGACGGCTGAAAGGCCCTCTGGACAAGGTATTCGGCGCCGCCGCTGCACACAGGCTTCAGATCATCTATACCCGCATTGACCGCGATGACAAGCAGCAGCCTCATTTCACAGATTACAGGTTCGGAACGGGCGAGGGATATTATTGCTACCCTGCCTCTACAGTTAAACTCCCCGGCGCCATTCTGGCCCTGGAAAAGCTCAACAACCTGGGCATAACCGGTCTGAACCCGGATACTCCCATGCTCACCGACCCCCTGCCGGGTATCAATCCGGGAGTACAGCACGACCATTCCGCAGCCGGCAAGCTACCATCTATCTCCCATTATATCAAAAAAATATTCCTTGTAAGCGACAATGACGCCTTTAACCGCCTTTATGAATTCATTGGCCAGGAGACCTTCAACAGGCGTTTGTGGGAGCTTGGCTTCAGGCAAGCCCGCATATTGCACCGCGTTGGGCTCCCCCTCCACAGTGAAGCTAACCGCCATACCAATCCAGTTACCTTCAGAATCGGGCGGCAACTACTGTACGAACAACCAGCGGCATACAGCGAACTGCAATTTGGTCCCAGGAATGATCTCGCCGGCACAGCCCATATCGACCACCGGGGCAAAAAAATAGACGCCCCAATGGACTTCTCCCACCGTAACAGACTGCCACTGGTTTGCTTGCATGAAATCATGCACCGCCTATTTTTTCCGTCAACTGTAACAAAAGAACAACGTTTCCGTTTAACTGAAAACGACCAGCGTTTTTTATATCATTGGATGTCACGCTATCCGGAAGAATCAACCAATCCGGCATACGACCGGGAACAATATCATCAGGCGTATACGAAGTTTTTGTTGTATGGAGGACAAAAAGACCTGGCGATACCGGACCATATCAGGATATACAACAAACCCGGATGGGCTTATGGCTTTTTAACAGACACCGCTTATATTGTGGATACCAGCAACAAAATCGAGTTCCTCCTCTCGGCCAGCTTATTGGTAAACCACGACGGTATGCTGGGAGATGACCAACGAGCCTTTGAAGAAACAGGCAAACCTTTTTTGAAGGCCTTGGGAGAAATGATCTATGAGATAGAAAAAAGGCGGGAAAGAAAGTATCTTCCTGACTTTCATCATCTTAAAGCAGATTTTCATCCATATACAATAATAAAATAAACACTTACTAAATAAACTGTGCGCAAATGCTAACAAAGAAAAATCGTGTATGGGCCATAGCAGCCCTGTTTGGAGGAATTTTAGGATTATCCGCCTGCCTGAAATCCGGCGACAACATCATTCCACGTCCGCCTTTTTATGTAGCATTCATCAATGCTGCAACCACACCTTCCAGTATGGATATTTTCCAGGATAACAAGAAACTCAACAATACTGCTCCTTTTCCAATGGGAGCAGGTAGCGTTTTACCTGTGCCGGTAGCAGGCACTTACGCTTTTTCTTTCAGGAACATCAATGGAGTTGGTCTGGATTCTGTTACGCGGCAGTTCGATTCTCTTCAGGCTTATACCATTATTACATATAACCAGGGTGGTGGCACATTCAGATCTCTGCTACAGAAAGAGGATCTTTCCAATACTAGTAACCAGAAGATCAATTTCCGTTTCCTCAACCTGAGTACTAATACACCAGCAGTAGATCTCTATTTCAATGATGTAAAGGTTGACTCTAATCGTACCTATGGTTTCTCTGCCAGCTGGATAAACATCAACCCGGCACTCGATGCGTATACATATAAAGTAAAACTTGCCGGCACTGATTCCGTAATTGCGCGAGGCGGTGATGGTACGCCAGCACAATTATCCACAATGGATGTTTACACATTTTTCTTAACAGGCCTTGCTGGTTCTACTGACAATGCTACGAAGCTGAAGATATCATATACCCGTCATTACCTCCGATAACTAATTGCAAATGCATTGTCAAAGTGGTATCTCAAAATTGGGATACCACTTTTTAATTAAAAATCTGTGAGATTCATTCCTACATATCAGAGTTGTCAAGTAATACTTTGTTGATTTCCCATAACATCTAACTCTTATATTTAACTAATCTTTGTAACCCGTCCTATATTTTTCATCACATCAATCTAAACTTATGAAATTCCTTAAAATGTTAACCGTACTCTGTTTACCCGTTTGTTCCCTATTGGTAAGCTGTACAAAAAGCAATGAAATTTCTTCGACTTCTTCCTCAAAGAAAATAGATGAAAAGGCCATCAAAGAAAGTTTGGGAAACTATCTGTCTTT
>NZ_DATLKJ010000046.1:0-4429 GCF_035538455.1 Chitinophaga sp.
TTATGTCGCGGATAATTGTCTGAACTGTGATTTATGTGATTTGGGTGATTATTCTGATGTGCGGAGATAATATATTGAGATAGAAGTAGAAGATTGTTACAATTTTTCAAGGGGGATTCTAAGGGGATTATCTTACGATACAATCTTCGCACATCAGAATAATCACCCAAATCACATAAATCACAGTTCAGACAATTATCCGCGACATAAAAAATTCCAAAATTCCAAATTAATAAATCCCTAAATAATTCTCCTGTCCTTCTCCTCAATAGGATAATCATTCGCACTCATGTCACGGCGGCGCATAAGCCCCTCGTCGTCAAATTCCCAGTGCTCATTGCCGTGTGTGCGGTACCATTGCGTCGGATTACCGGCATCACGCCATTCGTATTCAAAACGAACGGAGATACGGTTGCCCGTGAAAGACCAAAGCTCTTTCCTGAGTTTGTAATCCAGCTCCTTCTGCCACTTCGCAGTGAGGAATTCGCGGATCTTTTCCCGGCCAGTAAAGAAGACAGTGCGGTTGCGCCATTCAGAGTCAGGGCTGTAAGCCATAGATACTTTTACCGGATCTTTGGTATTCCAGGCATCTTCTGCCAGCTGCACTTTCTGCAAGGCAGTTTCCAATGTAAACGGAGGTTTGATAACTGTACTCATAGTATGCTTGTTTTTATTCTATACTAATTGGTCAAAAATAAGATAAAAAAAAGTCACGCCTCATCCAGGAACCGAAGGTTCATATCCACCAGGTGCTTCAGTTCTTTTTCATTATACATGCGGCGGGAAATATTCAGACCGTTCCAGAAATTCACGAGATACTTTGCCAGGAGCGACGCATTAATATCTGCCGGCATCATCCCATTGCGGCGCGCTTTCAGTAACTCACGATGAAATACCTCTTCCACATCCAGCAGCTTCTGACGCGCAATCTCCGCCAGGTCTGCATCCAGCCCGGTCATCTCACCCAGGATATTTACATAAAAACATCCCTTGGCATGTGCTGACGGATCAGGGGGATTGGCCACCCCATAAAAGATCGCCCGGATAGCATCCCGCGGGTCCACATTCGTCACAAAAGCATCCTTAATGTTCCTGATAAAACGCGCAGAAAACCATTCAAACACTTTGATAAACAATGTGCGCTTGTTGCCAAATGCATGATACATACTCCCTTTATTAATCTGCATGGCAGTCAGCAGGTCTTCTGTAGAGGCAGACTCATACCCCTTTATCCAGAACACCTCTGCAGCCTGTGCCAGTGCAGCTTCTTCATCAAATTCCCGGTATCTTCCTGACATATTTTTTCTGCTTTATGGCAACAAAGATACAATATTATACCAATTGGTCAAATATTATTTTTCAAAGAAAGGATGCTATAGCAGTACACCGGCACAGGTCTGTTATCTTACTTAATATTTAACTGTTTTCTGCCTGTCATCACAATTCCATTGTAATGAATACTTGCCCCAGAAACCGGCAGTGTAACCGGTTATCAATTGGTTGTTATCAGCTGCATAATTATAATAATCGAGGGAAATAACCGGATACCCAGAATTGTAAAATACATAGGACCTGATGGCATGTACCGGTTGCACATTCACAAAGCCAGCGTATTCCAGCAGCAAACGTGGCTGCATGTAAGTACTGATGAATGGTTCGTAATATATGCCGGCAACGGGCTTGGTGTAATCATAGGTATACACCACATCCATGCGTCCGACATTAGGCGATGTAATCGCAACAGACAACACATTGCCGTACCAGTCGTACCGGTAACTGGTGGTGTCCTGTGTGGGGCCATTACCAGCATTGAATTCACTGATGATCTTCTTCAGCGTACCATCATAGTTATAATAATAACGGGCGCGCTGATGCTCAAACGCAGCACCGGTTGTATAACTCAGCGGACGGAGAAAAGGATCCAGCAGCAGTTTCATAGCAGTGTCTGTACTATTCTGCTGGATGAAGAAAACATAACTGCCGGCATATTTCACATCCAGCTGGTAATCTCCAAAACTTCCAGGGAAGCCCATCCTGGCGGAAATAGCGGCAAGCCAGCCGCGTGCATCATAATAGCGGGTAAAAATGTTGTGACTTCCGGATGAGATCCCGGTAAAATTCAGTTGCGCAATCCTGCACGGATCGCTGCATACATCGGGCTTTTCCAGTGGCGATTTCAGGCAGGAGGTTGTCAGCATGACCACAGCAGACAACAGGCTCAGGATCTGGTTTTTCTGATTCATGGCATTATTGTTTTAGAGGGAGGACATAGGTGTTTCCCAGGGTTAAAAAAGACAGGGTTACGTTCGGTGTACTGGTCGACAGGATATTCGGGGTGCAGGGGCATAAAGACTATAGCACTACCTGCGGCATGCAAAATACATTAATAAAACGGATATGTACTATTATTAATCATAGCTCACACCCGGCATACGCCCGGTAGTGAGCTTCCATCTACAGATCCGCTCTTTGAGTTATTTGCAGTAAATTTGACTCCTGTGTAAATACATGGCATTATGTACGAAAAGAAAATTCCTGATGTGCTGGACTGCGGACTCAGTGTAGGCATTAAAGTTATAGGCGGTAAGTGGAAGGCATGGCTGATAGATGCCATCAAACGCGGCAATCAACGTCCTGTAGAGCTGCACCGCGAAATGGGCAGTGAAGTGAGCATGCGCGTGATCAGTATGATGTTACGCGAGTTAGAAGACTACGGCATCCTGAGCAAGAAAGTATATGCAGAAGTACCGTTGAGAGTAGAATATTCACTGACGAAAGCCGGCCAGGAGCTGCTGCCGGTACTGGACCTGCTGGACAAATGGGGCGACAGGAACAGGGAAACGGTTGTCGGAAAGGAATTGACGGTTAGCCGTTAGCGTTAGGTGTAAACTAACGCTAACGGCTGACGACTAATACCATACTCCCCTACTTTCTCATCACCTTAATGATGGCAGCGTGCTCTTCTGCACCATAACCAGCGTCAATGGTGCGCTTGAAGATATCGGCCGCAAAACGGGGCAGCTCTTCGCTGATACCCGCCTCCTGTGATAACTGCACCAGGCGGATAATGTCTTCTCCCGATGTCTTGACGGAGCTCTCCGGATTCTCATACTTGCTTTGCTGTATTACAGCACCCAGATGTTTTGCTTCTCCGCCAAGAATAGGCGAAATGTTCTCCAGCAGAGCGCCGTATTCATCCACACGTAACCCTTCTGCTTCTAGTATCAGCGCACCATGTGCAAGCCCGATCCATTGTCCCGCCATATAGGACAGCACAGCTGAAAACAATGCTGCCGGCGCGCCGATAGCCTCGCCCATATACGTAATGTTACCACCAAGTATATACAGCATCTCTTTTACTTTCTCGTAAGTTTCTTTTTTACCAGCCGCCAATATGGTAGTGGGGGGTTCGCCTATCTGGCTGGGCCATGCAAGTATATCACCGTCAATATAGTCAGCGCCCTGCGCCAGCACCCATGTTTCAAGGTCGCGGGCCTCTTTCGGTGTACCGGTACTGAGCTGTACAAGCGTGCGGCCCTTCAGTGCAGCACCCGCCGCTTCATTCACCAGAATGGCTGCATTAGCCTTATAGTTGGATACGCACACAATCGTTACCGGGCTGGCCTCAATAGCAGCTGCCGCAGACGGCGCCAGTATGGCTCCTTTCTCTGCCAACGGTGCTGCCTTTTTGCTGTCCCTGTTCCATACCGTTACCTGTAGCCCTTTTGCCAGCAATGTTTTAGCCAATGTGGCGCCCATTGATCCCAATCCTATTACCGTTACTTTACTGTTAGTTGTTGCCATAAATTTTTGCGTTTGATTTATTGATGCAGCAAAACTAAGTAGTTGCAGAACCGGTAACAATCCGGGAAAAATTATTCCTGTACCTGAAAATTTTTGCGCTATGCGCGGCGGCGGCGTTTCAGGCACCTACCTCCCTGGTCATCCGTTGTATGAATAACATTTACAACTGCGTAATGCAGGAAGTATAAAAATACCTATCTGCTTCTTCCAGCTTTATCAGAGAGGCTACATTACTTTTATTTCCGTTGCCGAATGGAACACAGATGGTGAGCATATTATTAAGAAACAGGTCGTCATCAAACAGATTATTGTTTAGCATTCCGGGGAACAGTTTTCCGTTGCGGCTGTATTTTACAGTCAGCACATACGATATCTCTTCTGAATTGTACAATAACGTTGCAAACTCTGATATCCTGCCCGGCGTCACTTTTTTGAAGGTATAAACAGGGGTTCTTAGCACCACGTTAGCAGTCACATCATAACGATATACAGTAATATCTACTGGTTCTTTAATTTTGGGCGTGCCAATCAGGAAACCTACTTTACAACTGTCTATGTGAATCCGTTGTTGCCCGGTTTCAAAAAAAACCGGTTTTATTTTTCCGCTCCCCGTTTCATCCAGATC
>NZ_DATLKJ010000047.1:0-41422 GCF_035538455.1 Chitinophaga sp.
ACTCGCCCTTTATTCAGGCTATCCAGCACTACCAGGCTCACACTGTCCCGGAAGATCTTTCCATTCACTCCAATATTAAAGCGCTTGAACACGGCGCTATCTGCACCAGCGGCCAATGGGTTACCGGATTTGTCGTATAACTGAATGAAATCTCTCTGGCCTACTGAATCAGATTTATTCTTCAGACCTATGAATAAACTATCACGAACTGTCTTATTATTAGTTACTATCTGCAACACACTATCCCGCACTCGCCCTTTGTTGAGGCTATCCAACACAACCAGGCTCACACTGTCCCGGAAGATCTTGCCATTCACACCGATGTTAAAGCGCTTGAACACGGCGCTATCTGCACCGGCAGCTAATGGGTTACCGGATTTATCATACAACTGAATGAAATCTCGTTGACCTACGGAATCAGATTTATTCTTCAGGCCAATAAATAAACTATCACGAACGGTTTTATTATTAGTGACTATCTGCAACAAACTATCCCGCACACGGCCTTTATTGAGGCTATCCAACACAACCACGCTCACACTGTCGCGGAAGATTTTGCCATTCACACCGATGTTGAAACGCTTGAATACTGCACTGTCAGCTCCCGCGGCCAACGGCTTGCCCGACTTATCATACAACTGAATGAAGTCTCGCTGGCCTACGGAATCAGACTTATTCTTCAGGCCTATAAATAAACTATCTCGAACGGTTTTATTATTAGTGACTATCTGCAACACACTGTCTCGAACACTGCCTTTATTGAGGCTATCCAGCACCACCAGGCTCACACTATCGCGGAAAGCCTTACTGTTTACACCAATCCTGAAATAACGGTAAACGCTACTATCTGCTGCCGTCAGCACATTACCCTTTATATCATACAAGTCAATAAACCCAGACTTAGCAACACTACTATCCGCCTTTGCATTCTTGCTAATCAGGTTAATCACCGTATTCCTGAAAGTAGTATCCGTAACCAGCGCATTAATATCCAGGTCTATCCACACAGGTTTCAACACGCTACTGTCCCCCCCGTCTACCAACAGCTTAGTGGTACGGGATTTCAGATTCTTTCCTGAATTCTTGATCAGGTTAACAATCGAATCTCTTAATGTTTGATTATTTGTAATCTCTGTTATGAAATCACCACCAATATATATCCACTTATTCGGGGGATTACCATCGGTTCCGCTCCAGTAATAGAAGCCAACCCCTTTACCTCCCCGGGTATCCGTTGCGGTGTTAAACACCAGCAAACCTTTTGCCGGCGTAGCTGCCACAGGGAAGGGGTCTGTAACATCCCTCAGTGCCAGCCGTGGAACCAACATACCCTTGTCTGTGGCTGTCACATCCAGTGCAGCGGAAGCATTCGGCGTATTAGTACCAATACCTACCTGCGCCTGCACCATCACAGCCAGGAACGAGAAAATAGTCAGCAGTAAGTAAAGTTTCCATTTCATACAAGACATCTTTATGCTAATAAATCAGTATTATTTCCGGCCGGATTGTTCATTACATTCCAGCGTGATGTTAATGCCATCTTTTATAATGTAAAATTCTGTCCGGCGATTTTGCTGGTGGAGATACTCAGGACAAGGCACTCTATCCTTACAACCATTCTTCAAACGGGTTTCTCCGTAGTATTCCTTTATCAGTCTTCCCGGTGCAATACCTGCCTGTACCAGCCATGCAGCAACGGCATCAGAACGCCTGGCAGACAAACGGTTGTTATATACCACACTTGCGCGTGCATCGGTATAAGAGCTGATGATGAGCGACAACGACGTATCCCCCTTCAATGCTGTAGCAAGCCGTTCCAATGAATGCTTTGACGCATCAGTCACAGTATAGCTGTCTAGCGCGAACAATACATCCGGGAAAGTGTACAGCTTCCTGAGTGAATCGCAGTTTTTTCTCCAGTGAGTACTTCCTTCATCCAGTGTATCCAGGTAGATATTCCTGCGGATGATAGAATCTGTGTTGATCCCTTTTGTAGAAAATGGAACGATTACTTTCTTCATACCGTTCTTCTCTGCATGCAACTCATAATCGGTTTCGGGAAACAGCTGCCAGCCAAAGTTTCCGGTAATATCACTGATCGTATCGCGCCGCTGATCTGTGCTGATCAGTGAGATACTGACCCCCTCCTGCCGCAAACCAGTAAGACGCTTGAAGACACTGCCCTCAACCCGTAATCGTAGCGGACGCATATGAAAACGAAATACGTCATCATCTCCATAACGATCAGAACTGAAATAACCATGAAATCCATCCGCATCTTCTGTGCACCAGATACCGAAATCATCTTTCGATGTATTGACGGGATACCCCATGTTCTGCGCTGCGCCAATAGCTGCGCCATTCTCCCATTGTATGCGGTAAATATCAAGGCCCCCTAATCCATTGCGACCATTGGAGGAAAAATATAGCGTATACTTATTATCAACATAAGGGAACATCTCATCGAAAGCCGTATTGACTACAGGTCCGGCATTCACTGGCTTCCCCCAGGATCCATCTGCTGCCTTCACAACATAATAGATGTCTTTGCCCCCATATCCTCCTGGCATATCTGACACAAAAAATAAGGTACTGCCATCCGGTGTCAATGCGGGATGCCCCGTCGCGTAATCATCATTGTTATAGGGGAAAGATGTGATTCCTTGCCATACACCGTTACGGAATACGGCGCTGAAAATTTTCAGTCTGTTCACGCCGTCCTTGCCTGTTCTGTACTTACCGGGTGTATAGTTGTTCCGGGTAAAATAAAGGGTATCAAACCTGGATGAAAAAGTAACAGGGCCTTCATGATACTTCGTTTCCACATTCCTGTCGAAAATATCTATACCATTGTTCCATCCGGGGCGCTTCATACCTTTCCACTGCTGATAGCGGAAATTGTAAATACCTGTAACCCGGCTGTCGTTGCTGGTAGGATATGTATCATCATCATTGATGATATACCGGAAAACAAAATCATTGGTGGAAGCAGAATCTATTTTCCGTACATCCGTATACTTTATAGTGCCGGTATCCGCCACCATACGCAACTGCAGGAATGGACGCTCGTTGCGTGCATATACTCTTTTTACGGCAACCGGCAACCGCTGATTTGTAACGTACACCAACCGGCGTCCGTACATGGCAGGAGAAAATTCATCCAGAGAAGAATTCAGTGATGCATATTCAATGCGCCACTGGGCGGAGTCTCTGAAAAGCTTATCAGTTTCACTGAAGTTATAATTAACGGGCGTCTGTGTCTTTACACGATACAGCCGCAGGCAACTATCGGCCCGCTCATATTGCCCATTGCTGGCCAGCGCCTGTGAATACAACAATAACCACGACGGCGCCTCTTTATCAAAGTTGATCTTCTCAAACCAGGGCAACGATGCAGCATAATGTTGCAATGCCTGTTCGAGCAATGCTATGTGTTTAATAGTATGTGAATTAGCCGGTTGCTTCTCATCCGCCAGTTTGTAATAGTGCAGGGCCTCCGTAAACCGCAGCCCGGCATAGGCATGATCTGCCCGCCGTTGCAGTTTTCCGGCCGATTGTGCATGCACATTATCTATGGGATGGCAAACAAAAAACGCAAGAAGAAGAAGTAAGTATATGTATAGTTTAAGGTACATAGGCTAACGGATTAAAAATAACGAGGCGACAAGATCTTTCCTTTCTCAAACCCAAACTCGTACCGCAACATAATCTCATGCGAGCCACGGTTATAGGTTGATAACGCCTTGTTGGACAGATCATAAGAATACCCGATACGGAACTGCGGCGTACACTGGATCTCTGTCAGAAGTGCACCGCTACCATCTGTGCGGTATGAGGCTCCTACAGATACTACATCCTTCAGCCACACCTGCGCATTAATATCTGCCTGTATCGGCGATCCGCTCACATACTTCACCAGGAAGGAAGGCTTTAGTTTTACATCCTCCTTCAGATCGAAAACATAACCACCCATCAGGAACAGATGATCAAATTTTTTGGCGATCAGCTCAGATGAATAGAGATACACATCTTTGCGCAGGTAACTCCTGATAATATTAGGCGCGGAGAAACCAATATAATACCTGTCTGTATTGTAGTACACACCTGCGCCAAAGGTGGGCAGGAATGAATTGATGTTTTGCGCAAACACATGATCCGGCTGATCAATGAGGTTCACTTGTGTAAGGTTCGCTTTATAGTTAGTAACACCGCCCTGCAGACCGATTGCAAGAGAGCCGCCACCCGAAAACCGGATGCGGTAAGTATACACACCATAAAACCCGGTTGATTTTGTAACCCCTACTTCATCATTGAATGCCATAAAACCAAGTCCCAGCTTATTGTTCCAGGTAGGCATATCGGCGGAAAAAGTGGTAGTTTTAGGTGCACCTTTCAGTCCCACCCATTGATTGCGATGCAGCGCAGTCAAACTGAGCACATTTCTGCTGCCCGCATAGGCAGGGTTCACCGCCAGCGGATTAAACATATATTGTGTGAACATAGCATCCTGCTGGGCCACCGCCGTAGAGGGCCGTAGCAATGGAACAAACAACAGCAGCAGTTGCATGAACAAATAGTTACTCCGTAGAATTTTACGCATCATATCGACTACACAGTTTAGTTTTTAAAATGCATGGCAAAGCCACCCCGCCCGCAGCAGGTTCTGTACGACGATTTCCCGGTAAAGACTGGTGTGTTTTTTCTTTGTTATAAGTTACTACTTCATTTAGGGTGGTAAAGGCATAACAAATCAATTAATCCCGGCGACAACTAAATTATGATAGTCATCCTTCCGGAATAATTTCCGATAAACCCGGAAGCAAATGCTACCGGGTTCAGTTTGGTCTAAGCATGTAGGATACGGGGTTACCGGCTTGCTTACAATGGCCTGCCAGCCAACACCAGGCACACTATACAGTAAAAAGCGCATGTTGTTCTTTTGTGTAAAGGCGTACCTGTTAGAAATATTATGTAATACCAACAGAAGTATAAGGCGGATACTCAGTCAGCATGTTCACTCTGTATATTTAAGTAGTAGGCAAAACGGAAAAGGGTGAATCAAAAAGTAAAAAATTATCAAATCCTGTCATTTTGAAAAAGATTACCTGACGCACCCTTCTTCGTAACACCTTCTCTTATTGTACATACCTAAGTATACAGAAGAATAAAAGAGGGTGAAAAGATTTTTTAATTTTTTTGAAACTATCAATAACGACTACACTCTGTTGCGTGAGTTGTTCCATTTTTTCCACAGTGAATTTTATTATCTGTTTCTATTCAGCTACAGTAAAGGTATTCAGACGATCAACATTATATGTGATAACATTAATTCGATTGGTATTAGAATATCATCGAATGATATTTATTTACCAAAAGAATAGGATTAACGCACGCGATTTTCTTTAAGCGTTCTGTAAGCCAGCTTGAGATGCGTCTTTACGGTGTTCTTACTTACCCCTAACGTATCAGCAATCTCAGCATACTTCAGTTTCCCAAACTGGTGCATGAGCAATATTTTCCTTCGCTGTTCCGGCAATCCTTCAATAGCTGCAAACAGGTTACTCGAAAGGGTATCGTATTCTCTCTCCGAAATTTCAGTCGTAAAAATATCTTCTGTTTCTTCCACAGGCAAGCGGGCATAATGCAACTCCCTGATCCGGTCTTTTTTCACATAAGAGACAGCAATGTTCTGAACGGCTCTCGTGGCATACGACTTAAATGAAGCTGTGATTGTAATACTTTCTCTGTTGCTCCAGTAATAGGCAAAAAAATCCTGCACAACATCTCTTGCTATTTCACGGTCCTTCGTAATTTTCGTGGCGCAATAACATAACCAGTCATTGTGTTCAGTAAAGAGTTGCGCATACAGCAGCGCTTGTAATGCCTGTGGCATTACCATTGTGGTATAATTAACATCCATAGACCTATATTCAGTCAGTAATCAACATCCCTGGCAAGGGTAACAAAATATACAGGAACTACCGTCGGCAGAGATAACCGATAGTTACAACTATATTGAAAAATGTTATTGGTTCACTTCCGGTAACAAACTGAAAAGAACGGGATAACCAGCCAATGCAACCGGGTTGGGTTGGCAGTACATTTCACAGACATCGTCATAGATATAAATTTACAGTTTACAATTACTGTTTAAAAACTACTATGGTCAACATGGAACCGGTCGGGCCACCGTTACTGTTTACTACCCCCTTTTAACGCCCGCCGTCATTTAGTGCTCAACTTTATTTGCTTGTGGTATTTTTACCTGGATAATTTTCTATGTATTTCTCTAACTAAAAATAATGCCAGTATTTTTAAAAATAAAAAATTCATTCGAAAAAACCAATCGCCTGAAACCGGCCTTCATATTGGCGATATAAATAATGATTTAATTTCGATAATATGAGAACCAATCAATGATCCTAACCATATAGAGTAATCAATACTAAAAACTAATGGTATTACTGACTACGCCATTATTTTCAAAAACAGGTTTCCGGTCAGCATCATATACATCCCCCCAGTAACGGAGCTTCACATTGTACCGGCTTCCTTTCTTAACGGCCGGGATACGGCTGCCAAACAGGTAATACAATGTATATTGGTACTTCACCGCCTGCTTCTCACGGGGCTGCAGCAGCACCATTCCCTTTTGCTGATCACGGGGAGCTTTTATTTTCCGGGCTTCTGTGATACGGACATCATCCTGGTACAATAGTGCCTGTATATTGTTGAAGGCAGAAGGATCGTCTATGTATACTGGTTCATTTCCCTGGTTTTCGATGGTATATAGTAAAGGCACATCCTCTTTCAGGCAGGATGAATCGGCCTGCAAGGTTATTTTCAGGAAATCTGTTTCCCTGTAGGCTGACGGTGGCCGGCGTGTAAGACAGGAAGCGGCTGTCAACAGCAAAACAAACAATATAATCCGCCTTACCATACAGAATTTCTTAGGTGCGCGGCAAGTTACGGCTCCCCACTGCGACAACCAGCGGGTTAACAATAATTTAAATACTGGGATGGTATAGGGGTGCGCCGTTTAGCCGCGCGTCTTGTTCCTGTATACTGTCATAAAATTTCAATACGTTCAAAAAACATGAAAGCAAAACTGTACGCCATCAGGCTATTTATTCTCAGCTGTCTCCTTGTTTCCCTTATTCCCGCAGTGGCCCAGAAAAGCGTCCAGACAAAAGAGGATGTGATTGTGATGTTGAATGGAGAAGAGAAACATGGTAAAATTACTTCAGTGGATGAAAACACCATCCGGTTCATTCACAACGGTGAAACGCTTGTATACACCCTGAAAAAATCAGACATCAACAAAATTACCTTCGCCAGCGGTCGTGTGGAAGTCGTTAATAATCCGGCTGCTACCAAACCCGCCGGAGAAGAGCTGCCTCCCGTACAACCCAATATGGTGGCTATTCTCCCATTTAAATACCGCGACAACGATACCAGGCCCGATATGGTAGCCGTAACCAAACAGAAACTGCAGGAAAACACATTCACGTATCTTTCCAAACACGGCGGCATGTACAAATTCCAGGACCCGCAAACTACCAATGCGCTCCTCTTCCGCCGCGGAATAGACGATAATAATATCGCCGGTTATACCTACGGCGATCTCTGCCGTCTGCTCGGCGTGGAATACATCGTTACCGGCGGCGTTTACCGCAGCTCCAAGGAAGAGATCAACTCCCAGGGCGGCGAAGAACGGACAAGCAAAGACAAAGGCGACGGCAGAAGCAGGGAATCCGGAACATCGTCCAGCAATACTACCATAGAGAAAAAGTATGTAAATGAGGTGACACTGGGTATCTACAACCAGCGGAATGAAAGCATTTATTCCAAGCAGCGTACTGCATTCCTCAATGAGGAGACATCCTATAAAGATGCGCTGTATTATATGCTGAAGCGCTGCCCTATCTATAACAAGTAGCATTTAATTGATCCTGAAATAACGGGGCCCTGCGGGGTAAATCCGGAGGGATAAACAGTACCGGAAAAACGGGCACGCAATGCATGCCCGTTTTTGTTAAGCATCTATACTCAGCGATACATCATTTGCGACTAAACACAAGGGATATACGCAGAAAAAAACAAGGGACAGCCAATGCTGTCCCTTGTAAGATCGGCCTTTATATGTCTGCTGTATTTACACTGTCGCTGCCTTTTCGGTAGCGGACTTTTTAATGGTTAGTCCAAGTAGGTTAAGCATTTCTTTATCTTTATTAATGTTCGGATTAGGTGTTACCAGCAGCTTCTCGTGCTCACTGCTGAAGATGGAGTTAGCTCCTGCCAGGAAACAGAGTGCCTGTTCCTCCTGGCTCATCTCTGCCCTGCCCGCACTGAGGCGAACAACAGAACGCGGCATCAGGATTCTTGCGGTAGCAATCATGCGCACCATGTCCCATACAGGTACACGTGGCTGGTCGGCCATAGGGGTACCCTGTACGCGGGCCAGCGCATTCACCGGAACAGATTCCGGATGTACCGGCATGGTGGCCAGTGTATGCAGCATACTGATCCTGTCATCATCTGTTTCGCCCAAACCAATGATCCCCCCGCAACATACGGTCATACCTGCTTTGCGCACATTATCCAGCGTCTTCAGCCTGTCGTCGAAAGTACGGGTGGAGATGATGTTCTTATAATATCCTTCAGATGAATCGATATTGTGGTTGTAGGCATACAGGCCCGCTTCCTGCAGGCGTTGCGCCTGTTCTTCATTCAGCATGCCAAGTGTGCAGCACACTTCGAGTCCCATTTCATTAATATCCTTCACCATATCCAGTACCCGGTCAAAATCGCGGTTATCCCTCACCTCGCGCCAGGCCGCCGCCATACAAAAGCGGGAAGAGCCACCTTCTTTGGCTGTTCTGGCATACTCCAGCACTGTTTCTTTCGACATCAGCGCCTGCACCGTGATGTCTGTATGATAACGGGCCGCCTGACCGCAATAGGCACAGTCCTCGGGGCATCCTCCTGTTTTTATAGACAAAAGCGTGCACACCTGTATCTCATTGTTAGTCTGATACTGATGATGCACTGAAGCGCCCCGGAATATAAGTTCCAGCACCGGGCTATTGTAGATCTCGGCTACTTCTTCCATTGTCCAGTTGTGGCGAACTTCGGCAATATCATTTGTCATACTTCAAGTTATTTTGCGCAAGATTAGGAAATTGTTATTTTAGCCATATGATCCAGTTTTAGTATAATGAGTAGTCCACTTTACCAGTTAATAAGAAGTTTGCTGCAAATCAACCGGGAGTCAGGGGAACCAGTTTTCCGTCAGATATCCGACCAGCTGGTACACGCCATCCGGAAAGGCATGCTGGCGCCCGGCGCAAAACTGCCTGGAACCAGGATACTGGCCTCCTTTCTGAAAGTGCACCGTAAAACCGTCATTGCCGCCTACGATGATCTGAACCTCCATGGCTGGATCATTGTAAGCCCTTATAAAGGCGCTGTGGTGGCTGACCGGTTAGCCCCCCTCCCGGAGCATCCTGAAACGAAGGAACAACCGATGTTACGCTATCCCGTCACCACCGGCTATTCATTCATCCCCAACGTTCTCCTGGACCGCACCGCCCTGCCGTCCGGCAAAGCCTTTCAGCTGACAGACGGACTCCCCGATGTACGCATTACGCCTATCGTGAAGCTCAGTACCATTTATAACAGGCTCGTGAAGAGAAAACAAACAGCCCGCTACCTGAACTACACCTACGGCAAACCTAACGACTATTTCCTGGAGATTCTCGCGAAATATCTCAATAATACCCGTGGGCTCGCCATCACCAAAAACAATGTTCTGATCTCCAGAAGTGTACATATGGGGCTGTTCCTTGCAGCCAGTACTCTGCTCAATGCAGGAGATAATGTAATCATCGGCGCTTACAGTTATTATATTGCCAACATGATCATCCAGCAGTCAGGCGCTTCTCTGGTACAGGTACCGGTTGACGATGACGGGCTATGCGTAGATGATATAGAAAAGATCTGCCGGGAAAAGAATATCCGGGTGGTTTACATTACGCCACATAGCCACTACCCAACTACAGCGGTGCTGTCGGCGGAAAGAAGACAGCGGCTGTTGCAGCTGTCTGCCCGTTATGGGTTCATTATTATAGAAGACGACTACGACTTCGATTTCCAGTTTGATCATCAGCCACAGCTGCCTGTTGCCTGTGCTGATAATGAAGGAATGGTAATCTATATCGGTTCATTTGCGAAGTCGCTGGCCCCGGGCTTTGCGCTCAGTTACCTGGTGGCGCCGGAAAATCTCATCACAGAACTCAGTAAGTTCAGCACACTGCTGGCCGGTTACGGCGATAATATCACAGAGCAGTCTATCGCCGAATTTATTGTTGACGGGGAAATGCACCGGCATATGGATAAATCCAGGAAAATATACCGCAACAGGCGCGACCTGATGTGTGATCTGATTACAGAAGAACTGGGCGAATATGTTGAATTTATAAAGCCCGAAGCCGGGCTGGCGGTATGGACAAGGTGGGACAAATCCATCAACCTTTCTAAAATAAGCAGAGAATGTGCGGATCACGGGCTGACACTACCGCAACATCTTCTTTACCAGTCCAGGCGGGAGGCAGCTATGAGAATAGGCTTTGCCAACCTCAATGCGGAAGAGCTGAAAAATGCCGTACAAACATTGAAATACGCTGTTGCAAAAAGAAATTAGCGTTTAGCCACCCTGGTTACATTCCCAACGGCCAAACGCTAATTTATATACTAAGAACTAGAAACCCCAGCCCTTCATCGCACTGTAATCATCTTTGGCACAATCCAATGGAGAACGGCCCTGATAAGATTCCTGCTCCACAATGAAATATTGTGTACCTCCAGCCTTCACTCCTAGATTAATCACCTCTTTCACCGGAATGATCCCCTTTCCAAGCACCGTGCTTTCATAACCGCCGCCCATTTCACCTTTATCAGCCGATTTGATTTCATCTTTCACATGCATCAGTTCAAAACGGCGGGGATATTTTTGGAGAATATCCATAGCAATACCACCGGCGTGATACATATTGCCGATGTCCAGCTGTTGTGCCACCAGCTTGGGGTCTGTATGTTGTAAGATGAGATCGAAAAGCTTTTTACCGTTCAGCTGTGTACTGAATTCAAAATCGTGGTTATGATAGCCGAACTTCATGCCCGATTTTTTACATAATTCGCCGCATTTATTGAATACTTCCATGTAAGCCATAAAGCCGTCATAGGTTTTGCGCAGGCTTTCATCCAGCCAGGGGCTGATCACAAAGCGTTGGCCAACAGCTGCAGCGTCTTCCACCGTATGTTTCCACTCGTCCGTAAAGTCCTTACGGGTGGCATCCCAATGGTCTTTACGCAGCACGGTATGTCCGCTGTACATTTTTAGCTCGAGGCCGTCGAGCAGTTTCTTGAATTCCGCGGCGCTGTAACCGTAAAACTTGCGGTCTTTGTAGTTGGCATGCTCCACATTCCTGTACCCCATTCCAGCCAACTGGCGCAGGGTTCCGGCGGGATCCTTCTTCATATCATCCCTAACGGAATATAACTGTATACCCAGGATGGGTCTTGAACTATTGGCTGCCCGTAAAGCCTCCGGTAGTAATGCAGCACCGGCAATGGCAAAGGCGCCGCTCTTTAAAAAGTTTCTTCTTGATCTGTTCATGGGTTTCGTTGATTAAGATCGTGGAATGTGGATTAAGCCGCTTCATTCAGCGGTAGCTGTTAAATTTACAAATTACAGACCGTAAATGCAATGCATACCTGAAATTGAAACAGATATATCCTAACAACATAATGACATAGAGCTTAAAAACCGCTTAAAAACCCACGTATTTCCGTGATTTTGAAAAAGGCATGACGACGGCCTGAAAAGAATATTTAACTTTAACGGACAATATTAAAGTTGGGCTGCCGGCGCTCAAACAAACCATGCTAACAATAAAGGACATACGAAAATGTAGGTCTTTTATTTCACCCACTGAACCATATTTTATGACTACCAGAAATCCCTTTTTGTCAGCGGCAGCACTGGCCTGCCTGCTAACCGCCTCTTCCTGTAGCAAAGATTTGTCATTAACAGAGAAAAATCACCAGGTTATCGCCGGCAAAACGCAATTGCAGGTAGTTAATTACCGGCAGGAAATGCGCAACTTTATCCAGGAAATCAGCGCCTGGGCCAAACAACAGCAAAACGGTTTCCTGATCGTTGCGCAGAACAGTTCAGAACTGCTTACCAACGATGGCGACGCAGCAGGCACTGTAAATACGGCCTATATCAAAGCCCTCGATGGTGTGGGCAGGGAAGAATTATACTATGGATATGATAATAGTGACGACAAGCCCACGCCCAAAGCTGATTCCGACGAATGGCTCGCATTCTGCAAAGTAGCTGCCAGTCAGCACCTCCGCGTGCTTACCACAGACTATTGCTTCACTCCCGGTAAAGTGGCAAATTCCTATCAGTTAAATCAGAAGAATGGCTTCATTTCATTTGCGGCCTCACACCGCGAGTTGGACAACATTCCTGCCGGTGCGCCGTTCAATGAAAACAGCAACAACATCAACACGTTGGCTGATGCACGCAACTTCCTCTATCTCATCAACAGCGGCAGCTTCGGCAGCAGAACCAGGTTCCTGGATTCGCTGAAAGCAACCAACTATGATGTGATTGTTATGGACGCCTTCCCCGAATCAGACACTGTACATTGGGATAAAAGCCTGATCACATCGCTGAAGACCAAGAAAAATGGCGGCAAACGCATTGTACTGGCCTACATGAGCATGGGACAGGCGGAACAGTACCGCTGGTACTGGAAAGCAGCCTGGGTAAAAAATCCGCCAGCGTGGCTCGAAACAATGGATCCATACTGGAAAGGCAACTACTACATACGCTACTGGATGCCTGAGTGGAAAGCCTTTATCTATGGCAATTCAGCATCTTATACACAAAAACTCATTGACGCCGGATTTGATGGCGCATACCTCGATCCGGTGGATGGTTCACAGCACTGGGAAGAGAAACCGTAATATCCTGTGAATCCCAAATATCGCAAGAGCACCGGGCATACCAGTGCTCTTTTTATTTACCTTTGCTCATCGTCCTAAATAATCAATACACCATGATATGATTCCTCTGCATGCCCTTACAGATGCGCTGGAAATACAAAAGCTGACCGCAGTGAATCCCGGCAGCATACACCGCAAAATGGCTCACCGCGACGACCACTACCAGTTTGTGATCCAGGAAAAAGGCAGCTGTGTCATGGATGTGGATTTCAATACAGTGCCGCTGAAAGCCGGACAGGTACTCTGTATCCTGCCAGGGCAAGTACACCGCGCAGTGTCTGCCCGGCAATGTCATGCGTGGGTCCTTTCCGTCAAACGGGAATGGGTACACGAAAACTACCTTTTCGCATTTACTACCTTCCTGCCTTTTGCAGGTGCCGCCACACTCAGCAAAGAAAAGGCGACAGCCCTTGCTCATAGTATATCGTTGCTGCATGAGCTGCATACCGCCAGGAAACATTTTCATTTCTCCCCACAACTATTACGCAGCGCCACAGATCTTTGTACCGGCATCTGCGCAAATGCCTACCATGAACACGAACCAGTACAACAACTCCTTACATCAAGACCAGTACAGATCCTTCATCAGTTCAGGCAACTGCTCTCCAGGCATTTTCTTACCATGAAAAGTCCTGCCGGTTATGCTGCTCATCTGAACATCTCCCTCTCCTATCTCAACGAAGTGGTAAAGCAGCAGACCGGTCTGCCAGTGAGCAGGCATATCCTGAACCACGTTATCACTGAATCAAGGCGGATATTATATTATACCGATATATCCATCAAGGAGCTGGCAGATAAACTGGGATATGATGACTATTCCTACTTCTGCCGTATCTTTAAGCAGTCTACAGGAATGACACCCGCACAAGCCCGGAAAACATCCCGCGGATAATCCTATTCTTCCCCCGTTTCCTGCCTTGATCATCATCCACCACCAGCTGAACTTTGTATCGTTGAACTGACAGAACAGTTCTTCATCACAAAGGATGAAAAAGATACAGGTAGCCATAACAGGCGCAGGCATCAGTGGATTATGTCTTGCACAGGGATTATACAAACTGGGAATACCATTCGAAGTATTTGAAAGAGATGAAGCCCCCAACAGCAGGACACAGGGATACAGGATCAGGATAGACATGAACGGTCAACAGGCGCTTGCCTCCTGCCTTCCGCCAGATATGTATACATTATTCCGCGATACATGTGCCCTGCCTTACCCAGGCGTACGTACGCTCAAACCCACATTAGATAACGTCAATGATAAATGGATCTACTCCTGGATGGATAGCAGCAGTGAAGATGCTGCCGATCTGAAAGCGCACAGACTCACGCTGCGGGAGATTCTCATGGGAGGCATCAGGGAACATGTTCACTTCAACCACAATGCGGTAAACTGGGAAGAACACGGCGACGGAAAAATTGTATTGCACTTTGCAGATGGCAGCACACATGTGTGCGATGTGCTGATAGTGGGAGACGGCGTGAACTCTGTTATTGCACGGCAGCTCTTTCCCGGCTCTGCCCCGGTTGATACAGGAAACATCTGCATCTATGGTAAAACGTTACAAAACAGCGATGCCATTGCTGATGTATTAAAGACAGGTACCTCTGCCATATTTGATTCCGGACTGGCAGTGATCATTGACGCCATGCAATTCAAAGCATCTCCTCAGACATTGGCCTCAGCGTCTCCTACCGGCGTCTCTCTCACCCATGTTGACGATTATATGTACTGGGCTATCATAGGCCATCGTGCTGCACTTGGCATTAACTCAGGCCACTCACTGCGGTTTTCCCCCGAAGAGCTGCAAACCATGATAAGTGAACGCACAGGCCATTGGGCTTCTTCATTGCGTGCATTATTTGACCATGCGGATATGTCAATGGCCACGATGATCCCGGTAAAAAGTGCTGGCACATTGCAACCACGGCAGACTAACCTTGTAACCGGTATGGGAGACGCCTTGCATGTGATGAGCCCCGCAGCCGGATTAGGCGCCAACACCGCATTACAGGACGCAGCCCTGCTTGCCGCCAACCTGGGAAAGGCTGCAAACGGAATATGGTCGCTCACTGAGGCCATCACCGATTATGAGCAACGCATGATCAGCTACAGCGGCGCTGCAGTGTGTGCATCACTGGAAGGAGGGAAACAATTATTCGGAGAAGAGGGTTGACAACCCTTTTTCTCCTACCATATAAGGTTGCAGATAAAAGTAATCATTATTTAATACTGGCAGTTCTCCTATCTTATACTTTCAGCTGTACATTTGTTCACCGTGAATGCATATCAGTAACACAAGAACCGCATCCGACCTTCATGCAAAAAACGATTGACACAACTGTATTTGATAATATCTATTATCAATATCATCATGCAGTTTTCAAAAACATCTGCATGATGATAGACAGGCATGACGTAGCAGAAGATATTTTACAGGAAGTATTTCTCGCCTTGTGGCATCACCGCCAACAACTTGATCTGCAGCAGGGAGCAGGCAACTGGTTGTTTGTTGTCAGCTATCATAAATCTCTTCAATATCTCAAAAAAACAGCCACCGAAAAAACACGGCTGGCCGAATATAGTGTTATCCAGGACGCCACAGCAGATGACAACCCGGACGTCATCGAACGTAGACATGTATTGATCAGCAATGCCATCGAAACATTGTCTCCCCGTAAGAAAAGAGTATTCCAGCTGTGCCGTCTTGAAGGGAAAACTGCCACCGAAGCAGCTCACATTATGGGCATCTCCCACTACACCGTTAAAGAATACCTGCAATCCTCTTCCGAAAGCATAAAATCCTATATCGCCGCCAACCAGGCAGCAGCGCCAGTTCTGAGCGCACTGTTCCTCGCCGCTTACCTGTAACACCCCTGCCTTTTTTGTTAACAATTCCGTAATACGACCTTACCCCCTCCTTTTGTTATTCCGGTACTTTTTATAGTAATTGAATATGGAACGATTCGCTATTCTGATACAAAAGATAAAGGACGGCGTAGCTACGCCGGAAGATATAGCCATGCTGGAAGCAATGCTGGAGCAGGAAGAAGACAGCCAGTTCCGGCAGACACTGCGGGAGGCGTTTGACAATGCTATAGCAACAGGAGAACAGGTACTCCCACCCGAGAGAACCAATGCAATATTGTCTCAGATGCATGAGAAGATACAAGCCCGCGAAGAACCCATAACACAGGTGCCTGTACGGCAGTTGCATCCGCGATGGCTCCAACTATTAGCCGCTGCTGCGGTGGTATTACTGATCAGTATCTCAGCAATTGTATACAATCAACTACTGAACAGAAACCCGGTTCCCGTAGTGACAGCACTGCACACAAAAGTGGTTAGGAATGGATCCGGGAAAACAGTTACAATCACACTACCAGAAAGCTCACGGGTAAGTCTGGACCCCGGCAGCTCACTTTCCTATAAAGGAGATACCGATAGTGCAGTCAGGCATGTTACATTACAGGGGAAAGCGCGCTTCTTTGTAAACGCTGACCACAACAGACCTTTCGTAGTATACAGCGGCAACGTCACCACTACAGCACTGGGTACCGTGTTCACCGTGAATGCCGCTATTGCCGGGAAAGTAAGCGTAACACTGGAAAGCGGTAAGGTACTGTTATCAGCCAGGGACGGCAGTCTCCCGGGAAACCTGTACCTGCTGCCAGGAGAAGAATGCCATATCAACAATATCACCCATCAGTATGCCGTAAATAGCATACAAGCTGACAATACTGTACCACGCACGCACACTCCTGTAAAACGGAACATACTCCTGGAGTTCAACAACCTGCCGTTGGACAGCGTATTCAGTCAGCTGGAAAATATATTCAACACAAAAATTCATTACGAATACGAAGATATCAGTGAAGCATATTTCACCGGACAGGTACTATCAACAGACACCTTGCGGAATATACTGCTGACAATATGCCAGCTGAATAACCTGGAATTGACGGAAGACGGAGAAGGGATAAAACTTCGAAAAAAAAGATAACATCTTCAATCATTGCATCTATCTGATATCACGCAAAAAGCGTGATGCGGCTATACTATTCTCTAAACCAATACTGTTTAACATGAGCAGATTTTTAAAAGCGTATACCTGTTTGCTGCTGTTGCTGACATGCGCGTTATCAACCTTTGCACAGGAACCAGGCAGCATGGTGGCTGTTAAAGGCAGTGTCATGAACGAAGCCGGAGAGCCACTGCCCGGTGTATCTGTAACTGCCAGGCAACGAAATGGCAATGACCGGTTCAATGCCGCAACAGATGAAAAAGGTTTCTTCCATCTGCAGGGCATGAAAGCAGGTACAGCGTATGATTTCACCTTCAGCTTTATCGGTTATGAAAACAGTGTGCTGAACGGCTTTCAGGTGAAAAACAGCAATAGCAACCTGCTGATGATCCGGATGAAAGAAGCCAGTAAAGGATTAAATGAACTGGTTGTAGTGGGCTACGGTACACGTACCCGTAAAGAACTGACCGGCGCAGTATCATCCTTACGCTCCGCAGACCTGAAACAACAGGCCGTTACTTCTTTCGATCAGGCGCTGGCAGGCAAGATGGCCGGTATACAGGTAATGCAGACCAATGGCGCCCCCGGCGGTAACGTATCGATACGTGTTCGCGGTGTGGGTTCTATCAGTGCTGGCAATAATCCGTTGTTTGTTATTGACGGGGTACCTATCACCAACGACACCCGCAGCGCTTCGCCTGGCGTAAACAATTACCAGCAGCCATTCAACCCGCTGGCATCCATCAACGTCAATGACATTGCTTCTATCGATGTACTCAAAGATGCCGCATCCGCAGCCATCTATGGCTCCAGAGGCTCCAACGGCGTAGTGCTGATCCGCACCAAACGGGGTGTTGCTGGCAAGATGACAATAAGCTACGACGGAACATATGGCGTACAGTATGTCAATAAACATGTAGATGTACTGAATGCATACGACTATGCCAGGCTGGTATACGACGGACACAATAATGCTTATCTCGATGCAGTGCCCACCGGCAAGCCTACTGATCCCAACAATATACGACCTAAAAATCCATCAACGTGGATACCTCCGCAGATCCTGCCTTACCTCGAAGGTAAACCAGGCCTGACAAATACTGACTGGCAGAAAGAAATTTTCCGTGCCGCGCCGATGCAAAGCCATACCATCAGCATCTCCGGCGGAAACGAAGGACTCTCCTACTATTTCTCCGGCAATTATCTCAACCAGGATGGTATCGTCATCAACAATAATTATAAGCGCTATTCCAGCCGCTTCCGCGTTGATGGCGGCTCCAAAAAATTCCGCTTCGGTGTAAATATGACGCCGTCTTATACAGACAATCGCGTAGTGAATGCAGAAGGCCCCTGGTTTGCGCCAAACTCCGGCGTCATTGCGCTGGCACTAGGTTATGCGCCCATCTTCCCCGTATATAATCCTGACGGTACATTCGCCGACTCAGTGAATGTATGGGGCTATGGCCAGACCAATCAGCTGAACCCTGTAGCCATTGCCACACTCGTGAAAGACCGTATTAAAAATTTCCGTCTGACAGCAAATGCTTACATGGAATATGAATTTATCAAAAACCTGAAATACAGGATCACCGCAGGTGTGGACCTGAACAGCTTCCGCAGGGATTACTATCGCCCTTCCAATCTGCCATTACCTGCAGGCACGCTGCCTTCTGTGGCAACAGGTTTTTCCAATACCGACATGTATACCAACTGGCTGACAGAACATACACTCACCTATAACAAAATCTTCGGTAAACACAAGTTTGATGTATTGGCGGGCTTCACAGTACAGAAAGAAAACCAGGAACACAACAGCGTTACTGCCAATAATTTTCCCACAGACATTGTAACTACATTAAATGCAGGACAGGTAAATGCCGGCAGCTCCAGTCTGGAACAATGGAGCCTTAACTCCTGGCTGGGAAGGATACAGTATAATTATGCTGATAAGTATTTTCTGAGTGCGTCGCTCAGGCGCGATGGCTCTTCGCGCTTCGGCCTCAATCGTAAATGGGCTACCTTCCCGGCAGTATCAGGTGCCTGGCAGGTATCCAACGAAACATTCTTCCGCCAGGTAAAAGCAATCAGCTCTCTCAAGATAAGAGGCAGCTATGGTCTTACAGGAAATTTCCAGATACCAAACTACGGCTCTCTTGCACAGATGAGCAACAAAGGTGGCAATTACATACTCGGCAACCAGACACTCGTCAACGGCGTTTCCATTACCAGTCCGGCCAATCCCAACCTCACCTGGGAAAGTATGTCCAGCTTCGATGTTGGTGTTGACATCGGGCTGTTGAAAGAAGTACTGAACCTGACTGTCGACTATTACAATGCCAATACTACCAAACTATTGCTGGATCTGCCAGTTCCGGGCACTTCAGGCTTCAGCACCTATCTGCAGAACATCGGCGCCGTAAACAACAGAGGTGTGGAAGTATCCTTATCGTGGAATAAACAGATAGCTAAAGACTGGCAGCTGGAAGGTAATGCCAACATTGCTTTCAATACCAATAAAGTGAAAAGACTCGGTCCCTCCGGTGCGCCGATTATTGCTACCGGCGGAACAGGAAATACCTACTTCATTACGAAAATAGGAGAAACCATTGGCTCTTACTATCTGTATGTAACAGACGGCATCTACCGTGATCAACGCGATCTGGATACTTCTGCTAAAACCAGCAACCCTACCCGCGTGGGTGATTTGAAGTTCAAAGATATTAACGGCGATGGAAAGATAGATGCGAACGATCGCGCTATCGTAGGCAGCTTTCAACCTAAATATATCTTTGGCTTCAGCAATACCATCCGCTATAAAAATATCGACCTGAGCTTCTCCATACAAGGTAGCCAGGGCAATAAGATCCTCAATCTATTCCGCCGCTATATCGCCAATGTGGAAGGCAACTTCAACAATCTCAGCGAAGTGAAGGATCATTATGTATCACCGGAAGATCCGGGTAACGGAATTGTAAACCGCGCTAACAGGCTGGCTACAGGTGGTAACGGAATTACTTCCTCCTGGCATGTAGAAGATGGTTCCTATATCCGCGTGAGAAATATTGCGCTGGGTTATAACCTCCCGGCATCGTTGGTCAGGAGAGCAGGTATATCTTCCGCGAGAATCTATGGCGTAGTACAGAATCCATTTACGTTCTCAAAGTATTCGCTGTTCAACCCGGAGATCAGCAACCGTACCGAAAATGCGCTCACTGCAGGAGAAGACTACGGCTCCTATCCACTGGCGCGTACTTATATGATTGGCCTTAACGTTACTTTCTAATGCAGCAAACTATGAAAAAATATATCTTCTGTCTTCCGTTACTGGTACTGACATTTATTTCCTGCAAGAAGGAATTTCTCGATCTCAACCCCGTGTCTGTGATCGCACCCGGACAATTTTTCAAAACAGCCGGTGATGCTGTTACAGCTGTAAACGGCTGTTATGCTTCACTTGCGCTGGGAAGTCAGTACGGATCTACTTTCCAGACGCTTATGGAAGCGCGTGCCGATAATTTCACTGATCAGGATCCATCTTCCAACTCAGGTCAGAACTACCAGATTAACCGTTATTCGGATAATCCGGGTAACACCAACTTTTACAATGCCTGGGTAGGCATCTACAATGGTATCTTCCGGTGCAACACCTTGCTGGCAGCCATCGACGGCATCAACATGGATGACGCACTTAAAAACCGTATCAAGGGTGAAGCACGCTTCATACGCGCGCTGGATTATTTCAATCTCGTAAGACTATGGGGAGCAGTGCCGTTGCTCACTATTCCTGCTGACCCGGTTAATGCCGTTAACCTGAAGCGTGATGACGTTGCCGGCATCTATAAACAAATTGAAGAGGATCTGGTATTTGCATCCGCCAATCTGCCGGACAAATACGCCAGTACAGAACTGGGACGTGCAACTCCAGGCGCTGCAAAGGGTTTGCTGGGGAAAGTATATCTCTACCAGAAGAAATACAGCGCCGCGCAAACGGTGCTGCAGCAAGTGGTCGACAGTAAAGTATTCACACTACTACCTAATGCAGCTGATGTTTTCAGCACCACTAATAAATACAATACCGAGATAGTTTTTGCAATACGCTACGCCAAAGGAGTGGCCAACCAGGATCATGGCTTCTGGTACGCCAATTCACAGACGATCACGGTGGATACAACGTTAATGAAAGCCTACGATGCCAACGACCTGAGACGCCCGTTGGCAGAATCAGCTAAACCCGTTGGCAATGCCAATATGATGCCACGCAAATTTCTCGACGATCCTATCAACGGCAATGCCGGTAATGATTTCCCGGTACTGCGTTTTGCAGATATCCTGCTGATGCAGGCAGAAGTATTGAACGAACAAGGTTACAGCGCAGGCGGCAATGCTTTCACCTATCTCAACCAGGTACGCACCCGCGCCGGACTTCCAGCCTTACAGGCAGCGGATCTACCAGATCAGGCCAGCTTCCGGAATGAAGTATACAAACAACGTCGCCTGGAGTTGCCTTTTGAATGCGACAGATGGTTCGATCTCGTCCGGACCAACAGGGCAATCTCTGAAATACTGGCGAATAAAAAAGTGACCTTGCCTGCATTCCGGCTCATCTATCCGATACCTCAGCAGGAAATTGATATTATGAACAACAGAACTACATTTCCTCAGAATCCAGGTTATGAGTGATGGTGTAGCAACTGGTTATTGTCAATTGAAATATCCTTAAATAGAGAAGTGCTCCCCAATGGGAGCACTTCTCTATTTAAGGATATTCTCTTCTTTTTCATGACCTTCACTCTGTCTCCCATATTTTCATCTTCCCATCCAGGTTGAGGCTTCGCCAGAACTCTTTTTGGTGGTCATGTGTCAGGTCAGAAGGCAGCTTATCTCTTTTCTTGATTTTGAAATAAAGGTTCAGATACCTTCTTGCCAGACTATGTTGTTCCAGTTTATAATAGCAGTAACTAACCCTGAAGCGGCAATCGTTCTTAATGGTCATCGCACGGGAAGTGGAAACATTTGTATGTCTGCATATCCTCTCTATACTCCATGTGAGCACCCATTTCGAAAGTTTAATGGCATCTTCAAGCCACCCAAGCATTTCCAGGTCTGCAGCCAGGTTAGTGATATGTATAGTATTATTCCTGTTGCATAACCATGCACGCCTGTCGTATACATACGCCTTTTTATAATTCGCCTCCTTATAATAGCTGGATGCTATTTCAGATAGTAAATCCGGATCTTCCGGCTTTTTTCTTAAATCGGCAAACAACTGCTTTCTGCTCTTCATGTTCATTTCAGATCTATTTTTTACCCATTCGTTATGTTTGGTAAACCTCCGGCGCCCGATGGCTTGGGCTGATCAGGTTTTGAAGGTGCGCTGCCTGATCCGGAGGGCTTTTTACCATTGTTACTTCCGTTACCTCCATTATTATTGTTATTATTGTTGTTGTTCCCTCCATTCTTATTATTCTTTGCGTCAGCAGCTGCTTGTTCTCTGGCTCTTCTGGCATTGGCATCTTCATGATTATTTCTTTTACTCTTGCTCTTGCCACCAGAATTATGCTCACCTCTGACATTTTGATTGGAATTACCCGTTCTGCCCTGAGCCCTGTTTTTCTCTGCCTGTTGATGCGCATCCTTCTTTTCTTTAGCTTCCTGTTTGGCTTTATCTGCCGCAATTCCATCGAGCAATTCCTGTATTCCACCACCTTTCTTTTTGTTGACCAGTCTGACCGCTCCCGATGGCGGGGGGGCATTTCTGTTAACTCTTGTATTATCAGATGCCGGAGTACTCAGTTCCCTTGCTGTTCTTACCGCCACATGCTCGGCCTGGAGCATGCTAAGAATGGTCACTGCAGTATGTGCAGTCTGATAAATACGATATCCGGTATAAGCTGCTTCTCCAGCTTCAACGAGAGCTATAGCAACTGGTATAAGAAATGCCAATTTCCCATCAGGGTCAGCAAACCTCACTGGATTATTATAAGCAAAGTGGTATGGCGTCAGATGCTCCTGGTCTTCGTCAATCATCGGATCAACCTGCATAAACCGGCTTGTCTGCGCATCATATGATCTTGCGTTAAAATCATACCAATCGAGGCCGGTACCATCACTGAATTCTTTTGTCTGCAACTCATTACCATTATACTTTCTGCGGTTCTCAGGATAGCTTGTCCCCTTCAGCGCGTTGGAAGATATCCCTGCCATCGGCAAGCCAAATGGATAATAATGCGTTGTTTCCAGAATAGGCCCTGTTGCTTGCGTTACTGTTACGTTATCAAAGAACACATCCTGCTGGCTTTCGTTACTTGTATAGACATACAGGAACCCACTTTTCTTCATCACCATTTTATCGGTACCCAGCATCTGTAACTGGTCAGGCTCTCCCTTCACTTGTTTGACACCACTATTGCCGTCTACTAATTTAAACTGTTCATCAAAGAGAACAAAATTCAAAAAAGCTTTGGGTTTATCAATATAATTCTGGTCCGGATCCTTTTCTTTCAAACGCTGATAATCAGCGGACGTAAAGTTACTGGCAAAAGGTCCATTGGTACCCGGCCCGGATAAAGCGCCATGATCAGCCCCTGTGCGTACCGGGTTGGTAAATGTTTGTGCCAGCGAGGTCAACATCTCTGCCGGGATAGCATTTCTGTCCGACTTATCCGGCTGTTGAGATTTATAAAAGGCCTGGGCGCCAACCTGTATAGTATCACCAGTGAGCACACGCAACACCAATGACGGTCCGATTTTATTCCCTTCTTGTCTGGCTGACAACTTTGCTACAAATTGGTTACCGGAAATCCCCTGAGCACCAGGGTATCCTACAGGCGCCGGGCTACGTGTCTTATCAACATTACTGAACAATGCTGTTTCCCTGGCGGCAACATTTTGTTCCATCGTTGCCGTATATACACTGAGATCGCTCTGTTCTGTTAACACCACCCTGGTATTATTCTGATGGTCCTTCAGGAAATAATCATACGTGTAGGCAGGCGGTTGCCCTGATTTATAAACCAGTCTGATCCTACCCTCATCATGCTGGAAAAACCGCAGTGTGTCTTGTTCATACAAAAAATCTCCAATATAATCGGCAATAATAGTCCTGGCAGGAGTTACAGTCTTATCTGTTACAATTTTCCTGAGTTTGGTCCCCGTTGCATCATAGAGATATTGTACGGTTCCTTTATTGGTAACCGTGACCTTTTCGGGCAAATTCAGATAGTTATAACTAATACCGCCTTCCGGGATATTCCGGTTATTATCACGGGTAATATTCCCATTTGCATCATAGCTGTAGTCATTATCTCCGGTTCCGTTGACTTCCTTAAAATCACCGAGCACAGAACTGGGATCATTTGCAACATCAATCACTCCCTGCAGTCTGTTGCCCGAGTTACCGGACACATAGGTATACTTCAATTGATCGATAACAGGGCTGCTGGTTCCTTTCAACCCGTTTCTCGTGAGGCTGAGGATATTACCATTTGCATCATAGGCCAGATCCGGAGTGGCTCCATCGCCAAGCATCATACTGAAATTGACACCAGCGCTGTTATTCCACTGACCGTTGTTTTGTGTAAAGTCTGCTTTAAGCAAACGATTGGCGCCGTCATAACTAAAACCAAAAGAACGGTATTCATTATCGTTTTTGCTACGCCATGTCATGCCGGCTATGTTACCATTATACTGACGGGTGGTATAACCATAATCGTAATACAGGGAGGTGCCAAAATAATTCTGCCCGCCATTTTGCGCATATTGCTTATTTATGTCACTTAACCATCCCTGGATATTATAGTCATAATCCAGACTTTCAATATTATTACCCAGTGTCTTAACATCCAACCGGCCCAATTCATCATATTTACGCTGAACGATCACTTTATTTACGCCATCATCATTCAGCTGTTTGCTAATAGCAGTAACCCTGTCTGCATTATCATAGGCAAACATTGTCATAACGGTTGTCTGCGGGGTAAGAGCGCTTCTTGGATTGGTGTGTTTTAAATAGCTGCTTAACACATTCTCCCTGAAATCATACCCTTTGCTGAGTACGTTTTTTCCTCCGGTTGCATTATCAGATATAGTCTGTATTATGCGCTGCTTATCACCGTAAAAATAAGAGGTAGTAAGCCACTGGTCAGTACCTAATATCCTTACTTTCTTCCCTGTTATCAGGCCTTTTGTTCTGTTGCTGGCAGCCGATACAAATTCGGCCCCTATATTGTTTCCTGCTTTAAGTTTTGCAAAATCCCCGGGTATGAAGGTATGTGCATCCGCGTATCCATAATTATCATAGAAAGTATAAATAAGTGGCGTTAAATCACTCGCGGGAATAGCCACGGCATTTGAAACGGTAATTGTCTGCTGGCTCTGCCCGGCCGTGGGGCCTAACTCCGTCTCAAAAACGGCATTGTCTCCCGACTCGAATCCAATATTAAAAGAGATGCTGTTTGTCGCCTGGTATTTACTTCTGCCGTCATGCACAGCCACCTCCAGATCCGCAATACCAGGGAATGTGGAAGTAATAGTACCATTACCGTTGTTAATGCTATTAACCTGGTTTTGCAAAACTGTGCGGTCACTACCGGATTTATAAATAGCCGTAAGTATGGGTCTGTTGAGTTCATCATAAAAATATGCCAGCCATTGCCCATCTGCTTTCTGTTTTCCATCCCGGCTGAATACGAGTCTGTCACGCAGATCAAACACCTGCTCCTGTATTGCAGCGCTGGGGAATTTCTTCTCCACCATCCGGTTCCTGGTATCATAAGCATAATAAAAACATAACTCATTAACCATATCCTGAGGCGGGCTCCAGCTACCAGCTGATAGCTTCACGGCTTTGGGGGGGATAATAAATCTCAGGTTGCCAATATTGTCATACACATAATATGTACAAAGCCAGTTGGTATTTCCGTCAGCAGTACCTACCACCGTTTCTTCCTTTGTCAATATTTTCCTTTCTTCCTTATCAGTAAACTCAATTTTCCTGAAACCGTTTTCGTCAGTAGTAACAGTCTTGTAAAGCTGTCCGACTTCATATCCTTTCGTACTGACAGGCAGATTTGCAGCAGATATATCCCATGCCCTTACATCGTCTGCAGCCGTATTGGAAAGAAACCTCTGTGATACTCCTCTTGCACTACCCGCCCAGCTGTTTCCTGCAGACATAGACTTCGTAATTCTGTTAAGTGGTGTAGGCTCGAACTGCGTTTCCTTATAGTATATTTTCTCCAAAGGATACAGGCTTTTGATGAACTGAGCCTGATCCTGAAAGGGATTAAGTTTCAATTTACCGTCGCCGGTAGGCGCCGCGTACGGCAGATAATTATACTGCTCCCGCCTGAAAGCATCATAGATATAAGGTGTTACGAGGTCATTCCCCTGGGGAGAAAACCCTTTTACTACCTTTTGTTGAAGGCTTCCAAAGGCATCAAAATACTCCGTGCTTTGCCTTACGGAACGAACATCTGCCGTATTGGTCACCGTAGCAGCATCACCTACAGGTATAGCTGGTTCTCTGGTTCTTATATAGTTGGTAACCGGATTGACGTACTGCCCGGGAGTTGTAACAGGAGTTGCCTGTGGTGGCAGCCCTCCTGTTGGTATATTCTGGGCGTATGATACATTACAGATCAATAGTATCATCCATCCAAGTAAACATCTGCTAATGGGATATTTATGTAACATAGAATAATTTATTTCAGTAGTACAGAGATATTTTATTTGGTGACAGGTACCTGATACTGGTATTCGTAGTGCTTAAGAATTTTGCCATCCTGATCTTTGATCACGCTCAGTCGTCCGAAGCTGTCATACTCATAGAAGGTGGTCTTTCCGGCAGGATCTGTTTCACTGGTTATACCAGACCAGGGGTTATATGTATAGGTATTCACCGAAGTACCGGATGGAAGCTTCTGACGGAGTAGATCCAGTTCATTTCTTAATTGTGCATCTCCCACTGGATTCTGTAATATTGCATCATTCACGAGTGCCTTAACTGTATTATAGTCGCTACCTATAACTTTCGCTACCGGTAGCTGGTTACCATATCCCCACAGGTATACTTCATTGATGTTGCCTGCCATATTTCTTTCCAGTACATTACCCATTACATCATATTTATTGAACGTATATCTTGGCTCAAGTGGTCCGCCACCATTCTGAATACTAATCCGGGATGATGCAATCAGGCCTGCAATACCATTCGGGAACCCATATTCAGTAAGGATCTTCTCAACTTGTTGTCCGCTACGTTGCTTCGACGATTCGATAACAGCATCCAACATATTCCTCGCATACATTGAATCATACACCAGACCGGTGTAATCACTGGCGTATTTGTAATTTGTTACAACAGCCTCTCCTCTGCTACTTGTGAGTACAGAGGAAGTAATGTTATTGTTGACGGGGCGTGCATTATAATAATCGGTAGTAGTATTGATAACAGGAGCCCCCGTTTCATTGTAAAGCGTTTCAGTTTTTGTTTTCAGCCCAACCCATCCTGCATAGAAAGAGTAGGATATCACATCATAAGAAGTAAAATAGGAAACTGAGTTAGGATCATCTCCTCCCATGATCATGGTTCTGTAGGCATAACCCGTTCTGGATTTACTAACCGGTCCTGACAGATGGTATTCATACTCTTCCGATTTAACCAGCTTTAATGTACTATCAACTATTTTGTAGTATTCCGTTTTTGTTTCCAGCGCTGCTTGTTCCCGCACAATAGTAAAAGGCGCTAATGAAAATGATGTGGATGTATGACCCGTAGCCGTAGCCGCAGTTTGGTAACCTACTGCTGGTATAGGTAATCTTACATCAAATTCGTGTCTGATACACCCATTCTCACTATTGTCGCCAAATGTTTCAGTTACATTACTATAATAAACAGGTGCGCTAGAATACGCAAAAAGCTGCATCAGCGACTTGTTATGTCTCAGTTTTGCATAACAATGGGAGAACCCTCCGACATGTATATCAGGACAGTGGTTTTCAGTATATAGCTCTTCTTCAAAGTTGAGATATCCAAGATAATTACCAGACGATTCATCTCTTCCAAAACGATTGTACGCGTATTTCTTCACATGCGTTTTACTATCGGCATCTACATCTTCTTCCTTTGCAACCCTTACTCCTCCATGAGATACATTCTGAAGCACCTGTGTAGTGGTAACCTGCTCTGCGTTGAATTCACCATACAGGTATTCCCCGTAACAGGTCATATTAATTTTTACGCTTCCGGTCGGTCCTGCCGAAAATATATCTCCTATATCAATGATACTATATGATAGTGTCTCGCCCGGATATACAGACTGAGAATGGATTAATTTGTCGGTAACCGCATTCCTGACTTCCACATCCATACGGTGCATCGGGTAATCGGGGGCTCCACTGAAATTCCACGCACAATATCCTGATATTCTGAGTTGAGTCGAACCTGATCTGTCCAGCGTTTTAGTAGTTGAATATTTCTGTGCGGAATGATCGCCCGTTCCATATCCATGGAGGTTTCCTACATTAGTATACGATACCTGATTCACATAGGAAGCAATCGTATTCCCTTCATAGGTAAAATTGGTATACCCTCCGGTTGGATATGTAATCCTCGCCAGTGTACCAAAATGAGCAACAGATGGGTCGGGATAAGGGCTACCCGTTCCGGAGGCATTATAATACCCCCAGGCATCAGTCTGGGTATCCCCTCTTTCCGGTAACCGGTCAATATTGTTGTAGTCCATTCTATATACCATACTGTCTTGCATCGATCCGGAGAAAATCGTTACCCTGCTCAAATAGGGCCTGTATTTCTTCGTGCCGTTGGTATATTGCATTCTGATCTTCCTTAACAATGTTGTACCATTATCCTTGATCCCTTCCACGCTCATTTCCTTCATTAAATAATCTGACGAATTTTCGAGTTTATTATCATACCCAAAAGAGATTTTTATTTTATCGCTGGTACGTATCTCCTGTAACCGGAAGGTGTTTGTTGTTGCCATATTGGTACAGATAACTTTGTCGCGGACCGGACAGTCACAAGGAGGGCCGTCATGGAATAATGTCCGCTGGGTAACAACATCCGTTATTTCAGATGCAGAATAATAGTTGTAAGAATACTCTGGTGAATAAATGTAAGAAACCGTTTCCTGTCCGGGTGTAGTTATACTTTTGAGGAACCAGGCTGTTGGTGCGAAAATGGCGTCAGGATGATAACCGTCACTTGGGCAGTTATCTATTTTCCTGGAAGTTTCTATTGCGTCGCCACCAAACATGTAAACATTTCCTTTCCCGTCAACCGCCCTGAAACCGCTACTTACCTTCTTCACTTTATAGGACGTATTCTGGTTAAGAAAAACAGCAGTGTCGCCAGACAGGAAAAAGTATCCCGTAAATCCAGGTGCCACCAGTGTAAATAAATCAGGCTGGGCATCCATTCGGGGAGTACTACCAAAAAAGATTAACCTGCTCAATACTTTTGCGTCAAATCCTTTCTCCAGCCCCTTCGTTAAGTCCTCTGAAATTTCATCCGGATCGTCAAACACACTTCTCCTTATACAGAACTCACCGGTAAAAGACCAATCGGTACCAAGAATACCGGATGTCGCATCTACCAACACTCCATTGCTGGAATAATTCAATCCCATAGCGATATCCACGCCATTCTTCAGGTTAAACTCATATAAGGGGATTTCGGCTGTAGCAGCACCAGTAGAGAGATCTATTGGCAGATCTCCGAATTTGCCCAGGCTGGCTGCCGTGGGCGATGGCTGTACTATGGGTGCAAAATATTTATTGCTGCTCTGGGAGAATACCCGGCAGACAAACATTATACATCCAAGTACAATAATCAAGGTTGATTTCAGGATTAAATTCATTTGAAGTTGCATAAATAGGAAAATATATAGGGAGTAAATCTTACTACACGGAAAGACGTTAAAACACCTTTATATAGGTTACTGGCTATACGGGATACGGCATAGGGCACATTCAATCAGTCTGATACAAAGGCCAGGTTAACGCAGGTTTTTACATGTACAGAAAAGTTTGTAAATAGCTGGTTATCGTTAACATCAAAAGAAAATCAGCTACAATACTTAGGCATAGTTCTGATTTACAACATCACTTTCGCAAAGTAATTATTTTTCCATTAGTGCAAAATTATTTTTGCTTAACTAGCGGAATCCGTTACTTCCTATGAAAAAAACACCCCAGCATTATACTCCTCAACATATCTAGCCTTCATAGAATAGCTACAGCATTATGTTTCACGCCACAAGAAAAATTCGCTCCAACCAGGTTAGCAACAGGAATAGTATTACATAAAGATTTATACTATCATTGCAGACGAAATCAATAAACAGTTATACCGGTAAAATACAGAAGGGGCGTCTTATAAGTTTTAGACGCCCTCCTTCTACATAAAATACTTCAGGTTCCTGGAGAGCCTTATCAGCAACCGGAGTACACATAGATGTATCACCAGGGGAATACGGATCATAAAGCATATTTCCTGCGCCAATCTTTTTAAACAGCTGATCACATCAGTTGAATTTGAATACGCTCAAAGTAAAGATGATAATGAACATTGCCAGCTGCAACAGATGGAACAGTTGAAGATTGCCTTTTATCTTCAGCAGCCCTTGTTCCATAGTGATACCCGTTTCTCCGGAAGTAAGGAACCGGCGCAATTTCAGACCCTGTCTGCGTCCGAAGGCCAGTCCGTTGATAATAATCAGGATGACCAGCGCAAATTTGATCCGGAACCAGAGCTGTTCTCCGAAAGCTCCGTGCGTAATAGCCATCATGGTAACGCCCGACGCGATCAGGAATAATATGCCGATACCAAACGCGATAGGCAACTTAAATAAAGCCTCACTGACCGCGAGGCCTCCTTCCCGGGCTTTAGCCAGTTGTTTCCAGAATTGACGGAAAAGAATGAAATCAGCCAGCGTAATACCAGCCATCATGGCTAATCCAGCGATATGCGTTATGAGCGCGATGTGATAAATAATCATCATGACAGAATAGGATTTTAATACGTTATCGTAATTTATACAACAAATATATAACGGTTACGAAACAATATTATTACTTCCGTAGTATTTTTTTATATTTTTATGACGAAACCGAAATAAATTATTATGAATCAGACTGTTAAACTGGTAACACTGTGGGGAGCATTTGAAGAGCAACATCCGAATGGAAACATTGAGGACTTCTGCAGGCATTACCTGGCCAGCCAGCGACAAAAGAAAGTGAAGGGACCAATGGTAGGCGGCGTGATTCCCCCTGTAGCCGATGGCGTATTGTTGAAAACGATTGGCCGCATACATAAGCTGAACAGCAATTACGCCAATCTATCCCTGAAGGGTACAGGACTGAACCAACTTGAAGAACTGGGCTTGCTGCTCACCATCAGGCAGGAGAAAAATCCCAAAAAGACGGAACTCATATACGCTAACCTGTTTGAAGTTTCCAGCGGTACAGACATGCTCACCCGCCTGAAAACAAGGGGGCTGATAAAAGAGCACAACGATAAAGAAGACAAACGCTCCAAAAGGATTGAACTGACCGCCAAAGGAGAGAAAACTGTAGAAGCCGCCAAAGCAAGGATCATAAAGAATGCCGCTATGATGACCCATGATCTTACCGAAGATGATAAGCAACTGTGCATACAGCTACTGAAAAATATCGAGATAAAATTTTCGGCGCTCTGGCAAAAGCACAAGGGAAAAGAGTTTGACGAGATCTATGAAGAGATGATGGAAGAAGATAAAAAATAACCCTTAATTTTTTTGGATTAACAACTTTATACGGGAGATAATCTTACTTTCAGTGAACCTCAATTTGTATCACCCTTAAAAATAAAACCATGTCCACTATTGAAAAAGTAAGAAGCCTCGTTGCACAACAATTACAAGTACCAACTGATGCGATTTCCACTGATGCTACGCTTGAAGAGCTGGGAATGACCTCCATTCTGGCTGTGTCACTTGCATCCAGGCTCGAACAGGAATTTGGTATTGAATTAACAGATATACCAACTCAGGAGCCACAGACTATAAACAGCCTTACAGCACAAATCGAAAAGCTGACATCAACAGCGAAGTAACTATAGCACAGGGACGCATAATGTATACGTCCCTGTACGTATTATTTGCTTTTCATCAGCTTCAGTAATATGATACCATGCGAAGGAATGGTGACAGTTATATCTTTTCTACCGGAAGCAATATTATTTTTCTTCCAGAGATCTCTTACTACATAAGTGCCGGATAAGTTAAGTTTGTCGAAAAACAGCGTTGTATGCTGTTCCACCGCCTGCGGGTTAAGCAACCCAACAGCTATACCTCCATCCTCCAATGACTTGCTCCACACCTCCGTACTGTCGGGCAATACTGTTACGAGTCTGCCAGCACGGCCCAGCGCATCCTGATTCACAGCAATCACTTCTTCATTGGTGATCAGGCTTAATGTAAAGTCATCCAGTAACTCCACATTAGCGCCCAGCAACAACGGAGCGCTGAGCAGACACCACATACTGAAGTGGGTCTTCCTGAGTAAGGTGATTCCGTCGGGCCTCGCCTTCATGTTGTGCGCCTACTACACCTATCTGCAGTATATCCGGATCATTCCAGCTGCCAGGTTTTACATAAGCGGATTTATCCGCCAGTTTCCGGAATGCGCTGTAAACAGATTTCCAGTTATCGGTAATATCTCCTTCCGTGCGCCACAACTGCCCACCCGCCTCATTTCCCCACTCCCATACATTGCCCATACCATACTGACAAAGCGCGTGAATAATATCACGTTTCTGTGCCATCAAAGCATCGGACATCAGGCGGTAAGGCCTCATCAGCTCCTCTTTAGAGTTATTCTTTGCAAATACTCCGTAGCTGCACCAATCGTATTTCAGATAGTCGAAACCGTTATCTGCAAAAAACTTCGCGTCCGTTGTTTCGTATCCATAGCTTCCGGCAACACCGCCACAGGTAAGAGGCCCGGGCGAGCTATAGATACCGGCCTTAAAGCCCATCGCATGCATCTTAGCCGGGAAGTTCCGGATGTTGGTGAAAAACTGGTTGGGGATCAGTTCATTATTTTCATCTCTCACACGTCCTGTTCTTCCTGGCAGGTTTCCAGGTCCTTCGTAATAGTCATATACATCTCCGGCTTTCCGTTTCAACCGGGCCCACACCGTATCACTCTTTGCGGGCTGATTGGTCCAGGGATCATCAATCTCTATCACACTCCAGCCATATTGCTGTAAGCCTTTCTCCTTGATAATTTCAGCCGATTTGATCACTTTATCAAGCGATACATTGCGACCGAAGCTATACCAGCTGCTCCATCCCATTGGCGGCGTAAGCGCAAGTTTATCCCCAACCACCAGGGAGAACTCTTTTTTAGTGCGCCCTTTTTTGTTGGAGGCAGACAATACAAGTTTATAGGTGCCTGCTTTCGCCACCGTTCCGGAAATCACACCGGTAACCTTGTTCAGCGTTACTCCGGCAGGAAGGCCCGCAGCCTGGTAAGTTACAGGGCGTTCTCCACTTACCGGGATCATATAAAAAAACTCCTTTCCCGGCCGCGCACCATAAAGCCTCGGCCCATTGATAGATGGGACCTGCGCGTACGTGACCACGGATGAGAATAAGGAAATAATTAAGAATGCTCTCTTTTTCATTGTCAACTGTAATTCAGATGATGGTTATAGATGATAAGTATTATGCGCTGATCGTATCATCCTTATCATGTTCGCGCTGTGCAGCAACCGCTCTGGCAAAGGCTGCGGCCGTGGCCGGCGGTATTTCACAAAGGTAGTATGTATGTATTTCGCGTCCCAGAGAGTCCGTATACAACATGGAATACGGACCATTCTCACAATACTGGTCATCCACCAGTACATCGGCAATCAACAGTTCGGCATCGGCATGATCAGTAAAAGAACAGGTAAACAACAATTCTTTTCCTTTACCATAAAAATCTACTCTTATCATCATCAACTATTTAACTATTACATAGTACAGGCGCCCTAAATATAGGAAAAAAACATAGCAATAAGGCCACCGCCCCCGAAAGGACGATGGCCACAGAGAACGTTCACTGTTCAGGAATTCTTTACTTCAGCAACCTCCACTCACTCAGCTGGAAGTCAGGACTGCCGTTAGTGGCTGTAATGTACAGCCTGTAATACTTATAGGCAATCTGGTTGCTCACGGTGAATGCCTTGGTCTGGTTGCACCCGCGCCGCCACCATTTTCCTTGCTGACGGTGACAGTACCCTGGTTGGTAATATCACTGGCGCCGTAGTTAATGCCGGGGAAATCAGTTTTAGCCTGTTGCAGTTGCACAGTCCAGTCGTTGCTTTGTTCATCTTTATCACCGAAGGCCGTCAGCGCCAGCTGTCTGAGATCAGCGCCGGCAGCACCGCTCCAGAAATGTACAAACTCACCGAAGTTCATGCCCCGGGTGTATTGCGGATAAGTGGTTACGCCATTGTTGAAAGGTTGTTTCGGGAAATGTTGCGCCAGTAATTCAAAGAACCTGTTCAACGTAGGTGCGCCACCGTAGTTGGTGTAGATGGGATAGAACCAGTCGCGGAACCAGTAGGTATTAGCACGCGGGAAATTGTCTGTCTGCGTGATCTTGCTGTTATACCAGCGCTGTACATCATTAGTGCGGCCCAATGCACGATAGAGATCATACTGATAGATCTCCATCCATTTGCTGTCGTGCCAGATACCAAAGGCCGGTGAGTCATGCACGCCTTTGGATGCGCCCTCCACGATGTGCCCTACTTCATGGGAGATCACATCAATCTCATAATCGGTGGCATTCATCCAGGCGTTGGGATAAGTTACACCTATATCAATCACATTCCGGTAATCGTGGTCGGCAACCATGTACGTAGAAGGATGGCCGCCACCATATTTGCCGGAATGCAGAATCGCATAGAGGCGTTCATTGCCGAATGTTCCGTAGGTTCTTTTGGTGTAGTTCCAGATTTGGGCTGCATAGGAGAAAGGCCAGCTGACGCTGCTGTTGACATCATTATCAAAATAAAATGCTACACTGGTATCATAAAACACGCGATGCAATAATTGCTGATGTTCAAACCAATGTTCCTGCCAGGTGGCAGGTGGCGCTGCAAGGTCGGCGGAGATATTGGCTCCTTTCAGCTTTTCAGCAGAGAGCAAACTATCGCCGGGAGTCATTTTCTTTTCGCATCCGGATAATGCACCCAGCAGTAGCAACGCTGTGGCAAACAATGAAATTTTCATACCATCGGTTATTTTATATGGTTAAAAAATAAACAGAGATCTGTTGGCTAACAGTTATTGGGAGCATGTTTCGGGTCTTCACTATGGCACCTCACAGTACTCGTGGAATTTTCGGGAGAAAAGTTAGGCATTATTCCGATTGGAGGGTGTCAATGGAGTTCAAACAAATCGTTAATGAAAATTAAACGGAGAAAGAAGATGCCCTCTCCTGCTGCATAAGGACATCTTCTTAAAAAACTATTTAAATGCGGCGATGTATTGTTTTGCAAAAGCATACACATCTGTAGCCAGCTTTCCCGTTATACTACTTACATGATTGCTGAGCAGTTTTTCAGCTGTTCCGCTACGCTGGGCGGCGGCCGCAGAAAGGTATATATCTGCCATCCAGGGCGGCACTCCTCTTTCTGCATAACGCGTTGTCGCGCATCCGCCGGCGACAGCTCTACATAAGTAACCGGCTCTTCTATTGCAACACTGATAGCAGCCGCCACTTCATGGTAGCTGATGGCCGCAGGCCCCGACAACGGGATAGCTGCATTTACCCATTCCCCGGGATCGTTGAACAACGCAGCTGCCACATTACCTATATCACGCGTATGTATAAACGCTTTCTTACCGCCGCCCGCCGCTTCATATATGCTGCGTTCCCCTTTTACAGATGCCGCCAGCTCCCCCAGCCAGTTCTGCATAAACGACTGTGGCCGCAATACGTTCCATTGCAGACCGGATAAGCGGAGATATTCATCTGCCTGCCAGTGCCATTTGCCGGGATTGTCGGTAGCGTCCGGCCGCGCGGCAGGAGATGATAACCGAAGGATATACTTCACACCGTACCGCTTCGCTTCATCGATAATACGGCTTTGTTCTTCCACCATGGTGGAAGATAATCCGGAATTAAGGTACAGGCGATTACAGCCTTCCAGCAGTGTTCGCAGACAGGCAGTATCATTCATATCACCCTGTATCCACTCTGTAAATGGTAGTTGGCGGGCATTTGAAAGATCGCGCGTAAGTGCACGGGCCACAATGCCGGCATCGGATAGTACCGCCAATACCTGGCTGCCCGTTTTTCCGGTAGCACCCAATACGGCAACGGTTGCTGTTGAATAATTCATTGTATTCCGTTTTTAATTAGCAATGCGTGTCACTGCTTCCAGGATCTCATCACGCAGAGCAGGATCATTGAAAGCAAGATGATGATCCGTGAATGAAGTGCGTTTGTAAAAATTGTTGACAGGAATCTTCTGCGTGATCGTAGCTCCAAGCCTTGTCAATACCGATTCAGCATGGTTCATGGCATTTACGCCGCCACCGCCTGGCGAAGCGCTGAGCAACACCACCTGCTTGTTGTTGAATATGCGATAGTCGCTCCCGGCACGCGAAAGCCAGTCCACCGTATTTTTAAAAAAGGCAGATACAGAGCCGTTGTGCTCTGCCACTGATATGACCAGCGCATCATGAGCGTCAATGATCTCTTTCAGGGCAGTAGCCTCCGCAGGTATTCCCTGCACCTGCAATTCCATGGCGTAGAGTGGCAATGGATAATCCAGGAGACTAATCACTTTATGGCTGCCATCACTTATGAGCCCTGCCACAGCAGTTATAAGCGAATGATTGATGGACTTTGAGTTGTTGCTTCCTGCAAATAATAATAAGTTTTTCATATTATTTAGTCGGCTAAGTTTATAGTTAAAAAAATAGAAATAAAATTATTTAGCCACCTAAGTTTTTGAAGAAAAAAAATCACGACAGATTCGTCAGGACTTTCTGCAACAGCTTACTCAGCGTTGCCTCTTCCGTGGGCGTAAGGCCCTTGGTGGTAATGGTAGCCAGTTTCTTCCAGACATCGTCCACAGCGCCGAGGGCTTCCCTCCCCTTTTTTGTAAGGTATACACGGGATGAACGTTTATCCTCACTATCCTTCATTTTCGTGATCATACCACTGGCTTCCATCCGGTCGATCATATTGGAAATAGTAGCTGGCTGAATGCACATCTTCCCCACCAGGCAGGAAATGGTTTGCCCGTCCTCCTGGCTGAGATGGTACAACAGGAATTCCTGCCCCGCATGCAGGCCGCTTTCCGACAGTAACGCGTTGTTCTGGTTCCTGCGCAGTTTGCAGATCTGCATTAATAAATAGCCTATGGTATCCTGCTCCTTTCTTAGCTTCATGAGACAAATGTAGGAGAATTTATTTAGTTAGCTAAATAAATTTCGGAAGAGCTTTCAGGAATTAGGTGTTAGGCATTAATTCCTGAAAACTAGTACTTAAACAACTGATTCAAAGAGAATCACAGATCAATGATAAGCTTGATCCATGGACAAGGAGCGGTAGTTGCTGCTACGCTTACGTTCACCGAAGTCCCACCGGTAACTGTAACTGTCATCCTTAAAAGAGTTTGGACACTACAATGCAGATTAATTGGATTTTTCTTAAAAAAGATCCTAAAAAAACGTCCTCTTTCATTAGCCTTATATGCTAATGCTCCACCTGCCATTCCCAAAAGGATCATAGCTGTTAATAAAATTTTTGCTTTTTTCATTGTACTAAATTTTAAAGGAGAGAAATTGCCTACTCTTTTATAATGGTTTTCGGCGGCCCCATGGGTTATACAAAAAAGAAACGGTAAAACTTAGAGCAGAGGAGATGAATACGGTTAAGCAGGAATAAAACAACGATGTGTTTCTATCATCATGGGTTAAGCTATCGGGTTATAATGACTTGGAGAGCCAGATGATCAGGCTGCCCACTAATCCCAATTTACTGTTTAATCCCGCAACCAGCATACAGCAGAACATTCCGGCATTTTGCCACCTCATTGCAGTTAAATTGCTTAAATTCCTCTAACCTCTGGTAATCATTAAAACAACTGTTTTCATGAAACAGCCCATACTATGCCTGTTACTGACGCTCACCTGTATATGCGGCCTCGCACAGCAGCAAATGAAGCCGCTCATTGATACTTCCGTATATGACAAATGGCCCGCTGCTGATTGGAGAAAATCCCTAAGTGACGACGGCCGGTATTTTTCCTACGCAATAGCGAACCGCCCGCCCGGCAGCACCACACTTATCCTGACTTCTACAGATGGTGGCTGGAAAATGGAAATACGTGATTGTACCGACGCCGCATTTACAGCAGACAGCCGTTTCGCCATATTCAGGAATAACAACGACAGCCTGGGTATTATACGTACCGGTACAAATATGATTAGCTATTTTCCACATGTGATTTCCTATAAAACAACCGCCAACTGGGTGGCTTATCAAACTTCTATACCTGAAAAACAGCTGGTAATCCGACAGCTGAAAAGCAACAGAGAAGAGTATTTCACAGGAGTAGAGGAATACCAGTTCATTGACAACGACAACATGTTACTGGTACAAACAGCTGAAAAGAAAGACAGCAGCATACAAATACTTAATCTATTAAAGCTTAAAAACGGTAAACGCACTTCCATATGGCGCGGACGCAATACGCGCAGAATCGTCAATGATGAAAATGGCCGGCAGATTGCATTTTTGGGAGAAGACACATCATCAGGGACATTATCCTTATGGCATTATATGCTGGGAAAAGATAGCGCCGTACGCATCATAACAGACAATAGCTTCACCCTGGACGAACTAAGCGGATTCAGTAAAGATGGTCAGTATATCCAGCTATCTGCAAAAAAAATACTGCCAGTCCCTAAAACCAGACCAGACGCTGTGCAACTTAATATTTGGAGTTACAGCGATGAAAAATTGCAGCCAGCACAATATAAGTCACTCAGTACTCCTGCTACTAATATGCTTCTCATCAAGCCCTCCGGCAACCGCGTCATACCAATGGCAACCGAAAACGAATACCTGGTGAATCAACAGCCCCAATCATACGCGTTGATCTGCCGCCGGGAATCTGATGCTGATAATGGTGAAAAAAACTGGAATGCTGCAAGCTGCTTTTCCTATGTTCTTGTTTCACTGAAAGATGGCAAACACACCACTATTATTGACAAAAAGCAGGGTGATGACGGCGCTGCTATTTCTTCCGGAGAAAAATATGTCGTTTACTATAATTCAGAAGAGAAAAACTTCTTCAGTTATGAAACGGCTACCGGTATCGTGCGTAACATTACAGCCAATGTACCTTCCCCTGACTGGATGAATCTGTACCGTGATGACCTTACCATCACTCCCCGCGGCATTGCTGGTTGGACGACGAATGATGCAGCATTACTCCTTTACGATCGCTATGACATTTGGAGAATAGATCCCCGTGGCGAAAAAGCACCATTCTGCATCACTAACGGCTATGGGCGCACGCACAAAACCATCTTCTTCCTCGGACTAAACGATAATACGGAAAACAGTATTCCTGAAGGCACACTGCTGCTGAATGCTTTTAATACAATTAATAAAGATAATGGCTACTTCCGCGCTGGAACCGACAAGGCTACCGATCCTGAAGCACTGACAATGGGGCCTTACATTTACCAGCTCATCTGGAATCCATATACACCTGTGAACGGATTCAGCCCCGTTAAAGCGAAGAAAGCCGATGTATTTATAGTTGGCCGGATGAGCGCTACAGAATCACTCAATTATTTCAGCACCAGCGATTTCCGGCAGTTCACCCCGCTCAGCGATATACATCCCGAAAGAAATTTCAACTGGTACACGACTACCCTCCATACCTGGAAATCGCCAGACAACACTGATATACAAGGCATTCTTTACAAGCCGGAAAATTTCGATCCACAAAAAAAATACCCCGTCATACTACATTACTATGAAAGAAAATCAGATGCACTGAACGCCTTTATTACACCTGAAAGCCTTGCCAATGGTTGCACCATCAATATCCCGTCTTATGTGAGTCAAGGGTACCTGGTTTTTGCACCGGATATTCATTATACAGCTGGCGATCCCATGAAGAGCGCTTATAATGCCGTTGTTTCCGCAGCCCGGTACCTTTCTGCGTTGCCTTATGTGGATGCATCCCGGATGGGCATACAAGGCTGCAGTTTTGGCGGCCTGGAGACCAACTATATTGTAACGCATACCGGCATGTTCGCCGCCGCCTGCACCGCCTCCGGTCTCTCTAACCTGATAAGCGCCTACGGCGACCTGATCGACAATGGTTATAGTATGCAAAGCGTCTTTGAAGATGGGGGCCAGATACGCATGAAAGCTACACCATGGCAGATACCAGAAAAATACATCAGCAACTCGCCCATTTTTACGGTAGATAAAGTTACAACACCAGTACTGATGATGCATACCACCAACGACGGCATATGCCGGTTTACGCAAGCACTGGAGCTGTTTACAGCGCTGCGCCGGTTAGGGAAGAAAGCGTGGCTGCTGGAATATACCGAAGGCAATCACGGCGTCTTTGGGAAACCGGCAACAGATTTCAGTATACGCATGAGCCAGTTTTTCGGGCACTACCTTAAAGGCGATGCCCCCCCAAAATGGATGACACAAGGCATACCCGCAAGACTCAAAGGTGTTGATGACGGGCTTTCTCCCGATCACACGGTACAAACCCCGCCTGCAGGAGGTTTGCTCATGGAAGAGCAAAAGACGGACGTTAAGTAAATAGTGATGATGATCATATACATTTTCAAGCAAAATATGCTGTCATAAGCCACGTTATTTATGTCGATATAAAATCTTACGGACATAGGACTGTAGCGGATTTACCTGACCGCCGTCACCAAAATCATTTTAACAAAATAATATTTGGAGTGATCAGGAAAATCTTATTTTTGCAAGCCAGGAATACCGGAATCATCACCCTATTTGTAATTCCAACAACCTCAGAATAAACTATTCCTGCTGGTTACTACACAACATAGAAAACCTAATTAAATGAGAAGGAAAAAACTAATCTCAATCATTTCCATCGTCTTGTGCCTGTTTCAGAATAAGTCTTTCAGTCAAATCGTGAATGGTAAGCTATTAAAGGATTACGGCTATGATGCAGGCATCGGGAATTTAAGGATGGTACTTCCCCACACTGCCACCAAAATAGTGGA
>NZ_DATLKJ010000048.1:0-77915 GCF_035538455.1 Chitinophaga sp.
GACATGCAGTTGTCGTTGAGAATAATCAGTACGTTGGCATTTGCCACCCCTGCATGGTTGAGGGCTTCGAAGGCCATGCCAGCTGTCATGGCGCCATCGCCGATAACGGCAATATGCTGGCGGTCAAACTCTCCTTTGTAATGGGAGGCCATAGCCATACCAAGTGCTGCTGATATGGAGGTAGAGGAATGCCCTACTCCGAATGTATCGTATTCGCTTTCGTCGCGTTTAGGAAACCCACTGATACCTTTATATTTCCTGTTGGTAGGAAATTCTTCTCTCCTGCCGGTGAGAATTTTGTGGCCATAAGCCTGGTGGCCTACGTCCCATACCAGCTGATCGTAAGGAGTATTGAAGATGTAATGCAGGGCAACTGTCAGTTCCACCACGCCGAGGCTGGCCGCAAAGTGGCCACCATGTACGCTTACCACGTCAATTATGTACTGACGCAGCTCATCGCATACCTGGTGCAGCTGATCTTTGCTCAGCTTGCGCAAATCAGCAGGGTATTGTATCTGGCTTAACAGAGGGCCGGCTGTAATGTTCATAATAAATGGATCAGGGTTTATGTTTGGAACAAAAGTACTAAAAAATATGTGTTGTACGCTGGCGGGGAGGTAGGAAAAGGCGTGTTTTACGGGATACGGACCATTCACAGCTTGGCATTCGCCATTTACCCAAGTGATTCACCATTTATAACATTTAGGTTCCAGTGGGGAGGCTCATAAGGTATTTTTGGAATACTGGGGAAGTTTATTAACTTAAATTGATGTTTAAAAAGATATCCAAATATTGGTGGTGTCAGATACTGGGCTGGGCAATGTATCTCCTTATAAACCTGTTTTTCAACTTCACCCTGATTAAAGGAAATCTGAATGCTGTAATGGTAAATCTGTTAGTATTCAGTATTTGTGGGGTAGTTTCCACGCACATTTTCCGGACGTTGATCAACCGGCGACGCAGCTGGGGGAGTGCCAGTTTAGAGAAACAGGCTCTCTTGTTTTTTATTATGGTGGTGAGTACCGGGGTGGTATTGTATGTCAGCTATAACTGGACACTGAGTTATGTGATCGGGTATGGGCAGAAAGGTCAGGGTTTTGTCAGGAATATCATATTGGGTGGGCTTTTGTCGGCTTTTGCCATTTCCAGCATATGGTGGTTTATCTACTTTATCTGGCATTACATAGACCGTAACCGTACTTCCTACCTGGATCATCTGAAGCTGGAAGCAACGGTGAAGGAGTTGGAGCTTAAAACGATCAAGGCGCAGATGAATCCGCACTTTATCTTCAATGCGCTCAACAGTATCCGGGCATTGGTAGATGAGAATCCGCAACGGGCAAGGACGGCAATCACGGAGCTTTCCAATATATTACGCAGTTCTATGTCTACTGAAAAGTCGGAGACGGTGAGCCTGGAGAATGAACTAAATATTGTAAAAGATTACCTTGCACTGGAGCATATCCGCTTTGAGGAGCGGTTGCGGGTGCAGTATGAGATTGATCCGGATACCCTGGAGTTGCAGGTGCCTCCGATGATGTTGCAGACGTTGGTAGAGAATGCCATCAAGCATGGGATCTCCCGCGTAATCAGTGGTGGGACGGTATATATCGCTTCAAGGGTGAAAGGGATGGAACATGAAATTACAATAGAGAATACAGGACAGCTGGAAGAACCTCAGGTGAACGGGCATGGGCTGGGATTACAAAGTACGCGGCAGCGATTAAGCCTGTTGTATGGAAATCGCGCTACATTTGAGATCCATAACAAAGATGCCAAAACTGTGGAAGCCAGGGTGGTGATGCCGCTTGTCTGACTTCTGTGATTTATAAACCGTTGTAATCTGCGGTGTGCAAAGATTACAGCATTAATTTTTTAATCGTAAAATAAATTCATCAACCAAACTTCATATTGCAATGAAAAAAGCATTGATAATAGATGATGAACGCCTGGCCAGAAGTGAGCTGAAGAAATTACTGGCGGATCACCCGGAGATTGTGGTAGTTGGAGAAGCTGTAAATGCGAAGGATGGTATAGAAAAGATAGAATCACTGCATCCTGATTTGCTCTTCCTCGATATCCAGATGCCGGATAAGACCGGGTTTGACCTGCTGGCTGAACTGGAGAAGACGCCGCAGGTAATCTTTACTACGGCATATGATGAATATGCGTTGAAAGCATTTGAATACAATGCGCTGGACTACCTGCTGAAGCCGGTGGAGCCCAAGCGTCTGGCGGATGCTATTCACAAGTTGCACCAGCAGGATGAAAAAGACCGGATTGCGGCTACAGGTGGTATACGCTCATTGCTTTCTGAAAACGATCAGGTATTTGTGAAAGATGGAGATCGTTGCTGGTTTGTAAAGTTGCAGGAAATACGCCTGTTTGAGAGTGTGGGTAACTATGCGAGGGTGTATTTTGAGGCTAACAAGCCGCTGATTCTGAAATCGCTCAATGCGTTGGAAGAAAGGCTGGATGAGCGGGTATTTTTCCGCGCCAACCGTAAGCATATTGTTAATCTGCGGATGATTGAGAAAATCGATACTTACTTCAATGGGGGCCTTCTGCTGGAAATGCGGGGTGGTGAAAAGATTGAGGTAAGCCGTAGGCAGGCCGTCAAGTTCAAAGAAATGATGAGCCTTTAAAAGAGCGTGCTGTCAGCTTTAGCTGTTAGTATTAGTTTTAGTGTTAAATAAATAAGGGCCGGCTGTTTTAGCCGGCCCTTATTATTTAGTTATTTAGTTATTTGAAGATTTTGTTATTGATCAGAGACTTACCGCCTTGTTGCTGGAGTGAACGGCATCAGAAAGTTCCTTAATCAGGGAAAGGTCATTTTCAATGGCATTTCCTACAACTATAATATCCGCGCCGGCTTTACAGTTACGGTATGCTTTTTCAGCATCCCGGATACCGCCGCCAACGATGATGGGAACTTCCACCTGGCTGGCCACTCTGTTGATCATGGCTTCAGGAATAGGAATACGGGCTCCGCTGCCGGCATCCATGTAAATGACTTTCATGCCAAGCATTTCACCGGCCATGGCAGTGCACATGGCGATATCTGCTTTATCTGAAGGAATGGGGGATGCATTGCTGATATAGGAAACAGTGGTAGGAGCTCCTCCATCAATTACCATGTAACCTGTGGAAATCACCTCCAGCTGGCTTTTCTTCACTGCGGCAGCGGAAACAACATGCTGGCCGATGAGCAATTCAGGATTCCTGCCGGAAATCATGGAAAGATACAGCAGTGCGTCAGCGTACCTGGAAACCTGTGAGGGGCTTCCTGGAAATAAAACAACTGGAATGTTACAACTGGCTTTCAGCTGTTGCACACATTCATCGAGATGATCAGTTATGACAAGGCTACCACCAAGAAAGATATAATCAACCCTGGCAGCAGTACACTTATCCGCAAGCTCCAATATACCGGCAGGACTTACCTTGTCCGGGTCTATTAAAACCGCAAACGCCTTTTCCTTCTTAACCTTTTTTTCGATGAACGAAGTGTATATTTTATTGTACATCAATAGCGCATTGTTCCGGTTGTCGCAAATGTATAATTTTTTTATTAATAACCCACATTGCTAAATAAATATGCATTCAATTCATTTTCCATGAATGAACATTAACTTATTGCAGTATACAAACATTTACGGAAAGTTTTATGTGGATGGCAAATTTTAAGCCGGATTTTTTATATCAGCTTGGTTTATAACAAATAAAGTGATAAACAGTTTGTTCAATTATCCACAAACTGTGCAAAATAAATCGGTTTTCCGAGGTATTTTAAAATTAACTTTAGATACCTCCGCGAGAATGCAATTCTATCATCCTTAGAAAAATTTATTGGCATGAAAAATTCAGTCAGCAACGAAAGCGGCCTCACCTTTTCCAGGCATTTTACCAGAGAGGGTGTGAGTCCGTATGAGCAGTTTGAATATGACCTGCGCTCTTCAGTGATCCGTAATCCTGGTGGTGATGTTGTGTTTGAGATGACCAACGTTGAAGTTCCAAAAGACTGGTCGCAGATAGCAACAGATATACTGGCCCAGAAATATTTCCGCAAAGCGGGAGTACCGCAGGAAGACGGAAGTTCTGGCCCGGAGACCTCTGTGAAGCAGGTTGTACATCGTATGGCCAACTGCTGGCGTGCCTGGGGAGAACGTTATGAGTACTTCGCTTCAGAAAAGGATGCACAAATTTTTTATGAAGAGCTTTGCTACTGTATGTTGAACCAGGCATGTGTGCCTAACTCACCACAATGGTTTAACACCGGGCTGTATGAGAGTTACGGTATTAAGGGGAAGCCCCAGGGTCATTATTATGTGGAACAACGTACCGGCAAGTTGGAGAAATCCACTTCTGCTTATGAGCGGCCTCAACCCCATGCCTGCTTTATTCTCAGTGTAGATGACGACCTGGTGAATGATGGCGGAATTATGGATCTCTGGATGCGTGAGGCCCGCATCTTTAAATATGGTTCTGGTGTGGGCACTAACTTTTCACACATCCGTGGGGAAGGCGAAAAGTTAAGTGGGGGTGGTACCTCCAGTGGGCTTATGAGCTTTCTGCGTATAGGAGATCGTGCTGCGGCTGCTATCAAATCCGGTGGCACTACGCGCCGGGCGGCTAAAATGGTATGTCTTGATCTTGATCATCCTGAGATCATGGAATTTGTTAACTGGAAGGTGGAAGAAGAAAAGAAAGTGGCAGCGCTCATAGCAGCCGGGTATTCTTCCGATTATGAGGGAGAGGCATACCGTACAGTATCCGGGCAGAACTCTAATAACTCAGTACGCATCCCCAATAGCTTTTTTCATCAGCTTCAGGCAAACGGCGATTGGGAACTGAAGGCACGTACTTCCGGGAAAACCATGAAGACTGTGAAAGCGCAGGATCTGTGGGATCAGGTCGCTTATGCCGCCTGGCGTTGTGCAGATCCCGGTACTCAATATGATACTACCATCAATGAGTGGCATACTTGTCCGCAGGGTGGACGGATCAACGCATCCAACCCTTGTTCAGAATATATGTTCCTTGATAATACGGCTTGTAACCTGGCATCTGTAAATCTGCGCCGTTTCTACGATGAAAAGATTAACCAGTTTGATGTTACGGGGTTTGAATACACGGTGCGATTGTGGACGGTGGTGCTGGAAGTATCTGTGCTGATGGCCCAGTTTCCGTCTAAAGAGGTGGCAGCATTGAGTTATGATTACCGAACGCTGGGCCTGGGGTACGCTAATCTTGGCTCCATGCTGATGGTGAGTGGGATTGCGTATGACAGCGAGGAAGCGCGTGGTATTGCCGGTGCGATTACGGCTATCATGACGGGAGTGGCTTATAAGACCTCCGCGGAGATGGCTTCACATCTGGGTGCATTTTCGCGGTATGAAGAAAACAAAGCTGATATGCTGCGTGTAATGCGCAACCACCGTGCGGCGGCTTATGATGCTGTGGAAGCGTATGAGGGGATAGAAATAAAACCCAAAGGTATTCAGGCGCGCTATTGCCCGGACTACCTGCTCAAAGCAGCTACAAGAGCATGGGACGAGGCAGTACAGTGGGGCGAAAAATATGGTTATCGCAATGCGCAGGCTACTGTGATAGCCCCCACCGGTACTATCGGGCTGGTGATGGATTGCGATACTACCGGTGTGGAACCGGATTTCGCGTTGGTGAAATTCAAGAAGTTGTCCGGTGGCGGATATTTTAAGATCATCAATCAGTCTATTCCAACAGCGTTGCATAACCTGGGCTACAAACCACATGAGATAAAGGCTATTGTAGACTATGCAAAGGGCAGCGGCAGTTTCGCCGGCGCGCCATACGTCAATCATCAGTCGCTGAGTGAGAAGGGTTTCATTGCAGAAGAGCTGAGGAAGCTGGATGCTGCGGTGTCTTCTTCATTCGAAATTTCCTTTGTGTTTAACGTATACACGTTGGGAGAAGCATGTTTGCAAAGGCTGGGATTTGCGCCTGAGCAGTACTTCAACCTGGAGTTCAGCCTGCTGCATGAATTGGGTTTTACAGATGCGGAGATTGATGCAGCCAATGATTACATCTGTGGAACAATGACGGTGGAAGGTGCACCATATCTGAAGGAAGAGCATCTGCCGGTATTTGATTGTGCGAACAAATGTGGAAAGCATGGCATGAGATATATTCATCCACATGGTCATATCAGGATGATGGCGGCAACGCAGCCTTTTATCTCCGGGGCCATATCTAAAACGATTAACCTGCCCAATGAAGCAGAGGTTGCAGAGATTGCAGATGCATATATGATGAGTTGGGAACTTGGATTGAAAGCATGTGCGCTTTACAGGGACGGTAGTAAACTTAGTCAGCCGCTCAGTAATAAGAGTGACAGGAAAAGGAAGGGGGATGTTGATCCGCAGGGAGTTTCAGCGACTTCTCAGATCATTGATCTGAATCAGCTGACCATAGATGAATTGTTGGAGGAAGTGAACAAGCGGATGCTGGCCAGTAAGGATACCACATTAAAGCGGCAGCTGTCGCGCATTGTAGAGCGACAAACCTTGCCGCCCAAGCGCGGAGGCTTTACGCAGAAGGCGAAAGTTGGGGGCCAGGCTATATTTTTGCGTACCGGCGAATACAATGATGGTACGCTTGGAGAGATATTCATTGATCTTGCAAAGGAAGGATCTACTTTGCGCAGTCTGATGAACTGCTTTGCTATAGCGGTTTCCGTAGGATTGCAATATGGGGTACCGCTGGAAGAATTCGTAGATAAGTTTATATTCACACGGTTTGAACCGGCGGGTATGGTGGACCATCCGAATATAAAGTCTGCAACGTCGCTTGTAGACTACATCTTCAGGGTATTGGGATATGAATATCTTGGGCGAACCGATCTTGTGCATGTGCTGGATGCTCCGGGCAATACTGGTGAAGAGGATGAAGAAGAGCCACCAGCAACACCTTCATTATCTAATGTACGTGTTACATCTGTTGGTAATGCAAGTAACGGCGCACCTAAGGTTCCACGGCAACAGGCTACAGTGGCTCATTCGCACGAAAGTAACACACAAGATTATATGAGAAGTATGCAACGTGACGCACCTGCATGCAGCACATGCGGACACATAACTGTGCGTTCAGGTACATGTTACAAATGTCTGAATTGCGGTACCAGCATGGGTTGTAGCTGATTGTGTGTTATAACTCTTGTTAATGATATGTTATTGTGTCTTTAAAATTTCAAAGAAAAATAACATGCACTTATCTTTGTATTCAAATAGGGTTTTCATAGGATAGTAACAAATTGAGGGCGCTTTTCTAGGCGCCCTTACTTTTTAAAATAACCCTTGAATTATTCTTCACGTTCTCTTCGATAGAGATTTTCTCCATTTATCATTGTATTTAATAACCTTCTAAGATTATCTCATTTTTTTATATAAAATTTAATTAATGGTTCCTTTATTGGAGCATTTTTAAATTTTTGGTGGACACTACCATCATCATATAATTTTATTATATTTGTTATTGTATTAATTTTTATTATGGTTACTGTCCCATGAAAAACCAATTATTCCTACACCGCATGATTCATCATGCATTGTAAATGACTCTCGAAAGCAATGGTTCGCCCATTGCTTTTGTTTTTTTGGGGGGTAATAATCAGATCTGGTAGAAAAGTTGGGGGAATATATAAGAAATAGATTTTTCCGGAGTTGAAATGAGGAAGGTGGTTTTTGGGGGATACAAATTTGGTTGCCACCCTCTTAGGTTGGTCCATTATACCGGGGTCAGCCATTGAAAATCAATTTTATGGAAACGCGCCGGAACGGCATCTAATGAACCGCCTGATGCTTTAGATAAAAGTTAAAGGAGCGTGTTTCTACGTATATTTTTTCTGAGATTAGCAAACTCTGAATATAATTTGTATTTTTAGACTCGAAAATTTGGATGCCTTATGAAAAAGCTGTTGTTAATGCTGTTGGTAGTTTTGGCCGCAGCCACATCAGCAAATGCCAGCACTGGTTTCAATAACGGAAATAATAACGGTGGTAAGAACGGCGGAGACAACAACGATAACCGTAACAATGCCAAGACCAACGACAAGCCCAAACCTGTAAGGGTAGAAGAATTTGTACTGTTATTTCCAAGAGTAGAATCAACGGAGAAGGTAGATGAAGCAGAGTTGGAAAAAGCTATTGTGGACCTATATAAATGGTACCTGCAAAACGAGACCAAGATCAATACAAACGACTTTCTGAAAGAAAGTGGTAAAGAGCTTGCGTTTCCGTTCAAAGTAGATCCGAAAGTACTGCAACAATACTTTCTTTTTATCAAGAAAAACTTCCCTGGATTCAGCGAGGATGAGCTTTCATCTGTAAAACGCAACCGGAAGAAGGACGCGCCTGTTACTATGCGTGACGAAATGGAAAATCCTATGTCGATTTCAGTTAACAGATAAAATAGTTTTGCCCGGGGCCTGATGCAGTTAGAGTTTAATTATAATAAGGGAGAGGTATTGCATGCATTGCGCTATCATTTTATGCACCGGGGCGAAATCAAGGTCTTCCGTAATACTATCATCATTTTTTTACTGGCTACTATAGCGGGTTATTCTTTTAACCTGGTAACGTCCAGTGCGCTCACAGGTATATCTGCCATGGTGCTGATCCTGGGTTGGGTGTTCTGGTATCTCCTGCCCATTTCCATTTACAATAAGGCGGCCACTTTTAAAGATAAGATCCAGCTGAACTATTCTGAGGAGGGGGTGCAGATTTCCACTCTTGCGAGCGATCACAAGCGGTCTATTAGTTGGAAGAGTTTTTCACGTGTGGTGGAAACGAAAAAATTCTTTTTTCTCTACCGGGACAAGAAAACCTTCTTCCTGATTCCCACCAGCGCTTTTAAATCAGAGGAAGCATACCAGCAGTTTGCCAGTATGCTCAGAATGAAATTCGCTAATTACAAATAATTTTCTCATAGACTGAAAGCATGTATCACAGCAAAGTGGAGGATGTGATTCATGGTTTTGTTGCCATTTCCGCCTTGCACAAGCTGGTTCATATAGCCGATGTCCGCCTTTATTGCCGGATTGATCTGGTAGCCGAATGCAAGCAGAAAGCGGTTCTGATCGAAGAAGAGATTATTGATATTATTTCCCCAGAGGTTCATGAAGATTTCTTCCTGTAAGGCAATATAAAACGGCGTAGGGGCGGCTTTATGTTTTAACGGCAGCTGTGTACGGTTGAAGTAGCGTAGTCTGTTGCCGTATTTCCAGTTGCCGATAGCTGCTTTGGCGCCTGGTCCCGACGGTTGTGCCACCCATCTTTGTTCCAGCCTTACCCGATGAGTCATATCGAGGCTGCGTTCCTTATAAATGTATTGTTCAAACAGGCGATGTTCCGGGAGCCAGGTGTTGCTTACTGCGTTATAGGTAGGTACGAAGGCATATCCCAGCAACACATAATGCTGCTTGTTTATTGCGTATTGGAGGCCGCCGCGCATCAGCAGTTGTCCTTGTTTGCTGATACCATCCTTGATACGTCCCTGTATATCAAAAGGAACGGTCCATTTGTTATTGATCTTCATGGTACCGAAATAGGTATACCAATGCTGGTAGGCGTGCGTCATTTCCTGGGCTGCTACAAAACGGGAAATGATCATGCAGGCCAGTAGTAACAATACTTTCCTCATAATCTGAATATAGGTAAGGGGTAAAGATAAAAAAAAACGCCCGCATGAAGCGGGCGTCCGGGTTGATTGTTGTTTTAGTATAGCTGTGTGTTATGGCTGTTTGTTATACCAGAGCATAGTGCCTTTGGTATCGCCACCGATGGCGGCGGCGGCAGACGTGTAATTAACTGCGTTCTGCGTTTGTTCTGAGATCAGGTAAGTGAGGCGGTAAGGCACAAACTTAACACCAGGATCTATGGACCCGGAAACGGGTGCAATGAACAACGGCGAGCCACCGGGCTTATTGAATTTCAGCCTGGTTCTTTCAAACCATCCCTGAAACCCTTGTGGGTAAAGCGCCAGCCATTTCTGTGTGCCGATTACGTTTTTCCAGTCGGCCGCATTGTAAGGCACACGGCTGATGTAAGCCTGGACAATAGAGTCTGTGATGTTATTGCTATTGGTCAGCGTGCGCCAGTATTCAATGGAAGCCCTGACACCATTATTGTAATGAGTAGTGGCGTCTCCTACGCTGAAGCCGCGGGCAGCCGCCTCAGCCAGGATGAATTCCACTTCCGGGTACCCCATCAGCATGCCGGGCATGGTAGCGCTGTAGATTTGTGTGCCTGGAATGGAATAGTTGGCGGGTGGTAGCCTGTTCTTATCAGAACTGGCCCAGCCATAAGGCATTCCTTTGATGGTATCACCTTGCGCCTTGCGGGCGTATATGGGCAGCCGTGGGTCGCCTACGCTTTTCATGTAATCGACCAGTGTGGAGCTGACAAAGAAATCGGATATTGGACGCTCAGAGTCATTGAAAGGGAACTTGTTAGGTGCTTCGTTCCGGTATTGGAACTGGGCGTTGTCTGCGTTACCAGTGAAAGCGCCCTGGTAGTGTGCTTCAATGATCTTCCGGGCTTTTTCTTTGTCTACGTCAGCCATTCGTATGGCCATACGGAGCATGAGTGAGTGCGCCAGCTTCTTCCAGTTGTCGATATTACCATTGTAGATAACGTCTCCGGCAGTGAAGCTGGGTTGTGTATTGTCCAGGATTTTTATCTGTGCTTCGAGTGTGTCCAGTTCCGCATTATACACGGTCTGGGCATCATCATATTTGGGTGTGATGTTGGTAGTTACCTGGAATGTCTGAGAATAAGGAATATTGCCGTAGGTATCTGCGAGTGTTTCGTATATCCATGCACGAAAGATCAGCGCCATTGCATTCTGATTGGCGATACCTGGTTGTCCTGCTTTCTGGGCGTTCTGTTTCAGCAGGCCATCCAGGTTGTGCAGGGAAATCCTGTACAGATTGTTCCAGAGTGTGGAGTTGTTACCTTCATCGAGCTGATACTGGCTGTCGTTTGTTCTGGAGTTGCCGGACCAGTATTGAGCGTAGTGCATGGCAATGTAACCATTCTGAAGTCCGCTGTAAAGCAGATCCATGGTAGCTTTTTGTGCACCGGTGAACAGGTATTGCGGATCTGCTGTGGAGGGCTTGTTTGGATTGGTGTTCAGCTCATCCAGTTTTTTACAGCCGGTAACAGCCATTGACACGGCCAGTAGAAATGCGCTGCTATATTTTATAATTCGTTTGGTCATCTTCACAAGTTTTAGAATGATACATTCAGATTCAGGCCATATGAGCGGAGTGAAGGCAATGCACCTCCTTCAATACCCTGGATATTGGAGGCTGAATTGAGAATGTTGGATGGATCCACATTCGGCGCATTGGACTTGATCAGCCACAGGTTACGACCATAGAGCGAAAGCCTGGCGCCCTGTGCGTGAATCTTTTTATACCATGATTCGGGCAGGTTATACCCTAGTTTCACTTCTCTCAGGTATATATAACTCGCATCATACAGGTTCGCTTTACTAATGACGTTACCGCCATTGAAGTTAAAGTTATCCTGTGCAGAGATGACTTTTGTATTGGGTTTGCCATCTGCGGTAACACCGGGAACCACAATGCCATTCTCGCGGATACCGTTGGCCACTGTGCTTTCCAACAGACCTGATTTTTCGCCGTACAGGTTAGTGTAGGAGAAGAAACTTCCGCCTTTCTGAAAATCTACCAGTGCTGACAGGTATATACCTTTATACGTAAAGGAGTTGGTAACACCGCCTACATAGTCCGGATAGGCGTTTCCGATATTCTGTATCGGGCTGGGCACGTAGAAGCCGCGATCGTCCACCAGCTTTTGTCCGTTAAGGTAAGTATAGTCAGTACCACGGATTGTTCCCAGCGGTTCGCCTACAGCAGCCACTACAGATACTTTCTGGGTACGGCGGTCGCTACCGATGGTGAGAATGGGCAACGATGTATTGTATTGCGCCACATCCATATTCAGGAGTTTGTTCCTGTTGCGCGCTACGTTGGCATTGATATCCCAGCGGAAGCCGTTTTTCAGGCGGATGGGATTCAGGTTGAGTCCTATTTCAATGCCCTGGTTCTGTACGCTTCCTCCATTTACATAAGCGCCGATAAATCCGGTAGCAGCTGGTATCTGGAGTGTGATGATCTGGTTTTTGGTGGTGCGGTTGTAGTAGGTAAAGTCGAGGCCTATACGATTATCCAGGAATTTCAGTTCTACGCCGGTTTCATATTCTGTGGTACGTTCCGGTTTCAGGTTTGCATTGAACTGAACGGGACTGAACTGTGACAGCGGGTAGTTACCGAATGGCGGCACAAAATCGTAGGTATTGTAAAGGCTGTAAGCATCAGCATCGTTACCTACCGCGGCCATACTACCTCTCAGTTTACCAAATGTCAGCCATTTCCATTCTTTCAGCAGGTCGGAAAACACAAAAGAGAGGGAAGCTGAGGGGTAGAAGTACTGGTTATTACCCCGTGCCAGTGTGGAGCTCCAATCGCTTCTGCCGGTGAGGTCAAGGAACAGCATGTTCTTATACCCCAGATTGGCGGTAGCAAATGCGGAGTTGATTTGTTTTTCGTACAGTTCGTCAATGGGAGATGCTACCTGTACAGAGTTACCAAGATTGTACACTCCCTTTGTGGTGAGGCCGCCGACTGTACTGCCGCCGGTGGTAGTCCATTTGCGATGCATGATGTTACCGCCCAGGGTAGCATTAAGGAGGAAGTCTTTCCCGAAATTCTTTTTGATATCTGCAGTTACCTGGTAGTTCATTTCGCGGGAAGTGCGGATGCGTTTGATATATCCGCCTACGAAATAGTCTTTCGCGGTTCTTTCTTCTTCCAGGGTATTATAATCGTCCATAAATACACGGCCGGAGAAGGAAAGCCATTTATTGGCTTCAATATCTATTCCCACATTACCGAAGAGGCGGTTGCGGCCATCTGTTTCATAATCCATATAGCGGTTCCAGTATGGGCCGTTGCTGGATACGGGAGAAGGGTCGTTCCATGCCTTACGGTTCCAGGTGATCTGCGAACCATCTGCATACTGATAGCGTTTTTCCATTTCCAGATCCAACTGGCGCTGACCATACATGGTAAACTGCAGTGTAGGATTAGGTCCTGTGAAACCTGTACCCGGACGCGCTTTGGCGCGTAAAGCGCTGTAATTCATGGATGCGGAAGCCGTAACGCCTTTGGTAAGCTGGTAATTACCATTAAACGACAGGTTGTTGCGGTTCATCGAGGAATTGGGCAGGATAAAGGTTTGAGTCATGTTGCCATAAGACAGGCGGAAGCCGCCTTTATCATTGTTACCGCCCACTGCGATATTATTGGTAAGTGTAAATCCTGTGCGGTAGAAATCTTTTACGTTGTTTGGATGTGCCGACCACGGCGCTGTTTTACCGAAGAAAGGATTGTTTTTGTTTTTGTCCCATGACCAGTATGGACGTACCATACGGCCATCCAGTTTCGGGCCCCAGGAAGCATCTTCATAATATTGCGGCATCAGGTCATAGCGTCCTTTGCCGTTGTTGTCGTCGTAAGTAGCGCTTTGTTCATTAAGGAAAGCTTCAGGATGATCTTTGTAATAAAGCGTATCGAATCTGCCACCGCTGCCGCCGCCATACATGTTCTGGTATTTGGGCAGTATGGATACCTGATCTATCTGGGCATTGAGGCTGTAGGTCACGCCTAATCCTTTTTCACTCTCAGGACGCTTTTTAGTGGTGATCAGGAGCACACCGTTGGCGCCACGGCTGCCATACAAGGCAGTAGCAGCAGCACCTTTCAGTACGGAGATGTTTTCTATATCTTCCGGGTTGATGTCCTGCAGGGGGCTGCCGAAATCATAGCCACCGCCGCCATTGAGCTGTCCGCCCTGGTTGGTGTTATTGTTCATCATTGGGACGCCATCCAGTACGAAGAAAGCATTGTTATCACCGAGGATAGACTTTACACCGCGTATGGTGATCTTGCTGGAACCTCCCATAGAACCGGTGTTGGTATTGACCTGCAGGCCGGGTACCTTACCACTCAGCGCATTCACGAAGTTTACTTCCTTTGCTTCCTGTACTGCACTTCCACTTACTTCCTGCATGGCGAAGCCGACAGAGCGTGGGTTTTTCTTGATACCGAGCGCAGTCACTACTACTTCTCCCAAAACTTTTTTATTGGCGTTTACAGGCGTGAGGGTAACAGCGAGTGGTTCCCTCTTTGCGATGGGAATGGTTTGTTCAGCAAATGTGGGGGATGTGATCAGCAGGGTATCGTTGATACCTGCCTTGATGGTGAATTTACCGTCAGGATCACTTACCGCGTTCAGTTTGGCTGTTTTGTTCTTCACTATTGCGCCTGGAATAGGTGTGCCCTTATCGTCTTTAACCATACCATTGAGTGAGAACTTACCGATCTCTTTTTTAACAGTAGCGTCATCAGGCGGAAGGATCAAACCTGTGTCCTTGCTGGGTTTGGCGGCACTATCCCTGGTGGGTTTGGTAGTAGTGTCTTTTACAGGTTTTGCAGTATCCTGCTGCGGTTTGGCGGCAGTATCCTGCCTGGGCTTCTGTTTGATAGTAGTATCGGCAGCAGCGGGTTTAATGACTACCGGAACGGTGGTATCTGCAGGTTGCTGATGCATGGTGAGATACCCTTCGGGTTTTGTGTATGCGCTGCCGGAGGTATAGCAGAAAAGTGCATAGCACAGCCCCGACCAGGCTAGTACATGGCTTCTCATCTTATAAATCTTGATTTGGTTACAAATTTTTTTGACAGTATTCTTATCCTGTCTATTGTCATACTGCTCATATCAATATAACAATACAATCAAAAGGCGTTATACAATGACCTGACTGAGATTCTTTTTTGATTTTGAACTGAGATTCTTTTGATTTGCAGGATTATGATGATGAACGGAAGTTGTTAATCAAGATAAGTATATCATCAACATACGCTACAGTATAATATCATCACAATGGCTCAATCAGGAGAATCCCATAGATCAAAAGGAATCACAGTCTTTTCCGCATTTCGTAGTGGGGAATTCCCACTTCTGTAAATTCTTCCCCATCGGTTTCGTAGCCTAGTTTTTCATAGAAGCCTGCAGCTGTTTTGCGGGCATGCATCATGAGTATATGAAAGCCGTTTTCAGTGGCGCTCTTTTCGGCGAACAGAATTATATCGCGGCCTACGCCCTTGCCCTGGAGTGCAGGTGATACGGCCATCTGCCGCAGCTGCACTGTATCTTCACTAAATGGCGAGAGTATACAGCAGCCAGCCAGAAAGGTATTATTGTCTTCATCTTTGTGGAAAGCACCAATGAGAATATCATTTATCTCCTGTTGCAGGTATTCTTCTGAAAATGTTAATCCCAGTGGTTTTCGCAGTACTTCATCCCTGAGTTTTACCATCTCGTGGTAGTCACAACTACCGTATTCGATTATACGAAAATCAAGCATGTGCTGTAATTTGTAATGAGGCACAAAGGTACGATACCCTTATCAATGCGATTCGCAGCCTGGATCACTATGTGACTGCATGTACCCGACATCATTTGGAAGAGCACAAATAGTCTGCCAACAGGCTGTAACCGGTTATACAGGTTTTGCCGTGGTAAGAGATTCCACAATCAGCTTGTCAACAGATTTCACGCGCAGCAGGTCATCTTCTATCAGTAGGGCGTTGGGGTGTGTATCGGTACAGATCACACGTCCGAATAGGCCACTTTTTTTGATACGTTGAAAGCCGTTGCCGGCAAAGATGCCGTGTGTGGTGATTACACATATTTCCCTGGCGCCCGCATCGCGGTATGCTTCTGCCGCATGGATAAGGGAGCCGCCGGTACGGATCATGTCATCGTAGATGATGACGGTTTTATCATTTACATCTGCGCTGATGGCTGTGATGGCTGTTTCTTCACCAGAGAGCCGTTTTTTGAAAACGAAAGCGGCGGGCACGTGGAGGTCGTTGGCCAGGGATTCCACCCATTTGGCGCGGCCGGCATCTGTGCTGGCCAGTACAAAGGGCTGCCCATTTGCCAACTCAACAGCGGCCTCTTTCACAAAGTCCTTTGCATACAGGTGTGTGGGCCTGATACCGCTTTCAAAATACCAGGTGATGCCATCCACATGCAGATCTATCATTATGATTCTATTGCCGCGGGAGGTATTGGGTAATGAGGAAAACAGTACAGCGCGGGTTTTGGCTTTGACGATTTCTCCGTATTTCACTGCTCTTTCCATCGTTGAATATCCGAAATAGGGAATTACTATATCCACAGAAAGCGCACCCAGCTGTATACTGCCACTGGCGAGGTCATAGAGTTCAAGCGTTTCTTTGTCGTCGATGGTGCCTCCGATCAGTATTACTTCTTTGTTGCTTACGTCGCTGAGGATGCGGTGATAGTGTTCGCCATCGGGGAAATCACGGATCTCGAGTTGGCCATTTTCCCACCGGTTGTTGATGAGTGTGAGGATACGATCTTTGAGATATTGATAGTGCTGAGTAGCGAAAATAATCTTCTGTGGCATGATAATAGTGAATTGAAGTAAAAATAAGCTATTTATAAGCCTGATTATTAATATTTTTGTATTTGGGCACTGTCATATCTCCGCTTTTTTAACTTTTCATTTGCGGGGGGAACATTAAATTTGAAGGATTAGTATTTTCATGATTCGTTTTACAGCATATATAGGGGCACTGTTTTTATTCTTTTTTATTCACCTGCAAGACACTGTTGCCCAGGTAAGGTTATCTGGTATGGTAGCAGATCAGGAAACGAAAACGGGGTTGCCATTTGTTTCCATTGTCAATAAGCGAACGATGACCGGTACGCTCAGTAATGAAAGCGGTCGTTATTATATTGAGGCGATGCCTGGTGATACACTTGAGTTTTCGATGCTCAGCTATGCATCCAAACAGATTGTGGCGCCGGGAATGTCTTCTTCCCTGGATGTTTATCTTCCGAAAAGATTGTTCGAGCTGCAGGGGGTTAATGTAAAAGGAAGCAATTACCGAAAGGACTCGCTGGCCATGCGCGATGAGTACGGGCGTTACTTCAATTATCACAAACCAGGAGCAATGGACGTTCTTAAGACGTTGCCAGCCAATCCGATTACTGCACTTAGTTATCTTGTGCCAAGTAAGGCCCGCAAACGCAAGGAACAGTTTCACGAGCAGCTTCTGTACTGGGAGAAGGAAAAGTATATTGACTACAGATATTCGCCGGAGCTGGTCGGAAAAATGACGAAACTGCAAAGCCCTGAGCTGGATTCTTTCATGTATAAATACAGGCCGGGATACCAGTTCCTGAACGATGCCTCTGAATATGACCTGTTGCTGTATATCAAGCAATCATTTGAAGATTACCAGCGCAGAAAAGGTTCAAAATAACAGCCAGCTGACGTATAGCCTTTGGCGAAAGTATATTATCAGCTTTGAAGACTGCCTTTAACGGCATAGTTTTCAAAGCTGATTTTTTTTGTCTGACTCTCCTATTATTACCAAATTGTTAACTCAAAAAATCGCTTGGGAATACTTCTCTTCTGAAACGTACTCTTATTGTTTGATGCCCTTAAAGCATGTCTGCGAAAGGGAAACGGTTAAGGTTACTATTATGAGCATAGATAAACAGTTACTGGAAAAATATTTCAAGGGAAGATGTACTGACGCTGAGCAGGAGCTGGTGGAGGCATATCTTTCACGCCCGGAAACTGAAGAACTGGATAGCTATCTTATGGATAGCTGGCAGGAGGTTACAACAACAATAGATGCCGTTCCTGAGCAGACCCCTCAGAAGAAACAACGGGTTATCACCATGAAGCACTGGTATAGTGCTGCCGCAGCGGTGATCAGTATTGTGGGGCTGGCTACCTGGTTCTGGCAGACACAGAAGAACGGTACCAGTCAGGTAGCAATGATCAAGTCAGATACATTGTACAATGCGGGTAATAAAGTACAGTTGTTTACCATGCCTGATGGTTCAGAGGTATGGCTGAATGCGCATGCCGCGGTAATATACAATTACAGCTATAACCAACAGAATCGTGAGCTGTGGCTCAATGGAGAAGGGTATTTCAAAGTGATGAAGGATGAGACCAAACCTTTTCTGGTACATACGGGTCTGTTGACAACTACGGTGCTGGGTACTGAGTTCAACATTGCTACGGGTAACAGGGCAGATGGCGGCATAGAGGTAAGCCTGGTATCAGGTAAAGTGGCAGTGAGCGTGGAATCAGATATACACCCGTTTAGACAGATACTGACACCGGGCCAAATGCTGGCATACAGAAAAGGCCAGTTACCGGTTGTTCAGCAATTCAATAAAACCACCATTCTTGACTGGAAAGCAGGGAAAATTGTATTTGACCGAACTACACTGGAAGACGTTTTTGCCAAGTTGCAGAGCCGATGGGGATGCACTATTCTACTGGAAGACGCTTCCCTGGCCAGAAAAAGGGTTACCGGCGAGTTCAGGTCAGACTTGTCACTAGATCAGATACTGTCAACACTGGAGTATGTGCATAATTTCACTTGTACGCGTACAGGTGATAAGGCCTACCTGGTGAAAAAGAAAAACGTTCATTAACCTTTCTGTCCGACTGTAATATCAACACTGTAGAGGCCGGGCAGGAATTATGCGAAGAAACACAAATGTAAGACGCCTTTCACCGGAGATCTTTCGGATAGGTATTCAACTTAAATCAATAAAAAAATAAAGTACAACCTTATGCAAAAATCTACAAACAGATTTTGTACAGGAAGAAGTATGTCATGTAAAGTCGTGATCCTGTTAGTTCTTTTGTCTGGCCTGTCACCGCTGTTTCTCAGGGCACAGTCCTACAGATCTCTCAGCGACAGAGTGCAAGTGCAGATGGTAAATACCAATGCAGCCGCTGTTGTGAAAGTATTGCAACAACAAACCAGCTATACCTTCATCTATGATCCGGAATATCTGCAGCAGTGTGCATTGCACGATGTGAAGTTTCCGGGCACACCGCTCGGCGATGTGCTGAACTATATTGATAATAATGCTCCTCTTGATATTGAACTTACAAAAAATAACTCCATCGCGCTACGTAAAGGCACACCAGAAAAGCCTGCCAGCAGAAGCAATGGACGCATCACCGGAAAGGTGGTAGACAATAAGAATGAACCACTGCCAGGCGTAACGGTTCTCGTTCAGGGCGGACAGGGCACTGTTACCAATGTAGACGGAACCTATGATCTGGCGCTGGCTCCAGGGGTATACGAACTTACTTTCAGCTTTATATCATTTGAATCGCGGAAGGTAACAGAGGTGAATGTGAAAGATAAAGGTATAACACCGCTGGATGTAGTGTTGAAAAGCAGTGGCTCCAGGCTGAAGGAAGTAACCGTTACCGGCAATTACCGCAAAGCTTCTATTGAAGGATTGTATGCACTGCAAAAGAATAACTCTGCCATTACAGATGGCATCAGTGCGGAGCAGATTGCACGTACACCCGACAAGAACATCGGAGAGGTATTGAAACGTGTGAGCGGCCTCGCTACAATGGATAATAAATATGTAGTAGTACGTGGTTTGAGTGAACGGTATAACCAGGCTATACTGAACGGGCAGGTAATGCCCAGTACAGAGCTGAACAGAAAGAACTTCAGCTTTGATATTATCCCTTCCAATATGGTGGAGAATATCACTGTTGTAAAGACTATTACGCCTGATCGCAGTGCTGAATTTGGCGGTGGATTGGTAGAGGTGAATACTATTGATATTCCTACCGAAAACTTTTTGAATCTTTCTGTTGGCGTGAGCTATAACGATAAAACAGTAGGGAAGGATTTTTTGTCCCTGCCCCTGAGTGGAAAGGAATACAGTGGTAGTGCAGCAAAGCACCGGTATCTTTTTGGTACGCTTGACTGGAAAGACAGGGATGATATTATCAACCGTTATAACACTGAAGGAAAGAATCCTTCGGCGTTCAGTAATAACTGGGGCGTAACAAAATTCAAAGCGCCTATTTCTCCCAACTACCAGGCTTCTTTTGGTCATGTGTTTCGTATGGACGGTGGCCGGCAGTGGGGTATCGTGGCATCAGCAGGATACAGGAATACATTAGCTACGCAGGATGTGGTTCTTGGCCGTGAGGGTTTTCCAGAGACAGGAGGCAGTGATGATAAGGATAATTCATCGTTTAAAGGACAACGTTATGGATTTACCACTAACCTGGGAGGATTGCTTGGGGTAGGTTACCGTACAGAGAAAAGCAGGATAGGCTTTCAATCAATGTACCTGAGAACGCTTGACCAACAGTTCATCCTCGGCAACGGGCCAAATGATCTTTCGCCTAATATGCTTGGTCTTTTTGATCTGGCCATGCAAACCACACTGTGGCAGAATCAGTTGAGAGGAGAGCATTCGCTGGGACGTAATGGTATAAAATTGAAATGGACAGGTAGTTATCTCAAACTGGACAGGCAGAAGCCGGATAATCATTACCTGTTAGCTGACTATAAACAGGTTGAAGGTGCTGAGAAAAATGATTACAATATTTCCAATGCCATCAGCAAGTTCTCTGAAGGTGCGCTGAGATGGTGGAGCCGTGCACTGGAGAATAATTACAACTGGGATGTTTCGGTATCTGTACCATTTAAGTTTAATGCAGGCAAGGTAAATTTTGATAATACATTCAAAGGCGGATATGCGGGGTGGAATAAAGACAGGTTGTTTTATGTTGTGAATACAACTTCCAGGATTGATCCCAAAGGAAATTATGTGCCGCTTTCACAGGCATTTACGGGAGGGAATGGACTGCAAATGCAGGTCAGCGAGTTTGGGGATAACTTTAAACGAAAATCGGCTTCCCTGCATGCTTTGTATGCTATGCTCGACAACAAGATCGGGGATAAAATAAGGCTGGTATGGGGCCTCAGAGCAGAATATTACAACTTAAATGGTGTAAATGACAGACTGGATTCAGCGTTTGCCAAGTATAAAAGTGCAGGGCAGGATTTTGATTATGCAGATATAATGAACCGGGAACCTAACTGGCGCTTCTTCCCTTCTGCGAATCTCACGTATTCACTGACGCCTTCCATGAACCTGCGTGCAGCCTATTCGGAAAGTATAATCAGACCTGATTTAAGAGAGCTGTCTTCTTTCAGGGAATATGATTTTGAATTGGGCGGTGGTTATACAGCGGGCATTGTGAGATCGACTACTATCAAGCATGTTGATCTGCGTTATGAATGGTATCCGGGACCTGGAGAAATTGTATCAACATCATTCTTCTATAAAGATCTCGCTTATCCTATGGAAATCTACCAGGTAGATCTCCTCAGAGAATTTGAATTGAGAAACAGTAAGTCTGCTAAAAACTATGGAGTTGAGATAGAAGTGAGAAAGTCTCTCGCTTTTACAAAAGTGCCTGTGGTTCGTAACCTTACCCTGTATGGCAACTTTACCTACCTGGATTCAAAGGTTAAACCTATGACTACTAACGTTGGATTGTTTGATCCGTCCAATCCTAAGAAGGTAATGCTGAAAGAAACAGTTGGTGAAGAAGAAAAAAGGCCACAAATGGGAGCCAGCAACTTTATGTTCAATGCGGGTATCTATTATGATATGAAGCCATTATCTGTGAGTGTTGTATATAACAGTGTTACTAACAGGGTCTTTTTGCCTAATGCAGTTTACAGGATGTCATTAATGGAGAGACCGTTACAATCACTGGATGCCCAGGTAGGAGTAAGATTGCTCAAAGATAAAGCAGAGATAAGACTGAATGTTTCTAATCTGCTGGGCAGCTACTCTGTGATATACAGGAATATGTTTACACAGGAAGAGGAACAGGCAATGAAGGATGGAAAGGCTCCCACCACATCGCAGATGAAGTATGACCGTGCAAGTGATCATTTGAATTACAAAGCAACTCCTGGCCGTACTTATAGTGCTACCGTCAGTTACCGATTTTAACAACAAGACGTAGTTTTTTTGTAGAGTATAAACTTTTTACGCGTAACCGAATATAAATCCTGATCAGGTATTGCAATTACAATTATTCATTTGTTTAAACTTAAAAAAGTAGAATCCCATGAACAAGAAGCCCTTAGCGGTAACCCTCATGTCAGCAGCAGCGTTCGGCATGATGTTAGGTACTTCCTGCAAAAAAGAAAACGGTAATGTAGTAAATGAGCGTTCAGTACTGGCTGGTAAACCTCCCAAAACAGACAGCACTATCACTGGCGTTATCACCAGCAACCTGTTTCTGAGCAACACTAAAAACTATCTGCTCAGCGGTCTGGTTTATGTTGCCAACAGTGCCACTTTAACTATTGAGCATGGTACATGGATCGGCGGTATTAAATCTACAGGTACTGGTCCTGGCGGTGGTTTGATCATTACCCGCGGTTCCAAGATCATTGCTGATGGATTGCTTGCCAACGGTACTAACGATCCTATTGTATTCTCTTCTAACGAAGCAAACCCTGTTTCAGGTGACTGGAGCGGTGTGGTATTACTGGGTCAGGCTCCAACCAACCACGCTGCAGCTGTAAGAATTGAAGGTATTCCTGATAACGAGCCAGCGGACGCTACTTACGGTGGTCCTGCTAACAACAACTCTAGCGACAATTCTGGTATCCTCAGATATGTAAGAATTGAATACGCTGGTTATGAATTGTCAACTGATAACGAATTGAACGGTCTGACACTGGGTGGTGTTGGTAACGGTACTATTCTGGATTACATCGAAGTGTACAAATCAAAAGATGATGCTTTCGAATTCTTCGGTGGTACAGTTAATGCTTCTCACTTGGTAGCTATCGATGCGCTGGATGATATGTTTGATACTGATAACGGTTATAGCGGTACTATCTCTTATGCTCTGGGTGTTTCTGATCCTAATCGTGCTGACAAGAGTCAGTCAAACGGTTTTGAGAGTGATAACAACGCCGCTGGTGGTTATGTTACTCCGTACACTCATCCTACTTACAACAACATCACTATCATTGGTCAGCCTACTGCAGCTGCTGCGTCTATCACTAACGGTCAGCCTTCTGGCAACGGTAAGTACGGTCGCGCTGCACACCTGAGAAGAAATGCTGAATTTGCCATCAACAACTCTATCTTCCTTGGCTTCAATTATGGTATCACTCAGGATACTACACTTCCTGGTGGTGTACCTGGTGTACCTAACACTTTATCTAAGTATTGGTCTGGTATTTCTACCCTGACAACTAACTATGTGCATGCTTATATAAATGCATATGATAAAGAGGGTAATAGCAACCACTTCGCGATTACTCCGCTGGGTACTACCAACAAAGCGTATGTTAGCACAAACCCCAATGCCAGCATCTTGCTGAGTGCTCCGTTTGCTGCTACACGTGTTATCGGTAACTACATTCCTCAGTCTCTGTCTCCTGCTAAAAATGCCGGTGCTTTCCCTACTGGAAACACTACATGGGCTAATGGCTGGACAATACTGTAAGCCTTCTTATTTGCAACGTATAGAGGATTATTCCTCTATACGTTGTTTTCCCTCATTTCATTCGTTTGTTTAAGACTCAGAAAATACTTTTCCGTGAGAAGAAATATATTTATAACCAATTTTCTGTTGCCGGTAATACTGATAAGCATAGTAGGTATATCCTGTAAGAAAAGTAATAAGGATATTGCCAATGCTCACCGATCCGTGATTGCAGGAAAGCCTGCAAAGCCTGAGATTACTATCTCCGGGGTTATAACCAGTGACCTGGTATTAAGTAATACTAACAACTACCTGCTCGCCGGGTTGGTGTATGTTACCAATAATGCTACGTTAACCATCCAGCCAGGTACCTGGATAGGAGGTATTAAAAGTCAATATGTTGAATTGCCAGGTGGAGGCCTGGTTATTACCCGCGGATCCAAAATTAATGCCGTTGGTACTGCTGTTGATCCCATTATATTCTCCTCCAATGAACCTAATCCTGCATCAGGCGACTGGGCGGGTATTATTCTGATTGGGAATGCCCCAACCAATCATTATGCAGCTGTTCCTGTAGAAGGAATAGATAATAGATTTGTGCCTGCTGACATTACTTACGGAGGCCCACAGCATAATACCCCTAACGATAATTCCGGCATACTGAAATATGTGAGAATTGAATATGCTGGATACGAATTATCTGTGGACAACGAAATAAATGGTCTTACACTGGCTGGTGTTGGTAATGGTACTATTCTCGATTATATTGAAGTATATAAAGCAAAGGACGATGCATTTGAATTTTTTGGAGGGACGGTGAATGCTTCCCATCTGGTGGCAGTAGATCCGCTGGATGATATGTTTGATACTGATAATGGATATACAGGTACCATCGCTTATGCCTTAGGCTTATCAGATCTTAACCGTGCAGATAAGAGCCAATCTAATGGCCTCGAAAGCGATAACAACTACCAGGGACAGCCCGCCATCCCATATACACATCCAACTTATTACAACCTTACAATAATAGGTCAGCCTAATGCCGCGGCTGCGTCTATCACCAACGGTCAACCTTCTGGTACCGGTAAATACGGTCGCGCTGCACACCTGAGGCGAAATGCTGAATTTACTATCAATAACTCTATCTTCCTTGGTTTCAATTATGGTATTTCTCAGGATATTGCACTGCCTGGTGGTGTACCTAACACATACTCTAAGTATCTGGCTGGTACTTCTACGTTGACAAATAACTATGTACATGCTTATGTATATGCCTATGATAAAGAGGAGTACAGTACTTACTCCCAGATTAGTCCACTAGGTATTACCAACAAAGCATATGTTAATGCAAACCCGAATGCTAGCATCCTATTGGCTGCCCCGTTTTTGGCGACGCGTGCTATTCGTAATTACGTCCCACAGTCTCTGTCGCCCGTCAAAGCTATTGGAGCTTTTCCTACGGGGAACACCACATGGGCCAACGGCTGGACAATACTTTAAACGTTTAAAATAATATCCATGAGAAGGAATATATTAACATACAGTTTTTTATTACCGGTGATTCTTATTGGAATATTTTTCGTTTCCTGTAAGAAGAATGATAAAGAAATTGTAAATAAAAACCGGTCTTTAATGGCCGGGAAGCCTCCCAGGCCAGACAGCACTATCTCCGGTGTTATCACTACTAATCTTGCTTTAGGCAATACCAAAAATTATCTGCTCAGTGGTTTGGTGTATGTTTCCAATAATGCAACGTTAACCATTGCAGAAGGCGGTTGGATAGGTGGTATTAAAAGTGCCAACTTCGCTGTTCCTGGTGGTGGGCTGATCATTACTGCGGGAGCGAAAATAAACGCGGTGGGCACTGTGTCAAATCCTATTGTGTTTTCGTCTAATGAATCTAACCCCACATCCGGAGATTGGGCTGGCATAGTGATAATTGGCAGAGCTCCCACTAACTTATTTACTTCAGTACAGGTTGAGGGCATCCCTTCAGGAGCTCCGGTTAATGTGAGCTATGGCGGAGTGCAGAATAAAGTCGTTAATGATAGTTCTGGCGCTCTCAAGTATGTAAGAATTGAATATGCCGGATACGAATTATCTCTGGACAATGAGATAAATGGTCTTACACTGGCTGGTGTAGGTAATGGTACTATTCTCGATTATATTGAAGTATATAAAGCAAAAGACGACGCCTTTGAATTTTTTGGTGGCACTGTAAATGCTTATCATCTGATTGCTGTTGATCCTCTTGACGATATGTTCGATACTGACAAAGGTTACACAGGAACCATCACTTATGCGCTGGGGCTTGCAGATACTTCCCGTGCAGACAAAAGCGGTTCCAAAGGAATTGAAAGTGATAATGGCAGCAATGCGGATACTCCTTACACCAAACCAACCTATAATTTTGTTACTATCATAGGGTTGCCAAGTGCAGCTGCAGCGTCTATTACCAATGGCCTGCCTTCCGGTGTTGGCACCTACGTTGCTGCTGCGCAGATCAGGAATGGCGCGCGGTTTACTATCACCAATTCTATTTTCATGGGTTATAATCGCGGAATAGCCCTGCACAGTACAGGAACGAGTTCGGGTACTTATGGATTATACTTTTCAGGTATATCTATATTAAATAAAAACTATACTCATGCTTATCTGTCGCCCTACCTCTATTATCCCCCAGAAACAGGATTTCAGGCGCAGGGCAATATGGGATTTGTTGGCAACAACCCGAATGCAACTATTATGTTGACCAATCCATTCAGTCGCTTGTCTTTCAGCAATTTTGTTCCGGGTCCAATTTCACCTGCAAGGGCAGCTGGTGCTTTCCCTATTGGGAATACAACATGGGCAAACGGATGGGCAATATTGTAATGACAGCTTTTTCTTATTAATCATTAATCAATAAATATGCATCTGTTTATCAAACGTATCACACTCTTTTTCTTTGTTGCCGTAGTTGTTGTTTCCTGCCGCAAAGGCGATCTGCCTGAAGAACACTATTTCGGTAAAGTGAATGTTTCGTTATTGAATCTGCCTAACACGCCGAAAGTCATGATTTATTTTGACAATAAGCAACTGGATACTATCAGTACCGTGGGAACCGGCAGCCATTTTGTATTGCAAGCCGGTATTAAGGCCAAACTAGCTGCTTATGATGCTGTTAAAAATGAACTGCTGGCGGATACACTTATTACCATTCTGCCTAATGCAGCGCAGGATTTCAAATTTGCCTACAGCCAGGAATTAGGATTGAAAGGATTTGTAAGCGGAGAAGGTACCAAGGTAGCTCCTGATTCTCTCTTTGTTCAGCTCTCTAACAAGCTTAGTGCTACTTTCTATCCCAAAGATAAATACGATCTGAAATTCATCTATTCGGATCCTGCTACCGGCGAACTGGTGGAATCTCCAATTGTGCTGAAAGGCTGGGAGCGTGGAAAGTTAAGCTCACAGATACTGAAGTTCAGGGTACAGGATGAAAGCGGTAATGGGATCACTTATGCAGCCAAAATTATTGACCCTGCTACTGGCGAAGTGGTGCCTCAGCCTGACGGCTCTGAATTCTTTGTATTGGGAATAGATCAGAGTTATGCGGGTAAGTATCTTATCACCAGTGTTTCAGATGATAATAATGGCTCTATTACCAATATTAATTCGGTAGAACTCTGATCATTACTATGCGCCCCACAGGAAAATATATAACCCGTTTTGCACCGTACATACTGTACGGGCTAAGCAGCCTGGCTGTAATTTCTTCGGGGTGCACGAAGCATGATGCACTTTCGGTTTCATCCATCCCAGATATAAAAATGGAGATTGTCCCTGCCGCTGATACTATACGTCATGTGATAGCCTCTAATACGTTGCTTACAGCTAATCATCCCTGGTATATTGATGGTTGGGTGTATGTAGCTAACGAGGCTACACTGCGTATGGAAGCCGGCGCAGTGATAAGGATCCTGCCTACTGCTATTGATAAGGATAACGGCCGCCATAGCGGTGGATTGATCATTACCCGGGGAGCACGCATCTACGCTGCCGGCACTGCCACCCTGCCGGTACGCATTATAACTGACAGCTCTGTGAACAATGGCGCCAGCGGTATTATTGTGTTGGGAAAAGCGCCTGTGGAAAAAAAGGAACTGATGGCAGACAACCCGGAGGCATTGTCTTCAAGCAACCTGGCCTATGGCGGCAACGCGTCCAACGACAGCTCGGGCGTTATCAAACATTTGAATATTGACTATTATCCTGCCACTGGCAACGGATTTAAGGGGGGATTGCTATTGCTTGGAACGGGGCGTAAAACGGTTACCGGCAATGTTATCCTGCGAGAACTACCTGTGAAGAAGCATGCACTGAAAACAGCTGGCCTGCGTTAAATTATTTTAAGATAAAGTAATTCAGAGAACCCTGTTTTATTTCGAATCATTCTCCTCGTTTTACATAAATCTTTAATCCTGCGTATTGTGTCTACAATATGCATTTTACTTGAAATTTGAACGAAGCAGTACATTAAAGACTATGAGGATTAGTGATTACTAATAACAAAGTCTTTTGTTAACCACATCATTGTTGTTAGCCCCTTTTCATTTTATCATATCTGTTCTTGGAAGTATTACTACGCTGGTATTGGCTATACCCATGCGTGAATCATAGATTGTGTTGGTGGTAGTATTTGTTTCTGGTATTGCCCTGCCATTGCCGGAGATAAGAGCCAGGGCTTTGGCTATCAGTGGATCCTGACTGCTGCCGATCTCCTGCAGCGGCTGGGCACTCATTTCATCTATCGTGTATTGCGGTGAAATGCCCTGTGTATAATTGCCGTCGCCATTGGCATTTGAAAGACGATAAGTGAGTGGTAGTAGTATCCATGGAATACGCTGCGGTGTGCGCATGTCTTTGATGATAATCGCGCCCTTGTCTTTGCCTGCAGTGGTCTGGCCTATCTGTACCACCTGTGCGTATGGCTTCAGGTTATTGATAAGTACTTCCGCTGCGGAAATGGTTTGCCGGCCGGAAATGATATACACACGCGGCAGCATCAGCCTGCCGGAAGAGAGGTTGTTAAAGTTGATCGGCCCGCCGCTTTCAGGATAGGCCAGCGCCGTGCTGAAATCAATTATGCGGGATGATCCCCTGTTGTCTGTATATTTTACAAAGGGACTTTGTGCATTGATATTAGGCGCCGTAAGAATGGTCATCATGGCGGCTGCTGCGAGGCTACCTCCTACGTTATAGCGCATGTCAATGATCAGGTCTGTAACATTTTTACTTTTAAATTCCTGGAAGGCTGTCAGCACATAATTATTATACCTGTCTGTGAAAGCATTGTAGAAAATGTAGCCGGCTTTTTTCGCTCCTTGCTGAAACACATTCGTCATGTACAATGGATTCTCACTCACGTACCCCTCCTGTAAAGTGATGGTGGTATCTTCTGTGACAGTACCGCTATTGACAATCGCTTTCGTGATGCTGCCACTGGCCGCCTTTTTCAGTTGCTCACTGAGTTGTACCGCATTAGCTGAAGTGAGTACGGTGCCATTGATGCGGGTGAAATAATTCCCTCTCTTAAATCCTGCATTTGCTGCCGGAGAGTTGGGTGCAACCACTTTTACCACACCTATAACGCTGCTTCCGGGCGCCGATGTCCAGTTGACGATGCTGAAGTCGAGGCCGAATTTGTAAAGCACATCATTCTCTATGGTGGAAGGATCATTAGGGTTGTAGATCATGGAGAATTTATCTTCACCACTTTTGATCGTATTGAAGAAGGTCCTGGTTTCGAGAGAGTTATCAGGGCGGTTGGGTAGCTGGTTGTTCCATAGGTAGAAGATGCGCATACTGTCCATTACCCAGTTGTTGATCTCCTGTTGTGTAACAGGCCCCGTGGGCGTTGGTGGTGTATCATCTTTTTTGCTGCAGGAAGATGCGAATATAATAGCAGAAAGAAAAAACAATATGGCAGGGTATCGCATAAGACGGATGATTTTTCAGTAGAATGTAAATTACATTATTTGGCATCGGTATCATAATGCATCAACAGCTCACGGCGGATGAACTGCAGGGCTATATTCAGATGATTTTTCACGGTAGCGGGCGAGATAGACAGCCGAAGGGCAATCTCTTTGTGGCTGCAGCCATAGTGGCGGCTTAGTTCATACACATGACGACGTTGTTCCGGCATCCTCTCCACTACTTTCATCAGGTTGGCACGGAACTCTTTCTGCATTAAATCTCTTTCACCACTGGTGTCTGCTTCGGATTGCTTTGCTGCTGCTGCTTGTGACAACGCCTTCTTTTCGCGGTATAGCTTACGGGTTTCGTCAATCACCAGGTGTTTGACGTAAACAAACAATAAAGGGAATACATCCTGCCCCTCTTTTACAAGGTGCATGTTCTCCCATAGGCGCACAAAGCATTGCTGTGTAATCTCCTGCGCCCTGGCTGCGTCTTCTGTCAGTTTGTACGCAAACCGGTAGATCTTTGCATTGTTCGCCTCAAATATTTTTTCGAAGAGGGCTTTAGGAGTACCATCAGACATAGTTCCGGGTTGATGTGTTTTCCGGCTATAAATATAAATATCCTATGTTACAGGAATGTTAAATGCTACAAGAATCTCAGGACTGTCATGATAAATTGGGGATAACAAATACATTATTGTGACTCTGCCTTACATGAGGATTTGCTACTGGGGATTTAATTGACAGCCGGCAATAAGGCTGTCATATTTCTTCTTGAAAAGAAAGCAAAACCATGTATCCAGAAAATTGAAATTTTCATCTCATGGTACACAATGTATATATCAAGTGCAATAATCCAATGGCTATTTGATACAGAACACACAGATTGTTAAAAGTATCCTGATTAGTTTATGCTCTTTTTATTAAGTTAATAATTTTTGTTTTATTACCTTTATTAGTCTATTAAATCTATATACTATTTGTATTATAGCCATTTTATCATTCAGTAAACCCGAAATACCTATTTTTCGTAATGAGAAGGCATATCTTAATTATCTCAGTAACGCTATACCTGATTATTTTTTTCTCAGTTAAAGCAACAGCCCAGCACGATGCAACTAAATTGCCCGAAGTACTTCCTCCTTCCCCGCAAACATTTGCAATGACTAAATATGACGGTATTAATGTAGGCTTGTCTACGGGAACACCCCAGATAACGGTACCGTTGTATACATTGGCTACCAAGAATATTTTGGTGCCACTGGAATTAAATTATGCATCAAACGGTATCAGGGTGGACGAAATAGCCTCCCGGACTGGGATGACGTGGGTGTTGAATGGCGGTGGTGTTATATCGCGTATTGTCAATGACGATCCGGATGAGAAAAGCACTAAGCTTAATATTCCTAATGACTTTACCCAGCTGAATAAGGAATTGCTCAATTATCTGGATGCAGCCAGCAATACAAATAATGACGGGCTGGATATTTCCCCAGACATTTTCTCTTATAATTTCAATGGTCATCACGGAAAATTCATTTTGAACGGAACGAGTGTGGTGCAGTTGCAGAAGTCGAGCCTCAAAATAGAATGGTTATCCGGCACTTTTAGAATTACGGAGCCTAATGGTACTACTTATTCTTTTGGAGATTTCAATGCCACCGAATCATCTAAGAATAACTCAATAGGAACAGAATCATGCGCAAAAAATTACAATGATTTTGTTACAACCGGTTGGTATCTGAGTAAAATAAAGCATCCTGCTGGAGATTCTGTAATGTTCTCATACCAAACAATTCTGCCATATAGTTACGCAACGGGTGTGTCCCAGACCGCATTCGGTAGGCTAGTGCTTTCTAACCCCTGTCCGAATGGGCGCTGCCCTGATATGCCTTCGGGCGAATGTAAGTCGATGGCAACTGTAAACAGTATTTACCTTACTGATATAAAATCTTCTAACAAAGTACAGATCAGGTTTACTTATACCGGCAGACGTGATTTGCCTTATGACTTTCTGCAGGATAGCGTACTGATTTACCTGCCGGAAGATGCCAAAGTACCATTTAAGAGTTTCAAGTTCAGGTATACTGTTTCAGATGTACCTGCATCAAATTCGTACAGCCAGGAAGACGTTACATTGCGTGTAAGACCCTTTCTTACGCAGCTATCTGAATTTGATAAGCAGCAGACGACGGAGTTGAAACATAACTTTCAGTATGATGATATTAATGGGATGCCATCGCGTCTTTCGTTTTCGCAGGATCATTTCGGGTATAGTAATGGTGCAGGGAATAGTCAGTTCCTGCCATCCCCCAAGGAGGCAGACTATAAGAATTTGTTTCCCCAGGCTAATGCGAATCGTGAGCCCAATGATTATGAGGCGAGAAGGGGGATGCTCACTAAGATAACTTATCCCAGCAGCGGATATGACTCACTTGTTTATACAGGAGTTACTGTGTATACAGAAGAAAAAGGCGCGCCAAGGAATGTGACAGAAAGTGCGGCAACAGCAGGGTATGATTTTAGTATGCCTATTACTAAGTATTCTGATACTATCTTGATAGAGTCGCTGCAGAGTGCGTTAGTGGGAGCCAGTTACTTTTTTGGAGGTAATCCTGATGACGAAGACTTTCATAAACAATCATTGGTGAGCTTGATCAGGCTTTCTGATAATAAGGAAATATTCTATGAGACAATGAACCATGACAATCCTACCCGGACAGAATATGTTTGGTTGTATCCCAATACGAAATACATACTCAAGATAACTTCTTATGGTGAGAATGCAAATGGCCAGATTGTTTTGCATTACCAGATACCTAATAATGATACTATCAGGTATAACAAGCCTACCGGAGGCGTTGTGCTGGATAAAGTACTGACTGTGGATCCTGTGGTTAAGAAGACCAAAGTGAAGAAATTCTTTTATGCAAAGCTGGCGGATCTTACACGGTCCAGCGGTAACTATTTGTTTTCTCCCATATATACTAATAAATACACTGCTGGGATAGATTGCGGTATACAATGTACGGGGCTTTGCGAGTATGTGCAGTTATCATCCAACTCACTTGTTAACCAATATTTATATTCTGGTACCAATATCAGCTACAGCAGCGTGATTGAATCATTTGGGGAAAACTTTGAGGGCGGAGGTATAGAGCACCAGTTTATAGTATCTCCTGATGTTCCGGGAGAGTTGAAGATGGGTAATGATCTGATAAGCTCACCTTTAACCAACAGCGGATACATGAATGGGAAGGAGACGCTTCAGCATGCATTTATCAGGAACGGAAATACGAATGTTTCGGTTAAAAAAATAGTTACCAGTTATTACGAAGATCCCAGGTTGTCCGAATTGTACAGTGGTTATACTGTTTACAAGAAATATGATCCTAAATGTAAATCAAACCCTCCTGCTTACAGTGAATTCCAGGCCTTTGATGTAAAGAAGCATCTTATCTTTTGCAAATGGGTATTTGTCAATGGTATCACCACTACTGTATTTGACAGTAATGGAGGTAATGGTGTAACCACTAGTGAATCGTATTCCTATGGGAATCTTTCACACCTGCTGCCAACAAGGAAGGAAACCGTCAATAGCAGGGACGAGAAAGAAGTGACAGTGAGCAAGTACCCTCAGGATGTTGATCGTGCTACGTTGCCGGCCACTGCAGCAGCAGCTGTCAATGACCTGATCAACAATAATATTCTCGATCCGGTTTTAACAGAAGAAAAGTATAATGAAACCACGTTACTGACCCGGAAGGTATCTCATTACAGAAACTGGGGAAGTAACATCGTTAAGCCTGAACGTATATTCTTTCAATTGCAGCAAGGCCCGTTGGAAGAACGTCTCAGCTATTATAGCTATGATAATCGTGGTGATATTCTGGAGCAGGCGAAAACAGGAGATATGCGTGAAGTGTTTTTATGGGGATATAATAATGAATACCCGGTAGCCAAAATTGTTGGTAGTACTTATGCTGCTGTGGCGGCGCTGGTAAACATGAGCGTACTGAATAGCCCGGTATCCGACCAGCAGCTTAGGGATGAGATTAACAAGATCCGCCAGAACTTTGGCACTGGTATAGTGAAGGTCTCCACCTATACCTATCGTCCGGGATTGGGACTTACCAGTGAAACCAACCCGGCGGGCCTTATCACCTATTACGAGTATGACAGTTTCGGTCGTCTCAGGTTGGTGAGGGATCATAATCAGAAAATCCTGAAACTATACGACTATCAGTATCTGCAGCCAATCACCCAGTAAGATTTCTCCGCGGGCAATGGCTTGTCTGCAGGTTATCATTGGAGTTTCTCATTACCCTATCACTTTCCCTTATGAAGCGATATAACTATTATAAAAACATATTCATCCTATTTTTGCTGGCAGGTTGTTATTCAGCTATTGCACAAAATAAGCCGACAAGTGGGGGCCGCCCTGTTGTGCAGCCTGTAACGCCGCCTTCAGCTTATACCTCTCCTGTAATAAATTTCGTCCGTACATGGGAGCCTGATATGCCCTCCTCAGATCCGGCTATTATTGCAAATCCTGCACGGAGTGTACAGGAAGTAAAGCAAGAAACACAGTATATTGACGGGTTGGGGCGCCCTATACAAAAAGTAAGCAAGGGCACAAGTAGTAAAGGATATGATGTGGTTTCCCCTGTTGTATATGATGTTTTCGGACGTGAGCAGTATCAGTATCTGCCTTATACACAACAGGAAAGCAATGGGAAGTTCAAAACAGATCCGTTTAATAATCAACGTTTGTTTTATCAGGATCCAATGCTTAATCCGGGAGCTGTAGGAGAGAGTGTATATTATCATGAAACCCTTTTTGAAGCATCTCCGCTGAATCGATCCCTGAAAGAGTATGGACCTGGTAATAACTGGGCGAGTAATGGTGGTAACAGGCCTATGGAACAGCAGTATCTGGCAAATACAGCCGCAGATAATGTTCGTATATGGGATATCCCCTCCACCGGTATTGTGCCTGTCGGCACGAAAAGTTATAGAGCAGGAAAGCTGATTAAAAATTTGACGAGAGATGAAAATGGGTTGGATAAAATTGAATTCCGGGATGTGGATGGCAGACTGATATTAAAGAAATCGGCTCTGGTAAAAGGCGCGGCAGATGGACACGATAATTGGCTTTGCACATATTATGTATACGATATACTTGGGAATCTCTGTTGTGTTATTCCTCCTAAAGCGGTAGAGCTGATCAAATCCAACTGGACACTCTCAGGTGATATTCCCGGAGAACTTTGCTACTTTTATCGCTATGATTACCGCAACAGGCTGATCATTAAAAAGATGCCGGGAGCTGATTCTACAGAGCTGGTATATGATAAGCGCGATCGTATTATAGCTGTGAGAGATGGTAATCTCAGGAAGAAGACACAACAATGGATGCTAACCTTCTACGATGATCTGAATCGCGCTGTTATGACTGCTCTTTACAATGAACCGGCAGACAGGGCTTCTCTCCAATCCCGGATCGATGGATCTTCAACGGGAACCGGGAGTGTTGAATATAGCTTCCCGTCTACCCGTGATCTCGTGGTATCTTCCCATGATGGCCGAACAGCTTATACAGCCACAAACAGTATCGAGTTTCTGAATGGATTTGAAACTGCTGATCAATCAGAAATGCTCGCAGAAATAGCCCCTGCCGCTAATAATGGAAAGACGGTACTGAATGTAACCAACCCATTGCCCGCTATTGACCCGGCGAAATTATCCCCGCTTACATATACTTTTTATGACAATTACAATTTTACCGGTGCACAGACACTTGTAGCAGCGGATCTGCAGGAGGTTAAATCCGACGATCCTTATGCAGAACGTCCCACTTCGGCTACTACAATGACTAATGGATTAGTCACCGGTGGAAAGGTACGAGTAGTAGGCACTGACCAGTGGCTGACGGTTACCATGTACTACGATAATAAAGGCCGTCTTATCCAGGGTATAAGGGACAATACCAGCGGGGGCAAGAATATTACTTCCAATCTGTATAATTTCAAAGGCAATCTGTTGAGTACCCATCTCCGGCATAAAAACATGAGAAGTGCCACTGTAAAGGATCTGGCGGTACTCACAAAATTTGTGTACAGCCCTGCGGGCCGTATTAAACAGATCATTAAAAGAATCAATAATGACCCCAATACAGAACATATTGTAGCAGAAAGCGATTACACAGAACAGGGAATGCTCAAATCCAAAAAACTGGATGTAAAGGCTAATTCAACGTTGGATGTGATTAACTACGATTATAATATTCGTGGCTGGCTGACAGGTATTAATAAAGATTATGTAAATGCCGGTACGGGTACTAACTGGTTTGGTGAAGAACTGAACTATGACAACGGATTTACTAAAAACCAATTCAACGGTAATGTTGCCGGCGTGAAATGGAAAAGTCGTAGTGATGCTATTCCCCGTGCATTTGGATATGATTACGATGCAGTAAACCGCCTGGTAAAGGCTGATTTCTCTGAACAGCCTTCTGCCGGGGCCGCCTGGGGGAATGCAGTTAAAGACTTTTCTGTGGGAGGACTGAGCTATGACCCCAACGGGAATATGATAACAATGTCACAAAATGGCATGGATGGCACTACCAAAGTATCAGTAGATCAATTGACCTATTCATATAAACCGCAAAGTAATAAGTTGACACGAGTAGCAGATGGAAGCCCGCTGAGCACAAAGCTAGGAGACTTCAAGAACGGGACTGTCGTGGAGGATTATTATGACTATGATGCTAATGGGAATGTTACAAAGGAAACGAATAAAGATATTGCGTCCATTGATTATAACCACATGAACCTGCCACAGGTGATCACCTTTAAGAATAAAGGATCTATCACTTACTTGTATGATGCTGTTGGCAGCAAACTGAGAAAAACTACCGTTGATAATACATCCGGAGGAAAAGTTACGGTTACAGATTATGATGGCGGGTTTATTTATCAGCAGGACACACTCCTGTATTTCGCGCATGATGAAGGCAGAGTAAGGCTGGTGTATCAGTCAGGACAGGCGCCTGTATATGCCTATGATTATTTTGAGAAAGATCATTCCGGTAACGTGCGTATGGTGCTTACGGAGAATACAGCTATCAGTACCTATGCGGCTACGATGGAAACCCCTGTGGCAGCTAAGGAGAATGCGTTATTCTCAAATGTGGATAACACCAGGAGCACTGCACCGGCAGGCTATCCTGGCAAAACGAACACCAATGTTTCAGTTGCGAAACTAAACGCTGGTAATGGTGCTAAAGTGGGACCGTCGCTTGTACTGAGGGTGATGGCAGGGGATACTATCCAGGTAGGTGCACAGGCATTTTATAAATCGACAGCTGTAAATAAGAATTCGTCTTCCAATGAAGAGATTGTCACTTCCCTTTTACAGGCACTTGGCGGAAATGCTTTGCAGAGCGGTACACATGGCAGTGCAGCTGCTGACCAGTCGGCATTGGGAACGGGTTTCAATAGTGGAGTCTATCAACGGTTAAAAGAAAAAGATCCATCACAAAATAAGCCAGAGAATCCCCGCGCTTATCTCAGTTATGCCCTGTTTGATGATCAGTTCAAGCTGGTGGATGACAATAGTGGTGTGAAACAGGTAGCTGCTACGCCGGATGAGCTTCAGCCGCTGGCTTCTGGTAAAATAGTAGCAAAGAAAACAGGGTTTTTCTATGTCTTTACTACCAATGAGGAAAACCGTGATATGTATTTTGATAACGTGGTTGTAACCCATGCGGCGGGACCATTGTTAGAAGAAACGCATTATTATCCGTTTGGGCTGGCTATGGCAGCAATCAGTAATAATGCGCTGAGGGGCAGCACTTATCCTGAAAATAAACGAAAGTTCAACGGTAATGAGCTGGAGTCAGGAGAATTAAGCGACGGCGGCGGGCTGGATCTCTATGATTTCAATACAAGGTCCTACGATCATCAGCTGGGCCGGTTTATGCAGATAGATCCACTGGCAGAAGTACACCAGGATTATACCCCCTATCATTTTGCACTCAATAACCCGATCTTGTTCAGCGATCCATTTGGAATGGATACTACAAGAGGGACTACAGCCCCGCCTAACCCGCAGCCTGGTGATGTGGTTGTGGTTCCAGGTGCTAATGGTGCGGAGTCTTTCTATACATACGACAAGAACCAGGGATGGATTGGAACCGGCATGACTGGCGGTGTGCTGAATGGAATAACGGTTACTCCTAATGGTAGTTATACAACTTACAGAACATACACTGCAAGTATAATGGATGGTAAGGATGTGTCCGGACAGGATATTATCAATTTCACTATCGCGGGTGTTTCATTAGTGACAACTCAGTTACAAACATGGCTGATGAAAGAAAAGGAACAGATATTGAAATCCCGTTTGGGTACACAGGCAATGAAGAAAGCATTGTACACTGTTAACAAAGGATTAACCGGAGTGGATAAGGTTTCTAAAAAACTCGGTATTGCAGGCGCTATTCTTACTGTAGGAAACCTTGGATATAAATATGCCTGGAAAGGAGATGGAATTACCAGGAAGGATTTATTTGACGCTGCTCTTGGTGTAACATTATGTATTGTATCCATTTCTAACCCCGTTGCCCTGGTGGCACTTGGAGTATATGGTGTGCTGGATGCCACGGGTGCATTGGATGGTCTGAAAGCGGCTGTAGGATTGGATGATACAGAGGTGATTTCCGCTCCGTCGCAGCCTGTATTGCGGAATATGGTCCAAAGCTGGTAACAGACGGATTAACGTTAAAGAAAGAATGTATTACATTTGACAGCTAATAGGAAAATACACATGCGTGCTCTGTATAAATATCTATATATACACTTATATAAATTGACATCAAAAAAAGGGCGTCGTAATACCAAGTATGGTGCACTGATGTACCTTAATATGATTTTCATATGCCTTGCGCTGCCGATTGAAATGGTGTTGTTTTCCAGGGTGATCAGGTTTCCGAATATATTATTCATTATTGTATCAGGGGTATTTGTTGTGCTACTATATCTTATAAATAAGAGAATTATTTATAACAGAAAAGCATTTAAGGAAGCATTATTACAATTTAATGCGGAGACCAGATCCCAGAAGACAATTGGTTATGCTGTTTCGTTGCTGTTACTTATCAGCTCGCCGGTGCTCTTTGTGCTGATTATGTGGGGGCTGGTTCAGCTAACATAACCTAGATCGTCTATAATAAAAGAGGGTGTCTCAAAAGTATGAGGCGCCCTTTTTTCGTTTTATAGGCCTGTGTGGCGTGCAATAGTAATGGTTGATGGCGTGCAATAGCTAGGAAGTAGATTTTTTTTATAGATGTTTTATGGGGAGAGGGGAGTTTATAAAATAATGAACTGGGAGGCTTGCCTATTCAGGCTGTTTTCTTTCTGAGGTTATGTGCCAGCGCCAATAATCCTGTTTCTATTGCCACTTTCTCGATTCCCCGCAACATAAAGCGTTTAAAGGCGTGGTTGTGTTTGATGCTGGCGAAGACTGGCTCAACATCATAGCATCGCTGCTTTCTTTTCTGTATACCTCTAGTAGTATTTAACCGCTTGTCTGCCTGCTGTTTTAGGCGTCTCAAGTTGTGGTTGACCTCTATTATTCGGTTGCCTTTCTGGTCATGGCACAGCTTACGTAATGGGCATCTCCTGCAGTTTTCAGCCTGGTATTTTGTGATCGTTTGTTGGTAGCCGTTTTTAGTGACCTTCTTGAACTTCCCGATCTTTTTCATGGGTTTGCCACTGGGACAGATAAACTGTTTTTTCTTTTCGTCATACACCAGGTTGTCTGTTATATAAGGCTTCTTTTTTTTCCAGTTCTTGCGCTGCTTGCGGTCGAACTGCTGGTGCTTTACAAAAGCTGTGATGCGTTTGCCTTCCAGCCATTGATAGTTCTGTTCGGAACCATAGCCAGCATCAGTTGTAAGTGTATTGGGCTTTTGTTTGAAAGAGCGGATGTGTTGTCCCACGTGATCGATCAGTGTATTGGTATCAGTGGAGCTTTGATGGATAGAGTAAGAGGCAATGTATTGATTGTTGGTACTGATCTGCACATTGTATGCAGGCTTGAGTTGGCCATTGCGCATGTGGTCTTCCTTCATACGCATAAAGGTGGCATCCCGATCAGTTTTGCTAAAGCTGCTGCGTTGCTCTCCCAGGATCTTTTCCTGGGCCTCATACCTGTCCAGCGCTTCAGGCCAGTTCTTCTTGGCATAGGCTAACTTCTGCCGAACCTTTGCATCTATCTTTTTATCCTTCAGGGCAGTATTGATCGACTCGACGGTCTGTTGCACTTTCTCTGCTTCGATCTTCTTAAAACCCGAAGGATCGGTGTCATTATCTAACTCTGCTGCAGCTACTGATTGGGCATATTGCCAGAGTTCATTGAGCTGTGTCCTGATCTTCTCACGGCTGCTCTTGATGGCTTTGCCCCATACAAAAGTATAGCGGTTGGCATTGGCCTCGATCTTGGTGCCATCGGTGTAGAGATCCTTGATACTCAGTAAGCCTTCTTCGCATAACAATAAAACAACCTGCGTAAAAATAGGCTGCAGCGTCTTCTGTAATCGTTGTCCCCGGAACCGATTGATGGTATTGTGATCTGGCTTGCTCATGCCTGCCAGCCACATGTAAAATATGTTCTGACCTATAGCTTCTTCGATCTTACGGCTGCTGTAGACATTGTTGATGTAAGCGTACACCAGCACCTTTAATAGCATGCGGGGATGATAGCTACTGGTCCCACCGGGTTTGTATTGATGCAGCAAAGCCGTTATATCTATCTTGTCAAGTACCTCGTTGACCACCCGGACAGGGTGATCGGCAGCGATCAGGTCGTTGAGATCAGGGGGTAATAACATCCCCTGGTTCTGGTGGTTGGCCTTAAAGACAACCTTTAGTGTTTTTCCTCTTGCCATACTTATATAACAACAAAAATTGTCAAAAAGACCAATTCTGACACACTTTAGTTATACAGTCAAAATGTGCATAAAACCACCCGAAAAACTGAAAATAAAAAAAGGGTGCCTCAATTACTTTTGAGACACCCTTTTTTTAGTTTACTGTCCTTTTCCGAAACCGGGAGCAGCTTTATCATACCAGACCCGCTGTGAACTGAGGGTTGGCAAGTCCTGCGCATTGGGTGTGAATCCCTGCTGCTGCATGGCGGCCGACCAGTTGGCCCTGTTCACTTCTCCGGGATCTATCAGCCAGAAACGGCGTGGGATCAACTCGTTGAATGGTTCCCTGCCGTAGTAGGCCGAACCGGTTTTAGGATACCCCGTACGTCTGCAAAATACATATGCTTCATTGGGTTGCCGGTACATGCCCAGGAATTGCTGGATGTAAATTTTTTCCAGGTTGTTTACGCCGTTGAATTTCACCAACGGGTTAGCCAGGTAGTTGTTGATCTCTGTTGTCCCATCGCCGGAATAAGCGGTGGTGGAACCTGCGGCTGCTGCTATGGCATTCATGGTCTGTATCGAGGAGGTTACTCCTTTTTTGTACCAGTCTTCCGCGCTGCCTTTGGTATTTACGCCGCCGGCGTAACCTTTCTGGATGAACTCCGCTATATAAAAGCAGGTTTCCGCATAGGTAACGGCAACGTCCATGAACTTACCGGTTGCCTGGTTGAGTTGAGGCGAGAAAAACCTGCGGTTAATGGGAGAGATCAGGGAGTATTTTGTGAACTGGCTTACCGGTAGCGGGTTCCCGATATAGGATGCCACATCGGGATTGGTGGTCCAGTCGGCGGGTCCTCCCTGGTACATGATCAGCGGATCGTTCGGATCAATGAATGAAGGAAGGGATACCTGATATTTGGCCAGTGAATCTTTATAACTCCCCACCAGGTCATTTTTTTCGAAGTATACCGGTAACCGGGGATCATTGGTTTTCTTCAGGAAACTCATAATAGAAGTGGTGGCGTACCTGCGGCTGCGGTAATCAATATCTCCCCCGGTCCCGAATGGCACATAGGTGGCATTAACATATTTCACCTGCGAATCATTGTCGCTAATGGGGCCTATCGCGTCTTTCATCACTTCCTGGAAGATGGCCTGGCATTTTGCTTTGTCTGCATTCTCTAACCTGGCGGCTATACGAAGTTTAAGGGTATTGGCCAGTTTTACCCATTTTACCCAGTCGCTCTGGTAAAAAATGTCAGAGGGTCCGTAAACCATTTGTGCTACCGTTGAATTATCGGACAGTACTTTAATGGCCTCGTCGAGCTGCCCCAGCCAGTTGGCAAAGAGGGCTGGCTGTTCATCATAAACGGGATTGTATTTCTGTTCGTACCGTCCTTTTACGGCCTCGCTAAAAGGAATAGAGCCATTCATGTCTGTTACCTTGATGCCATGTAGCACCATCAGGATGTTGGTAACTACCTTTATTTTCTGGTACTTTTCCTTGTCGGGCATAGCATCCACCTGCCGCCTGATCTCATTCAGGTTGGGTAGTATCTGCAGGTAGTAACTATTGTACCGGGTATTTACGTTGTTGGTAATTTCGTACGGGCTGGAAGTGACATGTTGTGTAAAGCGCATCAGCTGTTCCATGCTTTCCCATACCCACTCGGTGCCCTGGTAGGTAAAGATTTTGTCCTCCGAATAGCTGAGCAGGAATTTTACATCCGGTTTACTCACCAGGCTTGGGTCGGTGTTGATATCGCCAAAATTTTTGGAGCAGGAGCCGGCGCCCAGCAGGGCCAGTGCTATGTAAACCTTTATATATCGGTGTTTTATATTTTTCATGATCTTGTTTTTTGATGTAGCAATAAACCGTTCATCAGAACCCTACCCTGATAGTACCTGCGATCGAGCGGATCATCGGTAAAAATCCTTCTTCACCGGAATAAGCAGTGTTGTTAGAGTTGTTGGAAGCAGGGTTATAGTTGTAGGGGAGACTGTTGTAGAGGTACAACAGGTCGCGGCCTACAACAGCCACGCTCAGGTTATTGAGCATCAGTTTTTTGCAGATACTGGCCGGGAACTGGTACGCCAGCGATACCTGCCGCAATGATACCCAGGTGTTCTTTTTGACCCAGTAATCGGCTACACCTGTGGAGGAGGAACCATAGCGATAATAAAACTGCGGAGCATGCGTAGGCTCTACATATCCTTTTTCGTAGGCTTGTGCGTAGGACATGCCGCCTACGTCCACCTGTGTTCCGTCGGGCTGTGTGATTGTCTGGCCTTTCGGGAATACGCCATCGGGGATCAGGCCGTCGTCGTAGGTCTGGCCATCGTATTTGCTGGTCCAGGTGATACCGCCGGTTGCGGCATCCCTTCCTGCCAGGGTATTGGGGAATACGCCGGTGTGGGTACCGTAACGGTAGGTGAGGAGCACAAAATCGCCCCCTATTTTAGCATCCAGCAGTACATTCAGCGAAAAGCCTTTATAGCGGAAGGTATTGCCCCAGCCTGCCCTGAATTTGGCATTGATGTCGCCAACATCCTGCCAGGTATTGCTACGGGCCGGGAATGCGGCACGGGCATCAGAGCGCCAGGCCAGTACCGGTTTACCGTTGTTGGGGTCATCTACCGGGTTGCCATTGGCATCTTTGGCCTGGTAGGGGCTGGAATGAATCAGTGTGCGTAATACGCCATAGGACTTACCTACTACGGCCCAGGTGCTTATTTCGCCGATATTGGCGCCCAGGTCGTATTCTGTCCGGCCGGGGTATAAATCCTTGATAAGGTTGCGGTTGAAGGAGTAGTTAAGATTGGTGCTCCATTCAAAATTCTTTGTTTTAACCGGTGTTCCGTCGATCATCAGTTCAAGTCCCCTGTTCTGGATGTTACCTGCATTGATGATAATACCATCCTGTCCGCTTTCCGGAGGGGTGGCTACGTCGAGGATCTGGTCCCGGGTGTTATCCTGGTATACGGATAAATCAAAGCCGATCCTGTTTTGCAGGAAACGCATTTCGGCGCCTAATTCCTTGGCTATTTTCCGTTGTGGCCTCAGGTTAGGCTGTATGACCATCAGCTTGCCGGTGAGCGGGTCACGGTAGCGGCTATAGGTCGACATAGGGATATCGGTCCCATTGGACGATGTGAAGCCGTTGAAGGTGAATCCGGGGTTGATGGTGAACGGATCGGTATCGTTACCCAGTGCTGCAAGATTTCCTCTCAGCTTACCATAACTGATCCAGGAGGGCAGTTTGAATGTTTCGGAAAACAACCATGATAAGCTAACGGCCGGGTAGTTGTAAAAGAAGTTACCGCCGCCGTTGGTGTAGGCCAGCGCGGAGGACCAGTCGCCCCGGAAGGTGGCTTGCAGGAACAGCTGGTTTTTCCAGGCCAGATCGGCGCTGGCATAGAGGGAGTTAAAAGCTTTTTTGGTTTTAAGTCCACCTTTGGGTTCCATTTTTTGCGCGGAGTTACCCAGGAAAAACTGGCCGGGGTAGTTCAATCCGCCTACAGTTTCGCTGTAGTTAAAGGTCGTCTGGAAGCGCTGGGTTTCGCCGCCTATATAACCGCTCAGGTCCAGGTCTTTTGCAAGGGTTTTATTGATCATCAGCATCCATTTGAGGAAATAGCTTTCCTTGCTGGTATGTCCAAGTCCATAAAGACCACCTTTGAAATCGGGGCTTTGTCCCAGTTCCTTGTTTTCATTCTTTGTATGCAGGTTATTGACGTTACCTTCCAGTAGCAGTTTAGCCCAGGGCGTTATGGTGGCGGTGAGGGCTATACGTCCGCGGATGGTTTGTTCATTCTGCAGGTATTCATTTTCAAATAAACTGAACCAGAAACGGGATTCCGGCGCTTTGTTGGGCTCATTAGGGTCCGCCGGATTGGGAGCGCCTCCGAATACACTGGTGTAATGGGCTTTCTGCATCCAGTATTTCGTATCATAGTTACGGGGAAGGATCCACGAAAACAGTTTCCCGAAGTTATAGGAAGCGAAAGCGTCGAGTCCGCCGAGCCGGGGCGGATTTTTACCTGCAAAGTCGGTGTAGTTGGCGCTGACATCGGCACTGAGGAACCTGTTGATGGTATGTGTGACCCGTACGTCGAAGCTGTTTTTTAACAGGCTGTTTTTAGCGACGATCCCCTGGCTTTGATCGCGGGTGTAGGACACCCTGAAGGTGGACCTGTCGTTACCTCCGTCCAGCGCAATATTGGTGGCGGAGCCGCGTCCGTTCTGGAATGCATCCATGAAGTTATCGGGCTGTGCTACATATTGAGTGGGGGTACCATCGTAATTCAGCACCTCCTGTCCGGCGAAACGGGGTCCCCAGTTTTCCAGTTCGCGTCCTACCTGCCTGTCAATATATGGTTTGCCGGTAGTGGGGTCTGTTGGGAATACCTTGGTCCTCCAGCGTTCGTTCGATTTATAATTAGGGTCGCGGTTGTCAGTAAAGAAATAACCTACGGTGCCGCCTCCGAATTCATTCTGGAAGTCCGGGCCGGCGTAGGGGCGGAAGGTGTTGAAGGTCTGGCTAACGTTAACCCCTATCCCTTTTCTTTCCCGTCCTTTTTTACTGGTGATGAGGATAACGCCGTTGATAGCCCTGGAGCCGTACAAAGCCGCGGCAGAAGAGCCTTTCAGCACGGTGACGGACTCAAAGTCTTCCATGTTGAGGTTTTTCAGATCGTTACCAAAATCGCGGCCCGTGCCGTTGAAGGTATTGTTTTCCACGATCACCCCATCTATCACAAATATGGGCTGGTTATTGGTGCCCAGCGTGGAGTTACCGCGGATCACAATTTTGGAGCTGCCGAAGAGCCCTCCGCCGCCCTGGTCAATCTGCACCCCGGCCACTTTGCCCTGCAGGGCATTTACCGGGTTTACCTCGTTGGTAACGGCGAGGTCGGCTCCTTTGATCTCAGTGGTGGCATACCCCAGGCTTTTTTTCGTCTTGGTGACCCCCAGCGCTGTTACGACCACCTCTCCGAGCTGTTTGTTATCCTCTGCAACAATGACATTCACAATACTCCGGTTGTTGATAGGCACCTCCTGTTTGAGAAAGCCAATGGCATTGAATATCAGGGTGCCGTTGCCGGGCGCGGTGATGATGTAGTTACCCTGGGCATCGGTTACGGCCCCGGTCTTGGAATCCTTCAGCATGATGGATACTCCGGGAATAGGTTCGCCCCGGACGGAGCTGACTTTTCCGATGATTTTGCTGGTTTGTGCCATGGCAGTGCTCCAGTAAAGTAACAGGTACAATACGATGGCCCCGGATCTGTAGGGGTGTGAACATGTCCACATACGTTTGATTTTGATGGTTGATGTTAAAAAATAACAAGTGTAATGATTTGCGTGCTATTGATTTGCTGTGTTCATAAGGGGACAGATTTATCGGTACTATGTTTAAGTATAGGAAAACGCTACGCCGGAGGAAAGAATGAATTGTTCGCTGCTTCTCACAATTCTGTTGCCCTATTATATGTAACAAATGGTATCCCTAAATGTTGCAACGGTATTCTTTTTGAAAATAAATAAAACAATCCGGAATTAATAATTATCTTTAAGACAGATGCCTGTATTTATGATAGCGCATCTTTCTTCCTGCCTTTATACATTCCATCCTGCCTTTATTTATTCCATTTTTTTTCTGATAGCGTTCGCTTATTTAATTCGCATATAACTAACCAAACATCTGATTGCTATGAAAAAAAAGGGATTTTTAATCGACATGGATGGCGTAATCTACAAAGGCAGTGAGCCCATTCCCGGCGCAGTTGATTTTATCAACGGGCTCAGAGACAAAGGGCTGCCCTTCCTCTTCCTCACCAACAACAGCCAAAGGACCAGCAGGGATGTTTGTTACAAGCTCAATAAAATGGGCTTCAGGGTAAATGATACGGATATTTTCACCTGTGCCATGGCCACAGCCAGGTACCTGGCATCCCGGAAGGAAAATGGTACCGCCTATGTGATCGGCGAAGGTGGCCTGCTGACAGAACTGCATAATGCGGGTTATTCCATTGTAGATGATCAGCCGGATTACGTGATTATCGGCGAAGGCAGAACGATCATGCTGGAATCTGTGGATAAGGCGATTAATATGATCATGAAGGGCGCCAAGCTTATTGCCACCAACCTGGACCCCAATTGCCCGATGGGAGGCGGTAAGTACCGGGTAGGTTGCGGCGCACTGGTGGCTATGCTTGAATTTGCGACGGGTATCAAAGCTTTCAGCGTAGGGAAACCAAGCCCGGTGATGATGCGTATGGCAAGGAAAGCCTTGCAGCTCACCACAGATGAAACAGTGATGATAGGGGATACCATGGGGACAGATATACTGGGAGCAGGCTCTATGGGCTTTACTACCGTACTTACCTTAACAGGCGTGACCCGGGAAGAAGACCTGGCACATTTCGGCTATGCTCCTGACTTTGTGATCCGGTCCATTAAAGACCTGCTGGAGGAAGAATTGTTTATGCGGGTGATGGGAAGATCTGCGCTTGTTACTGATGACTATTAAACGGATGTTGCCATAGGGCTTTTTATGTTGTTTGAAGTGAGGCCGGCCGGGCTATCCCGCCGGCTTTCTTTGATCTTTTCGCTTTGTCAGTTAAACGACTTCCGAAAAGCCAAAGGGGAGACATTCGTTTTGCTTTTGAATAGTTTGATGAATGACTGTGGATGCTCGAAGCCCAGTTTATATGCGATTTCGCTTGCAGATAAATCGGTTGCCGACAATTTTTCTTTTGCCTTTTCGATCGCTTTACTTACTGTGTATGAATTGTTGTGTGCTTTAGCCGGTTAAATTTTTTAAGTAACCGGCTTAAATAGTTGGGTGAGATATTTAATTCGTTCGTGATGAATTGAACGGTGGGTAGCCCGTGTGAAATATGGATGAGTTGCCCTATTGTAGCCTATAGACAACCTATTTTCTGTTAGCCGTATCACCTTGACTTTTCCTGTACAAGTACGCTGAACATTAATCCCATGGCATTGTAGGGTACTGTGATTCCCTATCATTCGTAAAGACATTGTGCGTAACAATGGCATTATGAGAATGAATTTCGAGGTCACAATTGCCCTTCGGGCGACAGAACCGCAGATGAGACAGCTAACTCCGCTACTTTTTGATGACCAACATGATTCCCCAGGCGCCGAACAATAACCGGTATTTATGGGCCAGCCTGGAAACTATACCCGCAGCCTCGTTAAAGCCGGTAATTTTGATGGCGTATTATTGGCAAACGATGTATTTGAGAAGCGGGGTATGCCTGAATGCTTATAGGGAAGTTGCCAAGGTCATTTACGCAAAGGCGCATTAACCAATTTTGGGAAAATTAAGAAGGAGGTTCAGCCATGAATAAGTTTAATGGTATATGGTTTCCTGTAGGAGGAATCGGGAGTTAGCTTGATACAGACGTAACCGGGTAATAGCCAACAGTTGTTTGTTATATTGAATTTTTCGACTTCCCTTATATGAATGGCTTGTATTTTGGCTATTAATGTTTTTTCCTTTAACGCTACTTTAACAATCTTCCGTCCTGGGGAGAGGCTGTCTCAAAAGTAATTTTTACCCAATTTTATCCGGGTACCTGGTGGAGAGAGTTTTCGTTTACGATATTCTCAGTGCCTTCAGATTACTTTTGAGACAGCCTCTATGTTTTTCAATTGTACGTATCGGTTATTCTACCGGTTAATATTTAATAACGCAAAAATTAAAATGATGAAGTACAGATTATTTTTTTCAGCGATGCTGGCAGTGGTTGTTGCCGTGATTTCTACTACAGGTGCAATGGCACAGCAGCCATCAAAAGAACAACGCAAACAGATGGCAGATACCAGTAAAAAAACTGGATCCCGTCCCGCAGCACCGGTATTAAAACCAGCAAAGGTAGATACTGCGAAGAAGACAGGCAAAAAACATTGATTCTATCAATATTGTATTTACCAGGCAGAATAGGAAACGTTATTGCAAGCAGACAGCGGTGTACCGGCGTGTTCATTTGAATGTTGTAGAAACAGGAGCGTAATAAAACAGGAACATTTGCTGTTCCGGAAAACCGGAAGGTTGCGGCCGCTGTTTGTAGTTCCTGGAATGGGGAGAGCAATAACTTTACCAGGGTCCGTAGCGGTATATTATTGATGTTGGGCTATTACCTGTCATACCAACGAAGTTGCTGATGTCGCAAATGGTGAAATATTAGTAGAATGTTTACTACGGAAGCGCTTCAGTTATTGGTGCATTAATCAACGGAGGCGGCTCTTCAGCGGCCAGCCTCCTTGTTTAGATAGGCTATTGATGACATTTATAGGCAGCTATTAAATATTTTCTTTCAAAAAAATTAAAAATAACATTGGTTGCCATAGGAAGAATGCGCAATCTGTTGTTTTCTATCAGGAAGAAGAACAGCCTTCCGGTGAACGAAACGTAGTCTGTACAGTAGTATTTATTCAAAAAAAATTAGTATATGAAACAAGTAAGAATGCCCCTGAAAGGTATTGCCTTTACCCTGTTAGCCGCCACTTTGGTGACCTCCTGCAAAAAGAAAGACGATCCGGCTCCGCCACCGCCACCAGCCAGGAATGCAACTATGCAATTCGTGCATGCTTCTCCAAAGACCGGTGAATTGACCGCAGATATCAATGGCAAAAAGCACCAGGATAAACTGAAGTTCCTTGGACAGTCAAACGGGTACATTCCTGTGCCGGCTGACAAAGAAGCGGTATTGAAATTCTTACTGGACGGAAGTAAGTTAATAGTGGATGGGAAATATGCGTTGACAGACAAAGTGAGTTATTCGTTGTTCGTGTATGACACGCTGTTGAACAACAAAGTAAAGGCATTGTTGTTAACGGATGACCGCAGCAGCCCGGCAAAAGGGAAGTCCAACGTACGTTTCCTGCACCTGTCACCTGATGCTACCGCTGTTGATATTGATGTTTTTAAGAATAAAGACAGTCTGCGGTTGGTAAGTAATGCTACTTATGTTGGGGATAAGCCCGATATTAAATCACTATCTGTATTCAAATCTGTTGCTGCGGGTGATTATCATGTGAAAGTCAAAACCAAGGTTGGTGGAAAAGAAACGACGATACTCGATATTCCTATTGTTAAACTGGAGGATGGAAAAGTGGCAACATTGTACCTGAGTGGTCTGGCAAAGGGGACGGGAACCACCAAAGTTGCACTCCAGGTATCACAACATAAATAAATTTTTTGGGATGTAGAGAACGGAAAAGGCCACCTCTGAATACAGAGAGTGGCCTTTATGTGTGATAACCTATATGGTTATACGTTAAAAGAGCTCTTCCTTAAGAAGTTGATGTACAAATTGGACAGCAAAGTGCATGGGCGGCTACGCATGTGTGCCTGGAAGCAATGGAAGACAATCAAAGGGCAGTGCCGGCATCTCATAAAACTAGGCGACCTAAAGGTGACGGATAGCAGTGGAGTAACGCCAGTTCGGGATATAGCTGCATGTCACGCAGTCCGATATTGTGTAGCATACTCGCCAGCAAGTACTTTAGGAAGAAAGGTTACTTAGGATTCTATCATCACTAAGATATGAAAACAGAACATCGGAAGAAATTATTCTAACAAACCGCCGTATACCAGGCCGGTACGTACGGTGGTGTGAAAGGACAGTGAGGGAAATAATCCCTCACTGTCTACTCGATTTCCTGTTTATTTTCTCCGCCATTGGTAACCCAGGAAAAGGTTGAACTGCTGGTTGTATATTTTCCATTGATGCTGTATGCGTGGGTCTTCTATAACCGGTATAAATCCACGGGAATAGCCAGCGCCTATATTCCAGCCATTGTTGCATTCATAGCGCAGCTGTACCACGATGCCAGCATCAAATTTGTAGCGGAATCCTCCCGGAGCAGTAGCGGTGCCGAAAATGTTTCTTTCTGTTGTTATTTGTCCATCGGCGCCTTTTCGTTCTATACTGCTGTGCAGCAAGCTGCTAACGTAAGGGCCGGCAGATAACCGGAACCGGTGAAAGTAAGCAGTAGTTGAGATGGGGGCTATCATCAGATAAGTGCTCTTAAAACGGCTGTTGTATACCTGTTGGCTGTTGCTGTCCAGGAGATGCAACATCACCGGACTTTGCCCAACTGATAATTCGGATTGGATGCCAAAATACTTGCTTAGCCTGGAGTGCACCGTAATTCCTGCAAACATACCGGGCAGAGGTTTTACGTAGCTGCCGGACGACAATAAATGAAGGTCCCCACCATATAGTGAGCTGGAAGATACCCCTGCTTTTATGCCAAATGATACTTCCCGGTATCCGCTACTGTCTTGCTGGGCGCAAACAGGCGGAAGTAATGCAAGGAAAGCTATCATTATCAGAATATGTTTCATATCATTCGTTTATAAGTTAATATCCCAGATGCCGGCTGTTCTTTCCATTTCCACCAGCGCCGCGGCATATCCATTTAGTGCCTCGTAATAGCTCTGTTTCAGGCTGTTGTAGGTGCGCTGGGCATTCAGTACTTCCAGCAGATTGATCTCGCCGGACCGATAGCTGTATATCTTACCGTCGAGTGCTTTCTGCGCATCTTCCAGTATGCCGGTATGAAACTGGCTTACTTGTTTGCGGGCAGCGAGGTAATTATAATAGCTGGTGGCCACTTCGGTTTGTACCTGTAATGCCGCCTGCTGGTAACGGGCAGCTGCCTGGGCTGCGCTGTATTGGGCCGATAACAGCTCCGCCTTCGACCTGCCGGAAAACTTCAATGGTATGCTAATACCTGCGGAAATAACATTCGTGGAAGGGGCTGGTGCTATGGTGTTGGTAGCACCGGAGTTTTGCGCCATTCCCAGGCTTAGTCCAAGGTCCGGCATCCTGTTGGCCTGTGCCAGCTTCACCAGGTTGTTGGCCACTTCTTTATCTTTCACGGCAGCGAGGACATCGGCCCGGTTGCTGACAGCGGTGTTGATAAGGTCTTTTAAACTAAATTCCCTGTCAAATCCGGATTTGAACGTAGCAGGGTAGTAAAGCGTATCTGATGATTTTCCCATCAGCATCCCCAATTGTAATAAGGCGGCCTTAAAGCTGGCTTCATGCTTATACACTGTATTCAACATGTTGGCGGCTTCCAGTTTACTCTGGCGCGCATCTACTGCTTTTATTTCTCCCAGCTGAAATCGGATGCTATCTGCCCGGGCAAACAGCGACATGTTTTGATAAGATTCCGTGGTTACTTTGAGCAGGTTTTCCTGTAGTGTGGTTTGCAGGTAGGCCAGCGTGGCATCTGCCCTGAGCTGGCGATAGTAGTTTTCCAGCAACAGGTTTGTCAGTTCCAGCTGGCTTATTGCTACGCTGCTTCTGGCTTGTCGTTTATTGCCCAATTCCAGCAGCCAGTTGACAGAGGTACTAAATCCATACCCCATTTTCATTCTTTTCTGCCCGTTATCCACCCAGCCAAATGACAGCGTCGGGTCTGGGAAAACCTTTGCCGCAGCAACCCTTGCGGCAGCCAGGTTGACGTTGAACCGCTCTGTTACATACGCCAGGTTGTTATTTGTTATTTCCGCCAGGAAGCGGGTATAAGTCAACGAGTCAGTTACTTGTGCATTTCCCCGTACTGCCAGGAAAAGCAATAGCAGGATATTACCATATCTGATAGCCATCTGTTTATTTTTTTTCATCCTTTTGCTGATAGTCTGTAGCACCCCATTTGCTTTCAGACAGATAATACAATGCCGGCAAAACAAATAGCGTAATGACGGTAGCAGCCAGCAGGCCGTATACTACTACGGTAGCCAGTGGGCGCTGAACATCTGAGCCAATGCCGGTAGCCAATGAGGCTGGCAATAAGCCAAGAATGGCAACGGTGGCGGTCATCAATATGGGCCTGAACCTGTTGGCCGCACCGGCAATTACGGCTTCCAGTAAGGTAGCTCCCTGTATGCGCAGCTCATTGAAATTGGAGATCATGATCACTCCATTTTGAATAGCTACGCCAAACAATGCAATAAAGCCAACCGCAGAAGATACATTGAGGGTCATACCTCTTATATTGAGCGCCAACATGCCGCCAAAGAGTGCCAGCGGAACAATGCTGAGGATCAGCCCCGCCTGCCGGAATCGTCCGAATGCGCCGTATAACAGAAGGAACATAAACAGCAGCGTTACAGGCACCACCACCGCCAGTTTTGCGTAGGCGCGCTTTTGATTCTCGAATTGCCCTCCCCATACAATCCGGTATTTTCCGTGATCATAAGAGATGTCTTTTTCTATACTGTGCCTGGCCTGTTCCATAAAAGAAGACAGGTCCACGTTCCGGAGATTTAGTTTTACAGTCAGGTGCCTTTTGTTCATTTCCCTGGTAATGATGCCTTCCCCGGTAGTGGTGCTGATAGCAGCTACCTGCGACAAAGGAATCCTGGCCCCAGTGGGAGATGCCAGCATCAGATTGGCAATTTTTTCCGGCGTATTTCGGCTGTCTTCTTTATACCGGCAGGTGATATCATATACTTTATTGCCGGTAAAAAGCTGGGACACCGGTTTACCACCAATGGCTACTTCTACCAGCTCCGACACAGTGCTCACGTTCAGCCCGTATTGCGCCAAAGCCGCTCTGTCGATTTTAATTTGCAGTTGTGGCAGAGGGGGCTCCTGGTCGATAGAGAGATCTACCGCGCCTTTTATCTTTTTTAGGGACTGTAGCACCTGCTGCGCTATCCGCCGGGTTTCTGCAAAATCGTCGCCATATACTTTTACAACCAGCTCGCTATGGGCGCCTGATATCCGGTCCATCACGTTATCGATCATCGGCTGACTGAAGCCAACATTATAACCTGGCATTGCGGCATAGTCGGCCGCCAGTTCTTCAATAAGATCGGCTTTGGTTTTTCCTTTGGGCCACTCTTTATAAGGCCGGAGCCCTACAGAACATTCAAAATGGGAGGCCGACCAGGGGTCTGTTCCATCGTCATTTCTGCCGGCATGCACCATCATATAGGTGATCTCTTTGTGTTTCAGGGTTACCATACGTAAAGAGTCACTCATTTCTTTCGACTTCTGGAGTGATATGCCCGTGGGGAGTTGTATCTGTAGCCATATAGAGCCTTCATCTAAAGAGGGGAGAAAGTCTTTGCCTACGGTCGCGGAAAGTATAGCAGCGCTTATCAGCACTATGCCTAATGGCCACAAAACCCTTTTAGGCTTTTGCATGATCTTTCTGGTACGGGCCAGGTAGGCTACGGATAATTTTTCCAGCCATTTGTTGTGGTATAATTTGCGCGGCTTTCTGTATACGCTGTAAGCGAGACCTGGAATTAGCAACATTGCTACTATCAAGGCACCTGCCAGAGCGTAGCTCACCGTAAACGCCATTGGTGTAAACAGCTTACGTTCTACTCTTTCAAAAGCAAATAAAGGCAGGTAGGCGGTAATGATAATAATGGTAGCAAATAATACCGGCTTGCCAACAAGCGCCGCCCGTTGCGCTATGGAACGCTCGTCCAGCGGTGCCAGTTCATTTTCTTCCCGTTTTTTCAGGATCGTTTCCATCATCACAATGGCGCCATCCACGATAATTCCAAAATCAATGGCGCCCAGGGAAAGCAGGTTGGCCGGAATGTTGGTAAAATACATCAATATAAAGGCAATCAGCAATGCTAATGGTATTGTAATAGCAACGATCAATGCCCCCCGCCAACTGCCAAGAAATACGATGAGCACTATAATGACCAGCATCATGCCCTCTATCAAGGTGTGTGAAACCGTATTCAGCGTGGTGTTCACCAGGTCTGTACGATCCATATATGGCCGGATCCGTACTCCCTCAGGCAGCAGGTGGTTGTTGAGATCATCAATGGCATTGTGTACTCCCTGCAATACCAGCGTAGGGTTTTGCCCTTTTAGTAATTGTACTACGCCTTCGATGCTTTCATTGTAATCTACCTCCCGGTCTGTAAAGCCCAGGATGCTTTTCCGCTCCAGGTTGCCATATCTGAGTTCACCTACGTCTTTTAGCAGAATAGGAACGCCTTTGTTGGTTTTAATAACCAGGTCGCCAAGTGCTTCCAGTGTTTTCACCAATCCGATTCCGCGGATCACATAGCCCAGGTCGCCCTGGTTGAGTATACTTCCGCCGGCGTTGGCGTTATTGTTAGTGATGGCGGCCTGGACATCGCCGAGCGACAATTGATATTGTTCCAACCGTGCGGGGTCTAGTTCTACCTGGTATTGGGTGGTAATGCCTCCAAAATTGGTGACGTTGGTTACACCGGCTTCCTGTTTTAAACGGGGTATAATTACCCAATTTTGCAGGTCGGTCAATTCCCTCAGGTCATGGCCTTTACTTTCTATCACATACCGGTAGATTTCCCCGATAGGGGAAGTCAACGGGTCCAATCCCGGTTTGGCTCCATAGGGAAGTGTTAATGCGTTCAGTCTTTCATTGATACGTTGCCGGGCCCAGTAGTCTTCGTAACCATCCTGAAAAACAACGGTAACGATAGATAAGCCGAAGGTGCTTTTACTGCGCATGACGCTCATGCCGGGAAGCCCATTCAGTACCCGCTCTACCGGGACGGTAATCTGCTGTTCCATTTCCTCCGCTGCCAGTCCGGGCACCTGCGTAATAATCTGGGCGCTTACATCCGCAATATCCGGGTATGCTTCGATAGACAATTGTTTCCACGAATAATAGCCAAATAGTGCCAGCATTATAAAAAAGCCTATCAGTAACCATCTTTTCCGGATGGTTATATAAATCAGGTTCATCATGTTGTTTTCAATTAATAAATAATGGCTACCTGGCGTCCAATAGATAATAGGCGCCATCGCTAATGACGGTATCGTTTTCTGAAAGCCCCGACTTTACTACCACCTTGTTGCCGAGGACACCGTTTGTTTCTACCTGTTGGCGTACGTACCTGCCAGCAGCGACCTGCCGGAAAACGAAGGAGGTATTGCTTTGCTGCAGCAGTGATTTGGGGGAAATCAGGATGGTAGGTTGCGGCGTGTTTTCAAAATTAACATTCACATACATACCCGGTTTAAGTGCATGGTCGTCATTTTTGCACTCCATTAATACTTCCACGCTGCGGGAGCTTTCCTCGATCAATTCGTTGATATGAAAGATTGTTCCCCGTATAATTTTACCTGGCAGCGCGGCAATGGTGATCTGTGAATGGCTCAGCTGACGGATAGCGCCCATATCTTTTTCTTTGACATGGCCAGCTACCCATACCTTTGATAGTTCCGCTACTGAGGCCACACTGGCGCCGTCATTTTTTATCAATTGGCCTACTACTACTTTATTCTCTACTATTTCACCTGTAATAGGGGCGTAGATGATCAGGGGCTGTCCCAGGACCAGTTCATCGGGATTGGCCTTGTATAACCGGATACTCAACCGGGCGCTTTCAAATTCTTTTTTTTCTACATCATAATTCATTTGCGCCTCTTCCAGCTCCCGTTGAACGCCTACGCCATTGGCCACTAAATTACGCTGTCGTGCCAGTCTTTTCTCTGCCAGCAGCAGTTGTTCTTTCGCCTGAAAGAATGCTTTCTGCGCTGTAATAAAATCCTGCGAACTCATGGAAAAAAGGGGAGTAGCAGGCGTTACTTTCATGCCAAGTTTCAGGTAAGCTGAAAGGACCCTGCCCGAAAAAGTCGGCGCTACTTCTGCAAACTTATTGGGGATCACCTTTACCACGCCTGCTACAGACATCTGTTGACGTAACAGCTGTCTGCTGATGGTGTCAATATGGATTTTTTTTGCCAGTGCAGATTGTGAATTAATGATTACAGTGTCGCCGTGCAGCTCACAGCTGTTGACAGTTGTACGAGAAGGCTTTTGTGTACATGATGTCATGAGTAATGTACCATAAAAAAATGCCTGTATTTGTTTCATTGTGCCATTGTTAAGCGTTATAAGTTCATATATGCGGATTTTATTTATCCAGCCATAGTTGTAAATTAATGGTAGCATCTACTTTGCTGTTGCCTAAAAAAGCATATACATACTGCTTTTGAATGTTTATTATTATATTCATTTCCATTATTTTTTGTTTACTGATAGAAGAGTGGTGCTGCTGTTGTTTTAATTAGGTCTACGTTTAATAAAACCGGAAGTAGAACGACCTTCCTATTCTTTTGGGGAGAATGCAGGATCTTTAACATTTTATTTCGTAGCTATTCAGAAAAGGCTTATATAAATAAAAATAGGAGGCGCTATAAAGCGCCTCCGGGTTAATTATAGGTATGATGTGAGCTACAATCTGCGATTGGGGTTGACTTTAACCATATCTGTTATGAAAACAACAAAAAAATGAAACTTCCTACAGAAAAGAATAAAAAAACTAGAATCTGAGGGTATAGGATAAATAAAAAGTAAGATCAAATAAGCGGTTTCCTGATGATGTAGTATTATAGCTATTGTCTTCCAGGTTCCAAACATCCCGAATGTACTTGTTACGGGCCTGGTAGGCATTATAAAGGCCGGCAGATAACTTGTGCGTAAGCTGCTGACCGGTATGAAATGAGAAGCTGGTGTTAAAGTTCAGTCGATGGTAGGCCGGCAGTCGTCTGGACTTGTACCCGGTTCTGTCAAAGACAAAGGGATTTTTCTCGTCGGGTTCTTTATTGCCAGGATCCACAGGAGCGGGAGTATCAAAGTCATCATTGACTCCCGGAGGAAGGAACTCTGCATCGCCGGAACTGAAATACCATACGAGGCCGAGGTTCCAGTTTTTAAGCGGGCTATAGTTGATGGTGGCATTTAAATTATGCCGCCTGTCATAACAGAAAGGATATTTTTTCCCTTCGTTAATGTCTGGAAATTGTCTTTCGCTCCGGGTAAGCGCATACGAAAACTGAAACTGCCATTTATTGATTTGTTTCCTGGCCAGTACTTCCAGACCGTAACTCCAGCCTTTCCCCGCGAGGACATCGGTTTCCCAGGTATCTTCATTATAGAAGATATTTCCCTTTTCTGCGAAGTTGGTGTTGTTGCTCATCTGCTTGTAGTAAGCATCTACAGAGAGGAACAACCCTTTTTTGTCATTGAAATTATATCCCAGGTTTACCATATGGCTTTCCACAGGGCGCAACAGTCCGGTACTAGGCACCCAAAACTCGCTGTTGATGCCTAAAAACGGTGTAGTTACCTGGTGAAGGTATTGTATCATGCGGGCATACGAAAAAGTAAACTGCTGGTCATGATTGATCCGCCATGCGGCAAATAGCCGGGGCTGAAGGGAACGATGGGTGTAGCTATGGAATTTGTAGGTGGCGTAGTTCAGGCCCGGTCGGATTAATATATTCGTTCCGATGCGCAATTCATTTTCAGCATAAAGGGCGAACTCGCCAAAGCGAAGCGGTTGCATGGGCCGATAATAACCCTCTTCTTCCAGAAATTCGGGAGAAATGGTGGTATTAAAAGGCCGGATCGTGATATGGGCATACCTGGCGCCAAACCGGAACCGGGAATTGGGTAATGCGTTGTATTCAAATTGGGTTTTTGCTTCCAGTTTGTCAATGGATGCATAATTGTTAAACGCCTTACTATCTTCAGCCTGCTGGGTAGAATCGTTGAACAGCGCGAATTTAATACCGGCAAGATTGGTATAGTTACTGACATTTACAGTGGTACTTACAAATGAGCGGACGCCGAGCAAATGGATCCAGTTGAGCGTTCCCAGCCGGTTTCCCCAAGCCTGCAGACGTTGATAATCCGAATTATGGATATTCAGGTGGTCTTTGCCGAGGTAGCCGGTAAGCATCAGCTTATTATTGGCATTGAGGAGATGGGTTAACTTAAAATGGATATCATAAAACCGCAGTTGGTACTTGTCATCCAGGATATTCAACAGTGGATTGGACCAACTATGGCGCATGGAGAACATCATGGCGGTTGATTGTTTGCGTAATGGACCTTCTACGGACATGGCGCCGGCGAGCAGTCCCGCATTGGCTTCCCCCGTCCATTTGTCCATGTTTCCATCCCGGGTATTAACTTCCGTGATAGAAGAAATGGCGCCATCGAAACGACTGGGGAAGTCATTTTTATATTGCCTGATTGATTTAACCAGCGTACTGTTGATGATTGAAATTTCACCCAGCAGGTGACTGGGATTGTACACCTGGTTGCCATCCAGCAGGAAAATACTCTGGTCCGGATCACCACCTCTAACCACCAGTTTTCCGGTAGTCTCCTGTGTTTCCACATTGCCCGGCAACAAGTATAAAGATCTCACGGGGTCTGTTTCTCCCATGAAATTGTTGTAGGCATCAGTTTGGTATTTATCCATCCGGGAGCCGCCATCGGGTTGAAGTGTATTGCCCGCGTCAATTTTTACCTCTGGTAGTTTAACTGGTGAGATGATGAGGTTTTTTTGAGTAGATGTCTCAAGCAAGATGGTGATTGTTTTAGGAGGGAGGCTGCTGTGTTTTACCTCCAGGTAGTGTTTGCCCCGAGACAACATCATGTTGTAATAGCCAAACCTGTTGGCCTGGCAGATCTGACCGGACGCCAGGTCTTGTATTGTGGCATAGGCCAATGGTTCCATACTGCCTTCTTCCATCGTGAATCCGTAGAGCGGATACTGCTCAGGTGTTTTTTTTGCAGGCAGAAGGATGATCTTGTTGTTTATTTCTTCTATTGTTACTTGCTGCCCGTTCAGTAATTTATGGAGTACGGTACCCAGCATGACATTTCCGTCAGCAATAGAATAGGTACTGTCTGTAGTGAGGTAGTTGGTGGAATATTCGATGATCGTGCCGCTATAGCTGCTTATTTTGGATAGTAAGAAAGGAATGCTGCCGGTGGCAGCATGGCATGTGAATATTTTCCTGGTAAGGGATTGTTGGGCATAGGAGTGTAATGCACTACAAAGCAGTACCACGGATATGAGAAAGCCTAAAGCTTGGCAACGATTGACACAGCAATGCCATAACGGCCGACGGCCGAAAATGTGAATGTATTTGCTATGTTTAAAATTCCTTACAATAAGTCGAATAAATGTTAGTATAAAATAAGGGTGTCTTGTTGTCGTCGGTAATGAAGCCCTGTTAATTTTGCTATTTCATCTACTGCCTGAGATAAAGATTCCTTTCCAAAGCTGGCGGTGATAGATATTTTACCTGCCCCTGGCGTCTGTGTGGTATCAACTTTGACAGGATGATTATAATAAATTGCAAGTGTTTGGAGTACCTCTTTTAACGGAATACTTCTGAAACTTAATTCTTCTTGTTGCCATTGCAGGGGAGAGCCGAAAAATATGTTTTTTTCAAATGTATCTCCTGTGTAGATAGCTTCTTCACAGGCTGTTAAGATGCACTTTTTTTGTGGATGGTTTTTATCTGCAAACAACACCTTGCCGGTAGCGACAGCTACTCTTTCCTGCTGGCGCCCGGCATTTACCAGGAAAGCGGTGCCGAGTACCGTGATCAGTCCCTTTCCGGTTTCGATGCGGAATGGCTGCTGTGTGATTGTTTTTACGTCAAAATATGCCTCGCCTGAGAGATATATCTTCCGCTCATGAGCTTTGAATATTTTGGGAATCCGGATAGTAGCTCCTTTTCTAAGCCATACCGTGGTGCCTTCGGATAATGTTATTTGCTGATTGGCAGCAGCTGTGATGACGGTAAGGGATTCCTGCCGGTTGTTGTACCACCACCATCCACTGAAAATGAAGCCTCCTATAATAGCCGCGGCTACCATTATTTTCTGGAACGTGTTTATCCGGAACACGGATTTAGCTGTGTCGGTCTCCTGCTCTGTGGCCAGCATAATTCGCTGATCTACTTTTGACCATGCGCGGCTAATGTCAAACTCTTTTTCCTCCAGCCATTGGTCTGCCATGCGCCAGGTGGCAGTCAATTGCGCAATTGACTCTTTGTTAGCAGGATCCGGCGATGTCCAGTCGTCGATTATTTTATCATCCGCCTCGGAGGACAAGCCCTGAAGCTTTTTGAGCAGTATTTCTTTTATATAGTCAGGTAATTGTTCCATTTGTTATCTTCCCCTATTTACTAAAACACAATTGTTGGTAAAATTCCTACACGCAGAATAAAATAATTCAAAGAAAATTTATGGCGTAGCTTTAACGAAAATTCTTAGGAATTTTAGCGCCTTCCAAAGTTGGTTATTCACTGTTTTAATGGATATACCCAGGTTGTCAGCGACCTCCTGGTTGCTGAAATTACCGATACGACTTAATAGAAAGACCTCTTTGCATTTAGTGGGAAGCTGCTCAATCCCTTTTTCTAACAATTCTTTATAATTTATGAGTTCTCCTTCACCTGTTTCTGCCTCTGCCGGTAACGCTGCTTCTATGTCCATGTTCGTGAGGCTGTACACAGGGCGGCATTGTCCACGGTAGAGGTGGTTAAGGCAATTATTGCGAACAGCGGTATAAAGGTAAAATTTTATACCTGCAACCATCAGGAGGTCTTTGCGGGTTTCCCATATTTTCACGAAAATATCCTGTACAATATCTTCGCACACCTCCTTTTCCTTTATGAAACTGAAGGCATATTTACAAAGTGGCTTATAATACTGTTCGAAAACTTGCTGAAAGTGTCTGTAAAGTTTCTCTGTGCTCACTGATGAAGTTTATAAATATAATACTTAGTAATCATATATTTGCGGCCGGAGATGTATAGCAGATTTTATTCGGAAATTCCTCCTGTAATCTATAAACGCACGACGATTGATTACCCCCTATCGCTTTAAATGAAAAAGTACACGGTGCGATCGTAAAGAGGGGCAGATATTACAGCGCAAACCACAGGTCTTCTCAGGTTTACTTTTCAGGAACTCTCTTCCTTAGACATAACACCGGTCAATTACATTTGACCCATTGAATAGCCGATATATTGGGGAAAAATATTTTCTGGTCGGCAGGAAAGTGGAGACTGCGATTTTTGCCCTTTTGCTGTTACTATGGCACTTGGGGGAAGTTCCTTCTAAATGAAAAGACCGGCAGAGCCGGTCTCCAACATGGTAAGGGAAAATTATCCCTTTGGGCTCTTTTTACTATTTCCGTTCAAAAGTTTTCTTCTCAGTGCCGGCTCCGGTGATGGTGAGTTTTTTCCATCCTTCCGGCAGCACGGAGTATATCTGTCTGATGCCATTGTCAGTAATGTCCAATCCGGCAAATCCCATCAGAACACTTTGTAATATTCCTCCCGCGCCGGTGGCAAAGTAGGGATTGGTACCTCCTTTTGTTTCTGCGATCACGCGAAAGGGCGGTAAGAGGTTAGGTTCATAGGATTCTTTGAACCAATGCGCTGCTTTACGGGAATCTCCAAGACGACTGTAGAGTAGTGCAAACACGGCCTGCGTCATGGCGGGTGTGCCTTCGTCAGGTACTCTTGTTTCGTAGTAGGCAAGGTCTTTCTTTATCTGCGCAGTATCCGTTATTGTTTTCAGCGGGTATGCCAGCAGGTTCACATCACCTTGTTTGATAGGTTCGCCCTTGTAGGTGGCGTGTTCTCTTGTTACGCCGTTGTCGAGGCTTAATAACGGTATGTTGGCGGCTACATGTTGCCAGTCGGGATCTGCGTTTGTATTAAGCAGTCGGGCTGCTTCGGTGGCAAACACAAGATTGGCTTTAGCCGCGGCATTGGTAAAGGCATTGTTGTCTACATTCTCCGCCCACTCATCCGCAGCCACTACGTTGTTGATGTTATAATGTCCCGGGCCATCGCGCTCCACGCGGCTGCTCCAGAAATCAGCGGTATGCTTTAATATAGGCCAGCCTTTTTCCCGCAGCCATGCCGTATCTTTTGTTACCAGGAAATAATTCCATGCAGCTATGGCCACATCGGCAGTGATATGATGTTCGAAGGGACCGCTCAGCGCCCATACCGGCGTTTCTTCCGCGCCGCTGCCGGCGCTTTCCCACGGATACATAGCTCCCTTAAAGCCTTTGGCAAAAGCATTGCGCTTTGCCTGTTCCAATCGCTGATAACGGTATTCTATCATAGATTTGGCCAGTTCAGGGTGTAGTACCAGCAATGCCGGGTACATCCACAGGTCGGTATCCCAGAATACGTGGCCGTTGTATCCCAGGCCGCTGAGTCCCATAGGGGAGGGCGATAGCGCGCTGTTCTCACGTATAAACGAATACAGGTGATATAACATACTATGTACATCCTGCTGCGCCTGTGCTGCCCCCTCTATGCGAATATCACTCTTCCATAGCTCTTCCCACGCCTTGTTGTGTAGTTTCAGCAGGCGTTCACGGCCTTCGAGCCTGGCATACAGGGTTAAACGTTCGGCCTGGTTCAGCGGATCGTCATCGTGTGCGGATGTGATGGAAGAACCTGCAATAGAGAAGCGGTAAGTTTCCCCAGCATGCAGTGTTTTACTGAACTTCATCAGGTGCATGCTGTTGTCCCACATTTCGTGAACTACCCTGGGTTCCTTACCATGAGGCTCACTGAAAAGGAAAGTATTGCTGGCACAAAGCTGCAGTTTTCCTGTAGGGCTTTTTGCTGATGAGCTCAGGAGGCTGATAAGGACATGGGGCCGGTCTATTTCATTATAATAGTTTTGTACATCTTTCAGCGCATCGGGCGCTTCCAGTACACTGCCTGCTGTAATCGTAATGGATTTCCCGGCAGTGATGCTCACATCCATCAGCACGGTGAAAGGAAGATGGCGCAGCGCATAATAGGTGTAGGTAATGGTAGCTTTATCACCGTAATCGAACGACGTGGAAAAACTGCCATGCTGCATATCAAGCTCCTGTCGCATATGCCGGACAGCAGCGCCCTCAATATTCTGGTTGTCTATGCTCATACGCATGTTCAGTAGGTTAAAGCTGCGCAGAAAATTACTTACCCGTCCCCGTCCATACAGATCATAGGCTCCTGCCAGCACAACATCTTTTACTTTAAAAGGTTCGGGTGAAGATACAAGGCCAATCATGCCGTTAGCTACTGTGACGCCGTAGTAACTCGCCGGATTGATGTTGTCGGTACGTATCTTCCAGGGATGCTGGGCATTTGCAAGTAATGTAACTCCCATCAGTACAACAATCAGGCTGAGTTTTTGGATGCTGTTCATAATTAATAACCATATTTAGCGTACACAATATATACTTATGTTACCGGTTGAGGGATAAGTTATGCGAAAATATAAAATTAAAAATAGAAAGGAACCCTGCTTACACTTATCCGAAAATGATGCCTCGTACAATGGTTTGAATCGCAATCTCTATCGGCCATCGTTCAAATATCGCTGAAGGCATGTATACCCCATACAACAACCTCGATGGTTGCACCCGGTGCGCATGAATGGAGGAGTTGGTAGACGCCGGCGGTAATAGGGTGCCTATAAAAAAACATCCATGCCTTAATATTATTTTAAGAAATTTCATTACCTTAACATCGCACTTTAATACCAGTTACCTAAAAAGTAGCAACCAAATCTTTTGCCAGATCCTGGGTTAATAAATTTCCCCTTCTGAGAACAAGTAGCTCGTGAAGCCCAACAGAGAGACATATGATACTTATAGTGACAATGATTTGCTATTGCTGCTCCGCAATAGCGACGAGCAGGCTTTTGCTGCACTATATGACCGGTATTGGGACAAGGTTTTTTATATGGCCATGCAAAGATTGAAGATAGCCAGTTGTGCAGAAGATGCTGTACAAGATGTTTTTGCAGACATTTGGAAACGTCGAGGCGAACTGGAAGTGAAAAATAGTTTTCCCGCTTATCTCGCCGTTGCAGTGAAATACCGGATAATCAATATCCAGGCTAAAATGAACCATGCTACACGCTACGGGCAGGAAATTATCCGAAACATCGACGTCTCATGCTCAAGCCAGGAAGAATGGCTTGACTTTAAAGAATTGCAACAACGCCTGGAAACTCATATTGCCTCCCTGCCTGAGAAAGCAAGAATAGCTTTTCAACTTAATCATAAAGGAGGGTTACGCCATAAAGAAATAGCCCGCGTAATGCAAGTGTCTGAAAAGGCCGTTGAACGAAGTATTGCCCGCGCCATTCAATCATTGATGAACTCTTTCAGGCATTTTACCAGCTTCTTTTGATATTTCCCCGCTTTCTGAAATTTTAAGTTGATTTTTAATAACTTACAAATAAAGGAACACTTTCATTAAAATATTACCCCAAAAAAAAGCAAAAAACAAGGGGGGATTTTTATTCCCTGATTGACTTCCTATTAACAGGGGCTTCCGGAAAACTTCCCTTCAGCGAGATGAGTGCTTTCAATAATCAAGAACACGACCATAACAGGAGATACAGTGAATTAGCCAGGAAGTGGTTAAAGGGAACGCTTACTCCAGAGGAAGAGCGGGAGTATAATGACTGGTATGACAGCGTATCAGACGATAAAGAGATTAAGATGGAGCCGGATTTTGCCGCTTCCAGACAACAGCTGAAAAGGCGGATCTTTGTGAAGATTTCCCGGATTGCCGACTTGCATCGTCCTGCCTTATCCATTCAAAAAAGGAAGAAATTATACTTTGCCGCGGCTTCTGTGGTGTTGCTTTTTATAGCTATTTCTTTTTACCGGTATAGTAGCAGTAAGGATTCCATGCAGGATCCTGAAACCCTGACAGAGAGTCCATATTTCAAAAATGACATTGCCCCCGGTGTAAACAAAGCTATTCTTACATTATCAAACGAGAGAAAGATAACGCTTGATGATTCAACAAGCGGTATGCTGGCTGACGAAGGCGGTGCCCGGATCGTCAAATCCGGCAAAGATGGTGTTACCTATGAAGAAGGAAAGGGGGCCGTCACTGTTGTGAATAATACGGTAACCACGCCCCGTGGATCCCAATACCGGCTCACTTTACCCGATGGTACGAAGGTATGGCTGAATGCATCGTCGTCGATAACTTTCCCTACGTTGTTCCAGACGAGAGAAAGAGCCGTAAAAGTATCGGGGGAGGCATACTTTGAAGTAGCTAAAAATGCTGCACAACCTTTTATTGTATCCGTTGGTAACATGCAGGTAAGTGTGTTGGGTACGCATTTCAACGTCAATGCCTATGCTGATGAAAATACAATCCGGACCACGCTGCTGGAGGGAAGCGTCAAAATAATAGAAACGTTCACCCAACATGGAAGAATAATTGTTCCCGGTGAGCAGTCAAGGTTGGATAAAATGGGAAATATAAGCGTAGAAAAAGTAAATACTGAAGAAATCATTGCCTGGAAAGATGGATTTTTCCGCTTTCATAGAACCGATATTGCCACATTGATGCGCCAGATAAGCCGCTGGTATAATGTTGATGTGCAATATGAAGGTGCGCCGGCAAAGGATCTGTTTACCGGCACTGTGCCAAGGACATTACCCCTTTCAGAGCTCCTGATGGTATTGCAACATGCAAATATCCGTTTCAAAATAGAGGGGAATAAATTAACTGTTTTATCCCTATAATTTTTTTATCAAAATCAAACAGACAGATGTATACATGACTTCATGGACGCCTTATGCAAATAAAAATCCCAGTGTTGACAGCACCGGGACGTTAAAAGGCGTAAACAAGATTTAATCAGACCTTCTTATTATCAGCCTTAATCTATCAAAGATATGCAATTTCTTATCACGAAATTTGTATTATTATTTTATTTAATACAAATATTGGTAAAACGATCCACGTTCCTTTTATTCATGAAACTCACAGCTCTCCTGCTTGTCATTGCCTGCCTGCAATCCAGGGCCTCAACCGGTCAGGTCATCACTATTAAAGTGAAGAATGCAAAATTAAGCGAGGTATTCTCCAGAATACAGCAACAATCCGGCTACTTTTTTTTCTATAATGAAACACATATTCAGAATGCCAGGCCGGTTACGGCAGACATTAATAATCAATCGTTGAAAACAGCGCTGGATATATGTTTTGCAGGTCAGCCCCTCACCTACAAAATCGTTAACAAAATGATCGTGGTCGGGGAGGCCCCGGCATTGCCCTTTTCCCCTACTATTCACAACGTCACCCCTCCAGCCAGGATTTCGGGTAAGGTCACAGATTCAGTCGGGCGTCCGGTTATTGGGGCTACCGTTTTTATAAAAGGGACCAAAACAGGTACTGTGACCAAAGACGACGGAACTTTCTTCCTGGAATCACCGGAACCCGCCGGCATACTTATTATTTCCTCCATAGGGTTTAAACAGCGGGAAATAGCCTTTTCAGGCAGTAATTATTTACAGGTCATACTGGCTGTTTCAGAAAATAAATTAGAAGACCTGGTGGTAGTGGCATATGGAAAGCAACGGAAAACAACCCTCACGGGATCAGTAGCGCAGATCAGCGGCGTCGAAATAGCAAAAGCGCCTGTTGCCAATGTTATCAATGGTTTACAGGGGCGCCTGCCGGGTTTAACGTTTCGCCAGGGCGGCGGTCAGCCCGGAGACGATGTAGCGAAGTTTAATATAAGGGGATTTGGATCTCCTCTGACAATTGTTGACGGCGTTCCATCCGACATCGCCCAGATTGATCCTAATGAAATTGAAAGCTTTACCATTTTGAAAGACGGCGCTGCCGCTATGTATGGCTTCAAAGGCGCAAATGGCGCAATACTTATTACTACCAGGAGAGGGAAAACAGGGGAGCCAGTGGTTGCGCTAAATGCTTACACAGGCATCCAGGGTATCACAAGATACCCCAGGTTAATGAATGCGGGGGAATTCACTGAACTCATGGATGAAGCGAGCGTAAATGCAGGGAATGCGCCAATTTACGGAGCGAAAGAGGTGCAGAAATGGAAAATGGGAGTTGACTCCGGTTACAAGAGCACAGACTGGTATAACGAAGTATTTAGAAAATGGGCCACTATGAACAATGTTAATCTCAATATACAGGGTGGCACGGAGAAGGTAAAGTACTTTGTTTCAGGCGGGATGTTAGACCAGCAGGGGTTACTTCGCTCAGGAGATGTGAAGTTCAGGCGTTATAATTTTCGGAGTAATATCAGTATGCAGATTAATAAAAGATTGACTGCAGAATTAAACCTGGGGGGCAGAAAGGAAAACAGGTTTTCCCCTAACGCCCCTATACCTGGCACCGATGCCATTAACATCGTCAATGTTATTCAGCGGTCTTATCCTATAACGCCGGTATATGCCAACAACGATCCCAATTACTTTGCGGTTACAAATGTTCAGGTAAATCCTGCTGCCATGGCCCAGGCCGCCTATTCTGGCTATAACAATAGCGTCTGGGATGTTTTTACTGGTATTGGCACTTTAACATATAGTATCCCGTATATTGAAGGATTGAATGCCAGACTTTCCTTCAACTATGAATCGAATAATAACAGGTATTCGACCTGGAGCAAACAGTATTTCCTGTACAGCTATGATCCCACAACAAAAAAGTATACCCCCACTTACACCGGAAATGCGCCTTCCACCTTAAAGCAGGGTTATTCACAGGGAGGGACCACTTCCAATGTACAACTTTCGCTTAATTACGATCATACCTTCAACGGCGCCCATCACTTTACAGGTTTGTTGCTGCTGGAGAGAAGAAAAACCAATTCTACCGGCATACAGGGATCGAAGCAGTTTACCGTTGATGCTATACCCAATCTGGACCTGGGCAACGCTGCCAATCAAACCACAGGGACTTACCAGCTCGGTCAAAGCGCGTACCAGGGCTATGTAGGTCGTATCAACTACGACTATAAGGCTAAATACCTGTTAGAGTTGGGAGGAAGATATGATTACTCTTACAAATTCTTAAATGGTGCTTTCTTCCCGGAAATTTCTGCCGGTTGGGTGATCAATAAAGAACCATTTTTTAACTTCGCCTTCCTGAGTAATTTGAAATTGCGTGCTTCCTGGGCGAAGGTGGCAGATGACGGTTCATTCGACGAATTTAAATATCTGAGTGGGTACAACTATCCCAGCGGTAACTATATTTTCTCGGGCAGTACAGTTGTTAATGGTCTGCAAGTAGGTACTCTTGCCAATCCACGCCTTTCATGGCAAACAGCTAATATCTTTAATGCAGCGCTTGACTTTGGATTATTTGACAATACTATTACCGGTACCTTTGAAGTATTCTACAGAAATGTGACAGGTATTCCGGCCTATCCTGCCGCCTCCTTTCCCAGCATTGCCGCGATACCCGTAGCCCAGCAGAATCTGAACAGCACCAATAACAGGGGATTTGAACTGGAGCTGGGATATTATAAACGGATAGGTGACTTTGTATTAAATGTAAGTCCCAATATATCATGGACCCGGGGCAGGAATGCATATATAGAACAACCTCCTTACGGGAGCGCAAGTGAGAACTATCTGAATAATACCGCTTACAGATGGCAAAATAGGTTAACTGGTTACCATGCCATCGGCCAGTTTCAGTCACAGGAAGAAATAAATCGTTCTCCTGTACAGGACAGCCGTGGTAATGCAACCTTACATCCCGGTGATATTAAATACGAAGATATAAATGGAGATGGTGTAATTGATAGCCGGGATCAAACAGTAATAGGCAGGGGCGACTACCCCGAACTTCAATATGGACTTGCCTTGAATGCAAGTTATAAGGGTATTGACGTCTCCCTGCTGTTTGCAGGCGCAGGCAATTTTAATGTGAATTACAGCGGCGTGCTGCAAAATCCCTTTTGGAATAACGCTAATTCCTATGCCTATTTTACTGATCGTTGGCATCGTGAAGATATATATAATCCGAACAGTCCCTGGGTACCTGGAAAATTCCCGGCTACCATCATAAGCGGCAATCCAAATAACAGGTTAACCTCCAGCTTCTGGCTGCAAAAAGGCACCTATCTGCGCCTGAAAACCGTACAGATTGGCTATGCCATTCCAAAGAAAATATTGGCAAAATCAGGTATAAAAAGTTTACGGTTCTTTGCTTCAGGTCAGAATGTATTTACTATCACCGGAGTAAAATATCTTGACCCCGAAGTTGGTGATGCTGAAGCGGCGTATTACCCTCAGCAGAGAACATTTGTATTTGGAATAAATGCAAAATTTTAGGTTTAAAATCCTTCATTTTATATTCAGTAAAGTCATGAAACGTACATATATATTATGCCTGATTTGGATGACCATACTTTTGGCCTGTAACAAAGACTTTGTGAGGCTTCAGCCTCAGGACCTGATAGCGGACAACCAGGCTTATGCTTCTTCTGCTGCTGTGCAGGCCCTTGTTGCGGCGCTCTATAACGATCTCTCCGGCGCCGGATACGAAGATTTTACCTACGGGCAGGGAAGCAACTATATGAGTGTTTGGACAGACGAAGCCGTTCAGTCTTATGCCTGGTCGGATCCGTCAATCATTGGCGTGATACCTAATGGACAATTTGGGAATTGGTGGCCGTATGATCTTATACGCCGGCAAAACGACTTTATTGCCAAAATCGTTAATGCCACAAATCTGGGAGCCGCTGACCGCAATCAATATTTGCAGGAAGTACGGTTCCTCCGCGCGCTCACGTATTTCGGATTGGTTAAACGCTATGGAGGCGTACCATTGGTTACCAAAGTACTGACCACCGCTGACAATCTGAAAATACCAAGAAGTACAGCGCAACAGATTTATGATTTTGTTGCCAGTGAGTTAGATGATATTATTGGCAGTAATGGATTACAGGCTGGCGGACCACTCAGAGTCACTAACGCTGCCGCCCTTGCGTTGAAATGCAGAGCAATGTTATATGCCGCCTCAGAAGCCAAATATGGGCATGTGCAGCTGAATGGTCTGGTAGGTATCCCCTCATCTATGGCAAACACATATTGGCAAAAAGCGTATGAAGCAGCCAGGGCTATTATTACATCTGACAAATTTAAGTTATTTCAGGGCAGCAGCGATCCGGCCAAAAATTTTCAATTATTGTTCAATGGCCGGGATGCTGCCACCAATCCGGAAGCCATTCTGGCTGAAGCCTATTCATTACCAAACAGAGGACATAGTTTCGACTACTATAATTCCCCTCAAAGCTTTAGGGTTGACTATGGCAACTCTGTGAATCCTGTGATTGAGCTGGTTGAAGAGTTCGAATATACAGATGGCACACCGGGTAAACTAAAAATAGTAGACGACAGAGGCAACCCGATCAGGTATAACAATCCGGCCGATCTGTTTAAAGGAAAGGATCCGCGTTTTTTCGCATCCATTCAGTATCCTGGTGCTGAGTGGCATGCCAATAAAGACCCTCAGGGTGGATATATTGAGTTAAGAAGAGGAATTGTGAACGGAACTGACACACTCATTAACGAGGATCTGACCAAAACTTATGGTACTGCTCCATATACAATTGCATTCACAGGGAAAGACGGACCTACTACAACAGCAGATCCAACAAAATCTGGTTTCTATCAGAAGAAATACCTGATAGAAGATGCGAACTTTACGCCAAATGATGGACAGTCACACCAGCCGTGGCTCGTATTCAGGTATGGTGAAGTGTTGCTGAATTTTGCGGAAGCGGCTGTGGAGCTGGGAAAACCAGGTGATGCTTTATCCGCTATTAACCAGATAAGAGCCAGGGCCGGAATAAAGTTACTATCAATGGTTGGCCTCAGTCAGGTGAGACATGAACGGCGGGTGGAGCTGGCTTTTGAGAACCATCGTTACTGGGATTTACGGAGATGGCATATTGCAGACCAGGTGTTAAATGCCACCACATTCCACGCACTCTTTCCCTGGTTAAACTGGAAAGCAAATACCAATCCGGCACAAATGCAATACACGTTCACCATTGCTCCCATACCTGTTAAACCCGGTCGTACTTTTCCACCACGGCTGTACTATGAGCAAATTGACGTCAGTGGAGCAAATAGCTACCTGGCGCAAAATCCAGGTTATTGAGTGTCTTAAAATTTAAAAATATGAACCAAAATAAAATCCTTTTTTACCTGATATTCCTTGCCGCATGTATACAGAGCGGTTGTAGTAATAAGCTGGATAACTATGAGCCTCCCCGGGCATCCCTGTCTGGCGCAATAATAGACAGCAGAACGAACGACACCGTTCCTATGGCGAGCAGTATAGGACAGGGAGGCATACTTAATTTGTTTCAGATGAACTACAGTTCAACAGCATCTGGTGCTATTGGAAGCAACTTTCTTACCAACGGAACATATAAAAATGCAAGTATTTTCTCCGGAACTTATAAGGTGGCGCCATCAGGACCATTCTATGCAGATACTATTATTGCGACTGTGAATGGAGATACGAAACTGGATCTCAAAGTACGCCCCTGGATTTATGTGACGTTGAAGACGGGTAATATAACCGACACCTCCGCAACTTTTACTTATAGTATCAAGAGCAATGACGCCGCTCAACAAATTGCTCAGGGGGGAGCATTTTTAAATACCGCTTCAGTTGTGGATGTTCAGGAATTCCGGGGGGTGAATAAGGGAGACACCCGGTACCGGAAAATACAGCCTGTAAATGGAGATACGACTATTACTGTAGTATTCACAGGGTTAGCTCCCAATACCACTTATTACATAAGGGCAGGCAGCAGCACTGCCACAAGCAGTATCAATCCGCAGAATTACTATAACTATTCTAAAATATATGCAATAAAAACGGCCGGCAAATAAACGAGCATTCATTTTGCCACAGTCTTAGCAATATTCAATAAACAAAAAAAAATATTTGATGAAACAATTATTTGCCTTTGGGGTATATGGGTGCATGCTACTGATTATCAGTATTCCTCTTCACGCGATCAACATTATACCTCAGCCAGCTGAAGTAAAAACCGGCACCGGCGTGTTCCAACTGACCAGCGCCACAGTCATAAACGCCGGCAACAATATTGTGGAAGCGCGTCAATTGCAACAGGCAATACAGGAAGCATCTGGCCTGAACATCCAATTGAAAACATCTTCGAAAAACAACTCTATTCGGCTGATTGTCGATGAAAAATTGAAAAAAGAACTCGGAGAGGAGGGCTACCTGTTGAAAGTAAATCCGGATAATATCTCTATCACTGCCCCTGCTTCAACTGGCATTTTTTACGGCATTCAATCCTTGCGCCAACTCATTCATGGTAATGGTAACACATATACGTTAAATGCGGTCAGTATCAAAGATAAGCCTCGCTTTTCGTGGAGAGCCTTCATGCTCGACGAAGGCAGATACTTCAAAGGCAGCACAGTCGTGAAGCGTCTGCTGGATGAAATGGCCTTGCTCAAGATGAACACTTTTCACTGGCACCTTACCGACGACCAGGGCTGGCGCATTGAGATACTCAAATATCCGCAGCTCACTGCCATCGGCAGCCACCGCGACTCTACGCAAATTGGCGGGGATGCTGACGGCAATACCTATGACAGTAAGCCTCATGGGGGCTTCTATACGCAGGCAGCCATCAAAGAAATCATCAATTACGCTGCTGAAAGACATATCACTGTTATCCCGGAAATAGAAATGCCAGGGCATAGCGCTGCAGCCATTGCTTCCTATCCCTGGCTCGGAACATCGCAAAAAAAAATCCGGGTACCATGCAAATTTGGCATACAATACGATGTATACAACGTAGCAGATCCAAAGGTAATTGCCTTTTTGCATGATGTTTTAGAGGAAGTGATCAACCTATTTCCTTCTAAAGTAATACACATAGGTGGGGATGAAGTGAAGTTTGACCAGTGGAAGGCAGATGCCGGCGTACAGGCTTACATGAAAGAACATCACATTGTGTCTCCTGGAGACCTCCAGATTGCGTTCACCAACGGGATATCCAACTTCCTGGCTGGCAAATACCGCAGGATGGCCGGATGGAATGAAATCATGAACAGCATGCTGGAGGATGTTGATGCCGGCAAGGTTTCCAACAGAGAAAAATTAGCGCCCGGCACTATTATACAGTTCTGGACAGGCGACCTTAAAATCATTGACCAGGCTGTTTCAAGAGGTTACGATGTGGTGAACTCCTTCAGTGAGTTTACCTACCTTGATTATTCCTACAAAGACATTTCCCTGGAAAAAGCCTATGGCTTTGATCCTATCCCCAAAGGGCTGGATCCAAAATATCATGCAAAAATACTCGGCACTGGCTGCCAGATGTGGGGCGAATGGATACCCGATGAAGCCAGTATGAATAAGCAGGTGTACCCAAGACTGGCCGCTTATGCGGAAGATGGCTGGACATTGGTTGCCAACAAAAATTTTGGCAATTTTTGCAAAGCACTGGAATATTTTTCTGCCAGATGGAACGTAAAATGGGACGTGAACTAATATGGCGATATCTGATCAGTCTCGTTCAGCTTCCGGGAAACAACGGCCCCAAAAATCAGATATTTCTTTTTTTAGCAACTTATTCAAATCACTAATGACGAAAGAATCCACTCAAATGAAAGGTACGCGCTTGTCCCATACTGTTGCGCCTGCAGAACGTATAGTTTCAATAGATGCGCTACGGGGTTTTGATATGTTTTGGATTGCGGGCGGCGGCCCTATGGTATATGAATTTTTCAAGCTTTTCGCCAACCCGCTTCCATCCTGGTTGGAAGAACAATTCGATCATGTTCCGTGGGAGGGTTTTGTTGCCTGGGACCTGATCATGCCGCTCTTTTTGTTTATCGTGGGGGCCGCCATGCCGTTTTCGATAGGGAAACGGCTGGCGCAGGGGGATGGTCGCCGCCGCATTTACCTGAAAGTCATTTATCGCGTGCTGCTATTGTGGGCGCTTGGCATGGTTGCCCAAGGCAATCTGCTTCATTTCCGCATGGACGACCTGCTGCTTTACAGCAACACCCTTCAGGCAATTGCGGCGGGCTACCTGATTTCCGCAATTGCATTGGTAGAGCTGCCGGTAAAAGGACAGGCTGTGCTGGCAGGCATTTTACTACTGATTTTTTGGGGGCTGATGCGTTTTGTACTGGTGCCGGGCCATGGAATTGGGGTGCTTTCGCCCGAGGGAAATCTGGCAATGTGGGTTGATCAGTCTCTGTTAGGCCGTTTTCGGGACGGTAATGATTACACCTGGATACTCAGCAGCATAGGATTCGGCGCTACGACGCTGATAGGCGTTCTGGCGGGCCATTTGCTACGCGCTCCGGGGCCTAAATTGCCCAAAGTGTTCTGGTTAATTATATCAGGTTTGGCCTGCCTGTTGGCAGGCTGGCTTTGGAGTTTTGAATTTCCAATCATCAAGCATATCTGGACCAGCTCGATGGTTTTGTGGGCGGGAGGCTGGAGCCTCTTGTTACTTGCATTATTTTATTGGGTGATAGACATTTTAGGCTTCCGGCGGTGGGCATTTGTCTTCATCATTATCGGCACAAATGCTATTGTAGCCTACATAGCGCCGGGTATCATCCCCTTTGGCGACATCAGTAATACCTTGTTCGCAGGTCTGGCAAAACATCTCGGGCAATTTGGTGGTTTTCTGCTGACCGCTGGCACTTTTGGCGTTCTCTGGCTCTTACTTTATTATATGTATCGCAATAAAACCTTCGTGCGGATATAACGTACTGCCCATGAAACCCTGGTCAGATAAGACGAATCGGTGCATGATTTTTCACCAAAAAAATGAATCTCTATGAGAATTTATGCATTGTTACTAGAGGTTATTTCATAAATACTATATAATTCTTCTCATCAGGATTAAAGCAAAAGCAAGATGAATAAGTGCTTGATAGCGTTCTATTTCTCTGTCATATCGTGCGATTACACGTTTGAAGGCATTGAGCCATGTAAAAAAAACGTTCTATCTTCCATCTGCGCTTGTATCTTCTAAGCTGACGACCATCCTGAGCTGCCATCTTAAAAAAAACGGGCGGGATTGTTGTAAACTGATTCTTTTTTACTTCAAAACGCTTTCATTTTTCAGATTTTTTCCGAAGAATAAAAAAAATCAGCTGTCGCATAGGAAGAATGTAGTCGATCGGTGTTTTATTAGTTTGGCAGATTCCTTTTATGACCAGGACCATATTTTTTAACGATCATACCTATTATGACCTGGACCATATTTTTAACGATCATACCTATGCTAAAAAGACATAAGCTATCGCTTTTGATGGTGCTTTTATTGCCTTTTATTACTTATGCTCAGGAAGGGATGCCTGTATTTGTCCGTCCTTGTGGTACAGAGATACTACAAAAGGAATGGCGAAAGAATTCTATTTTCCGGGGAAGGGAGCAAGCTGCCAACAAAGCTATCCTGCAAAGGCATTACATGGCCGCCCCTGGTCAACTGGCGCCTCCTCTGACTTTAGTTACATTACCTGTAGTTATACATATTGTGAATGAAGACCCAGACGCTTATTCTGATGCTGATGTCGCGGAATCAATAAAGATACTTAATGACGCATTCAGCGGGAAATTCTCTTATCCCGTAAGGACAAGCCGCGTATTCGATAAAAACAAACACTACCTTATCCCCCCTGCGGCGCTGGCCGCGGGGGATAACAACCTTTTATTATCTCACCTTAAACACATACATATATGTACCGTAAACTATTGTTGATTATACTTTTGAGTATTGGAGGGATGGGGTGTAACAAAGAAATGGTAAAGGAAACAGTGGCCCCGGATCCGAAAAATACTGCTAAACGCTCGCTCACAGAACGCTCGCTCACAGCAGGTGTGATAGGCTCCAGTGCTACCTATGATTCTATTCTCTGGAAAGTGGATACCGTAAAAAACGAAAATGCGTACAAGTTTGATCAGATGGCGGGCATCGACAGATACCAGGGGCAGCTCTATATACTCGGCGGAAACTGTGCTAGTTGGGATGGCGAGTATAATTTATGGGAGCTATGGAAAGGCGCTAATGTCAACAATGCCGTGAAGCAGTTGCAGCAGCCAAAACCTGCAGCTAACTTTCCTTACTATACTACGGAAGGAAACGACGACTGGTGTAACTATTGGCTGATGGGACTTTGGATAGATCCGTCTGATGGTAAATTCTACTCCATTGCCTACAGTGAATACAACTACATGAAAAAATGGGAAACCGAAGCAAAGGAACGGCGCATGGGGCTTGCTACGTCGGTTGACAATGGACAAACATGGACCTATCAGGGCGATATCATCACGCAGGACAAATCCATCCCACCGCCGCCGGGGCAAAAATATTACGGTGCGGGTGATCTTGATCTTTTCATTCCGGGCGATGGGTATGCGTATGTCTATTATAAAAAAGGCTTCTATTCAGATAATTCGGGGCACAGAACGGAGCAGGATATTTGTGTGGCCAGGTGCCGGCTCAGTGATAAACTTGCACCGGGGTATTGGAAGAAATTCTACAACGGTAGCTGGGTGGAAGCCGGCATTGGTGGCCATGAAACCATCATTATACCGGACGTGAATATTGCCAATGTATGTTACAATAAATTCCTCAAAAAATATGTTTGCATTGGCAATGATACCGATGGTAAAACATTTATTTCTTTTGCCAATAGTATGCCAACACAGGATTGGAGCCCCAGGGATTTCGGTTTTCCGCAAATCTCCTGGTGGTACAACTGGTTTGTGAATGTAACCAACAATAACCAGCATGTCATGGGGCAGTCGTTCAAGCTCTATACAGCCGGGTTAAATCTGGTTACCAAGGCCCGGCACGGGTATGATTACCATATCGTGTTCGATATGAAAGAATATGACCGGACTGGTTGGGAAGTGATCGACTTTTCCTCTCAGGAGCCCTGGCCTTCAGCGCCGGAGGAAGGAGGTGCTGCTTATGTACTGGACAATAATCCATATACGTTTTGGTCTACCGCCGGGGTAAACGGGGAAGCGCCTTTTCCGCATCATATTACCATCGATACGAAATCGGCAAAATCGTTGCATGGTATTACATTTAAGAATCGCAAATTTGATATCGACTATTCCAGCGGCCAGCCCAAAGATATGCAGGTATTGGTGAGCGAGGATAACGTTAACTGGCAAACGGCGGCTACTTATACTAACATCGAAATACCGGAAGGCCCTGTGGATGAAAGCAAAACAAGGCTTTCATTTCCTGCAGCAGTGAATGCACGTTACCTGAAACTGGTGGTCACCGCTATTCACGGCACTAACAAGGTGTTGTACTTTTCTGAGATCGGTGCATTCTGATGATTTATCTTTAATAATTAACAAGATGAGAGTTACATTGATATCTTTTTTACTACTGGTCCTTAACAGCTCGTGTTTTGGCCAGCAGGATACTGTTGAGATAAACGTAACAGATTATGGCATCCATCCTGACAGCCGGGTCAATGTAGAACCGGAGATCAGGAAGCTGTTGAAAGAAAACAGGAACGCGCGCTACCTGAAACTGGTTTTTCCCCGTGGCAGGTACGACTTTTGTCCGAATAAAGATAGGGAGGATTTGTCCGACGCCCCCGTTGGGATTGAGATCCGCGACAGGTCGGGTGTATGCATCGACGGTCAGGGATCGGAGTTTGTATTTCATGGAAAGATGATGGCGTTCAACGTACAGAATGCGGAGGATATAACGCTCCGGAATTTCAGCATCGACTGGGACCGGCCTTTAATTTCGCAGGCGGAGATTGTGGGATACAGCGACACCTTTCTGGATCTGAAGATAGACAAAAACGAATATCCGTACGAGATAAAGAACGATACAC
>NZ_DATLKJ010000049.1:0-42143 GCF_035538455.1 Chitinophaga sp.
GGAATTCACCTGCTGCAAGTACTACTATCGGGTGCTCCACCACTGGTTCCAGCGAGGCCGCAATGCTGGGTGGGCTGGCGCTGAAATGGCAATGGCGTAAAAGAAGGAAGCTGGGCTTCGGGATGGCTGAGCGTCCCAATCTTATCTGTGGCGCGGTGCAGATATGCTGGCATAAATTTGCCCGTTATTTTGATGTGGAGTTGCGGGAAGTGCCGCTGGAGGAAGGAAAGCTCACCATGCAACCCGAAGATGTGATTGCCCGTTGCGACGAAAATACCATTGGTGTGGTTGCTACGCTGGGCATTACCTTTACCTGCCTGTATGAAGATGTGAGGGCTATCAGCGATGCGTTGGATCAGCTACAGAAAGAAAAAGGACTGGATATACCACTGCATATAGATGCCGCCAGTGGCGGATTTATAGCTCCTTTCATGCAACCTGATCTCGTATGGGATTTCCGCTTGCCCAGAGTTAAGTCTATCAACGCGTCCGGCCACAAGTACGGACTGGCTCCGCTGGGTGTGGGCTGGATTATCTGGAGAGACAAGGCTGAGCTACCGGAAGACCTGGTTTTTAACGTGAACTACCTGGGGGGTAACATGCCTACATTTGCATTGAACTTCTCCCGTCCCGGCGGACAAATCATTGCACAGTACTACAACTTCCTGCGACTGGGGAAGAACGGTTACCGGAAGATCATGGAAGCCTGTTCTGCGCATGCCCAGTACATTGCGGCAGCCATTGATAAAATGGGTTACTTCGAGTTATTCTATGATGGCAAAGGTAATCTCCCGGGAACATCCTGGCGTATCAAACCGGGAACCAATCCGGGTTTCAGCCTGTATGACCTGAGTGACCGCCTTCGTATGCGCGGATGGCAGGTACCTGCATATACACTCCCCTCAAAGATGGAAGACATCGTAATTCAACGTATACTGGTACGTCATGGTTTCAGCCGCGATATGGCTGACTTGCTTATTGATGATATTGTGCGCAGTATTGACTACTTCAAGAAACACCCGATCACTACCCCACTTACAGAAGAAGAAGCCGGAGGCTACGCGCACAACTGATTTCATTGCTTATAAACTGACAATATTATGGCAGGTAATGCAAAAATAACCACTACCAGCCTCGCACTGATGACTGCCGCGGCAGTCATCAGCCTGCGTGGCTTGCCTATGATGGCGAAAGAAGAATTGACGATGTTTTTTTATATAGGCTTCGCCACATTCCTGTATCTCATCCCAGCGTCGCTGGTGGCTGCAGAGCTGGGCAGTGCTTTCGGTGATAAGGGCGGTGGCGTATATTCCTGGGTGAAGGCCGGATTCGGAGCAAAGGCGGGTTTTCTTTCCATATGGCTGCAATGGATACAGAATGTGGTATGGTATCCCACGGTGCTGGCATTTGCTGCCGCATGCATTGCTTACCTGATTGGTAAGCCGGAACTGGCCGGCGACGGTACTTTCGTGGGCATCTTCTCCATTGCTATTTACTGGCTGGCTACTCTGCTGGCATTTAAAGGGACATCGCTGATCAGCAAGGTTACCAGTCTGGGGTTTGTGTTGGGCACGGTGATCCCGGGAGTGGTGATTATCCTGATCGCTATACTGTACATTGTGCAGGGCAACCCTATTGAGTTCCTGCATCCTGATGCAACGGAGAAGGCCGTAGCGAGAGTGGTTGACGGGCAGGTACATCCACGGTTGTTCCCCTACATTGCGGGCATAGGCGATATTGCATTCCTTGCTGGTATCCTGCTGTTGTTTGCGGGAGTGGAAGTACATGCGGTGCATGCCCAGGAGCTGGAAAATCCACAGCGAGATTTCCCGAGAGCTATCGGTCTTGCAGGGATAATCATTTTCCTGCTCTTTACCTTCGGATCGTTGGCGGTGGCCACTATACTGCCTTATGACCAGATAGACCTGCAAGCGGGGTTGATGGAGGCATTCAAGCGCATCTTCACTTTCTATCATATGCCGTGGATGACGGGTATCATTGGATTGCTGGCGGCCTTTGGTGTACTGGCTGGTGTTACTTCGTGGATCGCTGGTCCCAGCAAAGGTTTACTGTGGACGGCGAAAGAAGGTGTATTGCCACCTTTCTGGTCGAAGGTGAATAAAAACGGTATTCAGCAGAATATCCTGATTGTGCAGGGGATTATCGTTTCTATCCTGTCGTCGCTCTACTTTGTGATGGACAACGTAAGTGTTGCTTTCTTCCTGCTCAGTGCTTTAACGATAGGGCTTTATCTCATCATGTATATGTACATGTATGCTACTGGTATTAAACTGCGTTACACCATGCCGGATCTGCCTCGTGCATACAGGGTTCCGGGAGGCAATGCCGGGATGTGGTTTTTTGCGGGGATGGGTTTTGTGGCTACGTTGTTTGCCTTCGTTGTGGCTTTCTTTCCGCCTACGCAGCTGCCGGTGGGGAGCCCGGGTATGTATGTGGGCCTGGTGGCGGCCGGCACTATCATATTTGTAGGAGTACCGCTGTTAATTGCGAGGCATCCACATACACATCTGTGACCAGAAATTTTCCCCTATGATCACACAGTTATTTCGCCGGTGTTACAGGAGTATAATAACGGTTACGTATATATTGTTTTATGCGCAGGCTGTGCAGGCACAAAATGTCAACGACAGTCTAATCAGAAGGATTGACAGCCTGGAAGCAAAAATGGCGCGCATTGAGAGACGGATAGGACACCCGGAGCCGCAACGCAGAACACAAACGAGAAGCAGCCTTGAGTCCGGACGCTATGGTGGTTTCGTGGTGGCAGATGTGTTTAACACCAAGCTGACTATCGGTGGATTTGTACAGGGAGATTTTATTTATGACATCAAGCAACCCGGTGCAAAGGATGCTTTCACACCTTCTTTCATCCCTATCAGCAATGAAGACAAAGGGCAGCTTACCTTTTCCCCGCGGCAGACAAGGTTTACTATCGCTTCAGCGTCGGAAACACGGCTCGGGCAGCTGACTACCATCCTGGAGCTGGATCTGTTCAATTCCAATGGTACGGCAGTGCCGCGGCTCCGTCATGCCTGGGGCCAGCTGGGCAAATGGGGCGGAGGTCAGTACTGGAGCACTTTCATGGACATTGATGTATTTCCCAACATTCTTGATTACCAGGGCCCCAATGCAATGGTGCTGGTAAGGCAGGTACAGCTGCGTTTTACACAACCCCTGAATAAAAAATCCACATTGGCATTGAGTGTGGAGAATCCTGGCAGCGACACACGTTTCCCTGTTGATTCGGGACTTAACTCCAGGGCGCTCTTCCCTGATGTGGTAGCACAATACAGGTATAACTTCAGCAGTGCCAGCCATATTCAGCTGGCAGGGTTATTTCATCCTGTCACGTATGATAACTACATTCGCCGCGAGAAAACCAATATAGGCTGGGGGTTCAATCTTACAGGTGTGGTAGAAGTGAGTGCGAAGGCGAAGGACAACGTTGTGTGTCAGGCTACGTACGGACAGGGGATTGCACGTTATTTCAATGACCTGGGCGGTCAGGGTTATGATGCGGCCACGAAAAACAGAACGGAAGCGGAGAATATTCCTGTGCTGGCGCTGATGGGGTTTTATGATCACTGGTGGAGTGACAAGCTGAGCACAACTATTGGTTACGGTTATCTGAAGCTGGATAATAAAAGCTATCAACCTGGTATTGATTTCAAGTCTACACAATACGGTGTGGTTAACCTGTTATATTACCCCTCTGCTTTTGTAAAAGTAGGAATAGAGTATCTCTATGGAAAGAGAATAACAATAGATAATCAATACGGAGATAACAGCCGCCTACAGTTTTCCACGATGTATAAATTCTAAGTTTTAAATCTTTCTATATGAAAAAAAATAACACGGCTTTACTGGTAATCATCTGCCTGTTACTGGCCGGTGGAGGTGCATATGGGCAGAAAGGTACTTTATCGGAAAAGAATATCCGCCTGGTGATGCAGGCTGCTTACAATGAATTCAAAGGTACCAGCGGCGGCGCCAATGCTGATTATATTCCTTACCTGGCGAGTGTTAATCCCAACCTGTATGGTATTGTTGTTTGTACAGCGGACGGTAAGGTACTGGAAGTGGGAGACACCAAATTTGAATTTGGTATTGAGTCTATCTCCAAGGTGTTTGTACTGGCGCTGGCGATGCAGGAACGCGGGGCTCAGGCTATACAGGACAGTATTGGTGTGAATGCTACCGGTATGCCTTTCAATTCGGTGATGGCCGTTGAGCTGGAACCGCAAAGGGCCGTGAATCCGTTGGTGAATGCAGGCGCCATGGCTACCAACAGCTTTGTACCTGGCAGCAGCAGTGCAGAGAAATGGACAAAGATCGATAATATCTTCGCGAAGTTTGCAGGAAGGCGCCTGCCGGTAATACAACCGCTTTATGCTTCGGAGACGGCTACCAATCAGCATAACAGGGCAATTGCCTGGCTGCTGTATTCCTATGGCCGCTTTTATGATAATGTAGATGATGCCGTAGACCGTTACACAAAAGCCTGTTCCTATGGAACCACGACCCGGGACCTTGCTGTTATGGCCGGCACGCTGGCTAATGGAGGTATGAATCCTGTAACCAGGGAGAAAGTGATCAACGCAGCGCTATGCCCCAAGGTGCTGGCCACGATGATGATGGAGGGGCTATATGATAATACGGGTTCCTGGTTGTACCATACCGGTATACCCGGCAAAAGCGGCGTTGGCGGCGGCATTATTGCAGTAGCGCCGGGAAAGCTGGCCATTGCTGTTTTTTCACCGCCGCTCGATAAGGCTGGCAACAGTGTAAAAGCACAGAAGACGCTGGAATACATGATCAACCGGCTGAAACTGAATCTGCTCGACTCCGGACGTTAACAATGAAATGCGGTATATTTCTTGCGGCCTTGTAAACACCTGAACAAGTTTTAATCATTATCTGTTTTTATACGTATGGAAGTGAAAGATTATTACAAGGTATTAGGAGTTGACAAGACCGCAACAGCAGATCAGATCAAAAAAGCGTACCGCAAGCTTGCTGTAAAGTATCATCCTGACAAGAATCCCGACGACAAAACAGCAGAAGAGAAGTTTAAGGAAATAAATGAAGCCTATGAAGTGCTGAGTGATGCAGATAAGCGGAAGAAGTATGACCAGTTCGGAGAGAACTACAAGTACTATGAGCAACATGGCGGACGCCCGGAAGATTTTGATTGGTCGCAGTATGGTGGCCGCGGGCAACAGGGACATAGTTATACCTACCAGGGTAATATGGAAGACCTTTTTGGCAATGGTGGAGGTGAAGGAAAGTTCTCCGATTTCTTTGAACAACTTTTTGGCAGCCGCTTTTCGGGCGGTAGCCGCCGGCAGCAGGGGCCAGCCCGCGGCCGCGATGTGCAGGCAACCATGGAAGTTTCACTGGAAGATGCCTATAACGGCGGTACCAGACAGGTGGAAGTGGGTGGTAGCCGTATCAATATAAAGCTGAAACCGGGTCTTCATGAAGGCCAGGTGATACGTTTGAAGGGCAAGGGATCTCCGGGCCGTAAGGGGGGAGAGAGCGGAGATCTGCTGATCACTATTCAGCTATCCCTGCATCCGCAATATGAGCTGAAGGGGAAAGATATTTATACAGATCTGGCAGTACCTTTGTATACAGCGATATTAGGGGGGAAGATCACCGTTTCTACGCCGGGGCCGGCACTCAATATGAATATACCAGCAGGCACCGACAGCGGAAAAGTATTCAGGCTGAAAGGCAAGGGCATGCCAGCCTATGATCATCGGGGCGAAGCAGGCGACCTTTATCTGAAAGCAGTCGTACATATTCCCTCACAGCTCTCTGACAAGGAGAAAGAATTGTTTCAGCAACTTTCACAACTAAAAAATGAGAATGGTCATGCTTAAACTTTTTGATTACCTGGAAGAAGTAATTGCCACTGAAAAGATTTCCCAGATGAAAAACCCGCCGCTGCTATATACTGTGAGTGAGATTATGAAGGAGCTTGGTTATGAAGAACTCGCTATGGTGCAGGAGCCACTGGACAGAGCTATGCATGCCTGCGCTGCGCTGCAGATACCGGTAAGTTATAATTTCCACAAAATATATTGTTTCAGGGATGGTGAAATGATCACTGACTGGGAACTTTCAGAACTGGCCACCTATCTTTTTATGATTAACTGTAATCCGCTGAATCCGCTTGTAGCTAAGGCTCAGCTTATATTTATGATGAAAGCCCGGTCATGAGAGATGTGAACCGAAACGGTATCCTGATAGTCATCATTATGGGGACAACGATGGCGGGTATCGATTCCAGCATTGTCAATATATCCCTGCCCGTTATGAGTAAGCAGTTCAATTCCACCCTCAGTGAAATTGAGTGGGTGATTACTGTTTACATGCTGAGTTTTTCCGTGCTGATGCCGCTGACCAACTGGCTGAAGAACAGGGTTGGTTTTTTCAACCTGTACATCGGTGCTATATCTTTGTTTACTATTGGCTCCCTGCTGTGTGCACTTTCCACCAACTTACCGTCTCTGCTTACTGGCCGGGTGATACAGGCACTGGGTGGCGGGGCTATGGCGCCCACCTCCATGGCCATTATCTCATATATATTCCCAGCGAGGGTACGCGGGGCTATATTAGGATGGTGGGGGCTGGGCAACCTGGTAGGCCCTGCACTGGGACCTACTTTGGGAGGTGTACTCACACAGCAGTTCGGCTGGCCTTCCATCTTCCTGATCAATCTTCCGATAGGCATTATCACGGTGTGGCTGGGATTCAAATACCTGGGAGTATTGCGCAATCAGCCTAAAGTGAAGCTGCCGTTTGATATTTCGGGTTTTACGGCGCTCACCATTTTTCTGGTGTGCCTGCAATATGGCGTTGCACGGGCAGAAGTGCTGGGGTTGTCGTCGCCGGAGATATTAGCGACGCTGGCAGTGTCTCTTGTGGCACTAGTGGCTTTTGTCTGGATAGACAGCCGGAAGAGCGTACCGATCATAGATCTGCATCTTTTCAGCAACTATTCCTTTGTAAGCTGTATACTGGTTACGATATCGCGTGCGGCAGCGCTGTATGGCGGATTATTCCTGATGCCTTTCCTGTTGCAGGACCAGATGGGTTTTTCAGAAGGTATATCAGGATTGCTGATATTGCCCAACTCGATATTCATGGCGGCTTTGATGCCGTTTGCAGGTAAATGGTCTGACAAGCATGGTTCGAGGGAGATCTCTATGCTGGGAATTGCGCTGCTGGCCGTTTCTATGTACCTGTTTGCTATACTTGACAAAGGCAGTAATATATGGGTAGTGCTGATAGCTATGACGGTGAGGGGGTTCGGGATGGGATTCCTGTTGGCGCCCCTCAATGCGGCCACTCTGAGTGCTGTCCGTCCCAGTGAAGTAACTATGGCATCGTCTGTAAGCACCCTGATGCAGCAGGTGGGCGGGGCCATAGGGATTGCCGTGCTGGCTATTATTACGCAGAACGCCTTTAACAGGCATGTGCTGGAAGGGGCTACTTCCGTGAAGGCGCATCATCTGGCACTGAAGGAGGGCTTTTATATTTCCCTGGTGATATTGGTTGTAACACTTGTCCCTGCATGGTTTTTGCCGCGCAGGAATGTGGTGAGGAAAGATACAGAAGCGCATATCGATACCTGATCTGGTAATTTGCGCATGATTATTGGTAAACATTGCAGTAACATTTCCCACCTTCATGACAATCAGTGGTAAGAAACATTTGTTGATGATAGATGATGATGAGGATGATTTTTTCCTTGTAAATTCGCTGCTGCAGGATATTTCACCAGATCAGTACGTGTTGCAGTGGGTGTCTTCCTACTCTGAAGCGCTGATCTCTATTGAGGCGAGGGCGCATGATCTCTATCTTGTAGACTATCGCCTGGGAGGGCATACCGGGATCGATGTGTTGCATCACTTCCGCAGACTGGGTTATAAAGCCCCGGTCATTCTTTTCACAGGTAAAGGTGATTATAACATAGACAAGGAAGCGATGCAGGCAGGGGCGGCGGATTACCTCGTAAAGAGCGAGATCAACGCAACAATGCTGGAACGGGCCATCCGCTATACGCTCGATAAATTCTCCCATCTTCTGGAAATAGAAAAAAGCGAGAAGCGTTACTTCTCCATCTTCGAAAAATCAAATGATATCATCCTGCTGGCAGACTGCGAACATAAGATTGTAGCGGCTAACCGTGCTGCCCTGCGGATATTGAAGTATGACGAGGAGAGGCTTTACGGTAACCATCTCAATGAGCTTTTCACGGATGGCGGGCAGATACAGGCTTTCCTTGATCAGCTTTGTACTGAGCAGGGAGTTGTACACCAGGAGTATGTATTCAAAAACAAGGAAGGACAGTTGCTGGATGTGATGGTAAACGCTTCCTTGCTGGATTCCAAGAAACAACTGTACCTATGTATTATCCAGGATGTAACAGAGCAGAAACGCAAAGCGAGGGAAAAGCAGCAGCAGGAAAAGTTTTCTATCACAGGCCGTATTGCCCGCCTGGTGGCGCATGAAGTGCGGAACCCGCTCACCAATATTTTGCTGGCGGTGTCGCAGTTGAAAGATGAATATGATCCTGGTGATGAAGAGGCGCAGATGTATTTTGATATTATGGAGCGAAACTGTCATCGTATCAATCAGCTTGTGTCCGAACTGCTGGAATCTACGCGGCTTTCAGAGCTGAATATGCAGCCGCACCGTATCAATACGCTGGTGGAAAAGGCGGTGTCTCAGGCGGCAGACCGTATGCAGCTATCCGGTATCAGCCTGGAAATGAGGCTCTCCTCACATGAATTGCTGATTATGGCTGACGAAGAAAAGTTACTGATTGCTTTCCTTAATATTATTATCAATGGCATCGAAGCCATGAAAGCCGGAAGCGGTCTGCTTTCCGTGGAAAGTTTCCATCGTGAAGACAATGCATTTGTTCGTATAACCGATACCGGTAGTGGCATTCCGCAGGAGAACCTTCCCCAGCTGTTTGAGCCATTTTACACCAGTAAAACAAAAGGGGCCGGACTGGGATTAACGGCCACGCAGAATATAATACTGCAGCATAAAGGTACTATTGCTGTGGAAAGTAGGCCTGGAGAAGGAACCAGCTTCCTGGTCGGGTTTCCGCTGGTGTGAGGAAGATTATTCTTCCTCCACCGCTTTGATCCCTGTTTGCGTGAATTCCAGTTTACGTTCTTTGTAAAGAGCGCCGATGGTCATTTTGAATGTTTTCTTACTCATTCCGAAAAATTCTTGTATTTCTTCGGGAGAAGATTTATCGTGGTAGGGGAGATAGCCATTATTTTCCTGCAGGAGGCGCATTATTTTCTGGGCTTCGTTTTCCACACGTTTGTAGCCCGGTTGTCCGAGTACTACATCTATCTTGTCTTCCCTGATTCTGCGGACAAAGCCGCTGAGTTTATCTCCGGGTTCAACGGAGCGGAACAGTTCATTGTGGTGCAGTATGCCGGTGTGCTGATTGTTGATGATCACGACGTAGCCGATGTCGGTGCGGCGGTATACCACCATTTCTACCTGGTCCATTTCCTTTACGGTGAGGTGCTCATTGCTGAGGAAGCGGTCTATCTTTTCGGTGGCGGCGAGACGGCCGGTAAGCTCATCGATGTATATTTTCACGAGGTATTCCTGGCCGGGAGCCATGCGTGTAAGCTGCTGCGATTGCGGTACGAAGAGGTCTTTCATGAGGCCCCAGTCAAGGAATGCGCCTTGTTTGGTAGTACTTACCGCCCGCAGGCTTACAATATCGCCTGCTTTGCCGAGGGGGCGTTGTGTGGTAGCGATCAGGCGGTTTTCTGAGTCATGGTAAAGGAATACCTCCAATTCGTCACCGATCTTAGTACCGTGAGGTACAAACCTTGCGGGGAGCAGGATTTCCTGGTCAATGCCTTCGAGATATACCCCGAAATCTGTTTCTTTCTTTACCCTTAACAGGTTGTAATCACCCACCTTTATCATAAAAATGAAATTAGAATCTATCAGCCTGCAAGTTACTTATAGATTACCGGATTGTTGGAATCATATTCTGCTTACTTTTGCAGACATCAGTTGTTGGGGTGACATATAACCTGTAATCCTGATCTAAACCAACCAACCATTTATGACGATTTTAACCTTCACACTGATCCTCCTTGCAGGAGCCTTTCTGGCTGGCCTGTTGGGATCGTTGACCGGGCTGGGGGGCGGTGTAGTTATCATCCCTTTGCTCACCCTTGTGTTCCATGTGGATATCCGCTATGCGATAGGCACGGCGCTGATAGCTTCTATTGCAACTTCTTCGGGCTCCGCCTCCGCCTATGTAAAGGAAGGCATCACCAATATCAGGCTGGGCATGTTCCTGGAAATAGCTACTACTACGGGAGCGGTGGCTGGCGCCCTCATTGCCGTGTATATGTCTACCAATGTGGTGGCCATTATCTTTGGCTGTGTGCTGATCTTCTCTGCTCTGATGAATTTCCGCAAAAAGCAGGAACACACCTCTGATGAGGACGTAAGCCGGCTGGCGAAGCAGCTGCGTCTCAATGGTACTTATCCTAACAATGGCGCAATGGTATCCTACAAGGTGCGCCATGTATCCGGCGGATACTGTATGATGATGTTTGCCGGTGTTATGTCAGGGTTGCTGGGCATTGGTTCTGGCGCGCTGAAGGTGCTGGCCATGGATACGATCATGCGGATACCTTTCAAAGTATCGACCACCACCAGTAATTTTATGATCGGCGTAACGGCGGCGGCCAGTGCTGTGGTATATCTCCAGCGGGGATATATTAGTCCCGGACTATGTATGCCTGTAGTACTAGGCGTGCTGGCAGGGGCCTTTGGTGGTTCCAAGCTGTTGGTGAAAGCTAATGTAAAATGGTTGCGTATAGTCTTTAGCGTGGTGATCACCTTCCTGGCGCTGCAGATGATTTATAATGGCATAAACGGAAAATTGTAGCAATGAAGCGGCTTTTCTCAAAACACTATTGGGCGGATAAAGATATACAGCAGCTGATCGGCAGGCAGTTGAGGATAGGTGTGATCAGTTCCAGCCTCATTGTATTCATAGGCGGAGTCATCTATCTTCTCAGGCATGGTCATGAAGTGCCTCACTATACAGAGTTTAATGGCGTGCGTGTGGGGCTTGACAACCTGCACGGTATCGTAGAGGGTGTGATGGCCAACAAGGGGATGAACATCATTCAGCTTGGTGTTGTGTTGTTGATCGCTACGCCTATTGTTCGTATAGCCTTTTCTGTTATAGCATTCCTGATAGAGAAAGATTATCTCTATGTTGTTATAACGCTTATTGTGCTGGCAGTGATAGTGTTCAGCATGACGGGCGGGATTGCAGGATAGGCAGGATTGGAGGCCGGGTATAGTTATCTTGCCCGGCCTGTGTTAAATAATTGTTTCCCTCTTTTTTGTAAACGTCCCTTGTATTAATTTAGATTTAATGTCGTTGGAAGATAGATGGCATAGTGTTATTATTGTATATGACTCCCTGCCGCCTAATGAACCTATAAAGTACGAACACTAATTATTTTGAGTATCTGATTGAAAAGCCCGCAAAGAGGTTGTTACCACCAAGATCCGTTTCGTTTGATTAAGCTGCCATGCTGATCCCTCTGATACCTATTCTTAATTACATAATCCCGTTTTTATGAAAAGACTTACAATGGCGCTTGCCTTTACTGCCCTGCTGTTTGCCTCATGCCGCAAGAACACCACTGAAGAAATTAAAGTTCACGACCGCCCTGTCGTTGCAGGTACGAGACCTCTGATGCCCGGAGATCCTAATCTGGACCCCAATTGGGATTGGACCCAGCAAAGCTGGAAAGTATACTTCAACAATGCCAATGGTACTATTGGTGAGGTAACTACATTAAACCCTTTTATTGATGGTTCGCAGAAGATTTATGGCACCACTAATGTTGCCAATGCAGACATGTATCCTGCGCGTGGCTGGATGCTGGTTGCCAGAGATTTTGGTACGCCGACAGTTGCCAATGCCTATCCTTTTGTCCTTCTGTATAATAAGTACAGGGGTACTTTAAGGGTTTGTATTCTGAGAACGTATGATGTGCTATCTTCATATCAGCAGATTACACTGAGTTATGCCAATCATACCACTTACAGCGATGTATTTAAATACAGTCCTGCTGTGAATGTGGAAGCAAATTATAATGACATTAAGATTGCAAATACAAAGAACAGCACTTATACCCAAGTGGCTGTAACCACTGCCGGCGTGCAGGAATGGATGATAGCAGACTTTGATGTAAGAGGTTACAGTCCTGATATTCCTGATAACCTCGCTTTCAATATCGGTATGGCGGAAGTGGCAGAATCTGAGATTGTATTGAATGGATCTATGCAACTGAATGGTACCATTCAGCCCCAGGGTTCTGAGCCAACTGTATTGGGCGGTATCCAGAAGCTGATCAACATGATTACTTCATTAGATGGGCTTGGCTCTGCTATTACAGGTATTACAGGCAGTTTTACTGATACCAGTTTTTCTGTGGGCAATATCGGAGGGGCCTTCAATGCATTGCAAAAATTTGTATCGGCTTTTTCATCTGGATCAGGAGGAGGAGGTACATACAATATTAAACTCACGGGTACAATCTCGCAGAAGGGTACTATCAAACTGAAATCCCCCAAAACTTCTTTCAGCGTTTACTTAAAGAATCAGGCAGGTACACTTGGTTACAGGGCACTTCAGAACATTAGCTGGGGCGTGATTAATATCATCAAGTGGCCGATTCTGAATGATGTAAATACTCCAATCACGCAATGGGTACAGGATCCAAACGGACCTGATTACAGTGAGGTAACGGTAGGATATAACAGAGAGGTGACTTTCGAACCGAACTTCGTCACCAAGGCGCTTGTTATAAATCCCAATGTTAAAAATGAAGTGGCCAAAATAGAAGCGGCATATATCAGGAATGGAGACGAGCCTATGTTCAATTATGAAGTGGGGCCGTTCTCCCCGTTGGCCCAGTTTGAAGCAACCGCGAATAGCAGTCCTTATCCCAATTTCAGGAACACGTTCAGCAGTTTCAATGGATGGCTCAATTTTATAGCAATTGGTATAAAGATTACTTTCAATAACGGTGCTACGGTATACCAGGTATTCCCGATCTAGCGTTTGTTACAGATCACATTAGCCAGGAGCCAGAACTCTTGGCTAATGTGATCTGCATCATTTATTTAATATTCCCATAATACTAGAAAAGTATCTTTAGGGGAAAAAAATGCGACAAAAGACTCTATTTTTCTGTCAAGTAGTTCTTTTCTTTCTCTGTTATGCCACAGGAGTTTTCGCACAAACAACCCAGGCTTCATTCAATGGTAAAGTAACAGATGCCGGCAAAGGCCCACTTCCAGGGGCAAGCGTGCTGGTGAAAAATGAATCAACCGGTTTTACTGCATCAACCATCACTAACGCGAAAGGCGATTTCGTATTCAAAGAACTTCCGCTCGGAGGGCCTTATTCTATTGTTGTAAGGTACATGGGGTTTGAAGATCAGAAAAAGACCGGTTACAACCTTAACCAGGGCGATGTGGTAGGTGTTAGCTTCACACTTGGTTCCAATGTAAAAGAGATTGCCGGTATCACTGTTACCGGTAACGCAAATGCAAAGGGAAAGGTAGAGAACCTCGGTGCTGCGACTTCTGTATCTCCCCAGCTGATGAACAAAATGCCTGTTAACGGCAGGAACTTCGCTAACCTGATGGATCTTTCTCCATTGAGCAGGGGCGGAAACATCTCCGGGCAGCTCGGTTCTTCCACCAACTTCACTATTGATGGTATGAACGCCAAGAACCCCACTTCTGCCGGTGCTACTACCAGCCGCAGCGGTGCGCCTTATTCTATTTCCATTGAGGCGGTGCGCGAATTCAAAGTGGTGACTAACCAGTACGATGTGACCTATGGCCGTAGTGGTGGCGGTACAGTGAGCGCTGTAACCAAGTCCGGTACCAATACGCTCACAGGTTCTGTGTTTGGCTTTGGTCGCGCTAACTGGCTCACCAGCAAATACGATATCAAGGGTAATAAACGTGCCACCGACTATTCCACTTACCAGTTTGGTTTCTCTCTCGGTGGTCCGATTATTAAAGATAAACTGCATTTCTTCGTCACCTGGGATCGCCAGCTGGACAAGCGTTCACTGGTTATTGCAGATATACAGACAGCTGCGGATGAAGATTTTTTCAAGATCACCAGAGTTAAACTCGATTCTGTCGTACAGATAGGTCGTGAGAAATATGGGGTATCACCTAATCAGGCGCAGTATGGAGCGTTTGATAAGAAACGTATATCCGATGCCGTGTTTTTACGCTTAGACTGGCAGATCAATAAAAATAACCTGTTGACTCTGCGCAATAACCTCACCAACGATATTAACAAGCTGGGTCTTGTGGATAACACGCCCATCAACCTGTATGAATCAACAGGTAATGATTTCAACTTCGATAACAGCTTGTTGCTCACGCTTCGTTCATCCATCAATCCAAAATTGACAAACGAACTGAAAGTACAGCACCTGTATACCTACCAGAGTAGTGAACCAGGTGATCAGCTGCCTAAATCCAACATTCCGAGAGGTATTGTGGAGAACATCGTCTCTACTACCGCAACAGGCAACCGTTCCACAAACGTTGAGTTCGGAGGCCATCGTTTCGCGCAGGAATCATTCAGAAACAATGTATTCCAGCTGGTGGACAACCTTTATTATAACACAAACAACATTCGTTATACATTCGGTGTTGACTTCATGTACACACACTCCAAATCGCTTTATGGCAGTGAGGTGAATGGCCGTTTCCACTACAATACCATTGCCAATTTCCTGGCCAACAAACCTTATAACTTCTATCGCGAAGTACCACTGGTGAGCGATCCCAGCGTTACTTCCAATATCTTCAACATTGGTTTCTATGGCCAGTTGCAGACTAAAGTGGCGACAGGCGTTGAAATCACTGCAGGTCTGCGTGGAGATTATGCGCATTATCCTACTTCTCCTTTCAATGAGCTGGTTTTTAAAGAACTGGGCATCCGCACTGATAACAAGCTGCGTTCATTTATTCTCCAGCCACGCTTTCAGCTGACCTGGGATGTGCAGGAGAAACACCGCGATTATATCCGTGTAGGCGCGGGTGTATTTGCTTCAGATATCAACAACTATGTGGTGATCAACAACCTCACATTTGACGGCAAACACTACGGCACACTGGATGTAAGAGGTGCTGATGTTCCTGAAGCGGATTTTATCAAATTCCGTAACGATCCTTCTTCGAAGCCTACCCTTGCACAATTCCAGGTACCTACCATCAATACAAACGGTCCTGATGCAAAGGTTCCTGTAGTATATAAAGCCAACATCTCCTATACACGCTTTATCACCGAAAGGCTGAGAGCCGGTATTACAGGATATCTCACCCTGGCAAGGAACAACTATTTCTATGTAGACCGCAATATGATTCAAACTCCGGGATTCACTCTGAAGGATGAAGATAACCGTGGCGTATATGTACCGTTGAATACTATGACCAAGGACGGAATACCTAACTGGAAAGACGGACGTATCAGTAAGAACCTGGGCCGCGTACTGGAACTGAACAGCGGCGGAAAGGTAAACCAGATGGCTGTAGTGGTGGATCTGTCTTACAACTATTATAAAGATGGTGAAGTATCAGTCAGCTACACCTGGAATGATACCAAAGACAATACTTCCTTCAATGGTAACGTTGCGAACTCTGCTACGCTTTCCCTGCCTGTAAAAGATGATCCCAGAGATCTGAGCCATATCACTTATTCTGATAACCAGTTCAGGCACAAAGTGGTGTTCTATGCTGTGTCTCCTACCTGGAAAGGATTTAACGTGGGTATTCGCTATTCCGGTATAGGCGGTACGCGTTACAGCCTGTTATCCGGTGTGAACAGTAATGGCGACTTCGTTAACGGCACAAACGATCTGGCTTATATCTTCGATCCAAGTAATTCTGCTGTTCCCAAGAATGTACGCGATGGTCTGCAGGCTGTATTGGATAATCCAAAAGCCAGCCCCAGTATCAAGGATTATATCCGTAAGTATGCGGGCAGAATGGCTGAAAGAAATGGGGGTATCAATGGTTTCTATGGTACCTTTGACCTGCGTGCCAGCAAGAAATTCTCTTTTGGCAAGAACAGGAAACAAGGTTTCGAAGTTTCAGCTGACTTATTTAACGTAGGAAACTTCCTGAACAAAAAATGGGGCACCTATAAAAACCTGGGTAATCAGGGCATCTATAAAAGAGACGGCTTTGATGTCAATAACCAGCGCTTTATGTATAGTGTGAACACAGATGGTACCGTAGAGCCAACTGGTAATCCTTTCCAGTTCCAGATTGGTTGCAGGTATAGTTTCTAGTTTTTGTACCCGGAATTTTTGAGTACAAGATTATTTGGATACCTTATCGATATTAAGTTAAGAGCCTGATTAAATTTTCTTGATGATCATTTTTCGATGCATCAAGGAAATTTAATCAGGCTCTTAACTTTAAGTTAACTTTGGCTGAAAGTAACGGATGTATTTATGTTCTACTTTCGGCCCGTTGATTTGTGCCCAGTGAGAGCAGAGTAAACCTATGACCAAGTACTGTGCCGTGACCCGTAGCAAATTAGCCCTGTTTATTTTACAAAACCCGTTTCTGTAATCTGATAGGATTTCTGATGTGAGTTTATTAACCTAATATATATACTATGAAAAGAAAACAATTATTGTTTGCTGCCACTGTTTTGACCTTTATTGTTAGTTCCTGTAGAAAAGAAATTCAACCCGACGTTGAAAACCCACAGACGATCAAAAGCTTTAAAGATCTCCAAAAAGTTCCTAATGCAGTAGTAAACATTAAGGCCGGAAGCATCAGCCTGGAAGAAGTACTGAAGAACAACAAGAAGAGTATTCTGTCATTCCTCAGAGACAGTGTATGGGCTAATGGCAATGGAAAGACAATGGTCTTTTCTTCTGATGAACAGCTGGCACCTGAGAACCAGTTAAGGTTGGTTTATCCCGGATCTGTACTGCAATCTACCGGTATCGCTACACTGAAGTATGTACCGCTGTCGCAGTACCAGGGTAAAGTAAAGCCTATCACCGTTTCTGTTTCTGCACCGGGTAAGTATGTTTCCGCGACTATCCCGAAGCCCAGTCTTTCTGCAACGAGAAACTTCATCAGCACTGTGTTTGCAAACCCAGTTGGTAATGAGCTGGTAGGATTTCAGTTTGACATGAACCAATTTACTTATTATGAAGAGCTGAAACTTTCTATCGGCGCTAATGTAAGTATCGGTTCTCTATTCTCTGTGGGCGCTTCTTTCGGTAAGGAAAAAATCGAGAAGAACACAGGTCTTATTGCGAAGTTTATCCAGAAAAACTTCACCCTGGATATGGATCTTCCAGAAGATGGTAACCTGTTCGACTCAACCGTTAACCCTGCATCACTGGCTCCCTATTCTCCGGTGTATGTAAGTTCAATCACTTACGGAAGAATGGGTATCATCAAAGTAGAATCTAATTATTCTTATGATGCATTGAAAGTTGCCTTCAACCTCGCATTTAAAGTGTCTACCGTTGGCGGTGGTGTTACTGTGGATGCTCAAACCAAGAAGATCATTGATGAGTCAAGTATCATGGTAAGAACTGTTGGTGGTGAAGGCGATGAAGTAACCAAAACTATTGTAGGTTATGATGAATTCAGAAAGTATATTGAATCAGGTGGAAATTATTCCACAAAGGCACCTGGTTTCCCTCTCTACTTTACTTTAAGCCATGTAAGCGACCACTCTGTGTTTAGCACCATCTTCAATGTTGATATCCCTAATAAATAATAATCTCTCATGATTAATATTAAAAGAATAACTGGCACAGCTGCGTTATTTATACTGGTAATGACCGGGTGTAAAAAACATGTGGATGTTGAAAGTAAGAATGCATTTGAAGGGCTTTCTACCGTTTCGCTGCCAACCATTGAACTGAAAGCGCACAACTATCTTCCAACCGGAAGCGGTGTTGTGAAATTCGGAGAGATGGGTGCGAATGATGCCGCCAATGAGGCGAAGACAAATACCGTGGAGCTTCGCGATAGCATTTGGACAGATGGTTTTGGTAAGACAGTGATTGGCGTTTCAGATGAGATCAGTATTTCTCAGACTACTCATTTGCAGCGCGCATTTGCGGGATCATTGATACAGGGAAATTCCATCAATGATTTAACGCTAAAGCCAATAGCGACTTACCAGAACAAGGTTAAGCCGTTAAAGGTTTCTGTATCGTTTCCTGCAAAACGTGTGAGCGGTGTGATCAGCAAGATCAGCCTGTCAGGTACCAGGGAGTTTATCTCTGATATCATGTACAATAACCAGCTTGGTAATCAGTATGCTTCCTATGGCTACAGTATGGAGCGCTTTACCTCGTATGATGAGATCAAAACGGCTTTTGGTTCCAACGTGAATACAAGGGCGCTGTTTTATAAGAGTTCCAGCTCATCTTCCAGCGAGGAACACCGTATCTCTAAAAAATCTGGTATCTATGTGCGGTTCGTTCAAAGGAATTTCACTATCGATGTTGATCTGCCGGATGGTGGTAACCTCCTGGATCCGTCTGTGAATCCCGCTGATCTGGCTGGCCTGAGCCCAACCTATGTCAGCTCTATTACTTATGGAAGGATGGGCGTGATGTCTATTGAGTCTGATTCATCTTATGAATCTACTTACGAGGCATTCAATAAGGCTTACAAGGCACTGTTTGTAAGTGGTTCCAGCTACCTTACAGAAAGTGAGAAGCGGATCATTGATCATGCAGACATGCGTTTGTTCCTGGTAGGTACAGATGGTGAGGCTACCGTTAAATCCGTTCAAGGCTATGATGCCTTTTTAAAAGTGGCACAGGAAGGCCAGCAATTCTCTGCTGATAAGCCTGGCGTGCCCATTTATTTTTCATTGAGCAATCTGTCTGACCACAGTCTTGTGAAGCAGACATTCAGGGTAAGCATTTATACTGACCCGGTATTTGCAAGAATGGAAACAGAAGGTGTAAAGACTGAGTCAAAAAGGACCTATTACGGTGATGATCAATGGGAGGATGCTAATATGACGAAAGGAAAAGTATATATCCGTTTTTACGCTGATGCCCTGGCTACGAAGCCTACCAACCCGCCGTTGTATGTTAGATTCAACTACAAGGTGGTGAAGAAAAACATATACAGGGTAGATGGATCACCAGGTGGCGGCTTCCCGTATGAAGAAAAGACAACAGAGGAGAAAGGGTACTGTTACAACGTTTACAGGATTACTGATTATCCACTGGCCGTTCCGGGACTCCTGTTAGATGAAACGGTCCGCAATAGGAATTACCAGGAGGATACAATGATACTTACTGAATCAACAACAACATCAGATGAGTATACTCATGTATTGTTACCGGGTGATTTTTATAAAGTACTAGCGCCTATAAGACGATAAATAAAGCGTAATACATGATTCTGATAAACAACAAATACGGGAAGAGTTTACTTCTTCCCGTATTCTTTATTTGCAGCGTTATAGCATCCTGTAAGAAGAATGACGACGTTCCCAAAGTAGTTGAACCTGATAAGAAGGAGCAGTTACTGGCGGATTCAGTCTTTCTGTATGCCAACCAGGTTTATTTCTGGAATGAGCAGTTGCCATCATCAGGTGATTTTAATCCGCGCCGCTATGTTTCGGCAGAAGGTAAACTGAACTACAAGGCAGAGTTGTTCGATATCAGCCAGATCGTTATTAATAATCGCACAGGCAAGCCTTATGAGTTTAATCCGCAGATACCATCCATACCAAAGTACAGTGCTATTTTCGGCGCTTCTGATAAAGAGCCGGATATTGATGCAGGAGCAAAGCTGATGGACGTTTCCGGAAGGTTTGGTATCAGTATGGTAGTGGTAAAAGACCAGGCCTTATATATTAAGTATGTAATTAAGGGAAGCGATGCGGAGCGCGCCGGAATAAGACGGGGAATGCGTATTGTCAGCATCAATGGGAACCCTGTTGAAGCAACTGCTTCTTATTACAGAATGATAGAAAAGATTTTCAATGAAGGGGCACAATTGGATTTGGTTTGCATCGATCAGAATGTGACCCGTCAATATAGCCTCGTCTATAAAAGAACCAACTATTTTGAACCCATTCTTAAAGATACCATTCTGTCTTTGCAGGATGGCCATAAAGTCGGTTATCTCGCTTATCTCAAGTTTATAGATGTCAAGCATGTTTATAAAGATCTGGATCGTGTTACCGGTGGCTTTGCTGCTGGCGGCGTGTCTGACGTGATCGTGGATCTCCGTTATAACGGCGGGGGTAACCTTACCGAGTTGGATCGCCTTGCGAACCTGCTGGTTCCGTTTGATGCGGATGGAAAGGTCATGAGAAAAGAACAATACAATAATCTGGTGAGGTCAGGCAAAGCAACGCTGCTATCAAAGCAGCCTATTTTCGGGGCTGATGGCTTACCGATTTATTATAACGGGAAAGCAATCACATATGGAGATGTAGATTATTCTGAAGAAAAGAATACTGTATACTTTAATAAGATGGGAGGGATAGGCTCTCTTAAAAACTTATATGTTATTGTAAGCGAGCATACTGCTTCTGCGGCAGAGTTGCTGATCAGCTGCCTGCAGCCTTATATGAAGATGAAAATTGTAGGCATGAGTGCCAGCACAGATAACCGGACTCCTGTTAAGACATATGGAAAGCCTGTAGGTTTCTTCCCGCTTGTTATTGGCAATATGAGTGTCTACTATTCTATGTTCAGGAATGTGAATGCAAACGGGCAGGGCGATTATTATGATGGCATGCAGGCAGATGTAAGTGTTTATGATGACCCACTAATGGATTTCGGCGTTAGAGGAGAGCTGGGGCTGGAGGCTGCGTTGAGTCTGATCTCTGGACAAAGCGAGCCTCATGGCCGAACAGAACTTATGCGACGTGGGGCTACATCGTGGAAGGATCTGCAGTTGAATGAAAATGAACCTGGTCTGCTGAAATCGAATATTACACTGAAAGATGGAACAAGGATCAACCTTGTACGATAGGGAAAGTCTGAACTGTGATTTTTTTGATTAGTATGATGAAGATGATGTGTGAAGACAGTAATATGCTCTGAGGCCTTTTGGGTCATGGATTTCGCTTTTATCTTCGTACATCATCTTCATCATACTAATCAAAAAAATCACAGTTCAGACTTTGTGTTAGAACCACCCAGGGTTCTGTGGATATTTTGGACCTGTAGTAGTGGCATCTATCTGATCCTGCGGGATCGGGCGCAACAGGTGTTTGGGCGCCTGAAAGTTAATACGTGCGTTATCATCGCAATGTTTAAGTATTCTCTCCTGTAACTTCCCTGTACGAGCGAGGTCCAACCATCTTACATTTTCTCCGGCCAGCTCACGGGTGCGCTCATCGAGGATAAAGTCTATATTGAGGTCAGTGGCTTTGATATCCATTTTGGTTTTATCGCCGGTAGGATAGGCGGCGCGTTCGCGTACCGCATTTACATACTGTACCGCTTCACCGGCGCGGCCACTCATCATTAGTGCTTCTGCAGCAATAAGATAGGTTTCTGCGAGCCTGAAAGCGATGATAGGTCTGATTCCCGGCGCATTCATGTCTGAGCGTTTGGTGTCTACATACTTTGATAAAGCCGGCGATAGCTTAATTGAATACTTACGAGAAGGCACCAACGAGTATGGCGTTGCTGCGATCTGGGCATCTGTTTTGTTGCCTTGTGGCATATAGATACAGGTATCGCCCAGTTTCATTTTGGGTGCGCCTGGCTGCGCCCCCGCCGGAGCGCTGGGTGGCAGCGGGTTAGGCCATACGGGTATGCTGGATGGGTTGTTGCAATACCATACAGTTTGGAAACTTTTATAGAAGCGCGTATCATTTACTCTTTCGGCGAAAGCGGTATCAGTCAGCCATTTGGTAGGCACGGTACGTATGTAGGGTCTGCCGTCGCGGATATTGCGTTGCATGCCATCTACTTTTTCATATTGCGGCACGAATAAGTGTACCAACATGTTATCCGGTGTACGGCTGTCCTGGTTAGGGGACCCATTGTAAGCCAGACTGGCCGTATGTTGTACGGTCCATAAAACTTCGGCGTTGGTTTCATTTCCTTCTGCGAACACGGTAACAAAGTCGGGCAGGAGAAAGAGGCTCAGTGAAGAAGCGGTATTGAGCAGGTCTATGGCCGTAGCCGCGGCATCTGTATAGTCAGTGCCTTTGGCCGCCTTGCTACCGGCTCTTGTAAGATATACTTTAGCCAGCGCATGTTTGGCTGCTGCAGCACTGGCTCTGCCTGGGTCTATTCCTTTGGGGCCGGGCGGCAGGTCTGGGATAGCATCTTTCAGATCCTGAATGATGGATGCATACACATCGGTCAGTGGATCTCTCTTGGCGGAAGTCAGCGCTGTGTTCTGAAAATTCTTTGTCAGTGTTACATCTCCCCATAATTGCACCAGCACGAAATAATAGTTTGCCCGCAAGAATTTTGCTTCAGCAACGAATCTTTTCTTCAGCTCCGGATCAATACCACTGACACCGGGTGCGAATTCCAGTACAGCGTTACAGGTGTTGATATATGTATAGCAGTTGTTCCACTGGGCTTTGAATTTACCGTCGCTGGGCAGTAGTTGCGGATCGTAGGTCATGAAGTTCTGGTTACCATCATTACCTCTTTTGAATTCATCAGTGCCGGGAGTTGTCATGGAGAAATAGTCTTCACATCCCCATACGGTGCGCATGCCTGCGTAAGATGCATCCAGTGCGGCTTTTACGCCCTGGGCTGTTTTGTAGAATTCCGGTACAAGTACGGAGCGGGGCGTCTCGTTCAACATCTTGTTGCAGCTGCTGATAAAGGCTGCGGTAGTGAATATACTTAGCACGAACAATATTTTTTTCATAACTCGCCTTTTTGAAAATTATAAAGTAAGGTTTACACCAAGGAGCATGGACCAGGTGGCAGGGGTGTCAGCGTTGATGTTGCCGGCTGATTCGGGATCTACGCCATGAAACCTGTTGCGGTACTCTGAAAGGAAAATGAACGGGTCTTGTACTGTTGCATAGACACGCAGCGAGCGCGCTCTGAGCTTTTGTACAAAGGAAGGCGGCACTGTATAACCGAGGCTCATACTGCGTATTTTCAGGTATGTACCGTTTATATAACCCAATGTGGAGTTGTACTGCGTTTGTGTGCGTGATTGATTGGGTTTTGGAAAATAGGTTTCACCATTGGTGGGTGTCCAATAGTTTACATTCAGGTTGTTGTAATTCCCCTGGAAAGTATTGGCAAATCCGCCACCATACAGTTTACTATTGATCATACCACCGATTCTTGCATGTATCACCACCGTAAAATCGAAACCCTTATAGCTGAAACGGTTGGTCATACCACCTTCCAGCGATGGCTGCGGAGAACCGGTGATGGTTTTATCCGCATCAGAGAAGGTGCTGTCGCCGTTGATGTCTGCTACACGTATTGTACCGATCACAGAGGAGTTACCGGTTGTCTTTTGTTTGTATGCGGCGGCTGTCAGTGAATCAGTTTTGGTGTTTTGCCAGATGCCTGTACGTTTATAATCATAGTAGGCGCCGATGGGCTGCCCCACGAACCAGTTATTGGAGATGTCCTGCTGGATGCCGTTGTATAGTTCGGTGATTTGTCCTTTGTTGATGGCAAAGTTGAGATCGGATGTCCAGGTGAGATCGCCGGAGCGTTTACCCTGAACGTTTACAGTGGCCACATGGAATTCTATTCCCCTATTCTCTGTTTTACCCACATTTACCAACACGTCGCCGGGAATACCTGTGGTCCCCGGCAAATGTAGTGGCAGCAGCAGATTGCTGGTATTCTGTTTATACACTTCTACAGTACCGCTGACCCTGTTGTTGAAGAAACCAAAGTCCAGCGCTACGTTGGTAGTAGCGGTGTATTCCCATTGTAAAGAAGGGTTCGGGGCAGTATTGATATACACCCCGGTCACATTGGTTGAGCCATAGTTATAATTGATGGCGGACAAAGCGCCTAATGTCTGGTACGGATTGATAGCGGTATTACCTGTGCGGCCAATACTGGCACGCAGTTTCAGGTTGTTAATTACTCTGGAATGTTCCAGGAATTTTTCACGGTGAATATTCCACCCTACTGCAATGGAAGGGAAGCCTTTGAACTTGTTGCCCGGTGCAAGACGGGAGCTGCCATCACTGCGCGCGGTGAGCGTGAGCAGGTAACGGTCATCGTAACTGTAATTGACCCTGCCCATATAGGAAATAATGTCCCATTTGGTTTCAGTGCCGCTGCCGGCGAGGTTCAGGCCATAGGAAGCATTGAAGTATTGAAGGTCGTCAGAGAGGATTGCGTTGTTGTTGTATTTGTTATTTTGATTGGATGATTCCTGTAAGCTGTACAGCCCGGTGAAGCTGACGTGATGTTTGTCGAACTGTTTGTCATAGATCAACAGGTTTTCCAATGTATAGTTGATATTAGTAGTATACTCGTTATTGCTGGTATTAAGGCTACCGAGATTATCGGTGGTTTTACTGGCGGAGAAGGCGCCATAGTTCTCGCTCTTTATCTCTGCGCCGCCATTGAAGCGGTATTTCAGGCCCGGAAGAATGTTTATATCCAGATAAGCAGTGGTGAATGTACCGGAACGCTTTCTTTTTTCAGTAACGGCACCTGGCAGGAAATTGGCCAATGGATTCCAGATCTGTTTCTGACTGCCTGCAAGAAAATCATTGATCACGGCGCCGTTGCTGTCATATGCAGGAGCCATAGGGCTGGCTCTCAGGGCTTGTCCCATAGGATTGGCACTTTCTCCGTTGGTTGTGGAAAAGTTATTGAGGGTGCTGACGCCCACCTTGAATATTTTATTGATTTCATGATCTACACTGGCCTTGATGGTGAAGCGCTCAAATCCTTGTCCATAGTATACGCCAGTTTCCTTGTAATATCCGGCGGATGCGCTGAACTGTGTTTTTTCATTACCTCCTGAGATGCCCAGCTGGTGGTTGGTCATGATGCCGGTGCGATAGATGAGGTCCTGCCAGTCGGTGCTTTTGCCGGCTGCGAGCTGTCTTCTTTCTTCAGCATCAAAGCCGTCTACTAATATCTGCGGATCATCCGGACCGGAGTACTTCAGCGGAGGGTCCTGGGTGCCGTTCCAGTAAGCCCATTTTTTCAGGCTGGCATATTGTTCTGCATTCATGAGATCATATCTGCCGGACGGTTTTACGAAGCCGCCATAGCCGCTGTAGGTGATCACTGCTTTACCACTGCGGCCACGTTTGGTGGTTACAAGTATTACGCCGTTTGCACCACGGGATCCATAGATGGCGGTGGAAGAGGCGTCTTTGAGAATATCTACAGAGGTGATGTCGTCAGGGTTCAGATCGTTGATGTCTCCATTATAGGGGATACCATCTACTACGAAAAGCGGGGAGTTGCCTGCTTTCAGGGACCTGGAGCCTCTGACCAGGATGGTAGGCTTTGCACCGGGTTTGCTGTTACCGCTGTTTTTCTGAATGTCGATGCCGGCGCCCTGTCCTTTCAGGATGGAGCTGAGATTGGCTGCCGGTATATCGCGCAGCGCCTGTGAATTAATAGAGGTGATGGAGCCGGTAACATCTGCTCTCTTCTGTGTACCATAACCCACTACCACTACCTCGTTGAGATTACCTTTATCTACTGTCAGCGCGATGGCTACATTATTCATACCGGAGCCTTCTACTTTCAACTCGCGGGCGATAAAGCCGGTATAGGTAATACGCAGGGACGCACCGGCAGGGGCTTCCAGACGAAAACTGCCGTCGGCGGTGGTTACAGTACCTTTACCGCTTCCTTTAATGAGAATGTTGGCGCCTGGCAGCGGTTCGCCCGTTTGGGAAGTCACTCTCCCCTTTATATTTACAGCCGGTTGTTGTGCATATAACGTCGGCATGTATACGAATATCAGCAGCACGAGGCACGATGAAGGCGTGCTACGAAGCCTGCGGAGCAGTAAGCTCCACCTACATGGACAGGTTAGGAAATTCATAACGTTTTTTTGATAGAATGATGGAATGAGATAAGGGTAGTTAGTTTTTGTATCAGTATTTTTCAGCGAAGTCCTGTCTGCAGATCTTTTCCTGTTTTGTATGATAACGTTTGCATGAACCGATAGCTCGTTTGTTTTCAGGTCAATGCCTGTTGATGGTTAGTCCAGTGTTACATTTTCTGTATTTCCTTCCTTGTGTAGTAATTGTTGTGCGGATGCGGGCGTCTTTATGCGTTGCAACTGCACAGATTTTGAATCAGTAATGTGTATCAGAGGCGTTTGTCCGCTGTTGGCTGGCAGCTGCCATTTCCGGAGTTGCACTTTCTCTATATCATATGCAATCACTGCGGGGCGTGCGTCCGTTTTATCGGAAGTGAATGTTATATTATTGAACCGGATATTTTTTGCATGGCGGATATATAAGGCATATGCAGGTATCTGTTTACCAAACATTTTTATCTCCGGGTAGTCTTTCTCTTTTTCTTCCAGTGTAGCAGCAGCATCGGCGGTGGTGCCTTCACCAGGAACGTTGATGTTAATGTCTTCCAGGGTAAGGCCGTCAATATAATGTCCGGGTATCCCGCTGATCAGCATGCCAGTCCATGTACCGTTCTTTACTTTCACGGATCTGATGCTGATATTGCTGATGCTGCCGGTTTCCTGCTGTGCGTCACCATCGCGGAATGTTTTCAATCGTGCTCCCAGTCTGATAATAATTGGCATATTCACTTTTCCCATCACTATATCGCTGATGCTGATATTTTTCAGATGGGCGCCATCGACGGAAAATAGTTTGATACCGCCTTCCCGTGCAAAGGCTACATCGATTTTGCTAATGCTGATGTTTTCGAAGTTGCCGGCGGATTCAGTACCGAATTTTATCGCGCCTTCGCCGGTATTGATTTTAATATTGCTAACAGATATATCCTTGCATGGGTATGGGCTGGTGGTTTTGAAACAGATGGCATCGTCGCCGCTGTCTATGTCACAATCACTAATCTGTACGCGCTCGCAGCAATCTATATCGATACCGTCGTTATTGCCCAGTCCTCTGCTCCGGATGGTAACGCGTTTAGTGGTGATGTCGCTGCAACGGAAGAAGTGCATGGTCCAGGCGGTGGGGCCTTGCAGGCGTATATCCGTTACTGTTACATTGCTGCAGTGCACGAAGCGTATGAGGAAGGGACGTCGTTCGTGGCCGCCGGAAGCCCTCACGAGCTTGCCTTGTCCGTCGATAACACCTTTCCCGGTGATGCCGGTATTGTTTACATCCACTGCGCCGATCAGGGCATAGCCCATTTGTTGCCCGAGTCCATCCCGGAAGCCGTCGATTACCTGGTAATCTTTGATGTCAGGACTTCCGAGGAGTGTGGCATTTTCTTCTACCAGCAGTGTTACATTGCTTTTCAGGAGCAGCGTGCCTGTAAGCCAGGCGCCGGATGGCACACGCACTTTACCGCCCCCCTGCGAGGTACAGGCATCGATGGCCTGTTGAATGGCACTGGTGTTAAGTGTTTTGCCATCTCCAACCGCACCGTAGCTGGTAATGTCAATAATGCGGTCCCTCGCTGCCGTATGGGTGACAGTAGCCATCAGCAGCAGAATACAGGCAATAAGGGAGTGTATCAGTTTTCGCATAAACGTGTGGAAGTATAGAGACAGGCAGCAACGACATCTCATCATTTGCTGCCTGGTTTATTTTTATAAAGTGCCGCTCGTTTCTACTTTAATCACAGTAGCGATGGCATCGGGAGCATTTGCGGGAACGGAGATCACTGTACCATCCGCGCTTTCGGTGGTACTGAGCGATTTTCCGTCAGCCAGCAGGGTTGCTTTGCTGATTTTGTTTTTCAGACCGGGTACCTGTAGTTTTCCATCAGTGGGCCAGTTAAACACATGGAGATATAAAGTGGTATTGCTGCCATTGGTTTTTTTAGTGCAGCGGCCCCAGGGGAGTGCTGGCAGCGGGCTGCCATTGGTGGCGTAGATCGCTTCCCCATTCACTTTCATCCATTGCCCGATACCTTTCAACGCATCGATGCTGCCTTGTGGAAACTGCCCAAGTCCGTCAGGACCTATATTCAGGAGGTAGTTCCCATTTTTAGAAGCAATGTCTATCAGGTTGCGAACAAGCGTTTCCACACTTTTCCATTTGTGATCATAGCTTTTATAGCCCCAGGTACCATTCATTGTCATGCATGTTTCCCAATCGCGATCATCGAGTTCAGATTGCGTTGGGATCTTTTGTTCAGGTGTTTTGTAGTCACCTGGGAAGTTGGGCCTTTTCAGTCGGTCGTTGGTAATGATGGCGGGTTGCAGCGGCAGGAGATCCTGTAGTTTCGTTGCGTAATCATCTGTCATATTGGTTGGAGTATCCCACCATAATACTGCTACATCTCCATAATTAGTGAGTAGTTCCCTGACCTGTGGTACGGCTACTTTGTCAATGTATTCAGCCATTGACTGTGTGGTTTGTGCGGGATCCCAGTGGCCGCTGTGTTCCTGCGTATAGGCGTCGATTTTTGCGGAATCCGGATTGGCCCATCCTTCGGAGGCTACTTTGCGGGCGGCAGCGCCACCCGGATTATTCCAGTCTTGTGCCTGTGAGTAGTAGAAGCCAAGGCGGACGCCATATTTTTTGCAGGCTGCGGCCAGTGGTTTCAGTACATCTTTTCCGTATGGTGTAGCATCCACTATATTGAATTTGCTGGCATTGGTTTTAAACATCGCAAAGCCATCGTGATGTTTTGCGGTGATGACGATATATTTCATGCCTGCGTCCCTGGCCATTTTTACCCATTCTTCCGCGTTATATTTTACAGGATTGAATTGTTTTGCATACTGCTGGTATTCAGCAAGTGGTATTTTACCGCGGTTCATGATCCATTCAGCGCCGCGGCCTACCTGTTGACCTTTGTACATACCGCCAAGTACAGAGTAGTCGCCCCAGTGAATGAACATACCGAATCGGGCTTCACGCCACCATTTCATGCGTTGGTCCCGGGAAAGAGATGTTTGTGCCATTGTTGCCTGTACCAACAGTAGTGGTATCAGTAAGAAGTAAGCCAGTTTTTTCATTACGTGATGTTGATGGTTATAGTTGATAAATGGTTTGTTGTGTAACCTGGAATCCTGAAATAAAACTGTCTTTGTCGATGCAAATGTTAACAATCCCTGACGCAGTATGTCTGACCAGTTTGTTGGTCTGATGTCTGATCTAATTTACTCCTTTTCTGCAATCGTTTGCATTTTTTTCAAAAAAAATAAGCGCCAAGCGCTCTTGTATTCTTCAAACATGCTGATTATCACTGACAGTTTTTGTAACTGTTCTACGTGGAACAACTTATTTTAAAGTTCTGAAATAATCCGGCGGCAAACTGGATGTATTTTACCCGGTTAGCATATTTTCTTAACTGATATTTTTGGGTGATGATTTAGAAGGTTTTTACTGAGTATTTGAATCATCTGGATAGAATGAGTTGCAGGTTGGCATTCACCCTTTATATTTCTATCTTCGTTTCATCAGCATAATTATATTAATCTATAAACAACAGTTGAACATGAAATCCGGTCTGTTACTGACGGCTGCAGTATGTCTTTCCATTGTGGCTTTGGGCCAACGTATGAAGAAGACTAGTGCAGAGAAGCGTCCTAATATTATACTGATCTATGCCGATGACCTCGGTTATGGAGATGTGAGCTGCAATGGCGCTGTGAAGGTACGCACGCCTAATATCGATAGGCTGGCGTCGCAGGGGGTAAGGTTTACCAATGGTCATGCTTCCTCTGCTACGTGTACGCCTTCCCGTTATTCGCTGCTTACAGGCCAATATGCGTGGCGGAAGAAAGGTACGGGAATAGCGCCGGGCAACGCGGCACTGATTATCGATACAACCATTACAACGCTGCCGGCTATGTTACAGAAAGCCGGGTACACAACGGGCGCTGTCGGCAAATGGCATCTGGGTATTGGTAACAACAATGGTCCGGACTGGAACGGAGAGCTGAGGCCAGGACCGCTTGAGATTGGCTTCAATTACTGCTGGATTATGCCTGCAACGGCGGACCGCGTGCCTTGCGTATATGTAGAAAACCACCGTGTTGCCAACCTTGATCCCAATGATCCGATCAAAGTAAGTTATAAAGCGCCTATTGGTGATGAGCCCACCGGCAAAAAGAATCCTGAACTGCTGGTGATGAAGTCATCCCAGGGGCATGACAACGCGATTGTAAATGGGATAGGTCGCATCGGGTTCATGCAGGGTGGCACTTCAGCATTGTGGAAAGATGATCTGATCGCCGCCACCCTTACCGGTAAGGCGCAACATTTCATTGAAGAGAATAAAGCAAAGCCATTTTTCCTGTATTTCGCTACACATGATATACATGTACCCCGTGTGCCGGGAAAGGAATTTGTCGGCAAAAGCGGTATGGGGGTGCGTGGTGATGCCATCCTACAACTCGACTGGACCGTGGGGCAGATCATGCATACACTTGACAGCCTTCACCTGACTGATAACACCATCCTTGTTTTCACCAGTGATAATGGCCCTGTTGTGGACGATGGTTATCAGGATCAGGCAGTAGAGCTGCTGAATGGTCACAAACCCGGGGGGCCGCTCCGTGGCGGAAAGTACAGCAACTTTGATGCAGGTACCCGCGTACCATTTATCGTGCGCTGGCCAGGTGAAGCAGAGCCGGGTACTATCTCTTCTGCGCTTGTGAGCCAGGTTGATCTCCTGGGCTCCTTCGCCGCTTTGACAAGGCAGCCACTGAAAGACCAGGACGCTCCTGACAGCTTCGATATGCTCACCGCCTTTACTGGTAAAGACAAGAAAGGCCGCACGTCTGTGATTGAGCATGCAGGTGCACTCGGCATTATCAAAGATAACTGGAAATATATTGAACCTAATAACGGTCCTCGTCTCGACAGATCTGTGAACATTGAGCTGGGCAATGATCCTGCACCTCAGCTGTATGACCTCAGTAAAGACCTTGGAGAACAAAGCAACGTGGCAGTGCAACATCCTGATATTGTAAAGACGTTGTCTGCTGAATTACAGGCAATGAAAGAAGCGGGACGCAGCAGATTGTAATGCTTTGAATCAGGACATTGAAAGATAAAAGATAAAAGCGAAAAGCCGTTTTTAGCGGTCATGCTAAAAACGGCTTTTCGCTTTTATCTTTATTCATCAGGATAATCAGACCAATCACAATTTCATCAGTAGCTTAGCCATCCTGCCAATCTTCTTTACCCTGGTATTCTGGAATGCGGTGAGTTGCCATTGGCCGGATTCGTTCTTTGTCCATATGTTGGTGTTGATAGATAATCTGTTTTCAGGTGTTTTTTTCTGCCAGCGGAACCGGATGGCGCCTGTTGCAATTACTATGGCGGTGGTGTCGTTCAGGAAACGGATTTGTTCTATTTTCCCGTCTAAAATAGCCCCTCGGAATATAAAGTTGTTCATCATTTGTTCATGAGTATCAATATAGGCTTGCCTGCCTTTTAAATGCATTCCGTTGAAGGTAATGTAGTCGCAGTCTTCTGTAAGATATTGGGCGGCAGTTTTGAAGTCTTTGGTTTCAAATGCCCGATAGAGGTTTTCATTGGCTCGCCCGATGGCCTGTATGTTTTGTGCGTAGCTCATAGCTGATATATTTTGTAGGTTGATGATACAAAGCTATTCTACTGCAGCTGGGGGGAAAAGCGTGTTTCGGAGAGTCTACGGAATGAGGCGGTGAAGGTGGGAGTTTTACCGGTGAATGAAGAAAGTATCAGCATGAGATAAAAAAATATCTTTTTAATGTGCAAACGATTGCATAATTTAGAGGAAAGAAGAACCAAGATCTGAGAACCTGTACAAAGATAAGCGCACTATTTCTGAGTTTTGCTGGAAACTTCATGTAGCAAAGTGTTGTTGAAAACCCGTTTACCTTTTGACCTTTAGTTCATCTTTAAAATACCACTTTATGAGATCCAAGTAATCAATGCCCTTTCCCTGCAAACAGGCTTAACCGCCTTGTTATGAATTCCAACAGTATAACCTTAACGGATATACGTTGACAGGCATTTTATGCCCTTAGAAAACCATATTTCAAACCCTACAAAACGATCGTTGTATGAAAAAACGATACGCTCTTCATGGTTTACTCCTGCCATTTCTTTTACTGTGGCTTACCTTCACCTCCCATGGACAATCGTTGCCGACCAATTTCCAGCGGGTACAGGTAGCCAGTGGTATCAGTAATCCCACATCATTGGCTTTCCTGCCTGACGGCCGCATACTGGTATGTCAGGAAGGAGGGCAGCTGCGCGTTATTAAGAACGGCAGTCTTTTATCTACACCTGCTATCAGCCTTTCCACCCAGACCAGTGGTGAACGGGGCCTGATAGGTATTGCAGTAGATCCCAATTTTTCCAACAATCACTACATCTATCTTTATTACACGCACAACACGGGGCCGCATAACCGTGTGAGCCGCTTTACCATGAATGGAGATCTTGCTGGTTCAGAAACAGCGTTGCTGGATCTTCCTACACTCGTTGCTATTTATCATAACGGTGGTGGATTGTCATTTGGTAAGGATGGGAAATTATATGTTTCAGTAGGTGATAATAAAAATGGAGACAATGCACAGAACCTTGACAGTTACATGGGTAAGCTGCTGCGTATCAATCCGGATGGAAGTGTACCGGCAGGTAATCCGTTTACCGGGGGAGCTGCCAGAAGCCGTATATGGGCCTATGGTTTGAGAAATCCTTTCACCAATGCCGTAGATACAATAAGCGGAAAGATTTATGCCAATGATGTTGGCGAGTCTGACTGGGAGGAAATCAATGACGCTACTGTTGGCGGCCGTAACTTTGGGTGGTCTACCCATGAAGGCAACTGTACTTCCAACTGTGGCAATGCAATAAACCCTCTTTATACCTATAGAACAAACAGAGATGCAACCCCGCCTGATGGTCAGGGTTGCGCCATTAACGGTGGTACTTTCTTCAACGGCGCCATCAGTAACTATCCGTCAACATATAATGGTAAATACTTCTTTCTGGATTACTGCGGAGGATGGATCAATTACGTTAATCCATCTTCACCTTCCAGGAGCTCCTTTGCTACTGCATTAGGAAGTGGTCTTACTTACATTAAGCAAGGCCCTGATGGTAACCTCTACTACCTAAGCCGCAACAGCAGTGCTTTATATAAGATTATCTACACAGGAACACAGACGCCTGTGATCACTACGCAGCCACAAGCTATTACGGTACCACAGGGCCAGACGGCTACATTCAGTGTAGTGGCCACTGCCAATCCGGCGCCCACTTACCAGTGGCGCAAGAATGGTGTTAACATCAGTGGTGCCAACAGTGCTAACTATGCTATTGCCAATGTACAGCCTGCAGATTCTGGTTTGTACAGCGTAGCAGTAACCAACAGCGCAGGAAGTGCTACCAGTGGCAATGCCAGGCTCACGGTGTCAAAGCCCAATACATTGCCCGTGGCTGTAATTTCAGCTCCGGTAAATGGAACTAAATTCCGTGCAGGCGACACTGTTAGGTTTGCTGGTAACGCCACAGATGCAGAAGATGGTACGCTGCCTGCCAGCGCATTCACCTGGTGGATAGATTTCCATCACGCCAATCACGTACATCCCGGGCCTGCGCTGCCGGACAGTGTGAAGAGCGGCTCCTTTGTGGTGTCTGCCGAAGGGCATACGGAGACCGATATCTGGTATCGTATAATACTTGCCGTCAGAGACAGCCGTGGGGGCGTAGATACCACCTATGTGGAAATATTTCCGGTTACGTCCAACATCACCCTGAAATCGGAACCAGCAGGTTTGCAACTGCGTCTGAACGATATTCCGTTTACTACGCCGTATACAGCTGCTACACTGTCGGGGATGGTGAGGCCGATGGACGCACCTTCTCCGCAGACGCTTAATGGCGTTACTTACGTCTTTGACCACTGGGCGCATGGCGGAGCGAGGGCTCAGAATATTGCAATCACGGATGAGGATACCACTTTCCTCGCATACTTCAAACCTGCTCCTCCAGCCACTTCGCTGAAGCCTGTGCAGGATGCCTATGTAAGAGATGGTACCAATGGTGGTATTACTTATGGTACTGCAGACTCCACTATGCTGATGGCTAAAGTATCGCCTGCCGGCCAGCTTAACAATGCACGTGAGTCTTATCTTTCATTCGACCTTACCAATGCTGCTGGCAGTGTGTCTTCTGTGGTGCTGAAAGTATTTGGCCGTGTAGATGGCATCGTTGCAGCAAATGTGCCTTTGGCACTGTTCCCCGTGAGCAATGTAACCTGGTCTGAAAAAACCATTACCTGGAACAACAAACCGGCTGCGGGTACTACAGCCCTCGCCACTACCAGTATAACAGCAGATTCAGCGCATTATTATTCCTGGGATGTGACCAGCTATGTACAAAGTGAACTGGCGGCAGGACGCAAGAAAGTGTCTTTTGCACTCAAAGGCCAGACAGCAAATGATAAACCGATATTTCTGAACTCTAAGGAGGCGGCAATAAATCCGCCACTGCTTTCCGTTGTTGGCGACTCATCTTCAGGACCTGCCTGTACGCCGGTAACTGCCAGTGGCGATGATGGTAATGTTGCAGCTAATGCTACTGATAATGATCTGAATACACGTTGGTCTGCCAGCGGAGACGGCCAGTGGATACAGTTCTGTCTGGGTAGCCCGGCTACTGTCACCGGTGTGGACATCGCTTTCTATAAAGGAGATACACGCCGTGCGCTGTTCGATATACAGGTAAGCAATGATGCCGTTAGCTGGACCAATGCTGCAACAAACCAGCAGAGCAGCGGTACAAGTATCAATTTTGAGAGCTTCCCGATCACTGCTGTAACGGCTAAATATGTGCGCATACTGGGCCACGGCAATAATGTGAATGCCTGGAACAGTTACGCAGAAGTGAAGATCAAAACCCTGACCACACTGAAGGGGACTGCTACTGCGGTTACAAACAATGCAACAACCGATAAGAACAGCGGCCTGCATGCATTATATGTATTTCCCAATCCTGTTACCAGTGGCTTTACAGTGCAGTTTAAACTCGCTGAAAGCGGATTCACTACACTGGGCGTATATGATATGAATGGCAGACAGATCATGTTACCTGTAAATGGACAGTTAATGCCTGGCTCTTATTCAAAATCAATACCGGCAGGCAACTTGTCTGCAGGCGTATACCTGATCAAATTGGTACACAACGGTTGTGTAAGCAGTAAAAAAATCATCAAAGAATAATTAATTTAACCGATATGCATCTGAAAAAGCAATATCTCCGTTTATGCCTGACCGTTATTATGCCTTGTCTGGCGGCCTTCCATGCGAAGGCCACCGACAGGCTGGTAACTACAGCATCGCAGTTATCTTCAGCGGTCAGCGCGTCACAACCCGGGGACAACATCATTATGAAAAATGGCACCTGGACTGACATCGCTATTCAGTTCAGTAGCACCGGCACAGCAGCGGCGCCCATTACCCTGAAGGCAGAAACCCCTGGCGGTGTTACTGTTTCGGGCGCTTCTACACTAACCATCACTGGTACCTACCTGGTGGTGAGCGGTCTGAAATGGACCAATGGTAATATTGATGCCAATATTATTACCATACAGGGCAGCTACAACCGCGTAACACAATGCGCCATGATTAACTACAACGCTGGCAAGAAATGGATTGTGCTGGACGGTTACAAGCTGCGTGTAGACCATAACCGCTTTGAAGGCAAGAACACCGCAGATCCTACCATGCAGGTGGAAGTGCGGGATAAGAATGCAGATTATCATCTTGTGGATCATAATCATTTTGCACACCGGCCTCCACTGGGAGTTAATGGAGGAGAGACTATCCGCGCAGGTTACAGCGGACAAATGGACAATATCTCCAGAACTATCTTTGAATACAATCTCTTTGAAGAGTGCGACGGAGAGAATGAGATCGTGTCCAATAAATCCTGCGAGAACCTATACCGTTACAACACTTTCCGCAAATCGCAGGGACAGTTCTGCTTTCGGCATGGTGACCGTAATATTGTGTATGCCAATTTTTTCCTGGGGGAAGGAAAGTCCGGTACTGGTGGTGTGCGAGTGATAGGTTCCAAAAATTATATTGTCAACAATTATTTCTCCGGACTGGATGCTGCCAACAGTACCGGTGATGCCGTGATCATATTGCAGAAAGGCGAATCATATGCCGCCGGTGAAACGCGTTTCAATCCGCAGATAGACAGTTGTGTGATTGCTTATAATACCATCGATGTTTATAGCAGCGGCAATGGCCTTGATCTGAATAACGGCAGCAGGCCGTTATCACCAAAGAACGTAGTGGTGGCCAATAATCTCATCCGGAGTACACGTACCAACGTAGCCAATACACTTACTGGTACGGAAGACTGGAGAGGTAATATCTTCAGCGGGCCGCTGGGTATTACAAATCCTGGCGGTATTGTGGTAAGAGATCCTGGACTGACTGCCAACAGCTGGCAGTTGCTGTCCAACAGTAAGTCTATTGACTCCGGGAAAGGCGGATGGGGCGGCATACGCGCTATCGCTGGCCTGGATGTGGACACCAAAGTATTGTTAGATATTGACGGACAGACGCGCACCAATTATAAAGACGTGGGCTGCGACGAGGCTGTTTCCGGCACTATTATCAATCGCCCACTGAATGCAGCTGATGTAGGTCCGGCATGGCTGGGTGGCCCAGCCAGCGACGAAGTGCAGCTGCGGGGAGCACCACAGACCGTGATTACCGCGGCGGCGCCTAATACACCCGTGGGTATCAACGGACAACTGAAGGTAATAGGACTGAAGCTCTGTAATCAGTATGGTAAGCCTATACAGCTGCGTGGTATGAGCACACACGGTATACAATGGTATGGCTGGCCCGGTTTCCTGAACGGCGCCAACCTGGATACACTGGCTTATGGCTGGGGCGCCGATGTACTTCGCATATCCATGTATGTGCAGAAGCAGGAAGACGGATATGAAACAGATCCCGCCGGCTTCACTGCGCAGGTAACAAAACTGATAGAAGAAACTTCCAAGCGCGGTATGTATGCTATTGTGGATTTCCATCAGCTTACTCCCGGCGATCCCAACTATAACCTCAACAATGCGAAGAAGTTCTTTACAGATATTGCTACCGCACATAAAGACAGGAACAACATCATATACGATATATGTAATGAACCTAATGGTGTATCATGGGCACAAATCAAAAACTACGCAAATCAGATCATCCCATTGATACGTGCTATCGACAATGATGCTGTGATACTCGTAGGCACGCATGCCTGGGCCAGTATGGGCATCTCCGACGGACGCTCTGCGCAGGATATTGTCAGCAGCCCGTTGAACTTCACCAATATTATGTACACCTTCCACTTCTATGCAAAAGAGCACCAGACGCAGTATCTGAATGAGCTTAGCTGGGCGGCGGACCGTTTGCCCGTGTTTGTTACGGAGTTCGGCACCCAGGAAGCATCCGGAGATGGTCCTAATGATTTCACGATGTCGCAGAAATATATTGACCTTATGCGACAGAAGAAAATCAGCTGGGCCAACTGGAACTATTCCAACGATTTCCGTTCGGGTGCAGTATGGAAGAACAACGGACCTTGGACAGTGGCCAACCTCAAACCTTCAGGCGTGTGGGTGCGTGATAAGATCATGAACCCAGCTGATGATTTTCCTACCGGCAGTGATACTACCTCTCCCGGATGCCAACCGGCAATAGCCAGCGGCGACGATGGAAACGTTGCCGCCAATGCAATAGATAATGACCTGAACACGCGCTGGTCTGCCAGTGGTGAGCAGTGGATACAGCTCTGTATTGGTACACCAGCGACTATCAATGGAGTGGATATTGCTTTCTATAAAGGAGATACACGCCGCGCGTCTTTCGATATTCAGGTGAGCAGCAATGGTAATACCTGGACCACAGTGGCCGCGGGGAAGCAGAGCAGTGGCACATCGACCAACTTTGAAACCTTCACCTTCACTGGTGTAACGGGCAAGTATGTGCGAATTGTGGGACATGGCAACAATGTAAATGCCTGGAACAGTTATATAGAAGTGAAGATCAGGAAGGTGGTTACTGTACTGGATGCCATTAGCAACCAGCAGGCAGCTGTATCGAATGACGCCCACGGAGTTGTAAAAGGTGAGTCAATATTGAGCGTATCGCCCAACCCATCTGTAGATCATTTTAATATCCGCTTCACTGTGAAGGAAACGGCATTCACCACGCTGGCTGTGTATGATATGAACGGCAGGCAGGTAAGTCAGCTGGTAAATGCAAAGCTCCCGGCGGGAACCTACAACCATCATTGGGCTACAACTCAGGTGGCGCCGGGCGTCTACCTGGTTAAGCTGGTACATGGAGGAAAAGTAAGTGTGCAGAGAGTGATCAAACAATAGTCGGTCATCAATATAAATAAAGGCTGTCTGCACTTCACTTTGCGGACAGCCTTTATTTATATTAATAATTGTAGCATCAATCTACTGTCTGCATTTCGTTCAGCTCCAGGACAGAAGTGGTCCATTTGCGTAATTTGTCGCATAGCTGTGGATCATTGAGCAATGACTGCCCGTAAGAGGGAATCATCTTTTTGAGCTTACGTTGCCATTCTTCTGTTTCCACATAATCTTTGAAGCAGCGCTTCAGGAGATTGAGCATGATGGAAACTGCTGTGGAGGCTCCGGGAGAAGCACCCAGCAATGCAGCGATAGAACCATCGGCGGCGCTTACCACTTCGGTACCGAATTCGAGGATACCGCCATGAACCGGGTCTTTCTTGATTACCTGCACACGCTGGCCGGCAATCTCCAGTTCCCAGTCTTCCATCTTAGCTTCAGGGAAATATTCGCGCAGCGCCTCCAGCCTGTCTTCCGGCTTCTGACGTACTTGTGCAATGAGATATTTGGTAAGTGGTATATTGTCGAGGCCTGCAGACACCATAGGGTGAATATTGCCTACTTTGATAGAGAGGGGCAGATCGAACACGGAACCGTTTTTCAGGAACTTAGTGGAGAATCCTGCGTATGGGCCGAATAACAACGCTCTTTCGCCATCGATCATGCGGGTGTCGAGATGTGGCACAGACATGGGAGGTGCGCCTACAGAGGCTTTACCATATACTTTAGCCTCGTGCTTTGCAATGATCTCAGGGTTGGTGCAACGCAGCCACTGACCGCTAACAGGGAAGCCACCGAAACCTTTCCCTTCAGGGATGTCTGATTTTTCGAGCAGCGGGAGAGAACCTCCGCCGGCGCCGATAAATACGAAGCTGGTTCTGATGGTCTGTTTCTCGCGGGTTTCGCGGTTTTTCACTTTAATGATCCAGCTGCCGTCATCGGCACGTTTCATATCACGCACGTCATGATTGAAGTGAATGTTTACGCCTTCGAGTGATTGCAGGTGGTTGAAGAGCGCACGGCTTAGTGCACCAAAGTTCACGTCTGTGCCCATTTCCATGCGGGTGGCCGCCACTTTCTGGTCGGCGTCGCGTCCATCCATCACCAGCGGCATCCAGGATGCCAGCTTTTTCTTGTCTTCAGAGTACTCCATCTGTTTGAACAGGTGGCTCTGCTGCAAAGCGTTGTATCGTTTTTTCAGATAGTCTACGTTCTCTTCCCCCCATACAAAACTCATATGTGGGATACTCTGTATAAAACTACCTGGATCGGAGATGATATTGTTTTCTACAAGGTAAGCCCAGAACTGGCGGGATACATCGAACTGCTCCGCGATATTCACTGCTTTCTTAATATCTACTGATCCGTCCTGCTTCTGAGGTGTGTAATTCAGTTCACAGAAAGCGGAGTGGCCCGTGCCTGCATTGTTCCATGCATCAGAACTCTCTGCTGCCGCCACATCCAGTCGCTCAAATATTGTAATGGTCAGTTCTGGTTGTAACTCTTTCAGGAGTGTTCCCAGTGTGGCGCTCATGATCCCTGCGCCGATTAAAACTACATCCGGACCTGTTTCAGACGTACTCTTGCTTCTAAACATAACCCCGTTTTTATTCGAGGTGCAAAGTTACAATCTAAATCATTTAAGAGGGGGAAGAAATTGGTGATTAAGGACAATATTAACAATCTGATTACAATTCTTTCTGAATAAATTGAAAGTTTCATCACCCTCATTTACTCCAATTTACTGGAGTATATGAATGAAATGCGCTACAGCAAAGGATTTAGTATTTATTGTATTATGAATATTTCAATATGAATAAAAGCAGTATTTTATAAATGTTAAAGTGGATTTTATCTTTCAGTTAAGGAGGATAAATCCTGAAACTGAATTTTTATTTTTATGACATGATGAACAGACGAGATTTTTTCAGAGGCGTATCAGCCGCCGTATTGATACAGGCTTGCGGAAAAATTGCTTCCGCAGTAACCAGGCAACAGTTTGAAAGCAAAACTGTATTCCGCTTCGCGGTGGGTTCTGACTGGCATTACGGCCAGCCGGAAACGCCTTATGAACAATATTTCCGCGATCTGCAATCGGCTTTTCATACCTATGAACAGCAGAACCCCTGCGAGTTTTTTGTACTCAACGGCGATGTGATCCACAACGACCCGGCCCTACTGCTGTCTGCATCCACCCTCCTGAAGACATTACACCCACGCATATACGCTACCAGGGGAAATCATGATATGGTAGCAGCCGCTGCCTGGGAACAGGCCTGGGGCTTTCCCTTGAACCACGACATTATTATAAAGGACCAGGTGGTCCTGCTCGGCGACACAGCTGATGAAAAAGGGAAATACCTCGCCCCTGATATAGACTGGTTCCGTAAAAAACTGGAGCAATATAAAAATGCGCCCAACATCTTCATCTTCCTGCACATCACACCAGTAAAGTGGACCAAGAACGCTGTTGACAGTCCCGAGTTCCAGGATCTCGTAAGGAAGTATCCCAATGTGCGCGCTATTTTCAACGGTCACGACCACGACCAGGACACGGTGAAAATGCTCGATGGCAAGATCCCGTTCCTGTTTGATGGGCATATCGGCGGTAACTGGGGCGCCAATTATCACGGCTTCCGGGTGGTGGAACTGAAGGAAGATGGAAGCATCCTGTCTTTCGTAATGAACCCTTATAACAGGCAGGGTGAAACGTCGTTCCGTAGCCTGATGAAATAAGCTATATCTTGCCGGGAGGATTTAAATAAAGAAGAAATGCTGGACGCAATAGAGAAAGAATATGGGTTTGTTTACCCGCAGCTATACAAGCAGTTGTATCACGAAGGAATGCTTAATTGGGGCACATTGGGTTCCGGCTGGTACCAAACGGTATATCCTACGTTGAAAAGTGCCCCGCCTTTCCTGATATACGGTGATGATTTCGAGATCATGGAATTGCCTGACATACAGGAGTGGCTGAGTAAAGGGCCTCCATATGGAGACAAAGGTCATCGTTTTGTACCCTTCGGCTATACCGGCGCAGGTGACTGGTACGCATTCTACCTCAATCTGCAGGAGGGCGACAACATCCCGGTAGTGCAGGTATGGCACGATGCCAACAGAGCCTGTGTGCTGGCAAAGAACTTGCAGGACTTTATCTTCTCACAGATGCTGCATGCCATCACCGACCAGGAAGACAATGACAGTCTTATTACAGATGGTGATCTCAAAGAAAACTGCCAGAATTTCCTGCGTACACACGGTCCTTATCTGACGCCGCATCAACGCTCAATAGTAGCTGACGCCTACGAGAAAGGCTCACTGAAAGGAAAGGAGCTATTCAATATACTTTCGGAGGAAATTAATTTTGAGTGGCTGGATAAATGTTTTCCGTACCAGGCGGAGTAATTGGTTATGTTGGTATTTTTTTATGTAGCTATTTGAAAATGCAGCGAAGATTATGTTTTACTATTGTTTAAAACAGCAACTACAGATCTCTGCTGCATTTTCAAATAGCTACATAAAAAAATACCAACATAAAAA
>NZ_DATLKJ010000050.1:0-37009 GCF_035538455.1 Chitinophaga sp.
TCTACATTAATTCAAATGCCCCCGCACACAAGTTCGGAGGCATTTAACACACTGTTACTTCCTGGACAGGAAACAACTTTATATTGAACACTAAAAAAAGCGAACCTTATCGAGCAACAGCTTCAATATCATATGATGTTCACCGTCCTTCTAACAATAGTAAGTCTTTGTCAAAGATCGACATTATTTTCATGTGCTTTCATCCCGGGGGCAGTTATCATTATCCTTAAAACGCAGCTCCACGGGATCTGCAAACTTCACGGAAGCTGACAATACCTTAACATAAAAGCGGACATAATACCGGATCATCTACACAAGTATCCGTGATAAAACACGCAGAGCCAGGGCATATATACCGCACAGGAAATGAATATTCATCACATACATAGTACATCTGACACATTGTATCATCTGCCAGGCGCTGACCGGAGTAGGCACAATCACCTCTCGGCTCCTGCCGGCCACCCATTACTTTTTTTAAATCATTCCGTGTAAGCATTTGAAATCTCTTGCACTCAATGTTCATATACCTATTTTTTTCAGGTTATAAAATATCCAACAACGCTATGAACAAAAACCGACCGGGGAATTATCCTTTTACACAAATCTACTTTCTACTGCTGTATTAAGACTTCAGAAATGTGAATGGACCAATTATAAATCTTACATTACTCCACGAGAATATAACATCAACACTACCTCAGATGATACAATTTATGGTTAAGAAAGTATGCAGCATAATCGCTATTGTCACACTCACTGGTTTAACAGTATCCGCACAATCCACACAGTATGAGCATCAAAGGGATAGCGCGTTCTTTAACGCTGCCAGCAGATGGTTTGAAGCCTGGAAGCTGGTATATAATAGCATATATGCTTTAGATAGTATGAGGCCGGTTGACTTAGTATTTTTCGATGATGCATATGTCTATACTACCTCTGCCATTACTGCGGGTAACGGCGTCCCGGTAAAAGGTCCTACTCTTATGCACCTGCCGCTGCAGTGGAGAAAAGCTCCGCACGATGGCAAACTGACATTACCTGACAGCTCTGTGACGCCGGTTCGGTTAATGTCGTTTGCAGCTGAGCTGCCTGATGCCGGCCACCGGTCCTTTTTTGTGATGCCATTGCCGTCATTCTGGCGAAAAGAGGGGGTGGAAAGTAAGGAGTTAGGTCTGGATAATCTGCTTACGGGCGTTTTCCTTCACGAGTTCTCCCACTCACAGCAGATGCAGAATTTCGGGAAGAAAATAAGTGCTTATGAAAAAGAAAGCGACTTTGGTATTGAATTTAATGATGACATCGTGCAGCATATTTTTAAGAAAGACTCCCTATATCTTCAGCAATTCAATAAAGAGCTACACCATTTTTATAGCTCCGTGCAAGGCAGTAGTCTTGAAAAGGCTGAAGTACGTGAGGGGCTGAAGACCATGAATAATCGGCAGCAGCAATACTTTACAGGTAAGTATCAACATGTTGGAGAGATTGATAATTTCTTTCTGACAATGGAGGGGCTTGGGCAATACTCTATGTATTTATGGATGACGAGTTCAAAGGGTGGAAATATAGCAAGGGACCTGGCTATTAAAGGAATAAGACGTGGCGGCAAATGGTGGTCGCAGGATGAGGGACTGGCACTCTTCCTGATTCTGGACCGATTGGTTGAACCAAGGACGTGGTCAAAAGGGATGTTTGGATATGATATAGTAACAGTGGTTGATCTTATAAACAAAGAGATTTAATAAATCTTAAATTGCAGTGATTAAGGCTCTATTTTTCCAATATAAATTATTTATAATGAACCCAGAATTTAATTGCATCATACCGGTGCTTCCCTCCGCTGATATTGAAAGAGATATAGTATGGTATAGAGACAAAACAGGCTTTGCAGCCGTATTTTGTGATGATATGTATGCGGTTTTAAAACGCGACAATCTGTATCTTCATCTGCAATGGCATGCCGATACAGAAACAGATCCCCTTCTTGGTGGCTCAGTTATCAGGATAGATGTAAATAACATTCAACCACTTTTTGAGGAATTTGTGCAAAGAGGAACGGTTAAGGCTGATGCCTTTAGGTCTGATACCCCCTGGCACTACGCCGAATTTGGTTTTTTTGATCTAAATAATAATGCCATCTTTATTATGGAAAGATTGTAAGTACCCTTTTTTCTGACAACTCTTATAAGCAAGTATAAATTGTAACCTCCAACATAGAAGTGAATTCCGTTAAAACAAGACTAGCGTATAGTAAACAAAAAAGTCGCAGGGCAACCCTGCAACTTTTTTTAAGATGAATATTTCCACTCAGTAGCCGGGGTTTTGTACGATCTTCGGATTCCGGTCTATCACATCCTGCGGCACGGGATTCAGGTACATTTTCTGGGTGAACACATGCGGATGGTTTAGCGGCACAATTTCGTATTTCCATACTCCTGCGTTGTTATCGGGTATAGTATTCGTGATCTTCATGGCATGCTTGTCAACATTCATTACGGTATTGGCGGTTTTCCAGCGGATGATGTCATAGAAGCGTTTGTTCTCAAAACAGAGCTCCACTCTTCTTTCGTGATAAATAGCTGCGCGCATCTCTGCCTGTGATAATCCGGGTGCGATGTCGGGCAAACCGGCCCTTTTGCGGATCTGGTTAACGGCGTTGTATACGGTAGCGTCAGGTCCTGCGGCCTCGTTTTGTGCTTCTGCATATCCGAGTAATACTTCCGCATAGCGGTAGTAAATAAAATTGGCGCCGCTTACTTCGCCACCGCCGGGCCGGACCAGTGGATTGAGCCGTTTTTTAAAGTAGTAGGCCGTGTTACTCACGTCATCGGTTCCAAAATCAATCTGGTTTTTGGAAGGATGTACTTTATCTATGCGGGTGTATATAGTGTCGCTTTTGTCCATCCAGGTCATTTTATACGGTGCGCCGTCGTATACGATCCAGTCGTAGAAGCGTTTCTCGCGCCCTATGTAGGGGTGTTGCGGATCATAGCCGGAAGTGGCGTCGGTGATGGGCTTTCCATTCGCCATATAAAACTGGTCCACCAGTTCCTGGGTGGGGTTGTAATTGCCCCAGGTATAGTATGCGCCATTGATCCACACCGGACCACCATATTGTTCAAAGGAAGATCCCATTATGTTAGCTACTACCTGCCGGTCCCACACTACTTCTGAATTGTATTCATTGGTTTCGTACCAAATGGAGGATGGATCGGGAAACAGTTCGTATACTTTTCCGTTGCCATAGAGATCAATGAACTGTTTGAATGTGGTAGCGGCCCTGCCCCAGCGTTGGGCGTCGTAATTATTGTAGCCGGCAACCTTGTTCGGGTCATTGCCTGCGGCGGGTTGGGCAGCGTTGAAAGCGGGGCTGGCAGCGTATAGTTCAACCCATCCTTTTAAGGCCAGCGCAGCTCCGAGAGTAGCCCGGCCAGCATCTGCATCGGCCTTGTTGTATTTAGCCGGCAGGTAACCATTTTTCGATATGGAATCCAGTTGTGAGGTAATGAAATCTACTGTTTGCGCAAAGGTGCTTCTGGGAGTATAGATGGCGGCGCTGTCCATAGTACGCCGGTCCGCGGGGGCGGTAATAACAGGAAGTCCGCCGACATGCATCCACAACTCGCTGTAAAAGAAAGCGCGGATAAAGCGGGCTTCATCGATTCGCTTTTTCAGCCACTCTGGCGAGAAGTTCGCAGCGTTATTACGCACTGCTGCTATGAAGGTGTTGCATTTGCGGATGTTGGTGAAGGTAGTTGTCCAGTTGGTGAGATCCCCGGAACCGGTGATGCCTCCCCATACAGTATAGTCGTTGGAAGAGGCTTCCACAATACCCTGTTTCCAGTTATAAGAGGTATAATAGTAACCAGCGTCGTTGTCATCAGTGAAGTTATCCAGGTTTTCCGGCTGGTTCCAGTACTTAGGCAATGCGTTGTAAATATCGTTGAGGAAAAGATCGGCATTCCCTTCCGTACTCCACTGGGTGGCATCAGTAAGTTTTGTTTTATCCGTATTTTCCAGGAATTCCTTTTTGCACGATAGTATACTGAACAACAGTATAGCGGCGGCTAACAGATGTATGAACCTAGACATAATATTTTTGTTTAGCTGGATGAATCTAAAAGGTGACATTTACTCCAAATACAAATACCTTCTGGTTAGGATAAGCTGTTTCCAGGTCGGTATAGCCTACTTCCGGGTCCATGAATTTCATTTTGCTGAAGGTGAGCAGGTTTTGTCCGGAGAAATAACAACGGAGGCTTTGCATCTTCATTGCTTTGGAAATATTGGCGGGAAGGGTGTATCCCAGCACGGCGGTTTTTAACCGGAGATAACCCGTTTTCATCATCCAGAAATCAGAACTTTGCGTGTTATTGGCGTTGGGCGACTGGTTCGCACGCGGATACTTTCCGTTGGGTGTGCCAGGTGTCCAGTGGTTGTTATTGTATTCGTAGGCAGAATTACTATTGTTGTTATTAAAAGGTACTGTTTGAAAACCACGGATGTTCAGGCCGGCCAGTGCAGATCCCTGGAAGAACAGGCTAAGGTCAAATCCTTTCCACGAGGCGCTGGGCGTGAAACCGTAGGTGATGAAAGGATACACCGGGTTACCGATTACGGTTTCATCATAGGAGTCTATTTTCCCATCTGGCTTTCCATTGGGGCCACCTATATCTGCGTAACGGATGTCGCCGGGATGAAGCACGCCAAACTGGGCGACGTTGTATCCGTCTTCGCCGTTGATAACACCATCTTTGTTTTTATCATCTGCCAGGGAAAACAATCCCAGCGCGTGATAGCCAAATTGCGTACCGGTGGGCCGGCCTGTTCTGCTACGATTGGGATTATCACGTGTAGCAGCGGTTTCAAATACCTGGATCATTTTATTTTTGGCGTAGCTGAAATTTCCATTGAGGCTAAGTTGCAAGCCATTGACGAAACGATGGCTTGTACCAGCAGAAATATCGATACCACGGTTTTCCATGATGCCCTGGTTTTCATCGGAGAGGTTCAGGCCGTATTCTACAGGCACTGTTACAGCCGGAGGCAGTAGCATGCCCGTTCTTCTTTCATGAAAATAATCTACTTCCAGTGTGAGTAATCCTTTCCATAAAGTGGCGTCTATCCCTATGTCTGTTTTGGTGGATATTTCCCAGGTGATATTGGGGTTGGGTTCCCGGGTAATGCTGGAGCCCTGTACCATACTGCTGTTGCCGAAAGCGTAGGCGTTGCCATATAAATTATAGCCGTTCAGGTACTGAAATGCCATCCCGGCGAGGTTGCCTGATTTTCCCCATGAGCCTCTTAATTTAAGATAGTTCAACGGAGATGGGTGATTCTTCATAAAGTTTTCTTCGGAGATGACCCATCCCGCGGAAAAGGCGGGGAAATAGCCCCAGCGTTTGCCGGGAGCAAAATAGTAGTGGCCATCGTACCGGCCGGCCGCTTCCAAAAGATATTTATGATCGTAGATGTAGCCTACACGATATACAAATCCTAGTTGACTGCCGGTGATTGTGGAACCGTTGTTGTCAAAATCATTTTTGTTGGAGCTACCCATACCCAGCTCGTCGATGTTTACGGCGTAATTATTGCGCCGGGCGGAGAAGCCGGTAGAGTCATTCTTGCGGGCTTCTGCTACCAGCAACCCGGTGAAATCGTGTTTGCCAAAGCTGTTACGATAGTTGACGAACCCCTGGAATGTATAGTACTGGTTTTTTGCATACTCCTGGTTCAGCCAGGTGTATGCAGCAGCACTTCCTTCCGCAGTGGATATCTGTTTCGTATATGTGTAAGGGTTAGTGGACGTATTCTGCGAATAAAAGTAAAACGGAGTATGCCACCCTTTAATTGTAAATTCATTAGGGTCATAGCTGAAGGTTCCTTTTATGCTGAGTCCTTTAATGAAAGGCAGTTGTTGTTCTACGGCAAGTGTAGTAAGCAGGGACGTGGCATCACGGTGGGAGTAGCCTGCATTCAGGATGCCTACCGGCGTGTTACCTGCAAACTCGCCCCACAGCCCATTGCTATAATAAAGATTGGTAATAGGAATCAGTTTGTATGCGCTGCGGAACAGCCGCCCAGGTGTAGTAGCGGCATCTACACTGTTGGTTTTCTGAATGGCGCCGATGAGCGACAGCGATACTGTAGTGGTAGACGTGGCACTTACTTCCATGTTTACGTTATAATCGTAACGTTTGTAATTCACCGGGTCAAACATACCGTCCTGTTTAAGGAAACCGATACCGGCATAGTACCGTATTACTTTGGTACCACCGCTTAGCTGCAGGTTATAGTTTTGAATGGGGGCGCGCATGCGTACCAGGTCTTTGGTGTTGCTGATGGGATATTTGTCCGGATCTTTAGCATGCAGGTCTGCATATGTATTGATGAGATCTTCGGCGAAAGGTTGTTGTGCGCCACCAGGATTTTCATTCATATAGGCTTCATTGCGTAAGCGCATATAGTCCTGTGCATTCAGCATTTTGGGATAATAGGTAGGCGTTTGCCAGCCATAGTATGCGTTGAGCGACAACGAAGGCATACCTGTTTGTCCGCGTTTGGTGGTGATAAGGATTACGCCATTGGCGCCCCCTAATCCATAAGGGGCAACGGCGGCAGCATCTTTCAATACGGTAACAGAAGCGATGGAGCTGGGTGCAATTTCGTTGATGTTATTACGGATGATTCCATCCACTACTATCAACGGCGAGTTGTTGCCGGTAGTGGCAATGCCCCTGATGTGTATATCGGGATTATCCCGACCCGGTTGACCACCATTAGGGCGCATGCTGATGCCGGAAACATTTCCTGCCAGCGAATTGGAAATGTTGGTAACCGGTGATTTTACCAGCTCTTTTCCCTGTACCGCTGCTACAGACGCAGTAGAGGATGTCTTCTTCTGCGTGCCGTAACCCACCACCACTACTTCGTTTAAGCCATTGGAGCTTTCTTTCAGGATAATGTTGATAGGATTGGAGCCGGCTACAATTTCGGTTTGCTCATAACCCACGTAGCTGAATATCAGGGTGACACCGACAGCGGCCTGCAGTTCAAAATGGCCGCTCTCATTGGTTACGGCGCCAATATTGGAACCTTTTACTTTTACAGATACGCCAATGAGCGGATCGCCGTGTTCGTTTTTTACTGTGCCATTTATTTTGAGGACACTTACATGTCCGGATGCTATTACAATAGCATTGTTTTCCATAACAGCGTAATGGAGTGTGGTACCAGTAAAAATTTGAGCAAGCAGTTGTTCTACCGTAGCATTTTCTACATGAATGGATACCGGTGGTTCTTCCGGCAGGATGTCGTCGTTGTAGATAAGCCGGAAATGGCTTTTCTGTTGAATGGTTTTCAGCGCTGTTTTAATGCTGACTTTCTCCAGGGAGATGCTGATTTTCTCCTGGGCGGCAGAAGAAGCGTATGCAGGCATGATGCTGTTGAACAACAAAGCCAGGACGAGTACGCCCAGCAGCCCGCCATGCAGACTTTTATTTAAAGTCCGTATAAACATTATTTTCATAACATGGAAAGTAAGGGGGTGAAGTAAAATATAGTTGTAGGTAGGTAAAGTATTTATGTCATAACATTTATTTTTGAAGATGAAGAATATGGTATCAGTTACTGATGTGGACTTCTTTTCCCCTGATCCGGAAATTAAACGGACGTGATAACTGCAGCATTTTCAATGCCTCATCTATTGTTTCAGTATCGACGATGCCGGAAAACCGCAGTTGCTGCAGGCTGGCAGATTCGAAATAAAAAGTAACGCCGTACCACCGGTTCATTTTAGCTGCCAGTTCGCCAAAGGTTTCATTGTCAAATATCAGCTTATTATTCAACCACGATATTTCGGGGAGCTGACCGTTGCTGTCTTTTTTCAGGTGTTTTTGCTGAAAGATAGTTGCAGCGCCGATTACCGGTATCGTTAGCTTTTCTTCAGGTTGCAATACGACGGTTTTCTCCTGGAACGATACGGCAATTTTGCCACGAACCAACGTGGTGGACACGGCACTGTCTCCTGCGTAGGCTCTCACGTTAAAAGCGGTACCCAGTACACGGATATTAACTTTTCCAGCGTGGATAACAAAAGGAATGCCCTCGCTTTTTGCGATATCAAAAAAAGCTTCCCCGTCAAGTGTGACTTCGCGGTGCTGCTTACCAAATCTGTTCTTTTCAAAATGGAGTTGTGTATTACGATTAAGCCATGCGATGGAGCCATCAGGGAGCGCTACCCTGGACTTCCCGCCGGCAGTGGAGCTGAGTTGCTGCAATGCAGGAGTGGTTGGTCGGATAAGGCGCCACCCAACCCATGCAACAGTGAGTATGGCTGCTGCTGCTGCTGCTGCCACCAGCCTGCGCACAACGGGGGCATGGCGGCGCGCCCGGAGTTGCGGACTCACTGTTTCCCAAATGCGTTCTTTACTATTATGGACGGTGGTTGCCTCGCGTATAGGCGTCTGCCAGATAGAGGCAGCAAGCTCCCGGGAAGCGGTAGCTTCCGGATTATCTTTCAGCAATAAGTCCAGTTCAGCCAGTTCGGCCGGTGAAATCTCGCCGCTGCACTCTTTTCCGAGTAATATCCATATACGGTCGTTGCTCATATTATTATTGAAAATTATTAAGTAAAGGGCGCTCAGGGGTATAAGACAACACGCAGGAGGTAATACCCCCAAAAGGACAGGAATTTTTTTTTAGAGACGATTACTGGCTGTCAGGCAAGGGCGTGATCAGCCATGCTTTCATCTTGGTTAGTTTCTTCAGGGCGATGCCTATCTGGTTTTCCACGGTTTTTATGGAGATATTCAGCAAGACAGCTACCTCCCGGTATTTGAGCCCATCTTCCTTTACAAGTTTAAAGATGAGGCGGCATTGTGGTGGTAGCTCGCTGATGGCCGTGTTAAGGTGCCGCATCATTTCATTACTGATGAGTTGTACTTCGGGGTTTATTTCATATTCCAGTAAGTATGCTTCATCCAGGTGTAGTGTTTTTTTATGTGCATATTTACGGAGATAGTTAAACGCAATGTGGCGGGTGGCTGTATAGAGGTACCATTTCAGGTTGGTTACCTGGTGGAGGCTTTTGTTTTTTTTCCATATGGCAATGAACACATCTGCTACTATTTCTTCCGCCATTTCCCTATTATGAACTATCGCAAGGGCTAAATGCAGCAGTGGAGTACAGAAGCAGTCGTATAATTCTTTAAATGCCTGTGAATCGCCATCGCATATTCTTTTTTGCAATTCGGAAATATCGTCGCGCATGAAAGTAAAAATACCCAAATTATGCAAAAACGCAAATGTAGAGCCCAACAGGGCTGGCTATATGAAAAGCCCTTATATGTGCTGATTCCTACAAGAATGTCGATTTTGTACTATTACCGGTAACAAGAGGGGAGTAAATTGCAGTAACAAATCAATCACCTTAATTTTTAATCCGGAAAGGATATGTCTCCATATAAGCTACGGGTTTTATAAACCTCCCGCTTATCTATCAAGCTCAGTAAAATGCAAGGGCCCAAATCCACATATCATCCTACAAAATTACTCTTTATGAAAAAAGTATTTCTTCTAGCACTTTTCCCTATTTCCCTTTTCTTCGTCTATGCCTGTAATAAGGAAGCAGAAATACAAAAAGCCCCTCCGGCAGCATCACTAAGCTCTCAAAATATGTTGGGGACTATTCACAACCTGGGACTAAGTAGTTTGCTAGGTAGTCCACAAAAAAAAGGGAGTATATATGGGATGACCACATATATTAATTCAGCCGCCGTTCTCAGGCTAAATTCAGCAAGCATATCTACTACTACCGGCACACCAGATTATTCTGCTAGTTCCTTAGGAGAAACATCAAAAACACTAGTACTTCGGAACCCATCTTTCAGCAATCAACAATTTATTATTGATCCTACTTCTACCGCTGCTGTAGATCAATTAATCCAAAACTTTGGTCAGAACAATGTTAAAAACAGGTGGGCCAGCTCATTAAGTCAACCTACAGTTACCAATTTAGTTTCGACCAGAGAGAAATCAATGATAAGTGAGATCACTAATGTATTTAACACATCTTTCTCCACCAACCCCTCAATACAGAATAACTATTTAGCGGTTAAAAGTAAACTGGCAGCTATCAGGAACAAGTATGCCGGTACCATCTTTCTTCCGAATGAAGGAGAACTTTTCTCAGGTTTATTAAGTATTGCAGAATCGTCAAATGAATATTGGAGCAATGAAGGTGCAACGTACGTAAATGCTATTGTCCAATATGATATTACAGCATATGGAAACGGCGGTCCATTTGCCATTATTCAAGATCCGATACGCTCTCAAACGTCGTTTATTACCGCGGATTGTATCGGATACCTTGCTGGTTGGGCATCGGCACTATATTCTGAATATAATTCCAATGGAACTATCAGCATAAAAAACGAGAATCATCGGATAGGACAAGGACTTATTTGGGCGATTGCCGGAAGCGCCGGTGTGCTGCTCAAAGCAGAGGTAAAACGCCCCTTCCTTGGTCTGAATATTAAAGCAGATTCTATTTTTCATAGCATGGACACCTCCCTTATAACCAGGTAATAAGCTGGTATTAATTCCTTGATCAAAGGAACTTCTTATAATGTCACATAAACAGGATGCTAACGCTCAATTTAAATAGCAGAGAGAATTCTTAATATTAAACCTTCATTTTTATGCAAAAAAAACAGCAATCAAACAAGTCACTGGAACTTAGTAAAAAAGTTAATGAGGTACAAAACATGGCATCTATCCAGGGTGGTATGAGAATTTATGATTGGCCGATGTCTGACAATGTAGAGCAGAGACGTATCACTCATTATGCTTCATGGGATTTTTTAAAGATGTATAAAATTCCTAACTGAAACTTAGCGCTTGTTTAGCGTTTCAGCACACTTATCTGAAAGATACAAATGAAGGCTACCTGTCTAAATGCAACCGCTGATTCAGGTAGCTTCTCATGATTCTTATCAAGCCTATTGAATAAATTAACAGAGGGTTTCGTTATTGTACTCCGACTTTAGCGTACCATGTAACAGAACAATGGGGATTAATCAGGATTAATAATAGCAGTCATAGCATTTCATTGGTTCCCGGAGTTTTTCGTGTATCAACACATTCCGGCTAAAAAACAGTAGTAAGCTGTTAATATTAACGACAACAGCCCATGGTGATCGCGCTAATTTTGGGCGCAACAACCACTGTTATGTTAGTATCATCATTTCTGAAGAAGATAGCTGCCGCCGGTATCATCATCGTGACACTGCTGCCTACAGTCAGTGCGCAGCAGCTCCCGGTAAAGCCCGGGCCATACCGGCCAGATACCGCATCATTGAAACAATACCACTACCCTGCCTGGTTCCGGGATGCCAAATTCGGCATATGGTCACATTGGGGGCCACAGGCCGTTCCCCGGATGGGCGATTGGTATGCACGTGGCATGTATGAAGAAGGCAGTGCCAACTATCGTCACCACCTTGCGCACTACGGTCACCCGTCCAAGTTTGGCTATAAAGATATTATCCCGCTATGGAAGGCCGAAAAGTGGGAGCCGGAACGGCTGATGGCGCTTTACAAAAAGGCGGGCGCAAAATATTTTGTGAGTATGGGCAGTCACCACGATAATTTCTTTCTCTGGAACTCCAGGCGTCACAAGTGGAATGCGGTGAACATGGGCCCTCATAAAGATGTAGTGGGTATCTGGCAGCAGGCAGCCCGCAAAGAAGGACTTTATTTTGGGATATCGGAACACCTTGCGGCCAGTTACACCTGGTTCCAGGCGAGTCACCGGGCAGATACCAGCGGCCCCAACAAAGGTATTCCCTATGATGGCGCCAATGCCGCCTATGCCGATCTTTATCATACAAACGCCAGTCCTGGCGACAAAGGCTGGCTTACCACGAACCCCACCTGGATGCAGGAATGGTATGAGGATGTGAAAGAACTTGTAGAGACCTATCATCCGGACTTACTCTACTCCGACAGCGAATTGCCTTTCGGCAACATTGGCCGCAGTATGCTGGCCAACTTCTACAATGATAATATTGCCTTCCACAAAGGCAGGCCCACAGCAGTATACAACTGTAAGCAGCCTTCCGGCGGTATGTGGGTGCAGGACCTGGAAAGAGGCGTACAGGATACCATCAGTCCTTTCCCGTGGCAAACGGATACCTCTATCGGCGACTGGTACTACCGCACCGGGCAGCCATACAAAAGCGCTACCGATGTGATACGTATGCTGGTGGATATTGTCAGCAAGAATGGTAACCTGTTGCTTAATATTGTGCAGACACCGGAAGGCGAAGTAGAACCTGACCTGCTGCAAACGCTCGACGACATAGGCAACTGGATGGCCATCAACGGAGAAGGTATTTATGGCAGCCGCCCCTGGAAAGTATTTGGCGAAAGGCCGGCGAGCGCCGCCAATATCAAAGCCGGGAACTTCAATGAGGGGAAGCTGGCATATACCGCAGAGGACATCCGGTTTACTGTTAAAGGGAATGACCTTTATGCCTATGTACTGGACACCCCGGGTGATGAAATACGCATCCGCTCCCTCGGCCGTCATTCACAGCTGAACAATAAAAAAATTACCCATATCAAAATATTGGGTAGCGAAGAAAAGATAAAGTGGAAAGAAGAGAACGATGCGCTTGTGATTTACCGTCCGGCACAACTACCTGCCGGTAAAGTGACCGGCATCCGTTTGTCACTCAAATAATCATCATGATGAAAATACTGACCTGCCCCTCTCCGGGCTGCTGGGAATATAAAGAGGCGGCCATGCCTGTAGCACAGGCCGGGGAGGCTATCATAAAAATAAAAAGGATTGGCGTCTGTGGAACAGACCTGCATGCTTTTAATGGCACTCAACCTTATTTCGAATATCCAAGAACGTTAGGGCACGAGTTATCTGGCGAGTTGCTGAAAACAGACGGTGTTACCAGCCTTCAGCCCGGTGATACCGTTACGGTAATTCCATATTTTCATTGCGGCCACTGTCTTGCCTGCCGCTCTGGCAAGCCTAATTGCTGTGTTACTGTGAAAGTGCTAGGTGTGCATATCGATGGCGGCATGCAGGAATATATAAAAGTACCTGCTTCCGCCCTTGTGCAGGGGCAAGGTTTGCACGTTGATGAACTGGCGCTGGTTGAGCCACTTGCTATCGGCCTTCATGGCATTCGCAGGGCTGCTATTCAGCGGGGAGAGTATGTGCTGGTGATGGGCGCAGGACCTATTGGTCTGGCGGCCATAACATTCGCGCAGATTGCCGGCGCCCGTGTTATTGCTATGGATATACATCCGCAGCGGCTCCATTTCTGCCAGCAGCGGCTTAACGTATCCCACGTGCTCAACACAGCAACCGACGATGTGACAGCACAGCTGCAAGAGATCACCGGCGGAGATATGGCTGCCGTGGTGATAGATGCCACAGGTCATCTTGCAGCCATCAACAAAGGATTGTATTATCTGGGACACGGCGGCCGCTATGTGTTGATCGGTCTGCAAAAGGAAGCACTGGTATTCAGTCACCCCGAATTCCATAAACGGGAAACGACGCTGATGAGCAGCAGGAATGCTACGCGTACAGATTTTGAACAGGTGATTGACTATATCAGTAATGGGATTATAGATCCGCTGGCATACGTTACCCACTATGCTGCTTTTGATGACGTGCCAAGCCTTTTCGACACACTCACCACACCAGGAAGCAGCGCCATCAAAGGTTTGGTGCGGATAAGTGATTAATTACGACGGATATTGATTACTTTTGGACTTTCTCCACGGTTATGAAGGCAATATTAAAAAAGGTTTCCACACCACCGGAGTGTTCCTTTACCGTCAGAAGGGATATTGGTGAACGCATGCTTAATATCTGGCACTACCATCCTGAACTGGAATTGCTGTATATCAGGAAAAGCAGCGGCACCTGGCTGATAGGTGACTATATTGGTCCGTTTCAGGGTGGAGATATTGTACTGATTGGCGCTCACCTTCCCCACTCTTTCCAGCATGAAGATATCTATATCAATGCAACCAGTGAAACACCGGGAGAAGCTATTGTAGCCTTGTTCAATGAAGAGATCACCGGTATTGCTACACTGCCGGAGATGAAGAAAGTGCAACAGTTACTGCAACTGTCAAAGCGGGGTATCAGGACCGGCAACAGCATCAGCAGCCAGGTAGCAGCCATCATGGAAGAGATGCCGGCACAGGCGCCAGGTCAAAGGCTTCTCACTTTGTATCATATACTGTACCTCATTGCAGAGAGCGGCGACTATGAGATGCTCTCCAGCGAGGGCTTCCACTACAAGCCACTTCCCGGCGACAGCCAACGGCTGAAGGTACTCATTGAACATATGCATAAGCACTTCCTGAATAAACCTTCTCTTGAAGATGCCGCCGCCATGGTGCATATGACCCCTACTGCCTTTTGCCGTTATTTTAAAAATAAAACAGGTAAAACATTCGTCGGTTTTCTTACTCAGCTCAGGATCGCCTATGCCTGCCAGCTGCTTATCAACACCGATAATACTATTACGGAGATCTGTTATGAATGCGGATACAATACCCTCTCCCACTTCATTAATATGTTCAAGCTGATAACAGGTAAAAAGCCGCTGGAATACAAAAATTATTTCCGCTGAAACATTGTCCTGTTTAGTTAAAAAATGGGAGCTTACGTTATCCGCAGTAGCTAAATTGTTACATTCGGTGCGTACATCTAAAAATCCACTTTATGATTTTCAGCCACTACATCCTTTTATTTCTCGCATTATCCTGTGAAGGGATTTTTATAAGCAATATGGCAGAAAGGAATCAGCCCGGACATGCTGCGCGTCCCAGAGCAGTATCACCGCAAATTGCGCAACACCCTATCTGGGTAGAAGATTTTAATCAGGCAGGCGGCATGGATACTACTATATGGTCAAAGATTCCCAAGGGATCAGCAGACTGGGACAGGCATATGAGCAATAATAACAGCTGTTATGCTATGCGTAATGGTAAGCTTATTCTCCGGGGAATTGTAAACCCTGATAAAACCACTGATCCCAGACCGTATTTAACAGGAGGCGTTTATACGAAGGGAAAACTGGATTTCAGTTATGGCCGCATCGAGATCAATGCGAAATTAAATACAGCCAAGGGAGCCTGGCCGGCTTTCTGGATGCTGGCATCCGCCGGCCAATACCCTTATGGTGGAGAGATCGATATTATGGAACATCTGAACTATGATAGTCTCGTTTATCAAACGATTCACACAAAATATACTTTGGAACATGGTAACCCAAATATTCCCCAGCGTTTTGCCACTGTTCCTATAGACATTAATAAGTTCAATACCTATGCGATTGAGAAATACCGGGACAGCATTGTTTTCTATGTGAATCATCAACGATCATTCGCCTATCTGCGTACACTGGTTAACCAGTTCCCGTTTGCAGCTGCCAATCACTACCTGTTGCTTGATATGCAGCTGGGTGGTTCATGGGTAGGTTCCATAGATCCGAAAACATTACCGGTAGAAATGGAGATCGACTGGGTAAAATTCTATCCACTTGACAAAAAATAGTTCCTGTGATGTTCTATTTTACTACCATCCCGGTTATTCCCCCTATTATATCATTCAGGCTTACCGGCTTTCCATTTTCCCAATAGGTGGCTATGCCATCAAGGTAACCAGCCACATAGACCTTATCTCCTGCTACAGTGATGGCTTTTACGCCAGCACCTGCGGCCTCGTTTCCATTGGTTAGCCGGATGGGGGTTTTGTTCTTCCAGTAAACAACGATATTATTACCGGCCTGGTTTCTGTCGATCCCAGCAACATATACATCGTTGCCAGACACAGTGATGGCGTTTGCCCGGCAACCGTCCGGGAGGATGACCGGTTCTCCGTTTTTCCAGTACATGGCCACTTCTTTCCCCGCTGCATTGATTTCAAAACCGGCTACATACACATCACTACCAGATATGGCGATCGCATTGGCTTCGGAATTTCTTTTACCATCAGTAAGCACCTTTGCATTCCCGTTTTTCCAACAGGTGGCGACATATTCTCCCTGATCATTTGCCTGGTAACCGACAATATACACATCATTTCCGCTGACAGTAACGTCAGATAGCTTAGTATCTTCTCCCAATGAGGTGGCTGTTCCATTTTTCCAGTACATGGCCAGTTTCCCATTGTTTCCAATCACATGCACATCCGGGCCGGATACGCAAATAGCTACTGCTTTTGCATAAGTTTTCCCGTTCGTGAGAATGACTGCTTTCTTGTTCTTCCAATAGGTGGCAACAGGTTCACCTGCGTTGTTATATTGGTAACCGGCAACATACTCATCATTGCCGGATACAGCAATTGCCGACGCCCCTGCCTTTGTTTTACCATCTGTCAACTGTATCAATTGTCCATTCTTCCAGTAGGTAAGGCCTGTTTCTTTACCGGAATAGTCGTCATATACCAGTAATAACGCAGGAGAAGACTGTGCCCGAAGAATGGACACCGTAGCCAATAACAATAACAACAGGCCTGCCGACCGCTTCATCTTTCTGATCATACTTTATTTTTTATATTAAACAGGCGGGATCAGAAGCTGATATCATCCGCGAGGTTTCCTCCCTGCGCCGCAGCAAACAACTGCTGGTACTTTGTTCTGTAGGCATCCTGCTGCTGGTTATATCCTGCATAGTTAGCCTGAATGTCCTGATGGATCTGATCACTCCATTTAGAAGCGGCGATCTGAAAATCTCCGACCGGGATTCCGTAATTATCCATGATCCACTGTGCACCATCGAGACCATATTCGTAAGCTACTTGTCTTGCCACTTCCAGTTCTTGATAAAAATCTTTATCTGCTTTGATTTTATCTATGTTACCGGTTCCTTCAGCAGAAACGGCCGGCTTCAGGTTCAGGAATTTCGGATGTTGGTCTGCCTCGCCAAAATACTGACCGAAGAGTGTTATTATATGGTAGGTAGCATCCTGTTTCATTCTTTCAGGCCAGAGGAGGTTGGCTTCCTGCCACACCGGAAGCTCTACTCCCAGTGCTTTTGCGACTTCTTCCTCGCTTAAACCGCTACCTATTTTTGCGCAGGCGGCGCTGTAATCTTCTAATGTAATACCGTGAATGGGTGCTAATAATGGATTTTCAGACATGTTATCTTATTTTAGTTTATTGATTAAATGATCATTCAGCAGGCGCTGATAAAATTTTTCATTTTCTCCGGCCATATCAGGTACGATTTTATTCCATTCGTCAAACATGGCGCGGAGGTATTGTTTGTAGAGCGTCTCATTCTTTGGCACACTTTCTTCATAGGCGTGGAGCAAGTGAGCCGTGCGTTGTTCTGCAAGGCTGCGCGCCTGATGTAACACCAGTTGTGCACCGGTGGAAGGCATGAAAGTATTCTGTGTTTTGCAAAACGGGCAGTTGACGTATGTGGCAATGAAAAACATCTGTGGGATGGTGATATTACCACCACATTGTTTACAACTGAATTTATCCCGGATGTTTTCAAATATGGTCAGCTCCTCACGATATATAGCTTCGAGGTCTTGCTCCCCTGCAGCCTTTTGTAGTAAGGTGATATGGTGGTTTAGCTTTTCATCGAAGAGATGATACCGGTCTGAGCAAGCCATCCTGAAAGCATACAGCGCATTGTGGTATTCCTGGCCTGCGTTGGAGGTAATGGCAGGAAGTGTTGCTTCCGCGGCGGATACAAAGCAGAAAATATTCTCTTCTCTGGCTTCGTTGGCTTTGTGGCGCATCTGGTTTATCTGTCCGAGCAGCCCTTGCAACATATGACCATGCGCCCGTTTATAGGGGTCATTATCCTGGTTAAACAGATCTCTCAGCTCCGGGATGGCCGCCGTGCTCATTTCTTCCATGCGGGCTTCCAGCTTGCCCAGGAAGGTGAACCAACGCTCCTGCGTTTCCCTGATTTTCTCCAACAGGGCGGGGTTATTATATTTCTTTTGAAATAAACTGAACATCTGCTATGAGTTATTTTCCTTTTTTATGTGCACACCATCTGTGAGCTTTACATCCATAAAGACAAAACCGCAATAGGCGCATGCAGTAAGCCCGTGCTGGTAAGCGCGTCCGGCGCCACATTCGGGGCAGTCGCGCACTTTCATTTTAGCGTCTTCCTTTACAACCTCTCCGCCGTAATTTTCCTGAGTGGCCGCCTTCTGCTTCAGGCGTTCCAGGTAGGTGAGCGTACGTTTGTTTTCTTCCTGGCTCATATGGGTATCTGTATTACAGGAGTTTTAATAGTTCTTCTTTTTTGGCAGTGTACTCTGTTTCCGTGATCAACTGCGCATCAAAGAGGTCCTTCAATTTTTTCAGCCGCACCGTAACATCGTCAGTGGGTGATGTATTAACGGGCGCGGGCGCGGAAGCTCCTGCATTCATTATCATGCCGAAAGCGACAGCTTGTCGTGCAGCATCTCCGATTTCTGAACGTTCTTTATCCATTGCATTGGCTACACTGAACTGCGAATATTTATTCATATCCGTGACCATGTTCATGCCCGTAATTTTATCATACTGTTTAAGTACATCTTCGGGCAGGGTGATACTGGTAATTGTAAACATCGTTACTTCCAGTCCGAAAGCTGTAAAACATGGCTGGATCAGTGGTTGTATTTTTTCATTCAGTGCAGAAATGCTGCCTACTGCATCTATAACGGCAATATTTGCCTGTGCCAGGGCCTCTGCGAATTTGGGCGCAATAAAGTCGCGCAGCTGCCATTCCAGTTCTGTAATAGTGAGCAAGGGGTAAGTGCCTGCATATTCCCGGAAGAACCGTCCGACGTCAGCGATACGTACATTATAGGTACCGAAAGCCCGGACGCGCACCTGCCCGAAGGCGGGATCTCTCATCAATACCGGTGCAGGTGTGCCCCATTTGAGGTTTACAAACTGGTGGGTGTTGAAAAAATACACATCTGCCTTGAACGGGCTTTCAAAGCCGTGCTTCCAGCCCCGCAACCGTGTGAGTATGGGGATATTCCTGGTTTCAAGGGAATGTTTTCCGGCGGGGAATACATCTGCCAGCTGGCCTTCATTCAGCAAAAGCGCGTGCTGGCTTTCCCGTACAGTTAATACTGCTCCGCTCTTAATCTCCTTATCTGCATCTGCGAACTTCCACATTAACAGATTTGGATCGGGTGTTACAGATTCGATGATCTCTATAAAGGGCAATGCCATACTCAGGAGTTTAAATAACTGTGGTCAATAATCATGCGGGAATACGCAGTAAGTCTTCTATGACTCCCAGGATTTCCTTTTCAAACTGCTCCTGCTCTGCCCGTCCTTTGCGGTTATCAGAGAAATAATCACTGATAGGGTAATATTTGCCATACCTGTTGTTCTTACAAGCAACAGCATAGCAAATCCCTTCGGGAATATCCACGGTAGTGATACAAGCTTCCTCAAAAGCCAGCAACTTATGTCGAAACAGGAAGGGGTATTTTTTGTATATCGTTTTCTGATGGTGGTTAAAAATGATGCTGATCCTGGCTTTGAAAAAGTAATCAAAGATGAACCATAGGATACTTATACCCAGGATCGAGTAAAAAATGTATTTATACTTTACCGGAACATCCACGAAGAAAGCGACGGGTAAGAGCAGGGCGTAAATCAGCCATAGGATATTATACTTCTTATATTGTGTAAGATATGGCTGGATACTTATCCCCTCCTGGCCCTGGTTAAAATTGTACATAAGGCATTAGTTTTGGGTGACTCCCATGATTTCCATGAGCTCATCGGACATTTTCTGAAAGGGCCGGGCTGTGAAGAAATATGCAGAAAGTGCCACTTGTTTATTACCGCGGTCGGTAACAAAGTTCATGAACCCCTGGGCAATGAGTGTAAAGCCCATTGTTTGTTTATTGACCCAGAAACCATCAAAGTCTTTGAAGTTATACTTCTTTTCCGGGAAGATCATTCCTGTTTTATTGGTTACAATTTTCTGCTCTGTGTCGAGGCTTACTTTGCTTCCCAGGCGGAGAACGCCTATTAGTACCATTATCAGGCCTAAAATAATCCCTATTGTTTTGCCAGGTGCGTTAATATTGTTGATACTACAGAGTATTGCGATAAGCATACCCATTGCGATGATAAAATACTTCATAGTATGATTCTCCTTTACGGTAAATGTTTGTCCGTCTTGTGAGAAATATTTGTAATTCATGGCTGAGAAGATTTGGTATTCAGGGCTTTTATTGTTGCCTGGGCAAATTTGCTGATAATGATGCGCTGTTTCAAATCCGTTCCCCCTACAGTGTGTCTACACTGCAAAAAAGAGACGTCTACAATTCGTCTACCCATCCAATAATAATTTGATAAACAAATATTTATAAATACAAATAATACACAAATCATGGATTTCTACTGTTCCACTTTTGCGGATTTGTCGTAATTTGTTCCGATGAAGGGATTGCTATTTAAACTTTGTTTATGCCTCTGTATTTGTGGGTGGTCATTAGGGATCATGGCACAGACTTTATGGTCTGACAGCCTGCAATCAGTTATTGATGGCCCGGGATTAAATAAGAAAGAAAAGCCAGCCTTGTTGAATCAACTGGCAGAAATACACAGGGTTAGTAAGAACTATGCAGTGGCGATGGCCAGGGCGCAGCAGAGTGCCTCCATAGCGTTACAGGATAAGAACTTTACAGAAGCGGTTAAAGCCTATGCAATGCAGGCGAATATCAAAACCAATACCCATGATTTGTCTACCCTTAAGCGGACGAGCGATAGCGCCTTACTGATTGCACACCAGGCCGGCACTCCCCTTGCCATGGCCTATGGTTACTATGCACAGGTATTGTTATATCAGGCGTTGGATAATAATGAAAACGTCGTCAAATATTGCCAGCTGGGCTTGAAGGAGCTGGAAAAGGTTCCCGATCCCTATCTTGCCGCTAAAATATATTACCGGCTATATGTAGTTCATGCTGCCTGGAATAATGAAGACAAGGTAAATATCTATGCCCGGAAAGCTATAGACAATGCCCTACAGACAACAGATTACAACCTGGTAAGCAATTGCTATGCGTCATTGGCTGTAGCGTATGAATATAATTATAACGCCTCCAATAACAGAGCAGCGCTGGACAGTTCATTATTCTATCTGACCAAATCTGCTATGCTTTACCGGGCGTATCCGGGTCGGGTAGCGGACAACACCTACGCCATCACCTGTATCAACCTTGCCAGCAGCTATCTGAAATATTTCCCTGAAACAGATAAAAAAGCCCGGGCGCAGGCCATCTATTACGCTACTACTGCAAGGACGGTATTGAAAAACACCGCCAATTGCCAGGATGTAATAGCCAGCAGTCTGGGTATTCTCAGTGAATATGCCAAACGTGAAGGCAACAACGCGCAGGTAGAGAGCTACCTCCGGGAGGCGTATAAAGTAATGAAGACGGCGGAAGCTCCAGCTAATCATACAATGCTCAATGTGACCCAGGCACTGGCAAGCTTCTACGAGCAGCAGGGCGACTACCGGGAGGCATTAGCGTTTCAAAAAGAGGTGACGGCGTACAATAATAAAAATTTTAACCAGGAGGCGGCGCTCAATTCACAAAAGCTGGAAATACAATATGAGACAGAAAAAAAAAACAGTGAAATGCAGATGCTGAAGGAGCGGGAAAGCAGCCGCAGGATACAGAACTATCTATATGCCTGTATTGCGCTGGCTTCTTTCCTCGGGTTATTATTCATGTTCCGGTCTTATCATTTCCGGTTGCGCTACTCCCTGCAACGTGAGAAGCAACTGGAGCTGGAAAAACAGGACTCAGCATTGCAGATAAAACTGGAAAAAGAAGAACAGGCAAGGCTGAAGGTCGAACAACAACTGATGGAAGCCCAACAACAGCAACTGAAAAAAGAGGTCATGGCCAATATGCTGCAGCTGGAGCATAAGAATAAGATGCTGCTGAATATAAAAGACAGGCTCACAGAAGGTGATCCCGTAAACATACAAAAGATACTGAAGGAAGAAATAGTGCTTGATAACGACTTTGAACGTGCAAAACGGGAGATTCAACAAGTGCATCCTGACTTTTTCAACCTGCTTTATAATAAATCACAAAAGAAACTTACCCTGCTTGATCTGAAGTTCTGCGCTTACTTGTATCTCAAAATGGACACCCGGCAAATTTCCCAGCTGATGCACATAGAGCCAAAGAGCGTGCGTATGAGTCGCTACAGGATCAAACAGAAGTTAGGGCTGGACAAAGAAGAAGACCTCAATGTTTTCCTGCAGGGACTGGGTAGTTAGGAAATAGAAATTACCGGTATTCTCCGCATTTAAGGGGTGAACATTTTAAAATTTGACTATCTGGTATTCCCAAAAGCATTAAAGCCACACGAATCAAACGATTCATGCAGCTTTAATTTTAGTGGAATTTTAAAATGTCCCTCTCAACGGAAGGATCAAGTGCTTTATATTGCCCGAAACCGATAGGTATCGGAGCGTTTTTAGTTTCAGAGGTTCATTTTTTTAAGCTCCTTCACTGCATAATCAGCTGCTCTGGCGGTTAAAGCCATATAGGTAAGCGATGGGTTCTGGCAGGCGGAGGAAGTCATACAGGCACCGTCTGTTACAAAAACATTCTTACAATCCCATACCTGATTAAACTCATTCAATACAGATGTTTTGGCATCCCGGCCCATTCTCGCTGTTCCCATTTCGTGTATTCCGTGCCCGATGGCATGCCCGCTGTCCCAGGTTTTGATGTTCTTCACACCTGCGGCCTCAAACATAGCGCTCAGCTCCTGCACGATGTCTTTTCTCATTTTCAGTTCGTTGTCCTTCAATTCAGCGTCCATTGCAAGCACCGGCAATCCCCATTTGTCTTTTTTGTTCTTATCCAGGAAGATTTTATTCTCATGGTAAGGAAGGATTTCACCGAATCCGGTGGCTCCTATTGACCATCCTCCCGGCTCCATCAATGCTTCTTTAAAAGCGGCGCCGATACTCAGTTCTGCCACATCCCTGCTCCATCCTGTGCGGCTGGCCCCACCCTGGAAACCGAACCCGCGAAGGTAATCCCGTTTATCTCCAAAGAGATTAACGAAGCGCGGAATATAAAACCCGTTTGCCCGGCGGCCGAAATAATACTTGTCTTCATATCCCTCCACGGTACCGCTGGCACCCAGGTTATAATGATGGTCCATGACATTGTGCCCCAGCTCTCCGCTGCTGCTGCCAAGGCCACCCGGCCATATATCTGTTGCAGAGTTGAACAATACCCAGGCTGAGTTTAACGCCGAAGCGCACAGAAACACAATCCTGGAATGGAACTCCTGTGTTTTATTCGTTTCTGCATCTACGATCTCCACGCCTTTAGCCTTACGGGTATCCTTATCGTATAAGATACGTGTTACGATGGACCAGGGCCGTACTGTAAGGTTACCAGTTTTTATGGCCGCAGGCAGCGTAGATGACTGTGTACTGAAATAGCCGCCAAACGGACAACCTTCCCAGCATCGGTTCCTGAACTGGCATTTCGTGCGGCCGGGGATAGGCGCCGTTAAATTGGCTACCCGTCCTATAATAAGATGGCGTTTGTCTTTATAAGATGCTTTGATCCTTGCAGCAACATCTTTCTCCACGCAGTTCAGATCCATCGGAGGAAGGAACTCTCCGTCGGGTAACTGCGGCAGCCCTTCTTTTGAACCACTGATACCTGCAAATTTCTCTACATAATCATACCAAGGCGCTATGTCTTTGTACCGGATAGGCCAGTCTGCGCCAACACCGTCTTTTGCATTGGCTTCGAAATCAAAATCGCTCCAACGATAGCTCTGGCGCCCCCATAAGATAGAGCGCCCGCCCAGCTGGTAACTCCTCCACCAGGTAAAAGGCTTTATCTCGGTATATGGGCAATCTTCTTCGTTTGCCCAATAATCCATCACCTGTTCTGCGGCAGCCCATCCACGATGAATAACCGGATATTTCTCCCTTTGCTCCTGCGTGGTTCTTCCCCTGTGAGGCAATTCCCAAATGGCTTTCCCGGCAGAAGTATAGTCTTTTACGTGTTCGAAATTCCGGCCCCGTTCCAGTAACAGTACTTTTAATCCTTTTTCAGTGAGTTCCTTTGCGGCCCACCCACCGCTAATACCCGAACCAACCACAATAGCATCGTAGATATTCTCTGGCATGGTATAAGTTTAAAATTCAGGATAAACGCTACTTCTAAAGTGGTTGTAAAAGTATTCCAAAGGCAAGAGGCTTGCTACCAGTATATTCTGGAAAACCTAAAGGATTTTAATAAAACGTACGGGATGGACAATCAGCCGGGTTTATTCTTTAATCTCCCGGTTGTCGAGGGAGAATGTCGCTCCCCGCTGCGCGCTGAGAAAAGTTTTTCTGTAGTCGGATGGATTCATGTTGTGAAACCTGTGGAACAAGCTGTTAAAATGCGCGAGTGTATTGAATCCGCTTTCATAACATATACTGGTGATACTCTCCTGTGAATCGGTTAGAAGCCTGCATGCATAGCCGATCCTCATTTCGTTCAAAAAGTCAATGTATCTTTTTTTGGTGCTCTTCTTAAAATAGTTACAAAAGGCCGGAACACTCAATCCTGCCACACTTGCCACTTCAGCTATTGAAATCTGTCGTCTGAAGTTCTCCAAAGTAAACTGGAAAATCTGATCAATGCGTTCCCTGTTCTTTACATTCAATTCTTTTACTTCTTGTGTAGAAAGTGTTTCATATTCTCCGGATTCCGCAATCATGTTAAGGCACGCACACAATGATATTAAGCGCTTAAATCCCGTTTCGTTTTCCAGGGAAATGATCATGGGTTTCAGAAGGGCCTTTGTTTTACCGGTAATTTTCAGACCTTGCAGAGCAGTGTGAAACAGCTTCAACAAAGAACTGCTCTCTGGTAACTTCAGGAAGTCTTCTCCCCAGAAGTTTTCTTTAAAATGAACAACCACTGCGCTTGTAATGAGCTCTCCACTTTTCTGAAACGTATGTGGAAGATTGGCTCCAAGGAAAAAAACATCATCTTCTTCAAACGGGCCAACGTGATTACCGATAAAGCTCACACCAGCACCTTCTTTGAAGAGAATCAGCTCCAATTCCACATGCTGATGCCACGGTACTTCAAACTTAGGCGTGCGATGCGTTCTTGCAACAAAAGACGTATTCTCCGACAGCGGAAGCTTTTCTATCAGCACTCTCATCTTAAAGGATATTAGACATTAGGACACCTAAAATTACATCTTTTTTATTAAAATACTTTAAGTATCCGATAAAATACTAAGATTTCAACAGTCGATGGTGACCAGAACGGGGCTAATTGAACTTTTCCTTGATCGTTGTGAAAATTTTCGTAAATTTCATTATCTCAATCTACCATACATACCTATGTAATGATTGAAACCCCAATTACAGAACCCCAATAATCTCTGCGTTCAACGTATCATTCACTAAAATATGTACAAGCATGACAACTGAAATTATCATTGCAAGTATTGCCGGAGGCGCGCTTCCTGACGTCATAAGAATCATAAAAACCAAAGACCAACCCGCGCCTGTATATTTTGCCTCGCCGTATTTCTGGGTGGGACTGGTTTTACAGATAGCATTAGGTGTTTTCGCTTCCTGGCTTCTAAATTCGACCTCAGTCAAGGAGGCTGTTTTAACGGGTTATACTGCTCCGAATATAATTACCACACTTGTTGCTAATTACGAGAAAACCCAGAAAACCGGAGACAAAGGTATAACCAGCGGAGCGAAGACCGCATTCGATAAACTACTCACATTTTGGAGAAATTAGTTATTCATAAAGTTATATCGGAGCAGAAGAATCTATTTGATGGCGGTTGGAGAGTGACGAGTGATAAGCAGGATAAATACTTGTCGATATTCAAATGGCTGACAAAATGGTTTGGTGGTCTTGTCCGCAAAGCCCAGCTCAGAAACGCGGGTTATCGTAAAAAGCTGCTGGATTGCCTAAAACAGTCAGATATATTTAATTCAACAAAATTCATCTTTCCTCCCGACCCCGAAACAGATCTTTCAAAGATGTATCTATTGCAGTTCAGGGATTACTGGCAAATCCCCTGGGAACTGTTATTGAATGATCTCGATATCCCGGCATGCCAGAATACTTCTATTATCAGGGTTCAGGACTATGACACGCTAACTGACGGTATTTATTCTATAGGGCACAAATTGAAGACGCTCATCCTGGTTGGAAGCGACGGCGATACCGCTACCGGTCAGATTGACCTAAATGAAGAAACAAAGGAAATAAAAGAGGTTGTAGATGGATTACCTTTTGCTGTTAAAAGCAAAATTGAAGTAAGGCAGGAATCTCTGGACCTGTCAACTTTACCGGAAATATTGCAAACATTTCAGCCACATATTATATGGTTCAATGGCCATGGAGAAACCAGGGAAGATACCGTGCTGCTGGATGCAAACAGGAAGTGGGTGAGCGCCTCTGCAATTACACAAAACCTGCTTACGAGTAATGCAGCGCCTCTGTACATTATTTTGTCTGCCTGCAACACCGCGCAAACACCTCTTGACCGGAAGTGCTATTATACTTCGCCAGCTTTCTTTCAAAAGATATCATCGCATATCAGTCTTACGCTATTAGTCATGCAATCACCGATCAGGCTAGCGGCGGGCAAGTTTCTTGCCAGGGAAATATTTAAATCGATACTATCCGGACTGTCGCTTGAGCGCTCATTCAGTACCATACGCGCTTCACTGAAGCATGAATGTACTTCGGGGAATGCCTCATTATTTGAAACAGACTGGGCTGCTCCTGTCATTTGGACCAACCGGCATCCCAAGTCCGAAATCCAATGGGATCAAGTGTTGGGGCAGGTTGAAGAGCTTCAGTTGCTTTCTCTTCGCGGCGTTGTCAATCCGCAGGAAAGCAATATTGCCGACTCGGTCATTTATGGCGATGATAAAGATGAATTTGAAATGCTTTTCCCAAAGCAAAGGATTGATTCCTGGATTGATCTGCAGCGGTTGTTGCTTACCGTAGATGATTACACGAAGGATTTACGAAATAAAATTTACAGGCTGATTGCGGAAATGATCATCAGATATGAAAAAACACCCATTCTGATTGATCTACACGAACTGCACTACGGGGAGGGGATTTCAGACCGATTAACAGAAGAATTGAGGAAGTGGGCAGTTTCATTTACCAAAAGATTAAATGTTGTAAATACCGGGAACAAGGCATTGATAGGATTAGTCAGGTCCTTTGCCAATTCCGGGAACGTGCCACTCCGTTGGGAGATGTTATGTAATATGAAAGATATCTTTCTTGTTATACTGCACCCTCCGCCCCCTATCAAAGACGAAAGCAACTGGTTCTGGCAGGCCCTGGACAAGCCCAATATTCACAACCAGATATGGATCGTATCAGATCAAAAGGATATTATTATGGAAAATGTGGCGTTTAGCGTAGATACCCCGTTACAGCCCCCGGGAGTTCAAAGTATCGAACTTGGAATTAAAGAAAACGGCAGGTTAATAAAGACTTTAGCCCTTTTAAATTTTGAGATCAGTTATAATCTGATAAGATTATCACCGCTTCCAACAGGTCAGGATTTTAACAAAAAGTCGTATTGGATCCAGCTATTTCAGGATACCTGCCGCGGGCCGTTAATTAAATGGCATGCCAGAAATCTGGTATTGGATCTTATCTCCAGTGATGAAAGAACCGATTTGCATACAGCATGCATGAATCTTCTGGAATCAAAGGTAACGAAGGAATATGCGAGGTTCCAGCCGGGGCTTTGGGAAAAAATGCGGTACCACGCACTCGAAGCAGGATTATTTGATAAAGCGGCTACTGTGAGCGACGATCTGATCACCTATTATCATATTCAGCACCTGCCCTTACATATAATAGCCGCTTCGGTGAACATTCCACCTGAGCATTTCAGCAACCAGATAATTTTACTGATTGCCTGGGCTTATCTTCAGACAGGGGACCTTGAGATTTCCAGGTTTTATCTGGACCGGATTGACGAGGATAATGACCTGGAAAACCCATTCCTCAGGGCTCACAAGTGCCTGCTCCTGGCAGAAATTATTAAAAGCAGCGTTGAGACAGATATTCCTGACCAGACAAAGCAAATGCTCGACAAAGGGATTGCAATACTAAAAACGGTGCAGCAAAATGGAGAGGTGGATGAGCGCAGGAGAGCCAATAGAGAAATACTGAAATTCGAGCACGACAAACTAAGGGTTATTCAATACCTGGAATATGATCTGCATACCGCAGAAGCAGGTTATCGCTGGCTATTAACAGAATGGTCTGATGAATATGAGACCACCCAGGTGAACAAGGCTGTGATTCTCAGGAATCTGGCGGAATGCCTGCGTAAGTCGGTCGCCTCACTGTATAAGACGGACGCCTTCCCGGCAGACATTGGCAATCATGAGATGGTTTCGTTCATAAACCAATCCATAAAGATCTGCGAGGAGAGTATGCCCCGATCCACTTTCTATGTTGAGGCATTATACGAGAGAACAAAGTTATGGCTATCGCTCAGCAAATGGACGGGGATTCCCAATTTCCGGGAGAGCGGAAAGACTGATATAGAGAAGGGAATATCGATATGTGGGGAAGAGGGTTATTCTATGCTCATGAATATACTACAGGCGAAATACCTTGTGACCTTCTCCATACTCAATGAACCTGATGCCATTTCCATAATAGCACAGCTGAAAGGCATCTCGCATGGTTGGGCTGTGCGTACCCGGCTGTCGTTGATGGACCGGCTGAATGACTTGTATTTCAAAAGTGATGAAGGTGGCAACAGCAATGTAAAAATCAGTGATCTTTCCGGCGAGATGCTGCGTGTATTTGACGAATATCGTTATGTGGGATTTGGAGAAAGCGACAAAGTAATCATCATAAAGACGTATGGCCGGATGGAGATCATTTCCCGGTCACAGAAGACGGATCAAACCAGCACGTACGAAATAACATTAAAGGAAAAATATTCCTGGGTCAACGAATCATTTAAGAAGGTACACGTGGATACAGCACAGCAATTTTATCAGAAAATATTAAACCAACAATAGTTATGGGTAGTGGTTCTTTTGCCGGAGGAATGGCTGGCCTGCCGGGAATGGGCAGCGGTTATGGCGCCAAACTATATGCGTCGTTGAGAAGTAGCTCCACATCGTTATCCAAAAAACAGACTGAAGTCGAAAAAGACAGTATCATTATCCGGTCAAAAATTGCGAGAAAAGCGGACTTTGAAGAACAAGTATCTAACCCGTTGCTGAGCCATGTCTACAAATCGCTTTTTGCGTTAAGCGGTGCAGCATTTCTGAATAAAGATCTCCACAATTTTTTCTCAGCGGCAGCAATCACTGAAGGCCCTGGCTGTATGAAGAAATGGGTCGAGAAAGTAATGCAAAGGGACCTGCAGGTAAATGAATCCTCTAAGAGCCTCATCCGGATGAGCCTGGAGAATTTTGTTTTAAAAGCATTAGATAATGACATCAGGGCTTATTTCAACGGCGATGCACAAATGATCCTTGGGAAGCTGAACCAGAAGGTATTTAAAAGCACCTCAGGATATTTTCTTGGTGAAGTAATTAAGCAATTAACCCAAAAACAAATAGCGGGAATAGACAAATCCGGCGAAGGCATCGTAGGTATGGCCGCACAAAAACAGGCTGATAAAATTGTTGGTCACTTCCAGCGCCAATTCATGGGTAGTATGCATCCTGCAGCAAATGGCAAGCAGATTACTTATGAAAATCTTTTCGACATCATCGCCTATGAAAAAGACTGGTTCAAAAAAGAATTCATAAAATAAGTCTTATGATCAGGTTTACCCTTAAATATTATAACCCAGGAGTGAGAGATAAAACATTTGCCTTTCCTGAGGGGGTTGACGGCTTGTCCTGGGAGCTCGCAGGTGGTTCAAGCGTAGGAAAAAATGGTATCGATAGTTTGTCTGCCGACCTCCTCACCATTGCCCTTACCATTTATCATACTGAAAAATTTGTGTCTCCTTCAAATGGTTCTCCTATCCATAAAATTGTTGTCCGCATTCCCGTTTACAATAAGAGAGCCTGTGAGTTATCCTGTGAGTGGTTGATTAAGATGCTTGCATTCATGAATTCCATTCCTTTTGAATTCATTTTTTCAGAAAAGAAAAAGAAAAGGCGTATTACGTTCATGACAGACCCCAGTCCTGTTGAGCAGGTTGTTTTATTCTCCGGCGGTATGGATAGCACCTGTGGAATAGCCACATATCCGAACCAGTTCAGCCGTTACACTAAATTCGTTTCATATTATACCCGTCAACAAAAAATACAGCGTGATATCCTGCAATCGCTGGGGTATAATACAGCAGACATGATCCAGCTGAAATCGAAGCTGGTCTATACCCAACAACGCAGACTTAATCATCATTTCTCCTATCGTGCATTTATGTTCCTGGCTATGGGGAGTGTCTTTGCAAGATCATTTGGTGCAAAAACCATCTATCAGTTTGAAAATGGCGTATTAGCCAATGCTGTCCCCCCTTACGCATCAATTTCTATGACCAAACATGCCCATCCCATAACGCACAAGTACTACATAGCGTTCATTGAAAGCTTGTTCGGAGAAAAAGGATATACTATTATCAATCCATTTTTATACAAAACGAAAAGAGAAATGGCCGAACTTGCAGGTAAGGAGTTTAAGGCAGATTTTGGAGAGATATTAACCAGGACAGAAACCTGTTGGTATATTTATTCCAATTTTAGCCTAACAGGTAAGGCCAAGGAACCAAATAGGGCCTGTGGTATCTGTATTCCATGTCTTATTCGCAGAACAGCCGATGAGAACTACGATTTCCAGTTTGATATCAGTTCAAAGAAAATATTGGCTAACGATAGTGTTGCTTTCATTTTCAGATCATACGAAGCGTTCGTAAAAAAAATGCTTACCTGCAAAGATGAGATGCATTTCTATATGGACTTTCTTGACGGAACTGCACGGGAGTCATTACAATTAACTGACCAGCTTGATCTTAAGGAATTATACTTATTATACAAAAGATTCAGCAAAGAGTTTGAGAAAGAATTTTTGCAATGAAAGCGTTAAGTATACAACAGCCGTGGGCCACTCTTATTGTTAATGGAGTTAAAAATGTTGAAATACGTACCTGGAAGACGCACTACCGGGGTAATCTCTGGCTTCATACAGGGAAAAAGCAGGACACTGCAGCTGCAGATTACTATTTTTCCCAAGACATGCTTGGCAACCAGGTTTTACCCCAGGGAGCATACATAGGTATTATCGAACTTTCCGCAATTGTTCCACTGGATGCTGAGCGTTGGGAGAAATGGAAACCGGTACACCTTGATCTCGGAAAATTTCACCCGGGTATGTTTGCCTGGCTGGTTTCCGTAGTAAAAAAATTCGAGCACCCCATTGCCGGACGGGGAGAGCTTGGATTATTTACGCCCAACGAAGCTACTCTTACCCTGCTTGAGAAGGAGATTGAATAAAAACTGTTCCGGAGTACGAGTCCTGATGGTTACCGCTCATTACGACAATAATAAAAATTCATCCCATGATAAAGGGGCCGGATGTGTATGAGAAATAAGTGACAGGCCAACACCACAGCTACCGTCAAGCAAATCCCAGCAATAGTCCCACTGTTTATCATCTCTCCGCCAGGATTTTATTCCGTGTATATTGTTCTCATCCGGGAATACAATTTTCTTCAGTGCGAGCTGGTGCCAGTCTATCGCACAGTTATAGAACCCTTTATCATTTGTTTCATACCAGAATCTTCTGTACATGGTGGCGGCGCCACTGCTGCCGTGGCACAGACATGTATCTACAATTCCTGATGTATTTTCCGTATTTCTTTTCCTGTTATGATGCATGATCTCCAGCGCCTGCCTCATCCATCTGTCTTCTTTGAAATACTTTCCGCAGTACCATAACGACCATGCTACGCTAAGATCTCCGTAACACCATGACAGCCGGTCGTAACAAGGATAACCGTCCAGTTTATCAGGGAACAGCGCCTGTAAAGAAGTGAATGAATCCGGGTTTTTATAGCTCAGTATAAACTCCATACTTTCCTCTATCAACTGTTTGCAGGTCTGTTGCATAATACCGGCCTCAAATATCTTTGTAAGCAATATTTGCAGTGAACACGCCCCATGCGCCAGACTAAAGGCATCGATTCCTTTCTGAGCAGTTGGGTCCAGCATAAAGAACACGGGCATACTACGCCCTTTCTCTGTCATATAGCTTCGCTCTTTGAGTGCCATAACAAATTTACCCAAGTGCTCCCTGACATCGTGTCTGTCGGCAAATTCCAACAGAAAATGACAGATACCTGCACTTCCATGCAGAAAGTCGAAGTCATGGTGTGACAGATAGCATTCACTGTCTATCATGGCCGCCGTCATAAAATCAGTTGTCAGATCATTTATATCAATATCAATAAAATTATGCTTATTCAGGTGGTGCAATAACCAAAACGGTCCTGTGCTGCCTGTACAGTAAGAATAGTTACCCATGGCAGCAGGATCAAATTCGTCATATAACTGCTCCAGGTATGTGTATGCATGGTTTTCCTTATCATCTATGTATTGTTCATAGTAGAAGAGGTAGAATAAAGCGCCCCATGCACCTTTAAACAGGCTATCCTTATAGTCTGGTGAATATGTCCTTTGATTCAGCAACTTTACAATATCCCGGTATATCAGGGTTTGCTGCGAATAAGATTTCATGAGAAGTAATTAGCATTCATAAAGTACATGAATGACGATGATCTAATCCTACGGGACAGATCATCGTCATTCACTTCATTTTAGCAGCATGGCCTTCCTGTGCATGCTGTAGGCTTTCTTGTTGTACCGTCGGTACAGTTTGCAATGAGTGTAGCGCCACCCAACAGGTTGTTTTGTTGTTCAACTTGCAGTGATGCGATCGTTTTCTTGTCGAAAATCAATTTTTTGCTCATTGGGATTTTCTTTCTTTTCATAAAACCGTATTAGAGGGATCCTCCCCTGTCTTCGACCGGAAGTTACGCCATGGGGTGGTTGTTCAGCGTTGGAGTATGAAAGGCAGCAGGCATTATGCGCCGTGCTACCGGATTACAGGCAGCAATTAAAAGGGAGTTCGGATACTTAATCTTAGTTAACAACACTTAGCATGTCGCACTCCGGAAAACCTATCTATTTTTCTATATCGATTTGCTAAACACAGTTATAACAACGTTGTTGAGGAGACGGGCTTGTAGGGCGGCATTCAGTAATCAGGGTTACTCCAGGGCAGGCAGGGCAAATACTACCGGTAATCCCTCCATTCAGTTGTTGTTGTGCAGATGAATTCAGTGCAGCTACAACGGATCTTTGCAGCAGCAATTTTCTTTGCAGATGGACAAATTTCTTCTTCATGAGCAGTTGATTTAAATTAATCTATCAGCGCCGGTTACATTCATACACATTCCACACCTGGTCTTGGGTGAGAAATACATCCTTCCTGCGGGTCCCAGGTATTATTACAATACGCGTCCCAGGTATAAATAGCTAACTGTCCGCCAGCCAGATGTGCCTGTAAATTTGTATTCAATTCTATGATTGCGTTTTTTTGTAGCATCAGCTTTTTGCTGAGTTTAATACTTTTCTTTTTCATAACTGCGGGTTTACGGTTGAATAAAAGTGCGCGCTTTTGAAACGTGAGAATCGCTGAGACGTTCTGTTGATTAGTATGCGGTATTTAGATGAAGGTAAGTTTATATCAGCTATCATCCTCCCCCTGCTGGCAGGGGTTTTTTACCCCCTAGTTTCAAGGGGGTTCTACAAGAAAAAAATGGTAAAGAAATCAGCGTACTCCCTCCTCAAAGCACATCCCTCCGAATTGATTATTCCATTGCTAACGTTTATATTTCATTTTATACAGTACATACCCGTTATATCTTTTACTTCAAAACAGGAAATATCATGAAAGCGATAACAATGATTTTTTTGGTATTAATCTTCATGAGTTGTGGCTCAACACGAACAGACAATGCACCCTTAAAAACCGTTACTGATACAACGGGCGCCCTTTCCTATAACTATGCCACAGGACCTTTCAGTAGTCTTGTCAGAGATTACCACAAAAGGGAAATTGTCTATGCCCTCTGTTATCTTGACTCCTCTTTTGCAAAGCAATTTCCGTTTCCGGAAGAACCCTGTTTCCTGAATGAAGACCTGCGTGATATACCCCTGCTTGCTGATAGTCTTTTTGCATTTGAGGAGAAAAGGTATCATCAGCTGGATGAGGCTCATAGGTACGAACTGATGGATGGGCTGAATATATGGTTAAGCAATGACAGGCTGCTGGAAGGCGGCAGCCTATTGACCACGTATATGCAATTACCGGATATATTGATACAGATACCGGCTACCAAAGCATTGGTAACAGCTTATTTTACCCACCCTAGCCAGACCAGCGCTTCTTTTGCAGAAAATCAGCTGTGTCAGCTCTACTATGACCTGCTGCGGTATTTACAGCAGAAATCCAGGAAAGAGCGCATCGCTTTCTTCAGGAGATATTATGATCTGGCAAGTGCAGACGGACTCAAAGGGGATGAATAATATCCTGTATTCCTGACATCAGCACTTATGCCCGCAGGAATTGATGGTGGATTACCGGCTCACCAATTCCCGCGGGCACTGCGCAATTGCATCAGGGATTCTATTTATCAGGGCCGCTGTATATACCATCGTTGATTACCGCCATTCAGCCACGTCCATTGCTGAATCTGCGCTCCATCATTATTGATATTGTTTGCATCTATATCCAGCACTTTGCCGCTCGGCTTACTGACGATAGCATAAGAGCCATTTGCCTCCGGACGCACTATCCATTGCTGATTCTGGTTTCCACCCCAGGTCCATTGTTGTACTTTGGCGCCGTCGCTGTTGATAAAGTTAGCATCAACGTCCAGTGACTTACCGCTACCAACACTGATAATCTTATAGTAGCCATTTCCCAGGTAGGTGAACGTCCATTTCTGGTTATCGTGGCCCAGCCAGGTCCACTGTTGTACCTTGGCGCCGTCGTTGTAGATATAATTGGCGTCGACATCCACGACTTTTCCGCTTCCTACGCTTACAATCTTATAAGTCCCGTCCGGGATAGGGTTACCAGTAGTGGTCTGTCCGTATAAATATCTTAGTGCGATTATATCATTTGCATTGAATGGACGGTTTACATTAGTACCTACGCAAGCCAGCATCCAGCTATTGGGATCTGCAGCAGTAGGTGTGCCGGGGATGTTGATTGCCCCCACTCCCGCATCACCTTCATTACCACCGGACCCACAGCTATAAGCCCTATTGAAATAGTCAGTATGCCGCAACCCGATAGTGTGTCCGATTTCATGGGCAATAATGGTGGCCATATAAGCCTGATTCGGACTATTTCCAATGTAGCTTGCATTGAGTTTAATCGGACTGGGAGGATTGCCTTGTGCATCCGGGAAGCCAGCAGATTGTCCGAGTATGCCCCAGCCAAGATTTGCATTAATAATATCCACATTCCCGCCGCTGGCTATTCTGCGAAAAGTAAGACGCAATCCCAGGGCATTATAGCGCGCTATCGCTTCATCGGCAGCCGCCACGTAGGCAGGCGGCAGATTTGTCACCGAAATAGTAATTTCCCTTTGGCCGGATATACTAATGAGATTATTGGTACGGTACTGTTCCGACTTTGCAATAAGCAATTTCTTGCCGTTAGCCCCCTGGCTCAGTGACTTATCCGACAGAAAAATATCGCCTTCCACCACGTAGCCATCCTTCACTCTTCTGATTTCATTGGTATTAAACCCCTGGCCTTTGATCTGGGAAATAATGTTCTGAGAGATTTTATCTTTGTTGTCTTCCTTCACCTCGTCTTTTCGACAGGCAATAAAGAACATGCTACATACAAGGACGCATAATGATACTTTAGATAGATGTTTCATAGCTACTAGTTTAGATTTGGGTTAAGAATGGGTGTTGAGTAATCGAGCTACATTCGATCTTACAGATTCATTAGTTGATGAATGAAGGTAAGTATATACCAGCTATCGAGTTCCCCCAGTGGGTGGGGATTTTTTACCCCCTGGTTTTGTGGGGGAGCGATGGATCTATTTTTATATCTAATCGGAGTAAGATCTAATCAAACATTCGCCCAACAAAGGTTTTCTCTCTGTATTCATTCTATTTTGTGCCTTCTTAATAATTAATTTCGCCGTTTTCTCTCGCAATATTCTTTTGTTAAGGTTTCCCGTAAAATAGATTGCTTCACCTCAACTAGTTTTGGGTAAAAAGTTTATTATCCCATAAAGCCAGTAACCTGACAAAATATATTGCCGAACAGATACGGAAGTTAATCAGCAAAGGGAATCGCTGATTAAGGGACTTGTTCATCCCATAAGCAAAGGAGAATATCGAAGATAACAAACAATGTGTGATCCTATCCGTAAATTCTCTGACTTTCACTTATTCCCCGTATATATCACTTCTAGTACGTAAGGCCATTCTGCCAATAGAAGTGTCATCTCTAATAAATTGTAAAATGAGCGTTTTATTAACATATGATTTAAAAGAAAAACATGAAGCAGTTAAGAACAATATGATAGGGCTTGGCTACTCTGCAGAAGTTATCGACCGTGCAACAAATAAAAAGATCTATTTACCTAACACGGCATTATTTCATGAAAAGAAGACTCCCCAGGAAGCGATCAATGATTTGAAGACGATATGCCTCAATGTAGGATTACAACAGGGAATTGGGTTAGAGCGAGCTTTCGCAGTTTCCTTCAACGTAAGCATTCGACCAACCACGTCTTCTTTTGCTGTTTTGAAGACACTAGCTTAGTAGAAAAAAGTGATGAACCCTACGTCGGATGCAAAGGGACGGAAACGTCGAAGCAAAAATGAGATACATCGAATATTGCAAGAA
>NZ_DATLKJ010000051.1:0-49329 GCF_035538455.1 Chitinophaga sp.
AGATCATGTACTATTGTCTATTCCTAAGAAAGTTCAATCTCCGCTACATTTCAAATACCTAAATACCTAAATCAATAAATACCTAAATAACTCTTACTTATTAAGCAGCTCCTTTACGAGAGCGGAAATAACCTTTCCATCAGCTTTTCCGGCGAGCTGTTTGGTGGCAGCCCCCATCACCTTTCCCATATCAGCAGGGGAAGAAGCGCCGGTAGTGGTAATAATTTCAGCGATAGCAGCACGAAGCTCCTCTTCTGTTAAGGGTTTCGGAAGGAAACGCTCTATAACAACCAGTTCTTCCTCTTCCTTCACAGCGAGGTCTTCACGGTTCTGCTGGCGGAAAATTTCAAGGGAATCTTTACGCTGCTTTGCCAGCTTCTGCAGAAGTTTGGCTTCGTCAGCTTCGGTGAGCTCACCGCTGCTGCCTTCCGCTGTTTTCGCCAGGAGAATAGCCGCTTTAATAGCGCGGAGTGCGCGAAGATCAGCTTCCTTTTTCCCCAGCATCGCAGTTTTGATCTCTGCGTTGATATTTAGTTCTAATGACATATGGTTACATTTAATGGATTATTTTCCTTCAGCCGTCTGTTTTTCCTGGAATTTTTTGAAGAAGTCACGTGCAAACGCGCGCAGCTCATCTGCCTGATCATTATAATGCGTGGCCCTCGCATAAGTGTCGGCCATGGTCATCATGGTCTGGAAGAAGAAGTCTGCCATTTCATCCACCATCATGTCTTTTGTCCACAGGTCTATACGCAGCGCTGCCTTCTCCGCACTGTCCCAGAAAGCCACCATCATGGCTTTAGCCTTGATCATCCGTTCTTCCTTATTATCCGTTGCGCTCCATTCTATTGTTTCAGGAACCTTATTATCGTCCAGTCCTACCTGGATCTGTATGGTAGATTTTTTACTCATGATTTTCTGTTAAAGCGCAAAAATAACTATCATTTAGGAAATAGCCGACCATAACGTTGTGGCGGCCAGCTCCCAGTCTGAAGCCGGCTTTACGGGAGGCTCCTGAGCCAGCAGCCTGGACCTCAGCTGTTCATCCTTATACAACACACTCATTTTTTCGGCAAGATCATCAATGTTGGCAGGATCAGTATACAATACAGCGTCTCCGCCTGCTTCCCTCACAGCCACGCCTTCCAGAGCCACCACCGGCACGCCACAACGGGCAGCAGCCAGTACCGGGTACGCGAGGCCGTCAAAACGGGTAGGGTATATGAGAGCATATGCTGCCGCTGTAGCCCGTGCCAACGCAGCTTCATCAAGATCCTTCAACCAAACCACGTCCTGCCGGAACTTAAATGTTTCCAGAGCGGTAGCGATTTCCGCCCCCGCAGCAGTAGCGCTGCCGGCTATTACTAATCTGAGGTTGGTACGCTGTCTCTTCTTCAGTGCAGAAAAAGCCTTGAGTACCGGCATAATATTATTGCGCGGGTGCATACTTCCTGTAACAAGGAAGTACTCCACTCCGCCGGAAAACTCCTTCTTGGCAGCCTCTCTGTCTTCCCACTCGAGTGGTCGGTAGATTTCGCTTACAGCAGGTTCCAGCTTCACCAGCTTCTCTGCGGCAGCAGGTGATACGCGCTTTACTTCATCGCCCGCGGTACTTGATAATACCACGATACGCCTGGCGCGATCAAAATATCTGAGGATATTCTTTTTAAGTGATGACTGTACTGCAGCAGGTTGCAGGCCGGCGCCCTTTGTGAAAGACAAATCCCTGACCAGTAAAGTGGCAGGAACCTTGCTTCGCAGCGGCAGGGCACTTTCCAGACCAATATAGTAATCAGCCTGTAATGCCTTCAAGGCACGTGGTAGCTTCCATTCGAGCCACCAGTAACGATCCCACTGGCGGTTACCCGTCAGCGGGAGCACCACCGGCTTCACGTTGGCAGGAAATTTAATGCCTTCCGGCACTCCACCATCAAAGAAAAAAGTAAACTGATGCCCGGGTTGCTGCCGGCACATCGCGATAATTATTTCAGTAGTTACCCGCCCGGTATCTGCAGGCATGTCCCGTCTTAAACAGGCGGCATTAACAGCAATTTGCATAATCGATACGTTAGTGTGCCAGCCTGCAAACCTAAACTATTTTGAAGTTCCCGTGCCCGGGAATTTTATGCGGTTGCTATAAGCTCTTCTTATTGGTGATGAAGAATTCGGTTGGTGTCGATATATTGGCGGTATTGCCCAGTGAGCTTAATGTTACAGTAACCTTATAAGGTTTCAGCTCTTTCAGGTGTCTGAGCGTAATACTGAAGGTCTTCTCTTTGGTATCCGGTATCTCTGTCTGTCCCAGTGGTATACCGGCAGGATCTGTAGCTACATTCAGCTCAACGCGCACTCCTTTCTCCGGCATTCTGGACGTAACGTTCACCTTAAAGGTATAGGTGCTGTCCATCGCGATGTTATATTTTCCCACCTGTATTTCAGGTACCTCAAATTTCAATGCTTCCTCTTCCACCGGCGGCGGCGGGGTAACATCACTTTTATTTTTTTTGCTGCACGAAGTAAAACTGATCAGGGCAAAGGCCAGTAATAACGGTAGGGAACTTCTGAAAAGCATAAATAAGGTTATAAGACGCGATAAAATTATGTTTTTTTGATATGTAAATCAAATTTTGCTTCTCACGTCCAGGGCATCGCGCAAGCCATTCCCTAACAGATTGAAAGCCAGCACCAATAGCATAATAGCCACGCCGGGAGCCAATGCCAGCAGGGGGTTATGGGTTATAATAAAATTGTAGTTTTCTTTTATCATGAGCCCCCATGAAGGTTGCGGAGGTTGTACCCCCACACCCAGAAAGCTGAGTCCCGCCTCTACTACGATGGCAGTAGCAAAATTACCGGCAGCCACCACCATTACAGGCCCCATAATATTAGGCAGTATGTGTTTGATGATAATCCGCGTATGCCCGTAGCCAAGCGCCCGCGTAGCTTCTATATATTCCAGCTCCCGGATGCTAAGTATCTGACCACGGATGATGCGGGCCACTCCCACCCACAGCGTAAACCCAACTGCGATGAATACCTGCCAGAAACCCTTTCCCAGCGCCAGCGTCAGCGCAAATACCAGTAGCAGCGAAGGCATGGACCATACCACATTTACCAGCCACATCACCATATCATCTGCGAAACCCCTGAAATAGCCCGCCAATGCACCCAGCAACACACCGATAGTCAACGACACCAACACGGCCACGCAGCCTACACCCAGGCTTACCCGTGTGCCCACGAGCAAGCGGCTTAAAATATCACGGCCAAATTTATCTGTGCCCAGCCAGTAGGTCTGTTCAAATATGCGTGTGTCACTGATCTTATCCTGCAGCTCTTTCAGTGACATGGAGGTAGTTGACCGCTTCCCCGCCCATACTTCTTCCAGGTTGTATTTCTCCTCCCGCACAGTGGATTCATCCACATAACGCTGTACAATAATGGCACTGTCCCTGAATGCCCATGAGCGTATGGGAATCCACGTTACATCCGACTCCTGACCGAAGAGCATTTTTTGAAAAACAGATACGCGGGGTACCGTCTGTTCCTTCTTTACTACCAGCATGTGAATATGGAATCCTGGTCGCTGGCCTTCAATTTCCAGCACCATCCTGTTGGCATCGGGCGTATTGTCCGGCGCCAGCAGATAAGCTGCAATACTGATAATAACTGAAAAGGTAATCACCAGCAACCCGGCCACTGCGGCTTTATTCCGCTTCAGCCGTTTCCAGGCGGATAGTGTATTGGACAAGTGATAAATAATTTAATTAACCTGCCGGCCTTTCCATTGATAGCTTCCGAATTTCCCCAGCCAGCCGGCAACAACAATATAAGGAATATGAAAGAATTGTCCGGGAATAAACCACGTAAGCAATGGTGTTTTATGAAAGAACCTTGCCACCGGCATCATGAAGTACAGTTCCAGTGTTACTTTAAACAGCATCAGGATCAGGAATGGCGGCAGCCATACTGGCAGGAACAACGCTATAGCACCTAATACCAACAGCCCTGCGTTGAAGAGATATACCAGCAGCAATACCCAGGTTATGCGTTTATCTTCATATTTATCCGCCTTGGACGACCAGCGGATACGCTGGTTCATAAAGTCTTTCAGCGTGTCTACCGGTAATGTACGTACGATTGCTTCTTCACTTTTGAGATACATTACCCCCTCCGGATAAGCGCTGTAGATTTTATACATCAACAGCATATCATCGCCGGAGGCGATACTATCAATCCCTGTAAAACCACCTACTTCATAAAAGGCAGATTTCTCGTAAGCCAGGTTAGCGCCGTTGCACATGGCTCCCGCCCGTAGTTGCGCAGCTGCTCCTGTGATACCCTGCATGGTCATAAAATCAAGTGACTGCAACTTTTTAAAGAAGTTCTGCTCTTTATAGAAACTGACCGGAGCTGCAATAAACTTAGGTTTATGTATCTCATAACTCTGCACGATCGTCTCTATCCAGCGCTGGCCCATTACGCAATCCGCATCAGTAGTAACGATCAGGTCTCCGGTAGCAAAGCCTACAGCCATTTCTATCGCTTTCTTCTTGTAGGAATTGAGTCGCTGTTCTCTATTGAGATGATCCTGCATGCGTAATACGCGGATGTTATCTGCCGGGAATCTCTCCACAATACCAGCAGTATCGTCAGTCGAAAAATCGTCTATCACGATTACTTCCAGCAAGGAGGCAGGATAGGTCTGTTGCTGTAAAGCATTGAGCAGCGGCGGCAGGTTATCAGCTTCATTCCTCGCCGGAATAATTACGGTCACCTTTGTGCTGCAGGTCTTCTGCTGTACAGGTGTGAATGCAGGCAGGCGTTTCCAGCCAAAGCTGTACCACAACATCAGTACGCCGTAACCTAAAGCCAGTCCGATAAGTATAATCAAGAAAAAGTACATCCAGATCTATCTAAAGATTGTTTTTAATGATGGTCCCCAATTGCGCTGATATAAGCTGATGCCCTTTTTCAAGTATCAGTTTTTTGCAGTTGAAGCTGCCATCTGCGAAGCGGTCACCCAGTACGGGAGGAATTACGCGGTCATATTTCCCGAATATCAGGAGTGTTAAAACGTTATATTTTGACAATAATTGTTTGCATAGCTGTTTATCCGGCATCATTTTTCTCATGATAGTCCATACATTATATACCTGCTCACGTTTCTCCAGCTGATCCATCCTCTGCGACACAAATTTATAAATGCTCTGATTAAGCAATCCTAATTTCTTTGCCACATCCATCAGGCTGAACAAAAATTGCGGATGATAAGTGACATACCGGAAAATCCGGTTACCAACAGTTGTCTGCGTAACAAACAGGTGCCAGGGATTGTTCCGCAAACCATCTGCCGCAAGCATGATCAGGTTATCTATACGATCCGCCATACGTTGCACAAGGCATAATGCGAGACGGCCACCCATGCTGTAACCCAGCAGTGAAAAGCGTTTGTGGCCGTACTGTTGCAGCGCCAGTTCCACCACGGCTACCAGGTCATCCTTCTCGAAGGGCCTGTCTTCATGCCATTCTGTACACCCATGCAGCGGCATATCCAGCGCCACAATAGTAAACATATCTCCCAGCCCTTCCGCCAGCGGAGTAAAATACACCGCACTTTCACCAAAACCGTGCAGGCAGATCAGGAGTTGTTCCCCGGAACCTGCAGTGCAGCCATGAAAGCGGCTTTTTAAATATGGTACATAAAAATCCAACATAACGAAAAGGGGGACAATGATAGTAAAAAAAAATTATGAATCGGTTACCGCAGATAAAGGAAAACCGGACAACATTAACATTTGGTGTTGTCCGTAATTCATAATTTATTAAGTAAATTACGGAAGTACAAAAAATTTCAGAAACATGGATGCAACAGTTGAAAATAAGGCTGCGCTTAAAGGCGCAGAGTTCCTGGTAAAGGAAAGCGCTCCAGAGGAAGTGTTTACACCAGAAGATTTTTCAGAAGAACAGCTGATGATCAAAGATATGGCCGACCAGTTCATCAGTAAGGAAGTTACTCCGCTGATCGACCGGCTCGACAAACTTGAGGAAGGGCTGATGCAATCACTGCTGGAGAAAGCCGGAGAACAGGGCCTGCTGGGCGCTGCTTTCCCGGAAGAATATGGCGGTTTGGGTAAAGATTTTGTAACAGCTACCATCATCAATGAAGGATTGGGCGCCGGCCACTCATTTTCAGTAGCTATGGCTGCGCATACAGGTATAGGCTCGCTCCCCATACTTTATTTTGGTACAGAAGAACAGAAACAGAAATATATTCCCAAACTGGCTACCGGTGAGATGAAAGGCGCATACGCGCTTACAGAGCCGGATTCCGGCTCCGATGCTCTCGGCGCCAGAACAACAGCTAAACTTACAGAAGACGGTAAACACTACCTGATCAATGGCCAGAAATGCTGGATCACCAACTCAGGTTTTGCAGATGTATTCACCGTTTTCGCCAAGATCGACGGCGATAAATTCACCGCTTTCATTGTTGAGAAAGACACCCCCGGATTTACGCTGGGCGCGGAAGAACACAAGATGGGTATCAAAGGCTCTTCCACCCGTCAGATCTATTTCCAGGATGCCAAAGTACCTGTTGAAAATGTGCTCGGCGTAATTGGTAAAGGCCACCTCATTGCGTTCAACATCCTGAACATAGGACGACTGAAACTCTGTGCCGCCGCCATCGGCGCTGCCAAGAAGTGTATCAACACCTCTGTACAGTATGCCAATACCCGCGTACAGTTCAAGCAACCTATCGCTAATTTCGGCGCCATCAAACACAAACTGGCTGAAATGGCCATCCGCACCTGGACATCGGAGTCAGCCCTGTTCCGTACAGCGCAACTGATCGATGATAAGGAAAAGGAACTCCTGGCTGAAGGCAAGCCATTCAATGAAGCCCTGCTGGGTGCAGCTGAAGAATATGCAGTGGAATGTGCCATCCTCAAAGTAAATGGCTCCGAAGTACTGGACTATGTTGTGGACGAAGGCGTACAGATTCACGGCGGCAACGGCTTCAGTGATGAGTACGTGATCTCCAAAGCCTACCGCGATTCCCGCATCAACCGCATCTTCGAAGGTACCAATGAGATCAACCGCCTCCTCACGCTTGATATGACACTCAAACGCGCCATGAAAGGCAAACTCGATCTCATGACGCCCGCCATGAACGTGATGAAGGAATTAATGAGCATTCCTGATTTTGGCAGTGATGATGAAAGCGCCTTCAGCAAGGAAAGAAAACTGATCACCAACTTCAAAAAAGCGATCCTGATGACTGCCGGCGCCGCTGCTCAGAAACTGATGGTGAAACTGGAAAACGAACAGGAAGTCCTGATGGATATCGCAGATATGGCAATCGAAACATTTGTGGCGGAAAGTGCCCTCCTGCGCCTGATTAAACTCACACAGCACAAAGGCGAAGCAGAAGCTGCTCTTCAGGCAGATATAGTACGCACCTACATTTACGATGCAGCAGACCGTATCAACAAATCCGGTAAAGATGCAATCAACGCCTTCGCTGAAGGCGATGAACAACGCATGATGCTGCTTGGCCTGAAACGCTTTACCAAAGCAGAACCATTCAACAGTAAAGATGCCCGCAGAAGAATAGCTGACAAGCTGATTGCGGACAATAAATATCCATGGTAAATATTTTTATTTTGGTATTTATTTATGTAGATATTTTGGTTAGATCGAAACCGTGTTTAAACTAAAATATCTACATAAATAAATACCAAAATAACTAAATATCAGACGTTTATCCCTCTCCGCCTTATCTTTACACAGATATCGATGAAAGGGCATGAAACAATTATCAATTCTCCTACTACATATACTGATTGTCATAGTTACTCCCAATACGGCCAGCAGCCAGGCTTTTATACGTCTTAGCCAGCCTTCCAGGGATGTAAGCAATGTAAGTTCTTCCAGGCAGTTCATTGCCGGGCGCACCTGTTCCGGATGTATCGTAAAAGTGAACAATGACACCGTCCACGTATACAGCACCGGCACATTTGCGGTAAAGCAGGATCTTACCACTGGGAGAAACACCACAGTGATCACCGCACAGGATCCTAACGGCGAGGTGTACACGAAAACACTTACCTGGTATTATGCACCACCACCCACCCCTAGGGTAACCTCCTCCTTCAGAATAGATTTTGTGGAAATCAGTCCTAAAGGTAATCTTCAGCTCTCTCCCGGCGACACGCTGCACGTAAAAATAAAAGGATACCCCGGCGCACAGGCCACCTGGTTCAACAATGTACCGCTCCGTGAAATGCCCGCTTCGCAAACCGGTGGCGTTGCAGGCTACTACACTGGCTCCTACATCATCCAACATGCCGACTCTCTGCTGAGCGGCAGAATAAAAGTGGCACTACGCAATACCAACGGCGAAACAGCTGTATTGTACAGCCCTTATCAATATTCCGTTATGCGGCATGAAATACCTTTCACCGGCCGCACTATCGATAACATGACTTATCTCACTTCCAGCACCGAAGGCGATCGCCTGGGGCCCAATAAAATAGGGTACCTCGATGAAGATGTGCTGCTGCACATCATAGGCCGGCAAGGCAGCTATTACAAGGTACGCCTGTCATCCAGACAAACTGCCTATATTCCCGATGCACTGGTGGATACCGAAATACCACAGGAACCACTACCGGTAAGTATTGCATCGGATGCAAAAGTTTGGGGAGACACTAAAGCGGATTATGTTTCTGTAGAGCTGTCGGAAAAAATTCCTTATACATCTACCCAGATCATCAACCCACACCAGGTAATTGTAGATGTACATGGCGCCTATGCGGAAGAGCGCATCAACACACTACTCCAGGGTACCAGGGAAATTACCGGTGTAACCTGGCAACAACCAGCGCCGGATGTACTCAGGATGGTCATTTCGCTGAAACACATGCCCTGGGGATACCAGATATATTATGAAGGGAACCGTATAACGGTGAAGGTTAAACGTGTACCGGAAAAGTTATCACTATCCGGGCTAATGATAGGCTTGGATGCAGGTCATGGCGGCAGTAATCCTGGTGCACAGGGACTTACCGGCATATATGAGAAACAGCTTACGCTTACGCTGGCCATACAGCTGAAAGCTGCACTGGAAAGAGAAGGCGCCTCCGTTCTTATGTCTCGCACCGCAGACCTTTCTGTACCCAATGAAGGCCGCCTCTCTACATTCCGTAAAGCCAATCCTGATTTGCTATTGAGCATTCACCTGAATTCATCCGCTAATCCTGTAGATGTATATGGTACGGCTACCTATTACAAACATCCATTCTGCGCGCCGCTGAATGAAGCTATACATGCTCGCCTTGTCACCACCGGCCTCGCTGATTTCAAAGCCAATGGTAATTTCAATTTCATCCTTAATAATCCTACAGAATTTCCTGATGCACTCGTAGAAACGCTCTTCCTCAGCAACCCCGGGGATGAAGAAAAGATACTGAATCCTTCTTTCCAGCAGGAACTGGTGGGCAAGATTGTACAAGGCATAAAAGACTACCTGGCAGAAGTAAGTCGTTAGGCCTTAGCTGCTAACTTTTAAATAGTCCCTTTCTTCAGTTGTGCGGTCAACCTGTTGATGGCGTCAGTCACATGAGTGATCTGCGCAGGAACATTGGCCCATTGGCGTTGTTCTATCGCTTCCCTTACACCGGGAACAGTCTTCACACCATACCCTGTATAGAAGCCGGGAGCATACAACATATGCTTGTACCAGGCGCGGGAAGGCAATCCTTCCACAGAGAGCAGCTGTTGTTCCGCCTGATAGAGCAGTTTATTAAATTGTTGCTTATCGGCAATTGTTTTGCCGGCAGAAAGAGCTGCGGTTACTGTATCCAGGCCTTTCAGCGCATGTTGCAGCGGCGTAAAATCGACAGTAGGCACTATCTCACGCACTACCAGAGGTTGCAGATGCAGAGCGGTATCAAGTGTCAGGTGATATTTGTTTTCTGTTATTAGTTGATTTTCTATAGCAGTGGATTCACGCAGGCTGTTGGTCATCTCCACCAGTTCATCTGCATAGCGGTTTACAGTTTCGTATAGTTTACGGAAATCAAAGGGCAGAATAATGGCGTCAGCTACACGCAATGCGGTATGTCCGGCTGTCTGCGATAACGCTACACCATAACTGAAGATTGGATCTTTAAACCGTACATAGTCATCATAAGAATCGTAGATGGAATGATATTCCCCGCCATCATCCTCTCCACCAAAGCCGAAGTCCAGCGAAGGCACTCCCAGATGCTGTATGAAAGCAGAATAGTCGGAGCCTGTGCCCATAGCGCCGAGGGGGAGTGTTTGCCGGGCCAGCTTCTCTTTCTTCAGCTTGGTAGTAGGCGCTGTTATCACATCCCTGGCAAGCCTGCGGGCAATGATGCTTACGCCTGTCTGCGGATCTGTGATATTGCTGCCGACTTCATTCACCAGCGTTTCAAGTGCATGTGATCCTTTGGCTTCCAGGAAGCCGCGGCCATTGCTGTCAGAGTTTATGTATAACACCGCTTTGTCCTGAAGCTCAGTGGCATGATCCTCTGCCCATTCAGTGGAGCCGAGGAGGCTGGGCTCTTCACCATCCCAGGCGCAGTACACAAGGGTGCGACGCGGGCGGTAGCCTTCCTTATGTAATTCTCCTATTGACTTTGCTTCTTCCAGCAGGGCGGCGAGGCCGCTGATGGGATCGGATGCGCCGTTCACCCAGGCATCGTGGTGGTTGCCGCGGATTACCCACTGGTCGGGGTATTCACTGCCTTTTATTTTTGCGATCACATCATAACAGGGCTTCGTCTGCCAGTTAAATGCAAGCTTCAGATGTACTTTAGCCTTACCCGGGCCTATATGATAAGTGAATGGCAAGGCGCCTCTCCATGCTTCAGGAGCCACAGGGCCATCAAGTGAACGCAGTAAGGGTTCTGCGTCATGATAGCTGATGGGGAGCACGGGAATTTTCAGCAGACTGGGTGCCTGCAACCTGTCGAGCCGCTTCGCTGCAGCAGTAGAGGCAATGCCGGGAGTAAGCGGGTCTCCAGGGTAAATGACCATGTCCATCACAGAGCCACGCTGTACGCCATATTCATTTTTATAAGCGCCTTTCGGATATACGTCACCATTATAGTAGCCGTCGTCTTTGGGGTCTGAGTAGATAATACAGCCAATAGCGCCATGCTCCTGTGCTACCTTAGGTTTGATACCCCGCCAGGAGCGACCATATTTGGCAATCACAATTTTACCTTTCACACTGACGCCGGCCCTTTCCAGGTATTCGTAATCATCCGGCAGACCATAATTTACAAACACCAGCTCTGCATTTACATCGCCGTCTGCGCTCCAGCAGTTGTAGGTAGGCAGCTGGCCTTCCTGACCGGAGGTGGCATCTTCTTTTAGCGCAGGCTCTTTCAATAATGCCTGGTAATGTCCGGGAGCAGTGAGCTCAAGCAGGCGCTCCTTTGGAGTAGGGAACAGTACCTGGTAAGTTACTATTTCCGCATCCCATCCGTAGCTTTTAAAACGTTGCAGGATCTCTTCCGCCACCGCTCTCCCGCGGGCAGAGCCTAGATGATGCGGCTGAGCGGAAAGTGTTTTGATAGTCTCACCAATAGAGCGGCTGCTGAGTTTTTTGTCGAACCTGGCTTCAAGTTCGAGGTGTTGTTTGGCGTCATCTTCTGTAAAGCCCAGCAATGGTTTGTTCTGTGCAGAAGCAATGCCCACTGTGCATAGCCATAAGGCCAGTATGCGGTAAAAATAGGTTGTTGTCATAAACAGGTCAGGAAAAGTTTTGGTTGATCTATGGTATATCATTCAATATACAAATAGTCTATAATTTCGATGGGCTTTTTTTACAAACGGAAGCCTTCATAACTTTTAGTTATGATCCATAATCATACATTATCAGCAGAATAGTCTACTTAACGAGTAGATTAATCTATATTTGTAAATCGTTTCATAGATTTATCCCTTTGAAATTTTAACTATCATTCAATAAAAGAGGAATTATATGGCGAATGCGATTCAGGAGTTTAATGACTATCGGGCAAAGATGAACGAAGTGATCCTGGGAAAACAGAACAAGGTAATTAACCGGCTGTTCAACCTGGATACCAACACTTATGCAGAAGGTGCTTTAAGCACCAAAACCAAGGAGATGCTGGGCCTGGTGGCCTCTATGGTGCTTCGTTGTGACGATTGTATCAAGTATCACCTGGGCAAGTGCCATGAGCAGGGCATTACAACGGAGGAAATGTATGAAATCTTTGCAGTGGCTAATATTGTGGGCGGTACCATTGTGATTCCGCATACACGGCGGGCTGCAGAGTATTGGGAAGAACTGCAGGCTACCAACAGTTAATGTTGCCGCCTGTTTATTACACTTATCTGTCGTAACTTTACAGACCATATATTATATTTTAATTCATACAAATGTCTACAGCAACTATAGCTCCGCAGACCTTAACGGCAAAAGATTTTGCAACGGACCAGGAAGTGCGCTGGTGCCCTGGCTGCGGCGACTACTCTATACTTAAACAGGTACAGACCATTATGCCATCGCTGGGTATTCCCCGCGAAAACATTGTGATTGTTTCCGGAATTGGTTGTTCATCGCGCTTTCCATATTACATGAACACCTATGGTATGCACTCTATCCACGGCCGTGCTACTGCTATTGCTTCCGGCCTGAAGGCTACACGCCCGGAACTGAGTGTCTGGATCGTAACCGGTGATGGTGACGGCCTTTCTATCGGCGGTAACCATACCATTCACCTGCTGCGTCGTAATTTCGATGTGAACATTATGCTGTTCAACAACCAAATCTACGGCCTCACCAAAGGACAGTACTCTCCTACTTCAGAAGAGAATAAAGTGACCAAATCCACTCCGGTTGGCAGTATCGATCATCCGTTCAATCCAGCGGCGCTGGCCCTGGGAGCAGATGCTACCTTTATTGCCCGCAGTATGGATCGTGATCCCAAGCACCTGCAGGAAATGCTGAAACGCAGCCATGCCCACAAAGGAGCATCTTTCCTGGAGATATACCAGAACTGTAACATCTTCAATGATGGAGCATTCGAAGTGTTCACTGAAAAATCCAGCAAAGCCGACGAAACCCTGTTCTTAGAACAAGGCCAGCCGCTTGTGTTTGGAGCACAGAAAAACAAAGGTGTCCGCCTCGATGGGCTGAAACCCGTAGTAGTAGAGTTAGGCAGCGAATACAGCGCAAGTGATCTCTGGATTCATGACGAAAACGATTTCTATAAAGCGCAGCTGCTTACCCGCATGTTCGACGATCCTCGTATTGAAGGTCATCTGCCTCGTCCGTTTGGTGTATTCTACCAGGTACAGCGTACAACCTACGAAGACATCCTGCAGCTACAAATAGCCGACGCAATCGGTAAAAAAGGCGCAGGTGATCTCGATAAACTGTTTGCTGGAAATGAAACCTGGACAATCAAATAAGATCGTAATAGTTTGACTTGTGATGATGATCCTGATAAAAGCGAAGATGGTCTGAACTGTGATTCTTTTGATTAGTGTGATTCAGGTGATAAGCGGAGATTGTAAAGAAGATGGTAATATTATAAAGCGAATGGCCCATTTAGAATGATTCTAAATGGGCCATTCGCTTTTATCTTTGGTTATCACCTGAATCACACTAATCAAAAGAATCACAGTTCAGACCATCTTCGCTTTTATCACAGTTAATGGGTGAGTGCCACTTCGAAAAGCACCTTATACAACAATACCACTCCAAAAATGATCATGCTGGCTCCGGCAATACGGTTGAGCCACTCTACGTTGGTGAGAGTCAGCTTATGCCTGATCTTATCAGATACAAATACTTTCAGAATATCAGCTGATAATACAAGACTTAAACAGACACCGTACATCACGATACGATGCCCAACAGTAGTGGCGCTGTTCGCAACACATACACCCAGCCAGAAAATGATTACCCCGGGATTCAGCGTATTCATCAGAAAACCGGCCAGCCATATTTTAAGATAGTCATGTGTACGGAACATTTCAGGCTTTTCATCGCCGGTACTGATCCTTACTTTTTTGAAGAAGAGTCCGTATACCCCCATTCCTATCAGCAGGAATCCGCCAACCACACCGATCGAGCGCTTATATTCCTCAAGGCCGCTGATAAAGGAAGTGGTGAGATTTCCGGTGAGTACAAACAGAATGTCACTGCAGGATACGCCCAGCGCGAAGCTGATGCCTGCCTTGAACCCATTGCTGATACTATATTTTATTATGGCGAATATTACCGGCCCTACCGATAACGATAGAAAAAGCCCCAGTCCTAGTCCTGCTACAATTGCTGCTACCATGCTTATATATTCCTGGTCACTGGATGTTCCTGATTCTTAACGGTTTTTCCTTCCAGAAATTTTTCCCAGTCCTTTAGTTTTTCTCCTTTCATTACTCTGGGAAACTTGTTCATAGCACCTTCTTTACCTTTGCAACGCAGGTATTCGATGAACAGGTCGTTGGACAGCACTTCCACGAACACTTCTTTCAGTGCGGAAGTTCTTTCAACAGCGTAGTCATCATTTACCTCAGCAAGCGTCTGGTCAATGATCTCGCGGATCTTTTCCTTATCTGCATTCAGGTTGTCTGTACCAATGTACCAGCGGTGTGCGAACAGATTTTCATAAGAAAAACCGGCAACAGTAAACTCTTTAACAGTGATGCCCAGTTTTTTCTGTACATTATCAATAGCCTTGTTCATGTTGTCGATGCTCATATGTTCCCCCGCGAGGCTGAGGAATTGTTTGGTACGACCCACAATCACAATTTCGTGTTCTTTTACAGAAGTGAATTTCACCACATCGCCGATCAGATAACGCCATGCACCAGCACAGGTAGACAGCATTACAGCATATTCCACATCTTCCACCACTTCATTGATCATGTACGATTTGGGGTTAGGCTTTACTTCGCCATCAGCATCAAAATTCTCCTCATTAAAAGGAATGAATTCGAAGAATATACCGGCATTCAGCACCAGCTTGATGCCCCTTACACCGGGACGCGCCTGGAAACCGAATGAGCCTTCAGAGGCCATATAGGTCTCAATGAAATTGACAGGTTTGCCAAGCAGCTTCTGGAAGCTCTCGCGATAAGGCTCGAAGGATACGCCACCATGAATATAGATAGCCAGGTTAGGCCATATCTCATGAATGTTTTTAACACCGTGGTATTTGATGATCTCCTCAAATACGATCTGTACCCATGCAGGTACACCGCACACAGTGCCTACATCCCATTGAGGAGCTTTGCGCACAATCAGCTTGATACGCTGTTCCCAGTTGGGTTTACGGGAGATGTTACCACCCGGCTTATAAAAACGGCGGAACCACCTGGGGATATTCTTAGCTTGAATACCGCTCATATCACCCTCGTAATAGTCGCCTTTTTCGAACAGGGAAGTAGTCCCTCCCAACATGAGAATCCCTTTGGTAAAGGATTTGGGAGGAATATTAAAATTGACCATGGAGTAAAGCTGCTTTACGCCTACTTTCTTCACGGTCTTCAGCATTGCCCTCGTTACAGGGATATGCTTGCTGGCAGATTCAGATGTACCGGAACTTAAAGCGAAATATTTGATTTTCTCCGGCCAGCTCACATTAGCTTCTCCTTCCAGGCAACGATACCACCACTCCTGGTGCATTTTACTATAGTTATGCACAGGCACTCTTTCCCTGTATTGCGCCAGAAAGTTAGGGCTATCCAGCATCTCCTGGAATCCATAATGACGACCAAACTCAGTGTCCTTAGCCTTCTCCAGCAAACGGTGCAGCACCTGCAGCTGGTATTGGCGAGGTGTCCCTAACTTAAACGTGAACTGCTTCCTGATACGTAGCGACCTGGAAATCAGATTACCTATAATGGCCATTAATTTTCCCTCTCTTTAATTGAACTGCAAAAATAAGTGGAATATTGATTACTAGCAGCTATATCGTGGCGAATTACAAATTATATTTTGAAAACAAATAATGTATACATGCAAAAACAATGCTACATGTAGGTTATAATTCGCAAGCAGTAATGCTCAATTCGTATTACCTTTGCGGCATGTTAAAAACAACTTTACTCAAAGCTACTGAAGCCGGCGGAAAAATACTGCAACAATATTTCAACGGCACTTTTGAAGTGAGCAGTAAGAGCACATTGAACGACCTGGTAACCGAAGCAGATAAGAAGTCTGAATCCGCTATTATCAACGTTATTCATGAAACTTATCCTGATCATTTCATTCTGAGTGAAGAGGTGGGAGAAATCAGAACCGCTTCCAATATCAAATGGATCATTGATCCCATAGATGGCACGGTGAATTTTGCTAACGGTATTCCCATCTGTTGCGTATCAATAGGAGTGGAAAAAGACGGAGAAGTTGTGCTGGGAGCCGTTTACAACCCTTTCATGAATGAGTTGTTTGTTGCGGAAAAAGGCAAAGGCGCTACCCTGAACGATAAACCTATCCATGTTTCTTCCAAACATAATGTGGAACAATCCTGCCTCGTGACAGGTTTTCCCTATAAATGGGAAGACGGACTCAATGATCCCCTGCAGGTACTGCAATATGTGATCAGGGAAGGCATTCCGGTGCGCCGCCTGGGATCAGCAGCCATAGACCTTTGCTGGGTGGCCTGCGGCCGCTTCGATGGTTTCTGGGAACATCACCTGCAACCCTGGGATGCCGCTGCCGGCTACCTCATGGTGGAAGAAGCAGGCGGAAAGATCACCGATTTCTCCGGTAATAAATATTCGCTCTACCAGAAGCAGATACTGGCTACTAATGGCCATATCCACAGCGGTTTACAGCATCTTATTAATGGTAAATAAGTACTTAAAAAATGGATCAGGAAAGAACTGAAATAAAAGACATGGGAGAATTCGGCCTGATCGAATACCTCACCAGGAATATAGAAATACAGAATGCCAGCACAGTACTGGGCGTAGGTGATGATGCAGCCGTAATAGATCATTTCGGCAAACAGACAGTGATCAGCACAGATATGCTGGTAGAAGGCATTCACTTCGACCTGATGTACACCCCACTGAAACATCTCGGTTACAAATCTGTAGTAGTAAACATTTCAGACATCTACGCCATGAATGCCACCCCCACCCAGATTACCATGAGTGTGGCATTTTCCAATCGTGTGTCTGTAGAAGCCCTCAACGAATTTTACGAAGGTGTATACGCTGCCTGCGAAAAGTATGGAGTTGACCTTATTGGCGGCGATACCAGTAACTCTCAGAAAGGATTCGTCATTAGTGTTACTGCCATCGGCGAAGTAACACCAGACCAGTTCGTAAGAAGATCCACTGCCCAGAAAGGCGACTTGCTCTGCGTTACAGGAGATCTTGGCGCTGCATATCTTGGACTCACACTGCTGGAAAGGGAAAAGAAAATCTTCCTCGAAAATCCTTCCCTGACACCTGATCTCGAAGACCAGACCTATATCATCGGCCGCCAGCTTAAACCAGAAGCACGTAAAGACATCATAGAGTTCTTACAGGAACAGGAGATCATCCCTACAGCCATGATGGATGTAAGTGATGGCCTCAGTTCTGAAATACTGCATGTTGCCAAACAAAGTAATCTGGGCGTAGTGCTGTATGAAGACAAAATTCCTATTGCTCAGGAAAGTCGTGAAATGGCACTGAAGTTCGGCCTCGATCCTACTGCCTGCGCCCTCAGCGGCGGTGAAGATTATGAACTGCTCTTCACCATGAAACAACAGGACTACGATAAGATCGTGTTGAATGAACAGATCAGTGTGATCGGCTACATGACCGATATTACTGAAGGAGCGCACATCCTTACCAAAGGTGGAAATAAATTCAAACTGGTAGCACAGGGCTGGAATGCATTCCAGCAGTAAGTTATTTCTTCACTGTTACCTTTACTACAGGGCTGTTATGCGTAGGTGGAAGATCTCCTGCAAATATGCAGAACTTCAGCTGATATTCGCCGGGCTTGTCTGGCATAATCACCTGAAGGTTGATCAACCGGCGTAAAACAGCCCTTTCCAATGTCATCTCAGATCTTACAGGCTGCAGATATTCATCTTTCTGTGTGAAGCCATAACCCAGCACTGCCTCACGTTCACGATCAATCGGAATAGGCTGCCGGTAGCCGTTATATGGCTGCAGGAATACATTCACCGCTTCACCAGGATGTGCAGTGATCTTTTGCAACGCAGGTTTCAACTGTATAAGTGAGTAAGAATGATAATCAGGCTCGATGTGATAATCCCAGGTTCCTCTTATTGTTTTAATACTATCTGTAATTGGAATCCCGGCTCCCGGCTCAAATACCAGCATTACCGGTTTGTTCCACAACTGGGTCTCCGTATTCCAGAAATTATACTGACTGCGGCGTGAATAACGGCTGTTAAGACTGTAAGACAGCTGCCCGCTGTAAAACATATACTTGGATGGCAATTGATAGCTGTTCAGGAATACCACCGGACGCCCTTCTGCGCGGGCTGCCACCTGCGACACCCATTCCTTGTTATGATGTATTTCGGGACGCACCTCCACGCCAGGCATAAAATCCCAGATCATATATACCCTTGTAACCACCACCAGCAGCAGGGTCACTGGCAATGAATAAAGCAACAGTTTCCTTGACCAGCCCTTTCTTACAATAGTATGGTGAGCCAGGATCACTGTAGGTGCAAATACCATCACCGTCCAGTTAGCTTCTACCCTGCCTTTGAAGGTACTCACCAGGAAAAATATCAGTACACCCGCAAGACTGAATTTAAGCGCACGCTCAAATGCATTCTGCACTGGACAGCGGAAAGCGTAATACAATAACAGCCATCCCATCAGCGGACCAAACAACAGCAGTTGTCCACCCAGGTAATCAAGCGTATAAGTGATGTCATAAGAGGTGGCATTACGCTCTATAAGATGGTATTGCAGTGATGGGAAACCGTGTGTATACTGCCAGTAGATATGTGGAAAGAAAAGAACGGTAGTGATGATACACGCCACATAGAATTTGAATACACGCAGTAGGTTCAGGTTCGACAACACCGTAAACGCCACCAGCAATATGCCGTGGTACTTGCTGTAAAACATCAACGCCATGGAAACGCCCAGCAACAACGTGCTTCGCCAGCTTTGCTTTTCCAGGAAATTGCGGTAAGCCCAAAAATACAGCGCAGCAAAAAATATCAACGGAATATCCGGCACGGCCAGGATGCCTCCTATCTGCATGGCGCCCATCGCGCCAATAATGAGGTAAAAGAGTATGTTGTCGCGGGATGCAATCAGCTTGGCTGTAGCCCAGATGGTGAGGGTATTCACTATCACAATCAGCAACCTTACGCCGAGTTCATTATGGAAGATACTGTAACCGGTCTTTATCAGCAGGGCAATCATGGGTGGATGATCGAAATATCCCCAGTCCATGTGACGGGAATATACCCAGTAGTAAGCCTCATCGTCCCAAAGTTCTGAAAAGCCTGCCTGGAAAAGGCCCAGGAGCAACCAGGATAAAAAGAAGAGGTTTTTGTACTGTGATCGTGTAAAAAAGCGCGTTATAGCATCCATGCGGACTAATAATGATTTAATCCTGCGAAGATAGCGCTTATTGTCAGTAAACAGAGAGGTTCCACTGAGGCGTTATCGCGACAAAGGCCGCCAGCGCACCCGGAGCAATACGCCCCAACTTATCATCAAGCTGCATGGCCTTTGCGGGATACAGAGATGCCATTCTTAACGCTTCCTCCATTGGAATATTCACTTTCTCCACACAGTTGCGTACTGCCTGCAGCATCGTCAGGCAGGAACCAGACAGCACGCCAGTGGCGCTCACAAACCTACCATCTGCACGTATATAGATATAGTCTCCTTCCCTGTTTTCCTCAATTGCATCGGTGATCAGGAATAAACGTTCTTTCATAATTTTCTTGCTAATGCCAATAGTAGCGAAGTCCACATGAAAGCCATCCGCTACAATGCTGGCCTGTACTTCCGGATGGTCATATATGGCCCCCACCAGACCGGGCGCACGGCTCTCCAGCTGTGACATCGCATTGAACAGATGTGTAGCATGATGGATACCATTTTCAAATGACGTATAGGCCTCTCCGTAAGTGGCGTTGCTGTGGCCGGCAAACACAGTGATACCAGCATCCCGTAACTGTCTCACCAAAGCAGGGTCACAACATTCCGGCGCCAGGGTCATAATCTTTACCACATCGCGGCCGTTGTTGAGTATCCAGTCAATATCTTCCTGCCGGGGCCTTCTGATATACTGCGTTAGGTGCGCACCCTTCTTTACCGGGTTGATAAACGGTCCTTCCAGATGCAATCCCAGTATACCTTTGCCGCCCGCCTGCCAATATTCTCTTACAGCCTTCATGGCCTCCAACATGATCTCAGGCGAATGGGTAGCCACTGTTGGTATAATATGCGCAGCGCCGCCCGCCCTGCTGTATTCATAAGTAGCGGTAAGTGATTCAACGGAAGGATACAGGGAGAAAACCTTTCCATTTCCGCCATAGATCTGTAGATCTACGAAAGCCGGGGCAAGCAGGGCGCCTGCAAGGTCTGTTCTCTTAAAAGAAGGATCTGCTTCAGCAACGGGTACAACAGCAGTGATGATTCCGTTATCTGTTATAACAGCATGGTCTTTCAGCGTCCTGCTTCCAGTGAAGATCAGGCCGTTTACATACGCAGTGGGCATGGTTATTATTTTACTGGTCGAACTTCGTACAACTCTAAAGGTAACCCGTCAGGGTCAGCAAAAAAAGTAAAACGCTGCCCGGTATGCGGATCAATACGTATCATTTCTGTAGTTATTCCTCTATTGTTCAGCACGGTCACGGCAGCTTCAATATCTGTTACACTGAAGGCCAGGTGCCGCAGTCCGCAGGCTTCCGGGCGGCTTACCCTTGGCGGCGGATCTGGGAAAGAAAACAACTCGATGATGTACTGATCTCCTAATGCCAGGTCAAGCTTCCAGGAATCACGCTCTTCACGATACACTTCCCGGATAATCCGCAGCTGCAGTACATCAGTATAAAAAGCCTTACTACGCGCGTAATCAGAGCAGATTACGGCGATATGATGAACTGCATGTAATAACATCAGACAGTTTGATTTTCGAGAATGGTAAAATGATCGGCGTCTTTGAGGAAAGGTATGTTTTTCCTTATCTCATCCAGGTGATCACGTTTAAGAGTATATGTAAATATATCCTCATCATGTGATTTGCGGTAAATGATCTCTCCCATCGGATCGATCAGGCTGGTGTCGCCGCTATGATAGATATTGTTGCCATCGTCTCCCACACGGTTAACGCCGATAGCATAACACTGGTTTTCGATAGCCCTTGCCTGTAGCAGCGTTTTCCAGGCTGTACTACGCCTCTCCGGCCAGTTGGCAACGTATACCAGCACGTCGTATGCAGGTGCGCCGGTTTCGGATTGTATGGTGTTGCGCGCCCATACCGGGAAACGCATATCGTAGCAGATATTCAGATTGATCTTCCAACCCTTCACCTGAGCGATCAGCCGTTTGTTGCCCGGCTCATAATGCTCATGTTCTCCGGCATAACCAAAGAGATGACGTTTGTCGTATGTGCCGTAGGTCCCGTTAGGCAACATCCAGATAAGGCGGTTCAGGTAATGGCCGTTCTCTTCTATGATCAGGCTTCCGGTAAGTATAATATTTTTCTCAGCGGCTTTTTTCTTCATCCATTGTACAGCACTGCCGTCCATTGTTTCGGCAAGACGTTCCGGTTGCATACTGAAACCGGTACTGAACATCTCGGGTAAAAACACTACTTCGGTCCGCTCTCCGATGTTGTTGATCTTTTCATCAAACATCTGCAGGTTGGCTGCTATATCTTCCCAGTATAAACGGGACTGGATCAATGTTACTTTTAGGTCTGACATTACTAGGTTATTATTCTTACAAATTTACTACCCCTGAGGTTAGAAACTTTTTAAATTATATGCCCTTCAGTCCTCATTATTTACAATCTGTTCAAGCGCCTGGTTGATCAGATCCGATTCAAAGCCTCGCTGTAACAGGTATTGCATTGTTTTATACCGCCGCTTCATAACAGTGTCACCTTTCAGCGACTGGTATTTCTTCTCTGCCTGCTTTTTCAACGCTGCCTCATAGTCATCCGGATCTATTTCTGCCAGCCCTTTCCGGATGCAGTAAGCCGATACCTGCTTTTGTTTCAGTTCCGACTCAATCTTCTTCCTTCCCCACTGTTTTATCCGAAACTTCCCCCCGGCAAAGGCTTTCGCATATCTTTCTTCATTCAGGAAATTATCGGCAATAAGGGTGGCGATGGCTTCATCCACTTCCGCTCCGCGCATGCCTATTTCCAGGGCTTTGTATTTCACTTCCTGGTGACAACGTTCCTGGTAGGCACAATACCTGCGGAGCTGTTCTATAGCTTGCTGCATACAGCTTTCAGCGTTTATTACCGGCACGCTGACAACATGCCTGCGCACCTGGTCTGAATTTATTTGTTGACGATCCTCAGCTTAGCGTAATTGAGCATGATCTTCTTTTCACCGCCGCCTTTGGGGAATACCACCGTAGCAATACGATTATTAGTCGCGCCCTCCATAGCAGTGATAGTGCCAAAACCAAACTTCTGGTGTTCCACCTCCATACCCGGCTCCATTGTGGCTGGATCATCAGGTGTAAAGCCAGGAGTGGGTACATGTGTACTCGCTGCGGATGTAGGCCTGGCCACTGGCTTGGATGCAGGCTGGGATTGCTGTGCAGGCGCTTTCTTCTGCAACCTGTCGAACATATTGCCGCCATTGCCCCAACCGGAGGTGTTTCCTCCGCCGAAAGCGTTGCGTACACTGCCTCCACCGGCATAGCTTCGGTCAATAAATTTCTCCGGCATTTCTTCCAGGAAGCGGCTCGGCTCATTCTGTACCAGGTTACCGAAGCGGTAACGGCTGTTGGCGTGTGTGAGCCACAGTTTCGCCTTTGCACGGGTAATGGCTACATAGAAAAGACGTCTCTCCTCTTCCAGCTCCTCACGTGTGTTGATAGACATTCCACTTGGAAACAGCGTTTCTTCCAAACCTACTGTGAATACCACCGGAAACTCCAGCCCCTTAGCAGCGTGGATAGTCATCAGTTTCACAACATCACTGTCTTCATTATTCCCCTGATCTGCATCGGTCAGCAGCGTAATCTGTTGCAGATAAGAACCCATGCTCTTATCCAGCAACTCTCCTTCCTCATCAGGTGTTTCCGTAAATTCTTTGATGGAGTTCAACAGCTCCTGCACGTTTTCGTAACGGGCAAGACCCTCTGTAGTTTTATCGTTGAAGAGTTCTTTTACAATGTTGGTGGATTTTCCTACCATTACAGCAACGTCGTAGGCATTGTGCTTGTCCAGCGATGCCTGGAAGCTGCGTATCATCATTACAAACCCTTCTATAGCTTCAAGCGTGCCTCCCTTGAAACCAAACTCCCGCGCACGTTCCAAAACTTCCCACATAGTGATATTGTGTTCATTGCTAAACACAATAGTCTTTTCGATAGTGGTTTTACCAATGCCACGCACCGGATAATTGATGATCCTTTTCAGGCTTTCTTCATCCCTTGTATTCATAACAACGCGGAGATAGGCTACAAAGTCCTTGATCTCTTTACGCTGGTAGAACGACAGGCCCCCATAGATACGGTAAGCAATACCTTTGCGACGCAGGCTTTCCTCGAAAGAACGGCTCTGCGCATTGGTTCGGTAAAGGATGGCAAAATCGCGGTTCTCAAAATGATTGCGGAGCTTTTGCTCTGCAATGGTGTCTGCCACAAATTTACCTTCTTCATTATCGGTCATGGTTCGCACCAGCTTGATGGTGTCGCCTTCCATGTTGTCAGTCCAAAGGTCTTTCTCTATCTGTCCGGTATTATGTGCAATCACCTCATTGGCCACATTCAGGATAGACTTGGTACTGCGGTAGTTCTGTTCCAGTTTTACCACTTTCACATCATCATAATCCTTCTCAAACTGGAGGATATTCTGGATGGTGGCGCCACGGAAAGAGTAGATACTCTGTGCATCATCACCAACCACACAAATATTTTCATGAACAGCGCCCAGCAGTTTGATGATCTCGTACTGTGCAGGGTTGGTATCCTGGTACTCATCGATCATGATATATTTGAACTTATGCTGATACTTGTGTAATACTTCGGGGAAACTCTTCAGAAGCTGATACATTTTGAAGAGCAGATCATCGAAGTCCATAGCGCCGTTTTTAAAACAGCGTTTGGCGTACATATCGTAAATCTTGCCAATCAGTGGCCTGTTAGCCCGCATATCTTCCTGCTGCACGTAATGGTCATGCTGATATTGCTCAGGGCTCATCAGGCTGTTTTTGGCAGCAGATATGCGGTTGTATACGAAGCTGGGTTTATAGTGTTTATCATCCAGATTTAGTTCGTTAATGATGGTTTTCAGCACGCTTCTGGCATCATCAGTATCGTAGATGGTGAAATCATTCGGATAACCAAGCCTATGGGCTTCAGCGCGCAGCAACCGGGCAAACACAGAGTGGAAAGTACCGATGTAGAGATTACGGGCTTCATTGCTGACCAGTATTTTCTCCACACGTTCTTTCATTTCGCGGGCCGCTTTGTTGGTAAATGTAAGCGACAGGATGTTAAAGGCATCTACACCATTCCGCATAAGATGGGCAATGCGGGTAGTAAGTACTTTTGTTTTTCCCGAACCGGCGCCTGCAACAATCATCAGGGGGCCATTGATATGTATAACCGCTTCCCTTTGCTGTTCGTTAAGTTCATCTAAATAGTTTGCCTTCATCACGACATTTTTGTAGGGTGTAAAAGTACGAAATGAAATTACGAATTACGAATTACGCTTTCCACACCACCCGTTTAAAACCGTGATAAAAAATAAAATGGTTAACCATGCAGCTGAAAAAGCAGAAGAACAAAGGATTGTAGCCGTTTACAGTAGCAACCGGGCTAACCAGAGCCCGCAAATATAGGTACAACAGGTATTGGCCGACTATCTGCCGGGTTATTGCAGATAATACAGTGATACATTCGCGCACAATAATCCAGCTTACTCCGGGGTATTCATCCGGGTGTTCATAGAAACAGCAGCTGTCTTTAATGGTTTGTCCTGAATTTGCAGGCCCGGGTTAAGCAAAAAATTGTCAATGCCTGGTGATCCTTGTTTTCAGCATCTTCCTGGCAAAATGAATACGGCTCTTTACAGTACCGAGTGGTTCATTCAGGATAGCAGCGATCTCATAATATTTATATCCTTCAAAATACAGCAGGAACGGCTGTTTAAAGATAACCGGCAGATTATAGATTGCCATCTGTACATCCTTCACACGCAGGTCTGCTTCAGCAAAATTGCCAATGGCTGAGGGTTGATGGCTCAGCAGGAAATCACCCACTGCATTGTCGATCAGTTTGTACTGACGGTTACCACGACGGTAATTATTAATGAAAATATTACGCATGATTGTATACAACCATGCACGGATATTAGTCCCTGCGAGGTATTTGTCACGATTGGATAAAGCCCTGAACAAGGTTTCCTGGTAGAGGTCTTTGGCAGACTCAGAGTCCTTGGTCAGTGTAACTGCATATGGGCGCAGGAAATCAGCGTTTCCTAGCAGCAGATTATTAAATTCGGTGGATGACATAACGGTTAACTTTAAGCTTTTGAGAATTGACTACGGCTGACAATCTTTTTTTGAGAGAAAACTTCAAATAGTAAGCGGATGCCGGCTCATGCGGCTCCGTTGCAGGCACCTATACAAGAACTGCCAGGGCGGTATCAACACCCTGAAAGACGATACAGGTGCCTTACACAAGTGTCTCGACTATCATTGTGAATTGTTTTTAGTTAGTAAATACAGCATATGGGGAAATTTGAATGACAATAACCAGATCTGTAATCAACCAGGAATGAACGCCAACGCAGGAAGTAACAAAGACACCGGTCCGTCAGGCCAATACAGCCATTAGGGCCGTCTATATAATTGTGCTATTCCACAGCGATTAAATACATAAAGTAAGGATACCGTATCTCGTGCCAACCAGCCAGGATTTCCATTTAACAAATTCTTCAGGGTTTACATGTCCACTTCATAAACTACACCGACCAATTTTTCGTTCGTTGAACAACTCTCAGATATGGTGAAAAAATCGCGCACAACCAGGTAATATGTTTCCGTAAAAATTTCATAGAACACCTTCTCAGCTTACCGGTAATAATACCGCTATATATAACTCTTCAACAGGTAGATACACACTCTCTCCGTTATGTAGGGTAAGGGGTCAAAACGAATAAGGTGATAGGTATTTTCATAATGGTAATTTTATATGGTTACCAATAAGCGGGGTACAAGCTTTCCAGTCACAACGGCCTGCTCTTATACACCGCCAGATACCCTGGATATCGATCGAACAACAAATAACAACAGGTTTCTAAAAACATCTAATGGGGCAGCCTTGACTCTCGAGATAGATCTCACCGGATTGCATTACAGCAATAACGATAACATCCTGTTTCACATATAATTATTGATATATATATATATTTAGGATAAGGTCACACCCACATACACAATTTATAAAATTTTGTTAAAATAAACAAAACCTTTTTCAAAAGCCCCTCCCGGGCATTCCTGTCTAACAGAAGAGACTATACGCAGACGATATTACCGCTCGTGTCGGTCAACTACCAACCGGCCTTCGCGGTTGGCAATTTCCCAGGCAGTGAAAAACACCAGCCTTGCTCTGCGGGCCAGCAACGGGAAATTGATTTTCTCAACGGTATCAGTAGGTTTATGATAGTCTGCATGTGTGCCGTTGAAATAAAAAATAATAGGAATGTTGTGCTGGGCAAACATATAATGATCAGACCTGTAATAGAAGCCCTGTGGATCATTAGGGTCATTGTACTTGTAATCCAGCTTCAGCCTGGCATGCATCGCATTGGCCTTTTCATTGATAGGACGTAGCTCAGAGCTGAGCTTGTTGTCGCCAATAATATAAACATAGTTCGTGTCTTTCTCATGTGCAGGATCAATGCGCCCAATCATATCAATATTCAGGTCCGCAACTGTTTTTTCCAATGGATACACAGGATGTGATGTATAATAGGCTGAGCCCAGCAATCCTTTCTCTTCTCCGGAAACCGTCATGAAAACAATGCTTCTCCTGGGGCTGTTACCAGCTTTCTTTGCGCGGCCAAAAGCAGCAGCCAGCTCAATCACAGCGGATGTGCCGGAACCGTCATCATCAGCGCCATAGTAGATCTGGTCTTTAATCGTTCCCAGATGGTCATAATGCGCGGTAATAAATACCACTTCATCTTTCTTATCTGTCCCTTCAAGATAACCCAGTACATTGGATGGCTGCATGTTGATCTCCTTCTTCCTGAAAGAAAGACTCAGTTTATTACGCACCGATGCATACAGCTCATTTCCCTTACTCATCACCTCTGTGAGGCTATCGCTCTGCACGCCGCCATATATGGCGGCAGCTATCGCCGGCATGATGAAATAAACATTGATATTACGGGTAGTGTCTTTCAGTGTATAAATACCGGTTTTACGGATCTGGTGCTGATCCAGCATTCTATACTTGTCGGCCATAGCACTTACTATCAAGAGCGACTGTACGCCCAGTGCAGAAGCTGTTTTCAGCTTGGTTGTCAAGTATCCTTTATCTCTGGGTACCCCGGTCGGCACCCCTTCTCTGATGATAACTACCTTACCCTTTACATCAAGCCCCGCATAATCATTACGGGTATCCGTTACAAGACCATATCCTGCAAACACCACCTCCTGCACCGTAGTATCCACATTCCGGCTGCTCTTTACATCAGCATAAAAATCCTCACCAAACCGGAATACTTTATCCCCTGCGGTAATGGTGCTACCCAGCAAACTATCTGTATACAGCGGGTAATATTGCTCCCAGCCGCCGTTGCCCCCCGGTTGTAACCCCGCTGCCTTGAACTGACTGATAATATAGGCCGCCGCCCTTTCCTGACCACGGGTAGCCGTTTCACGGCCCTCCATTTCACGACCGGCAATAATTTCCAGCTGCTTTTTTACACCTGCTGGTGTAATGGTAGCGGCAAATTTTTCAACAACAGCTGTTGGCTGTTTTACCTGTGCTCCAGCACAAGAGGTCAGTAACATACCGGCAAGGGCAATAAGCAAACGCTTCATAGCGATATATTTGATACAAATAAAAAGAGCCGGTGTCTAAGCCGGCTCTTTAATATTACGAAAAAAACGTGTATCCGTTCGGGTGAAAAATAAACCGCTTTACAGGCAAACCATTTTGGTCACCCGGTTCTGATGACGGCCACCTTCGAATGGCGTACTCAGGAAAACATCCACCATCTGATTGGCAACTGCCATATCCACAAAACGTGCAGGAACACAGAGAACATTTGCATTATTGTGGGAGCGCGCCAGTCTTGCCAGTTCTTCTCCCCAGCAAATTGCTGCACGTATTCCCTGATGTTTATTGGCCGTAATAGCCACCCCATTAGCGCTGCCGCATATCAATACACCAAATCCTGCTTCTCCTCTTTCTACCGCAAAAGATACCGGGTGCGCGTAATCCGGATAATCAACTGAATCTTTTGAGTGCGTGCCGAAATCTTTTACCTTCAACCCTTTAGCCTCCAGGTAGGAAATAATTTCCTCCTTATACTCAAATCCTGCATGATCAGATCCGATAGCTATAGGGAGCGATGTATCGAGTGTATTGTGTTGCATAGATGTAGTGTTTACAGGTTAAAATTTTCATTCATCACGACCATTCTTCCGGTTCTGCTTTTTTGGCCAGCTGCTTTTCTTCGCGGTCACGTAACGCCTTCTTGGATATAAAGATACTGATTTCATAAAGAAGGTATAACGGCGTGAATACAATCAGCTGATCCACGAGATCCGGCGGCGTGATAATAGCAGCCAGGATCAGGATTACCACCACCGCATGACGTCTGTAAGTACGCAGAAAATCCGGTGTAAGAACACCCAGTTTTGTCAGGAAAAATACCAGAACAGGTAATTCAAACAGCAATCCCAGCCCCAGTACAATCTGTGTAATCAGATCAAAATAATCGTCCATGAAAAACTGGTTGATCGCCTTGTCTGTAATTGTATAAGATGCCAGGAAATTAATAGTAAAGGGTGCCATCAGGAAATAAGCAAAACATATCCCCAGGAAGAACTGGAAAGACACCCAAAAAATAGCCCCCCTGGCTCCTTTCAACTCATTCTCTTTCAGAGCAGGCTTCACAAATCTCCAGAATTCCCAAAAGATATACGGAAATGCGCATATAAAACCAATCACAAAAGCCAGCTTGAACTGCAGCATAAGCTGCCCCGTCATTTTGAAATTCTGAAACTGAATCTTTGCAGGAGTGATACAGAGACTCTCGCTAAGTCCCAGCCAGTGGCCCAGTTTACAGAGAACGATATAGGACGGAAAATCAGCATTGGTTGGCCCGAAAATAACATTATCCAGGATCCATCCACCATAGGCAAATCCAAATCCACTGAATACCACAAGGGCAAATGCCGACCTTACCAGGTGCCACCGCAGGTCCTCAAGGTGATCGAAAAAAGACATCTCTGCCTTGTCGTCATTATTGGCGAATAGTTTCTTTAGCATGTGTTATGTTATAGTAGAACGAAATTCTAAACAGATCCTGCTTTCAGGATCACAAATATAGTTGTTGAATACAACAAATTACAGCCGTACATGGATAAAGTACAGTGATTTTAATGTCCATTTAAGAAAGAAAATTTTCCGGACGGAAGAAAGAGAGTATCGCTGAAAATGAGAAACAGCCCAGATAAAAGCCGCAAGAGTACAGATGAGTTGAAACAAAAAAAAGAGCCAGCCCGAGAAGAATCAAGAGCCGGCCTTTCATCCATTGTTTGTTAACCCCAAAAAAGTTGAATTCGAGAATGTCTTTGGCTTCCAGTCAAACTACTTACCTAATTGATGGCAAGCGTTCAGAATAAGTAAGATTACTGGTCGCTTTTATTTTGTAATACAAAAATAACAAGAATTATTTTATTATCAATGTTGGAACACTTTTTTTACAACCTTTTAACAAAAATCAAATCATTGTGTTACATCATCCACGGCAAATGTATACAATCCGTGTTAAATTCCTACTACTTTTTTAAAAACGTTTTAGCAGAGGATGTTATTGTGCCCGTTTTAAGCTAACATTAACAAAAACAATAAATCATATAAACATCGTATGCGCAATTGTAATCGGATCAATCCTACACGAGAATTTTCATTTTCACCATCTCAATGCGTGTATCCGTAACGTTCAGAATATCAAATTCATAGTCGTCTATAATGATCCGCTCTTTAATCTTAGGAATAGTCTCGTGATGATTGATGATATAACCGGACAGTGTTTCACTTTCGTCTTCAGGAAAATCGAGCCCATACTTTTCATTTAAGTAATCAAGCTCAAGACGGCCGGAGAAAATGTATTCCTTCTCAGCGATCTGTTTCTCCACAAACTCTTCTACATCATGTTCGTCTTTGATTTCACCAAAGATCTCTTCCAGCACATCTTCTATAGTTACGATACCTGCAGTGCCGCCAAATTCATCTACCACCCAGGCAATGCTCTTACGCTCTTTATTGAACTTACTCAGCAGATCAATAGCACTCATCGTCTCCGGCACCGCCAGTATCGGATGAATGATACTACTGATATCCTGCGGACTCTTGAACATATCCAGCTGATGAATATAACCGAGAATGTTATCGATAGAGCCTTCATAGATAATGATCTTTGAAAGCTTCGTGTCCATAAACTTATTCCGTGCTTCTGCTATAGGACTCTTGATGTCGAGCGCTTCTATTTCCTTGCGGGGAATAAGACAGCCACGGATCTTAACATGAGCAAGTGACAGTGCATTTTCAAACAGTTCCGTATTCAGCTCCTGGCTCTCAATGTGCTGCTGCGACTGACGGATGAAATGCTCCACATCCACGCGGGTAAAGGATTCCCGGTTCTCCAGTATCCGTACATTAAAGAGGTATTTCAGCACCCATTCTGAAATAGACACAAGTACATTGCCAATAATATACAATGGCTTTGCCACCATCGAAATGGGCAGTGCAAAAAAGCTCAGTAATGTTTCGGGGCGGGATCTGAACACCGCACGCGGAATGAAAAAGCCCAGAAAAAGTATTATCAGCGTAGCAAGCAGTATTTCCAGCAGGATTACCACCGGCATAGGCACACTTTCAGGAGTGGCGCTGCTGGCTTCCCATACAGGCTCGAAAAAGCCTGCTACCAGAATGCTGTAAACAACAAGGGTGATTGTGAGGCCCACCAGGCTCGTAGCCAGGAAGCGACTCGGGTTTTCGTTGAGACTGGCAAGGATCTTACCAGTAGCACGGCCTTGCTTCTTTTTCAACTCAATACTCAGCTTGTTCACATTCGCAAACGCAGCTTCAATACCGGCAAAGAAACCGGCCAGCAATACGAGAAAAACTAAAATGATAATTGTGTATCCGTCCATCCTGACAAAAATACTGAATTAGGACAACCAACGATCAACCTGCTATCTTATCTTCAAAAAATCAGTGATCAGGTTTTTCACTTCTTCATACGCCCTTTCAAGTTGGTCGTTTACTACCACATGATCGAATTCATGGGAAAAAGAAAGTTCATAACGCGCCTTGCCCAAACGCTCTTCCAGTGAAGTCTGTGTCTCCGTGCCCCGCTCACTGAGTCTGTCACGCAGTGTTTCCAGTGAAGGCGGTTCAATAAAGATCGTGAGCGCATTCTCCTGGTATAGTTCTTTGATGGATAATGCACCCTTCACATCAATGTCCACCATCGGGATCTGGCTTTGCTGCCAGATGCGCTCCAGTTCACTTTTCAGGGTACCATAATATTTCCCGGCATACACCATTTCATACTCAGCAAAAGCATGTTCGGCAATCTTCTGATGAAACGCTTCAGCAGAAAGAAAATAATAATCCCTTCCGTCTACTTCGCCGTCACGTGCTGCGCGTGTTGCGGCAGAAATAGAAAAGGCCAGCACAGGCATGCTGGCCAATAGTTTTTTTACTATGGTAGTCTTACCCGCTCCGGAGGGAGCGGTGATAATGATAATCCTTTTTTCCATTAATACTGTTTACACTCTCTTTATGTCAGCACCCAGGTTTCTCAATCTCTCATCTATATACTGGTAGCCTCGGTCAATCTGGTCTATATTCTGAATGGTGCTCTTGCCTTCCGCGCTGAGAGCGGCGATCAACAGAGATACACCAGCGCGTATATCCGGCGACGACATGGTAATGCCACGCAGGGCGTGCTGACGGCCCAGGCCTATCACTACTGCACGGTGCGGGTCACATAATACAATCTGTGCGCCCATATCTATCAGTTTGTCTACGAAGAACAGGCGGCTTTCGAACATCTTCTGGTGTATCATCACACTGCCTTTGGCCTGCGTAGCCACTACCAGCACAATACTGAGCAAGTCAGGTGTGAAGCCCGGCCAGGGATGATCTGCAATGGTGAGTATAGAACCGTCAAGGAAAGTCTGAATTTCATATGTTTCCTGAGACGGGATGTAAATATCATTTCCTTTTATTTCCAGCTGTATACCAAGCTGACGGAATTTTTCGGGGATAATGCCGAGACTGTCTACCCCTGCATTCTTGATGGTCAGCTCACTCTGCGTCATGGCGGCAAGACCAATGAAGGAACCGATCTCAATCATATCCGGCAACATGGTGTGCTGACAGCCTCCCAGTTTTCTTACGCCTTCAATGGTAAGCAGATTAGAACCAACGCCAGTGATACGTGCACCCATGCTGTTCAGCATCTTGCAGAGCTGCTGCAGATAAGGTTCACAGGCTGCATTATAAATAGTAGTGACGCCCTCCGCGAGAACGGCTGCCATTACGATGTTGGCAGTACCGGTAACACTTGGCTCATCCAGCAGCATATAGGTGCCCTTGAGACCATTTGGGGCTTCCAACCTGAAGAAGTTATCATCATTATCATACACAAAGCCGGCGCCCAATTTCTCGAAGCCGATAATATGTGTATCCAGACGGCGGCGGCCTATTTTGTCGCCTCCGGGCTTGGGGATAAACGCCTTCCCAAATCGCGCCAGCAACGGGCCCGCGATCATTACTGATCCGCGCAGCCTGCCTGATTTCTTTTTAAACTCCGGGCTCTGCAGATAATCCAGGTCAATGTCATCAGCCTGGAATTCACATTTGTCGCGGCTGATACGGTTAATCTTAACACCAGCATCCCCCAGTAATTCGATCAGCAGGTTAACATCGACAATGTCCGGAATATTGTGAATGGTCACTTTCTCCGGAGTTAACATTACTGCACTGATGATCTGTAAAGCTTCGTTCTTGGCACCCTGCGGTATAATTTCACCCTTCAGACGGTTGCCGCCTCTTACTTCAAAAGCGCTGCTCACTTGTTCCTGTTTTTGTATTTGTTCTTATTGTTATTTGCGTTCTTTCCGCCGCTATTGCCGCTTTTGAACTTATTGTTCTGTTGGAAGTTTTTACGTTTGCCGGAACGGAAGTGTTCTCCTCCGCTGGCAGCATTGCCGCCGCCGGAGCTGAAGTTCTGGGAAGATGGAACGCTGTGTCCGGGCTGATAATCCAGCTGGTTGTTGGAAATAGACAACAGCTCAGCCTTAACAGCGTCATCGTGTACATTCTCCTTATGCCAGTTGGAGTAAGCCAACTTCATATAGTTGCCTATACATTGGGTGAAGCCCTCCTTTTTTTCAGGGTTGTCTTCATGTAATGCCTTGTCTATAACGAGTTCCAGGTTCTTGCCGAAATGGCGGTTCCTGGGATATTTTTTAGGATAAGACAACTTTTCCGGCCTTTTAGACAGCGTTTCATGTGTCGGAATCGGATATGGTGACTCTACTTTCAGGGAAAAACCGGAAATATTAAAAATATGATCCCATAATTTGTGTCTGAAATCCTCCACATTCCTCAGATGAGGGTTGAGAGTACCCATCAACTCTATCACAGCCATAGCATTGCGTTGGCGGTCATCGTCATCTTCTATGGTAACCAGGAATTCCACCATTTTCTGGATATTCCTGCCATATTCCTTCATTATCAGGTGATTACGGGTGGTATTGTATTCCATTGTCAGTATTTAAAAAAGTATTATTGTTTGATGTAGAAGCATCTCAAAGTGAAGATAGTAAATGACAACATCAATGCAAACATAACAAAAAAATATGAGGAAGTGTTAAGTGTAGCCGTGGTCGTCAGCCGCTCCTGGCGTTCTGATACCGGCAATAAAAACTAATGTTGTGCTATTGCTTCATAATTCCTAGTTTTAGTCAATGCAAACGACTAAACTCCCCATACTCCTTTTACATGGCGCATTAGGTGCCAGCAGCCAGTTTAAAACGCTGGCAACACAGCTGGAGCCCCACTATGATATACACCTGTTAGATTTCAGCGGTCATGGCGCCACCCCATTCTCAGAAAAAGGATTCAGTATTCCTGTATTTGCGTCCGAGGTACTGGAATATCTCGAACAAAAGCAGCTGGATTACACACACATCTTTGGTTACAGCATGGGCGGCTATGTAGCCATGTACCTGGCCCGGCATCACCCGGAGCGGATAGGCCGCATTATAACACTGGCCACCAAATACAACTGGAATGAGGCCACTGCCGGCAAAGAGGTCAGACACCTGGACCCTGCATTGATTGAAGAAAAGGTCCCCGTCTTTGCCAGGGAGCTGGAAACACGCCACGCCCCCGGAAACTGGAAGGAAGTGGTAGCCCACACTGCCCAGCTGATCAGCGATCTCGGGCACCAGACGCTGCTGAAACAGCCGGATTACAATCAGATTATCTCTCCCTGCATGTTAATGATGGGCGATAAAGACAACATGGTTTCTTTCCAGGAGACAATTGAAGTGTACAGAGCATTGCCGCAAGCACAAATGACAGTGTTGCCGGATATGGCACACCCGCTGGAGAAAGTGGATGTACCGCTGCTGGCATATTTTATAAAAAGATTTACTACACAAAAACTCGACGTATAGGCTACTCACCCATCGCCAGCTTTCCCCAGTTGCTCAGCTCTTCTTCGGTCCATAGTTCCGGGAAGAATACGATGCGCTTATTTTTCGGAGGCAGATACTGCTGCCAGTTAGTACCGCCTGTAGCGGCAATATCCTCCGGCCTTTTGTGCAGGTACCTCACGGCTGACTTATAATGCATCAGTGGCCACCGTACATTGATATTCAGGTCATACTCCCTGAGCAACGGCGCCACTTCCTGTTGCTGTGCAGGCGTAAGTTTAAGGTAGCTGGCCTGAATATTACTTTCCCGGTAACGGGTGGCCAGTTTCAGAAAAGGCTCCATATACTTCAGTTCAAACTGACGCAGGGTAAGCGTCTTCTTACCTGTAGCCAATTCGGTAGCTCCGCTGCGCCAATATATGTGCTCAAGTACTTCCTTAAGCTCTTTATCTCTTAATTCCGGACGCTGGGGCTCATACACCAGGTTCAATAACCCAGTGGATGATATCTCTATCATGCGGAATTGTCCGCTCTGGAACCCGCTGGCAGGCAGCAGTGCCATACGGAACTGCAGAAACTGCTCCTTATCCATACCGTCAATCATAATCTCGAAAGAGTTGATGAGGTTACGGAAATAATTGTTGATCCGTTTCAATTGCGTATTGAAAATATCAACAGTCAGCTCCGGTGCAAGGCAAATCTGTTCGATCGCCTGCAGCGAAAGTTTAAAATACAATTCCGTTATCTGATGATAAATGATGAAGATGTTCTCATCCGGAATCGGCGTGCGCGGATGTTGCAGGTTAAGCAACACATCCAGTTGAATATAGTCCCAGTAAGTCAGGTAGTCGGCGTAAAGCAGGCCGTCGAGGTAGGCGGACAGGCTCTGGCCCATAGCGGCATACTTTTCTTCGAGCCGCTCAATTTTTTCAGCAATTTCTGTTGTAACCATGACGGAAATTAGTAATTAAGCATGAAATAGCAACAGGCCGTTTCATCCTTTCTTACGTTATTCCACCACGTTGATAGTACGATAAAAGCTTTCTTCCAGAGAGATCAGGGTTTCGGTTCTTTCTATTCCTTTGATTTTCTGTAGTTCATCATGCAGGATACGGCGAAGCTGCGTAATATCTTTACAGATGATCTCTGCAAACATACTATAACTTCCGGTGGTATAATTGAGGCGCACCATTTCAGGGATCTTCCTTAATTCTTTGGCAACAGTATCATACATGGAACTCTTTTCCAGGTAAATGCCTATAAAGGCAATAACATCGTAGCCAATCATTTTCAGATCTACATGTAATTTAGTACCTTTAACTATACCTAGTTCTTGCAATTTCTTCATTCTCACGTGGATAGTGCCTCCTGATACGAACAGCTTCTTCCCCAGATCAGCGTAGGAGATTTCAGCATTGTTCATCATCTCGCTGATAATCTGTAAATCGAGTTTGTCAATATTCAAATTGTGGCTCATTTTTACAATTTGTTTTTGAATGTTTTAAAGTTATATGCAAATATTTAAAAAATATCGAAAATTCAAAAATTTTTCTTAAAAAATTTGCAAGAAATAGCCAGTCTGTTTAGATTTGCATCATAATCATTACGAAAACAGTTACTGAAAAGCAATCGCTGGTAATGATAATAAAAATTGTGGGATGATGAAACTGGCAGACATGCCCTCTTGTCTCGAGGGTGGGGAATCCGGGATAAACCGTAATATAATTGGGTTGACCACTAATCTTACTTGTATTATGGCTAACCGCCCCGTGGAGGTTCGACTCCTCCTCCTACAGCTACGCAAAAGCAAAAGCTCATAAGTAATACTTATGGGCTTTTTTGTTTTTGGGAAGCCTAAATCCCATATGGATACCCCGAAGCCCCTAAAGCACCGCATCAAGTCCACCTCAACGCCCAGATTCCTGTATGGATCAGGGCCGTAGGATAGCAATATCCCATAGGAAAACACGCCTTTCTATTCCGTCTATTCAAAAAATCCCGCTACTTTTGCGGAAATGGGACAGAAAAAATTACAACGCTTTGCTGAAATCGAGACCTTCCCCAACGTATTAATATATCCGGAAGGCATGCAGGGAAACTGGCATCAATTCTTTAAAAATAACCTTCCGATTACCCTGGAGCTTGCTTGCGGCAAGGGCGATTACACCCTTGGACTAGGCCGCCTGGTGAAAGACGAGAACTTTATCGGTGTGGACCTGAAAGGCAACCGCATCTGGAAAGGCGCCAAAACAGCCCTCCATGAATCATTGACCAATGTGGCCTTTTTGCGTACCCAGATTGAAAAGCTGGCAGATTATTTTGCGCCTGGAGAGTTAAAAGACATATGGATCACTTTCCCGGACCCATTCCTCCGACAGTCCAAAGCCAAGAAAAGACTGACCCATCCCAGGTTTCTGCAGGTATACCAGCCACTCCTGGCGCCAGGAGCCACTATTAATCTGAAAACAGACTCGCCTGAGTTGTATGCTTTCACACAGGAAGTAATTACCGCAGCCGGCTGTACATTACTGGAAAATATTCCTGACGTATATGCGTTACCGGAAGTTCCACCACTGCTCAAAATACAGACCTTCTACGAAGGAATGCACCTCGCAGATGGCAGGATCATCCGGTACCTCAAATTCAGGCTGCCCGCCGAACCACTGGACTGGCGCAGCATAAAACTGCCTTCCGATGAAGCAACCGCTGGTGGAGAAGATTGATTTTTATTATAACGAGGAGGGTTACATGGTTTTTACTGAAAAATATCACCTCGACCGTGGCTACTGCTGTGGCAACGGTTGTAAACATTGTCCTTTTTCATATGAAAACGTACCAGAGCCCAAAAGAACTGCCCTCCTCCAAAAAAGGAGTGACAAAAAAGACAGAGAAAAAGACCAATGAATCGCCTTCTTTCTTCGATACTGTCTATAAAATAGTCCGTAAAATTCCGCGTGGCCGTGTTACCTCCTATGGCGCCATTGCAGAAGCATCAGGCATCAGGCTAACGGCCCGTATGGTCGGTTGGGCTATGCATGGCGCGGGTAGTGCAAAGCCCGCAGTGCCTGCACACCGTGTGGTAAACAGCTCGGGTATCCTAAGCGGCAGACATCATTTCGCCACCCCTACCCTCATGCAGGATCTGCTGGAACAGGAGGGTATCACAGTGAAAGGAGACAAAATCATCAACTTCAAAGAAGTCTTCTGGGACCCCGGAGAAAAAAAATCACGCAAGGTCATCAGAAAGAAATTATCGTAAAGTTCAACCGGCAGTATCACATTACAACCTTTACAGTGTTACTTTTGTAATATGTCAGTACTAAAATTAAAACTGGACCAGGAGCAACTGGTAGAAGACTTTTTCGAAAGCACCTACCTCATCGGTATTGCGTCTTCTGCCCGCGACTACCAGCTCTGCTGGCAAATTAACAGGCATATGCATACCAACTTCCGGGTCAATAATAACCTGGAAATCACACTGTCAAAGAAAAACAGGCTGTTTCACTTTACCGTCCTGGACTTCCACGAACCAACCAATTCTGTCTCGCACTATTTTTATAACAATCATTGCCAGGCAGAATTTTTGCTCCCGGAACTGAAACATATCCATTTTCTGTGGATGATTAAGGGTGACTATTATCAATCAGAAGACATAAAAAAATTATTGGAAGACTTACGGCAAGTTCCGCTGGTACAATTAGTATCTTTACTGGACACCAGGGATATCAAAAATAAGATGAACCTCATATTTTAAGCAGAAGCACATACAGCAGCATAATAATTTGACCAGTACCTAGTGGAAGGCCGCCAGTTTTTATCTTTTAAAATTCCAGTTTATGTGGGAGGAAAAAAACAATCAGCTTTACCGCGCCTTTACTTTCAAGGATTTCCGCGAAGCATTTGCTTTCATGACCAAAGTGGCCCTGGTAGCCGAAAAAATGGACCATCATCCTTATTGGACCAACGTGTACAATAAGGTGGAAATCTATCTGAATACACATGACGCAGGTAATATCGTAACCGCTAAAGATGAAGCGCTGGCAAAAGCCATCGATAACTTATTATAACAAAACTTATAACTTCTTGTGAAGCGCGTCGTCCTATTATTGGCACTGTTGTACACTGCACATTCTTTTGCCACTAAATCTTACACCCCGGTAGATACGCTCGTTACCGACTCTGTATTTGCTACGGCAAATATGGACTTGCGCCCCTACATGGCTAGTCTGGCAGATAGAGAAGGACAATTGACCATCCGCGAAGCGGCCCACCTGCCCTTCGTGCATCATGACGGCATCTTTCATAACTATAAAAAAAATAATGGCCGCGTAAACAACTGCTGGCTGCGGTTGCGTATAAGGAATACCAGCAACAAAGAGCTGTCTGCCACAATGTTTGCCGGTTGGCATGACTATATGTACTGGTATGTACAACCGCCCGGCGACTCCAGTCACCTGCTGATGAAAACAGGTCTCATGCTCGATATAGGAGGGGTGGAAAGATGGGACCATTACGGCTTCAGGGTAGTGGTCCCACCAGGAAGCACCCGTACCTTTTACCTGCACATTATCAACAAGTCCTACAATGAGAACCCCTTAATGCCCACCCTCTATAATGCTTCCGGCTTCGCAGAATTTCACAACAAACAACTCGCCATCTACAGGAAGGAGGCCCTCGTAATACAGGTACTGCTGGGCATGCTGATCGTTTTCTTCAGTATATCCATCATCAACTATATACAACTGCCAGACAGATCCTATCTGTACTTTGCCACCTATATACTCGGACTGATACTTTTTTTTGCGCTCCGGCTGGAAAGCAAACCTTACCAGCTTTCCTTCTTTCATCGCTGGCCGATGCTTAAATATTACTGGGATGTACCGGGGTTGCTGTTCTGCTTCTACCTGATGTACCTGCTGTTTGGCAATACCTTCCTTAACCTGCGGGAACGCTATCCCTTTATGGAACGCGTTTTCACCTGGGTAGCCGCCATAGTAGGCGGGCTGATCATTGTATGCATGTATTGTATTGCGACAGAACGATACCACTTGCCAACCATTATATACAGCTACGTCTATTTCTGCACGTTGGTACCACTGTTGGCTATTTTCATAGCGCTGGCAAAGCGTTCGCGGCACCACCCATTGGTGCGCTTCTTCCTGTTTGGCTCTGTGTGCCTCTATCTTGCCTGCCTCGGCTCTTTTCTGATGCACATACGTCCGCTTGGCCTGCTCAGCGCACTAGGCGAGCTGGCTGCTCCCACCATACTGTTGATCGGCGGCGTGCTGCTGCAGGCTATGTTTTTCCTCGCCGGTCTCAGCTATCGTAACAAGCTGGTACATCATGAAAGAACCAAGACCCAGGAGCTGCTGATCAAACAGCTGAACAAGAACAAGGAGCTGCAACGCAAACTGAATGAACAACTGGAAGAACTGGTAAAAGAACAGACCACAGAGATCCTCCGCAGGAAACAGGAGCTGGAAGAACAACGGAAAAAGCAACTGGAAATAGAATACGACAAAAAACTTACTGAAATTGAGCTAAAAGCCATCCGGGCACAAATTAACCCACACTTCATTTTCAACTGCCTCAATTCCATCCAGCTGTTTGTCATGCAGCGTGATTACGAGTACGCACAGAAATATCTTTCTGATTTTTCCTACCTGATCCGCAAGACGCTCGATTTCTCCCGCAGGAATTTCATATCGCTCGCAGATGAGATCACTTATCTGAACACCTACCTCGGACTGGAGAAAATGCGTTTTGAAAACAGGATGGAATACGAAATCATTGTTGACCCCGTTATTGCCACTGCCGAATTAGAAATACCGGCCATGCTACTGCAACCCTATGTGGAAAATGCTGTAAAACATGGCATGACCAACCCACAGCAGCCAATAGGCAAGCTGTCCATCCATTTTAACCAGGTTGCTGCAGATATGCTGGAATGTATAGTTGCAGACAATGGTATAGGCATTGCGAAATCAAAATCACTACGCACGCTACCCAAACACCATCAGTCTTCAGGCATGGAAATAAGCCTGAACCGCGCAGAACTGCTGAACAAAATGTACAACACAGAGATAGTAATTGAGATCATAGACAAATCTGCTCAAAACGAAGAAGAGAGCGGCACTGTAGTAAGGATACTCATACCGCAGCTGTAATCACATATGCACCACCGTTAGTAAGATACTTATGATAAAGGCAATCATTATAGATGACGAGAGAAACAGCCGGGACATCATTGCCCTGATGCTGGAGAAATATTGTCCGCACATCATTATAGCAGATATGGCATCGGACTGTACAGAGGGTATTGCCAAAATTTTGGAGCATCGCCCGGGGCTGGTATTCCTTGACCTTGAAATGCCCGATGGCACCGGGTTTGATGTGCTCATGGGCACCCAGCCGGAGGTGCCTTTCGAAGCAGTTTTTGTGACCGCTTTTGAGAAAAAGTTCATGCACATTATCCGGTGCAGCGAAGTAGAGCTGATACTGAAACCTATCGATAAAGAAAGCCTGGTGCAGGCTGTGAACCTCGTAACATCTCGGATCTCCAATAACAGCAGCAAACAGCGGTACCAGGTATTGCTGGAAAATTTCAACAATAACGGCCAGGCTTCGTTGCAACTACTGTTGCAGGATGATACCGGTGAAGTTCATACGGTTCTGCTGAAAACCGTGGAATACCTGGAAGCCAACCTGGACAACTGTCTTTTCCACCTCTCATCCGGAGCGTATATCCGCGCAGAGCGTCCATTCCGCTACTACGCCGACCTCTTTACCTCCCTCCACTTTTACCAGATCAACAATATGCAGATGGTACAGCTTTCCAATGTAAGCCACGCAGATGCGGGCAATGGAAAAGTAGTGCTGAAAAGCGGTGTAGTACTGGATATCACCGAGCGAAGGAAACGCGATCTGATGACCAGACTTCACGGTGCTTAATACTTTCCTATCGCGTATATACATTACCGTAATTAGCTGTTTTCAATTTTTTTTGTGGGCTTTTATTGATTCATTCAATAAAACAGTTTGTTTTTTACACGACATTGAGAGGTTTGTACTTTTCTTGTTGTTTCACTTAGTGCGCGAAGAATACGTAACAATTTCTTAACAAAAAAATTTGTGTGAATTACTTTTGGTTGTACTTTTGACTCGTCAAACGAAATAGTCAGACAGTCAGAACACAGACTGGTAAAGTATTCTATGGCAGAACAAGACCTAAAACGAACCTTAATACTGGAAGCAGCCCTAAAGCGCTTCAAACGGTTTGGATTGTCTAAAACTACCATGGAGGAGATAGCAAGAGATCTGGCCATTTCAAAAGGCTCTTTGTATTACTATTTTTCCGACAAGGAATCCATTTATGTGGCGGTGGTAGAGCGCATGATCGCAGATTGTTTTGTGGACATGTCTGACTACGTGGAGGAAGCGCCCTCCATTGATGCGATTATGAACCGGTATCTGGAGCTGAAAGAGAAGATGCTGTTAGAATACCACTTCCTGTTCGGCGTGAACGAGTGGGTAAAGGAAATGCCTTCCAGCCTGATGCGACAGATCAAAGAGTTATTGCAGCAGGTAGAAACAGCCTTTCTTTCTACCACTATCAAAAAGGGAATCAGTACCGGCGAGCTGTGTGAAGAGATTGACACAGAGTGTATTGCAGAATTGCTGGTAAGCGTGCTGTTTGGCCTCTGGGTAATCTGGTGTAAATGGCAGGCCACAAGCTTTGACCCAACCGACCGCAAGGGGCTGAGATGCTTCATGGACCGCGAAAAAAAAGTACTCACCATATTTTTCAATGGATTGAGATATCGACCAACATTCAACTAAGAATGGCTTTAATGTATGTAGAAGAATCAAAGAAGTATAGAACAGTTTTAATGTATATTTAAATTTTACGAAAGATGAAAAAGTTGATTGTAATGGCCGCAGTAGCACTGTTTGGTGCACAAGTAGCAAAGGCTCAGTTAAAGAAAGGCGATATTCTCCTGGGTGGAACAGTAAACGTTTACACAAAGTCTGAAAAAACTAAAGATACAGACAAGAAAACCACTAATACTGGTTTTGGTGTTAGCCCAAAAGTAGGTATGGCACTGAATTCTAACTGGGTAGTTGGTCTCTTCGCTGAAACTCAGTTCACTTTTGACAAAATCAACGGTGTAAAAAACAATACCACTGCTATCTATCCTGGTGTATTTGTTCGTAACTACCACATGCTGGGTCAGAGCAAATTTGCATTCTTCGCAGAAGCTAATGCAGGCTACGCTTACGAAAAAGAGAAAAGAGCAGATAAAGACTACAGCAAAACCAACGGTTTCAAAGTAAATGTACTGCCTGGTATCACTTACTTTGTTACTCCTCACTTCATGGTTGAAGGTGCATTCGGTGGCCTGAGCTACGCTTACGGTCAGGAGAAATTCGAAGGCACTGACGTTAAAGTTAACCATAGCAATTTCGACTTCACCTTTACCAGACAGTTCAACCTGGGTGTGAACTTTATCTTCTAATTGTTGATCAGTTAAGTGTTTAACATAAGATAGTTATAGGGTTAATAGATTGGAAAAACCCCGCCACTTTAAACGTGGCGGGGTTTTTGTCTTTTTATGCCGTATAAATAAAATTCAATCTGTCATGCGAAACTGTAAACTACTTCTGTTACTGGCGCTAACCAGCTTCATGGTGGGTAGCTGTGTAACAAGCTATCCTGTATATGAAGGAGGTAATCCACATGGATTGCCGCCGGGACAAGCGAAAAAGATCTATGGTACCAAATCCGCTAAACCATTTGCTCCGGGGCAGCAGAAGAAATACAACTATTAATCGTAAACATATTCAGCAAATAAAAAACCCGTCAGGAATACCGACGGGTTTTTTATTTGCTGAATATGTTTACGATTATCCGTTCATGGAAATCAGGAACTCTTCGTTATTCTTGGTTCCACGCATGTGTTGCAGCATGAAGTGCATAGATTCATCTGTATTCATGTCTGCCAGGTGGTTGCGCAGGATGTGGATACGTTTGAGTGAATCCTTGTCCAGCAGCAGATCGTCGCGGCGTGTAGAGGATGCAGAAACATCGATAGCCGGGAAAATCCGTTTGTTGGCCAGTTTACGATCCAGGAGCAACTCCATGTTGCCAGTTCCTTTAAACTCTTCGAAGATCACCTCATCCATCTTGGAGCCTGTATCAATCAGAGCAGTGGCCAGGATGGTGAGAGAGCCGCCGTGTTCTATTTTACGTGCAGCACCGAAGAATTGTTTAGGTTTCTGCATGGCATTTGCTTCCACACCACCACTCAACACTTTACCGGAAGCGGGAGCTACGGTATTGTGCGCTCTTGCGAGACGGGTGATGGAATCCAGCAGGATCACTACATCATGGCCGCATTCAACAAGACGTTTTGCTTTTTGCAATGCGATGGCAGATACCTTCACGTGCTTTTCAGCCGGCTCGTCGAAGGTGGAGGCAATCACTTCCGCCTTCACGCTACGTTCCATATCAGTTACCTCTTCAGGACGTTCGTCTATCAGTACCACCATCAGATAAATTTCAGGGTGGTTGGTAGCGATAGCGTTGGCTACTTCCTTCAGCAACATGGTTTTACCTACTTTCGGTTGGGCTACGATCAATCCGCGCTGCCCTTTACCAATCGGGGTAAACATATCCATGATACGGGTGGAGTAGTTATTGGAAGTGGTAGTGAGTCTTAATTTTTCGAATGGGAAAAGAGGAGTCAGGTAATCGAAAGGTACGCGGTCACGTACTTCTTCCGGTGACTTACCGTTGATAGTTTCCACTTTCAGCAGGGCAAAGTATTTCTCGCCTTCTTTTGGCGGACGTACAGAGCCTTTCACAGTATCTCCTGTTTTCAAACCAAACAATTTGATCTGGGAAGGAGACACATAAATATCGTCAGGAGAACTGAGATAGTTGTAATCAGAAGAGCGGAGGAAACCATAGCCATCAGGCATCATTTCCAGCACGCCTTCGCTTATAATCACACCGTCGAACTCAATGTTGAAAGCCACGTCCTTCTTAGGAAAGCGGTTTTTCTGAGCAGCTGGTGAAGAAGTTTCAATAGTATCAGGCATCACAAAGTCATCATCATCGTCGTCTTCCTCTTCTGCCTGTGGAGCAGCAACCGGTTCTTCTTCCTCCTCCTCTTCTTCTACTTCATCTTCAGTGAATGAAGGAATGATAATATCATCATCATCATCGAAAGTAAGGGAAGGAATACTATCCAGATCTATTTCGAAGTCTTTTACTTTGGGTTTGGGTGCCGGAGCTGGTGCTTCTTCAGCGTCTTTAGCTTTAGTGCCTGTAGTCTTCTTAGCAGCTTTTTTAGCAGCTGGTTTTTCTTCAGCAGCAGCCGGTTCTTCAGCAACGTGATTTATTTCGTCTTTCTTTACAGGCTTACGTTTGCGTGCTTTTTTCTCTTCTCCGTTGGACTGGTTATCTTCTGAGGCCATTACCGCTTGTTTGTCCAGAATTTTGTAGATAAGATCCTGTTTGTTCAGTTTTTTTGCGTTGGGAACATCAAGCTTCTCTGCAATGTCAAGCAGCTCAGGAACGAGCATGTCGTTCAGTTGTAAGATGTCGTACATCATCTGTGTTGTCAAATTTTAGAAGGTTGTGAGGCGGGTACCACTGCATACCAACATACACCAATTACAAATAATTGTTTTTGCGTCAAGAAATTTAATAGATTATTAAATTTGATAGGGAATGATTGAGTTTAGGAACTGCTGATGAAGATTGGAAAATGAACTTAATCAGTCAGATTATACCGCAAGATTAAAACAACTTTTATTATTATCCAAAAAAATTTAGCCCCGGAAGCCCTACAGCACCCCGTATTACGATGTTTATACTGCTCTTGTTAACCAGTGGTAGCGGCGTTGCGGCCGGGCCGCCCACGCTTGCTGCTCCTATGGCTGACTTTTCAAGTTATAAAGATTTTTAACATTTTATTTGCAATATAAGACAGTAAATATCTGAAGAAGCAACCGCAGGGGTATATGGACTATGAAGGATAACACTTATTTTTGCAAACCTAAAAATTTTAAATTTTATGAGCCAAAGAGTGAAAGTCAAGAAAATCCTGTCGGACGACAAGACGCATTACGAAGTAACGGTTAAAGGTTGGGTACGGTCATTCCGTAACAATCAGTTTATAGCGTTGAATGATGGCTCTACCAATAATAATTTACAGGTTGTAATTAACCTTGATGATACAGATCCTGCGCTGCTGAAGCGTATTACCACCGGTGCAGCAATCAGCGCTACCGGTGAGGTTATTCCCTCTATGGGCAAAGGCCAGAAAGTGGAACTGAAAGCCAGCAGCGTGGAAATACTTGGCGACTGCGATCCGGAGAAATATCCACTGCAGCTGAAGAACAGGCCAAGCCTGGAATACCTGCGTGAGATAGCTCACCTGCGCTTCCGCACCAATACTTTCGGCGCTATTTTCCGCCTGCGTCATGCGCTGGCATTTGCAGTGCACAAATTTTTCAACGAACAGGGTTTCGTTTACCTGCACACACCCATTATCACAGCATCCGATGCGGAAGGCGCCGGCGAGATGTTCCGCGTCACTACACTGGACCTGAAGAATCCGCCCCGTACAGAAAACGGCGAAATAGACTTTAAAGAAGATTTCTTCGGCAGGTCTACCAACCTCACCGTATCTGGTCAGCTGGAAGGCGAACTGGGCGCCATGGCCTTCGGAGATATCTACACATTCGGACCAACTTTCCGTGCAGAGAACTCCAATACAACCCGCCACCTCGCTGAATTCTGGATGATAGAACCAGAAATGGCCTTCTATGAGCTGGAAGACAACATGGCGCTGGCAGAGGCTTTCATTAAATCCATCATCGGATATGTAATGGAGCACAATCGCGAAGATCTCGAATTCCTTGCAGCACGCCTGGTTGAAGAAGAAAAACAAAAACCCCAGCAGGAGCGCAGTGAAATGGGGCTGCTGGAGAAACTGGAATTCGTACTGAACAACGAATTTGTAAGGATTACTTATACTGAAGCTATCGAGATCCTCAAAAACAGTAAGCCTAATAAAAGCAAAAAGTTCCAGTACCTCATCGAAGCCTGGGGCGCCGATCTGCAGAGTGAACACGAGCGTTATCTCGTAGAAAAACACTTCAAAAAACCTGTCATCCTCACAGACTATCCGAAAGAAATCAAATCTTTCTATATGAAGCTGAATGAGGACGGCAAAACAGTCCGTGCCATGGATATTCTGTTCCCAGGCATCGGTGAAATGGTAGGCGGCTCCCAGCGTGAAGAAGACTATGATAAACTCGTAAAACGTATGGAAGAAATGCATGTACCTGTTGAAGAACTAAGCTGGTATCTTGATACCCGCCGCTTCGGTACTGCCCCCCACGCCGGCTTCGGTCTGGGTTTCGAACGTATGATGCTCTTCATCACCGGTATGACCAACATCCGTGATGTGATCGCATTTCCGAGAGCGCCCAAGAGCGCAGACTTTTAACTGTGATTATATTGATATTTCTGATAAGCGAATATCAAGGCTGATTTAAAAAATATAATAAAAGCCCTGTTTCAGAAAACTGAAACAGGGCTTTTCCTTTTCATCAAAAAAATAATCATTGCCCAAAAACTGATCACGCCTATATCTCCGCCCATCAGGCTAATCAAAAGAAATCAACCGTATGGAATTAGCATAGTTCCTCATCTTATTATCACAGTTCTTTCGTATACCCTTAAACGTTATTTTATGGCTGAAATGAATACCAACAACGGAAGCAGCCGCCATAGCGGCAAGAGAAACAGGAGCACTAAAAAATCTACCCGTGTGGATATGACCCCGCTGGTTGATCTTGGTTTTCTGCTGATCACCTTTTTCATGCTCACCACTACGCTCTCCCAGCCACGGACCATGAACCTCCTGATGCCGCGCACCGACGGTAATCCGATGTCGTTGCAGGCCAGTAAAGCGCTGAAATTGATACTGGGGCCGGATGGCCGCATCGCCTGGTATGAAGGCATCGGCAATGACCCCGCCGCGCCACCACAGATACACTATAGCAGCTTTGCCAACCAGGGCGGAATCAGGGACGTTATCATCCGGAAAAAAGATGCCGTTTATCAAGCTTCTCATAAAAACGACCTGATGATTCTCATCAAAGCAGACGCAAAAGCCCGCTATGAAAATGTGGTGGATGTTATGGATGAAATGCTGATCAATAAAATTGATCGATATGCCGTGGTAGATATGGACAAAGGAGAAGACCGCTATTTTGAATAATTCCCTACCTTTAGCGCTCCAAAACAATAAAAGATATGGCAACTACCCACTCCATCCCCTCCGTAGACCTGGCGGATTTTACCTCCGGCGACGCCGGTCGCAAAGCAGCCTTTGTGCAACAATTGGGAAAAGCTTATGAAGAAGTAGGTTTTGTAGCTGTTAAGAATCACGGTATTCCTGATGAACTGATTGCTGATCTCTACAATTACGTACAACAATTTTTCAAGCTGCCCTACGATACCAAACATCACTATGAGATCCCGGAACTGGCAGGCCAGCGCGGCTATACCTCATTTGGTAAAGAACATGCCAAAGGCTATGATGCACCAGACCTGAAAGAATTTTTCCAGTTTGGTCAGACCGTGGAAGATAATGACCCCATCAGTGCAGAATACCCGCCAAACGTACAGGTGGGAGAAGTTCCGGCATTTACGCCTACATTCTTTCACGCCTATCGCGGCTTTGAAACGTCAGGCAAATACCTGCTGCAGGCTATCGCCCTCTACCTGGGCCTCGATGAAAATTATTTCGACAATAAAATACATAATGGCAACTCTATCCTGAGAGCGATTCACTACCCTCCTATTACACAGGAGCCGAAATCAGCGATCAGGGCAGAACAGCACGAAGATATCAACCTCATTACCCTGCTGGTGGGTGCCTCCGCAGATGGATTACAGATCCTGGACAAACAAAACAACTGGGTACCTGTAACTTCCCTGCCGGAGCAAATTGTGGTAAACGTAGGCGACATGCTACAACGTCTGACCAACAACCGTCTGAAATCCACCACGCATCGCGTTGTGAACCCGCCACGCGAACGCTGGAACACATCCAGGTACTCTATCCCATTCTTCCTGCATCCTAAATCGGATATGAAACTGGATTGCCTGGAA
>NZ_DATLKJ010000052.1:0-10655 GCF_035538455.1 Chitinophaga sp.
ATAAAAGCGTGCATCCGTAATGGTTATCAGGATATGGCCATGACGCTTAATGTGATCACTGTGCGGGCTCAGTCCGTATTCCCAGATGAGATCACCGCGCCTTTTGCTGCTACTTTTCCTGGTTATTGCCTGTCATTGTCCAGGGAGCTGCCTTTGTGGAAAGTCAGCTGTATTGATCTCGATGATGCTGCGCTTAACGGGGAAGCCCCTACGTTATTGCAACAACTGCTGCATACCGGCAAGCAGCCGGGAGAGCCTGTGTGGATGGCTTTCCGGGAAGGACGCGGCTTTGTGCAGCAGCTCCTGCCTTTAACATTACCGGTAACAGGTCAGCCCGCATTCCGTAAGGGCGGCGTATACCTGATCGCCGGTGGCGCCGGCGGAATAGGTTCTGAGCTGGGTAAATACCTGGCGATGAATTTCCAGGCCACGATTGTATTTCTTGGCAGAAGGGCGTATCATGAAGATCTTGCAAAATATGACCGGCTGATTGCCGGTTATAGTGGGCGCTTCAAATATATACAGACAGATATTTCAGATGCGGATGCGGTGGCAGCCGCAGTGCAGCAGGTGAAAACTGCTTACGGTGTTATTCATGGTGTGGTACATGCCGCGATCGTGCTGCGTGATAGTACCATTGCAAATATGGAAGCTGCATCGTTACAGGAGGTGCTGGCGCCCAAAGTACGGGGCAGTGTGGTGCTGACGGAAGCACTGAAGAATGAAACGCTTGATTTTTATTTGTTCTGTTCATCGGCACAGTCGTTCTCCGGAAATGCGGGGCAGAGCAATTATTGTGCTGCCAGCACTTTTGAAGATGCGTGGGCACGTTATGCTGCCACTGTGTATGGGTTACCGGTGAGAATATTGAACTGGGGTTATTGGGGTGATGTGGGAATAGTAGCCACGGATAATTACCGGGAGCGGCTCGCAGCCCAGGGTATAGGCGCGATTTCTACAGAAGAAGGAATGGCGGCCATTGCGATATGCCTGCAACAGCAGATAACGCAGGTGATCCCACTCAAGATCAGGGAGCAGGTACATGCAGCGCTTGGCATACAGTCGCACAGGAAGGTATTTGTGCAGCCGGTAAGGATGCCTTCCGTCATACAGCCATTGACCGGCAGACTGGAAGCTGTACCGGTTGATTTTTCCGCATTGCAAAGGATCATCACCGGCTTTACGCAACTGCATCAGTATGCAGCTGCCTGGCTGCTGGCGGCGTTCCACAAGATGGGCGCTTTGCACACGAGTCAGGAAAAGTACGGGCCTGCTTCATTAAAAGAACAACTGCATATTATCCCGGCTTATAACCGGTTGTGGGAAGCATTACTGGACATTCTGTACGCCAATGGTTACATCAGCATTACCGATAATCAGGTGACTGTACTACCGGCGGCGGCGACTGCCAGTCTTCCGGAAGCGGTTCAGATAGCGGCATTCATGGATGAGTATCCGCAGTTGTCTGCTCATACTACATTACTGCGCTCCAGCCTCGATGTATACAATGAAATACTTACGGGCCGTGTAAGGGCTACAGATCTGCTTTTCCCGGCAGGGTCGCCTGCATTGCTGGAAAAGATCTACCAGGGTAACCCTGTGGTGGATTACTGTAATGAACTGGTGGCAACAGCCGTAAAAGGATATATTGAAGAACAGGCGGCCCGTGGAAATGCCCGTCCCGTACGCATTCTTGAGATCGGCGCCGGTACCGGCAGTACCACGGGCAAAGTGCTGCATGCACTGAATGACAGTCCGCATGCATGGGAATATTGCTTCACAGATATTTCCGCCAGGTTTGTACAACTCGGCCGCCAGCAGTTTGGCAGCTGGCCACAGGTCGATTTTAATGTACTTGATATTGAGCGCCCGGTAACGGAACAGGATTATGTTGCCGGCAGCTATGATGTGATCATTGCCGCGAATGTGCTGCATGCTACCGTTAACATGACGGCTACGCTGCGGGAAGTAAAGCATCTGCTGGCGCCCTGTGGCGTACTTGTACTGAATGAGGTGATGGCGGTACAACCATTCACTACCTATATTTTCGGTTTGCTGGACGGATGGTGGCGCTTTGAAGATGCTTCCTGCCGTATCAAGAACGGGCCTTTGCTCAGCCCTGCCTTGTGGAAACTGCAACTGGGCCTGGCCGGATTCCGGCATGCGCATATCGCAGGGTATCATAACGGTAAAGACTACACGCTGGGACAGCTGGTATTAATAGCAGAAAGTGATGGTCTGCTTTCTATGCATGTCTCGCAGGAAAATACAGTGAATACACCGGTTCTGGTAACGGCGCCTGCGCCCGCGATAACAGTTCCGGCTACAACGATAGGTACAGATATGACAGCGCTTGTAACCGGTATTGTGGCGGAAGCGCTGGAGATGAAAGGCCGGGCACTCAATCAGGATCAGCCTTTTGCGGAGCTGGGAGTAGATTCTATTACCGGTGTTGCTGTTATTGCAGCCATCAACAAGAAACTGGGATTGAAGCTCGGCACCAATGTATTGTTTGATTATACCAGTATCAAAGAACTGGCAAATTATATCCGGCAGCTGCAACCTGTGCCTGTAGCGGTTCAGCAGCCTTTGATACCTTCTGAGGAGAAACGGGCGCCGGCGGGTTCATTATCCGATATCGTGTATGCCTGTGTGCAGGAAACACTTGAAACCACCATGGACATTGACCGGCAGCAACCTTTTTCGGCGTACGGCATCGACTCAATATTGGGCGTACGGCTGATTAACCTGTTGAATAAACGTACAGGGCTTAAACTACAGACGTCCGTATTGTTTGATTATGTCAACATAGCAGAATTATCCGGACATATTCATTCACTGTGTCCTGTTGTACCAGTGATAAAAGAAGAGAAGCCTGTGTTGGTTAGCAATGACAAGCCCCGTGCTGTTCATACGGGATCACCGTATAAGGCAGTGGTCGTGCATGGTCCCGGCAGTATTGCTGATGTTACCATAGCGCAACTGGTATTACCGGACCCGCAGGAAGAAGAAGTGCAGATTGCAGTGAAAGCATTCTCGCTGAATTTCGGGGATCTGCTTTGTGTAAAAGGATTATATCCTACTATGCCGCCGTTTCCCTTTACACCTGGTTTTGAGATAGCCGGTATTGTGAAGAAGACCGGCGCAAAAGTAACAGGCTTCAAACCCGGTGATCCGGTGATAGCGCTGATGGGAGAGGGGCTTGGTGCGCAGGCTGAACTGGCGAATGTCTGGGAAGGCTCCGTGATTGCCAAACCGGAGAATGTAAGTTATGAAGAAGCCTGTTCGCTACCCATCGTATACCTGACCATGGAACATGCATTCAGGCTTGCGGCTATCAGACCTGGCGAAAAGATTCTCATACAGACCGCTGCCGGCGGTACGGGGCTTATTGCCGTACAGATGGCGCTTGGCGCCGGTGCGGAGATCTTTGCAACTGCCGGTTCTGCGGATAAATTGCAATACCTGCAGCGGGCAGGCGTGCATCACCTTATCAATTATCAGGAAGAGGATTTCAGCGAACGCGTGAAAGAGATCACTGGTGGAAAGGGAGTAGATGTGGTGATCAATACCCTTTCAGGGGATGCCATACAAAAAGGACTGGACCTGCTTACGCCCGGTGGCCGCTACATTGAAATTGCGATGACGGGCCTGCGCAGCAGCGGCCGCCTGAACCTGAGCAGGATGACAGATAACCAGGTGTTCTATAGCCTTGATCTCAGAAAACTGCTCCTACGGGAACCCCTATACGCACAACGATACCTGCAGGAAATGGTATCGGCGTTGCAGCAGGGTGCCATCAAGCCGGTTGTGGGGAAGATATTTGAGTTTGACCAGCTGTTATCAGCCTACGACTATATGGAGAACCGCGCGAATATCGGAAAGATAGTAGTGCGGACATCAGCAGCTGAGGTGCCTGCACCACCTCCGGAAGTTCCCGCCCGGCAAGCTGTTGGCGATATTGCTATCATTGGCATGTCTGGCCGTTTCCCGGGGGCAGATGATCTCAATATGTACTGGCAGAACCTGGCTGCGGGTAAAAGTGCCATCCGTGAAGTGCCTGCTGAACGCTGGGATATAGATGCGTACTACTCCGCCAATCCGAAAGACCTGGATAAAACGCATTGCCGAAAAGGTGGTTTCCTGGATAATATAGATTTGTTTGATCCGGTGTTCTTTAATATTTCCGGCAAGGAGGCGCTCTTCGCAGACCCGCAACAGCGGCTGTTCCTGGAGCAGGCATGGAATGCGCTGGAAGATGCGGGCTATGCCAATGATCATATTGCCAACGCCCGTTGCTGCATTTACATCGGCGGGGGCAGCGGGGACTATCTCACCAAGATTGCGGCTGATGGCTGGCTGAAAGAGGCGCAGTCATTCTGGGGCAATGACGCTTCTATCACCGCGGCCCGCCTGGCTTATCACCTGAATCTCAAAGGTGCTGCCGTAGCGCTGAATACTGCCTGCTCTTCATCACTGGTAGCTATACACCTGGCCTGCCGCAGTATACAGCAGGGCGAAAGTGATATGGCTGTTGCGGGAGGGGTATTCGTTACTACGACACCTGATTTCTACGTCATCAACAGCAATGCGGAGATGCTTTCTCCTGACGGCATATGCAGGGCGTTTGATAATAACGCCAACGGCTATGTGCCGGGAGAGGGCGTAGCGGCTATCATCCTGAAACCGCTGGCAAAAGCCCTGGCTGATGGTGATCAGATCTATGCTGTCATCAAAGGTTCGGGTATCAACCAGGACGGTAAGACGAACGGCATTACGGCGCCTGGCACCAAATCACAGACAGCGCTGGAAACAGAAGTATACCAACGTTATCATATTCATCCCGATACTATTGGTATGGTGGAATGCCACGGTACCGGTACCCGCCTGGGCGATCCCATTGAAATGGAAGCGCTCACCAATGCCTTCAGGGCCTTCACGGATAAGAAAGGGTATTGTGCAGTCGGGTCTGTGAAAACCGCTATAGGCCATGCGGTGGCAGCTGCCGGTATCGCGAGCGTGATCAAGGCGGTATTGTCGCTTCGTCATCAGCAGATTCCGCCAACCTTACATTTCGAAACACCTAATGAGCAGATTCCGTTTGCGGAGAGCCCGTTTTATGTGATCACAAAACTGAAAGACTGGGCCGCAACGAACTTGTCGCCGCGGAGGGCGGCGGTCAGCTCATTCGGTTTCAGTGGCACTAATGCCCATATGGTACTGGAAGAAGCGCCGGCAAGAACCAAGGTGCGCAGTCAATCGCTGCCACCGGCCTTCCTGGTGGCGCTCTCTGCGAAAACTGCTGCCGCACTGCAACAGAAGGCGGCAGATCTGTTGACCTGGTTACAACAACCGGATCAGCGGCAGCTGCTTACCGATATTGCCTATACGTTGCACACCGGCCGTATGCATTTTAAATACAGGCTGGCATTAATCGTAACCAATACCGCTGATCTCATCACACAATTACAGCAGTGGACCAACGGTGAGAACGGTCAGGTGCTGACCGGCGAGAATGGTGTGGTCAGTGAGACCGGGCAGGCAAGAGGAGCGGCATTGATCGAAGAATATGCTTTAGGCAGGCATTATCCTACCGGCTTTACAGCAGCATTGCGGGAACTGGCAGCACTATATGTGGGCGGCGGGCAATTCGACTGGGAGCCGTTTTACAAGCATATGGGCGCAGGCCGTATCTCGCTGCCGCTGTATCCGTTTGAACGCAGGTCATATTGGCTGGCTGCAAAGCCGGTGGCAGCGGCCACTCCGGCGACTCCTCACAAGGAAGCACCTGCCAGGCCGCTGATAGATGGTTATCATACCACAGCGTCGCCGCAGGAAGAGGGCGTGTTGTTCCATAAAGTGCTTACGGCTAATGATGAAGTGGCCGGAGAACATATTGTGCAAGGTAACATGGTGATGCCTGCCGTAGCGCATATTGAAATGGCCGTGGAAGCATTTACTATGCTATATAATCTGAAAGAATACGAACTGCATGATTTGCTATGGTTGCATCCCGTAGTGGTGGAAACTACACTGGATGTAACGGTACTGCTGAAGCAGGTGGATAAGGATATTCATTTTGAGATCAGCAGCACAGAAGCTGGTACACGACGGGTACATTCCCGCGGCCGGTTTGTTCCTGCCATAACTGTATCAAGACTGCCGCAGCTGGATATGGCGGATATAAGAAAGGAATTGAAGTCTGAGTCAGTAGAACTGCCTTACCTGTTACTGGGTGATTATGGTATCCAGTATGGTCCTTTCTTTGAAGGATTGATACGCGTGTGGGAAGGTAAGTATACCACACTGGGTATGATTGCTTTGCCCGGTAAACATGCCGATGACGTATCGAAGTATGTGATTCATCCGGGAATAACAGATGCTGCCGCGCAGGCTATCATTGCGGTGGAGGAGGGATTGTACAGGAAGGAGAAGAACAGTTCCCTGTTGCCGTTTGCCCTGAAGCGGTTGGTATATCAGGCGCCGCTGCCTGCTAACGCTTACGCCTATGTGAAATGTGGCGCTACCGCGGGCAGCTATGATGTATGTATTACGGATGTGGAGGGGAATGTTTGTGTGTATATGGAAGAAATGAATTTCCGGGAGTTGATCCAGCCGTTTGTTCCGCTATACTACCAGCCCATCTGGAAAGAAGTACCTGCTGCATCGCCGGTAACGGGCCTTCCTGGTAATGTGCTGCTGGTGCATAATGGCACAGCAGTTACAGAGGGATGGCGACAGCATATTGCCCGGCATTACAGTAACAGCAGGATACAGCAGGTACTGATACCATTGAAGGATAAGGGGGATAACGGCGGGGAATACACGCAACTGGTGAAGGCGGCGTTACCCGCAACTGATATTTATTTCCTGGCCGGCGAAGCAGGCAGGGAAGGGTTGTTCGGGCTGTTTCATCTTGTTAAGACCCTGATAGCTGAGCATATTTCTGTTGACAGGTTATCTGTGTGGATAGCAGACAACGAGGCGCCATACGAGGCCGCGCTCACAGGTTTTGTTTGCTCCATGAAGCAGGAGCTTCCATCCTGGAAAGTGCTGACAGTGCAGGTTCCGGCAGATATGAACAGAGAAGAGGCAACACGCATTATACAGGACCCAGGTGATGAGATCATGCCGGTTGTCGCCTTCCGCGGCGGCAGGCGTTATGTAAAACGTATATGCGATGCCGTTATTCCGGAAGAAAATACTTCCCTGTTGAGGGTGGGTGGAACCTATGTGATTACCGGTGGCGCCGGTGGTATTGGGTATCATCTCAGTCTTTACCTGGCACGCACATTCCGTGCAAAGCTATTATGGGCGGGCCGCTCACCGCTAACGGATGAGATCCTCGCTAAGATGCGGGTGATAGAAATGCTGAGAGGAGAAGTGCATTATGCGCAGGTGAACATCAGTGAAGAAGCGGCCGGACATGTTTTACTGGAAGCGGCTATGCAGCGCTTCGGCAGCATCAACGGTGTGATACACGCGGCGGCTGTGCTGTGCGACAAACGGATTGCCCAGATGACCGCAGAAGATATGCAAACGGTATTGCTACCGAAAGAACAGGGCAGCCTGCAACTCTGGAAAGCTTTTGAAAAAGCGTCGCCTGATTTCTTTGCCTTCTTTTCTTCCATACAATCTTTTGCCGGTAATGCCGGTCAGGCGAACTACGGTGCTGCCAATGCATTCATGGATGCCTTTGCCCTGCAATTACAGGCTACAGCTACTTTTCCGGTGAAGGTGATTAACTGGGGCTACTGGGGCGGCGTGGGCCTGAGCAAAGATGCATGGCTGGGAAAACAGTTGCTCTCAAAAGGATTGCTGCCACTTACTATACAGGAAGGCGTTACCGCTTTTGAACAGGTATTGTCTGCCGCTGCGCCGCAATACATCGTCATGAAAGCGACGGCCGAACTGTTGCGGCAGTCAGGTATAGAAAGTAATACCGCCACATCTGCCTCTACAGAACAAACCAATAATCCTCCAACTTTAAAAATAACGGCTATGCCAGAGAAGTATGAAAACCCATCCTCACTTGTGAAGAATGCCATCATTGCAGCGTTGGCAGATGTATTGCGGCTCGACAGGGAAATCTTTGATGATAATACCCCGTACATGAACTATGGGATAGATTCCCTGATGGCCGTTGATATTGTGAATAAGGTCAGTGATGAACTGAAGATAAACCTGCGTGTGACGGACCTGTTCAACTACGCTAATATCAGTAAGCTTGCTGAGTACATCACACAGCACTTTCCTGAAACCGTTGCACCGGCCATAGTTCCGCCGCCAGTAACAGCACCGGTTTCAACTGCAACGAGGGAAGTAACGCCGGAGGCGCCGGTGAAAGTGCAGCCTCCTGAAGAACAGTATCCTGTGAAGGACACGGATATTGCCATCATCGGGAAAGCGGGACAGTTCCCTGGCGCACCGGATGCCGCTACCTTCTGGCAAAAGCTGGCGGAAGGGTATAATGGTGTGAAAGAGATCACGCGGTGGCCTGCAGAAGTGCTTGAGAATAGCCAGACCCGTCACGGAGGTTTGCTGGATAACATAGATGTATTCGATCCATTGTTTTTTAACATATCCCCGAAAGAAGCGGAGCTGATGGACACACAGCAGCGGCTTTTCCTGCAAACGGTATGGCATGCACTGGAAGATGCGGCATATAGTGACAGAGAGATGGATGGCCGCAGCTGTTGCGTATATGTTGGTTGCGAAGCAGGTGATTATAATGGCGTACTGCAGGAAAGCGCAGACCGTCATCATGGGTATACCTTTACCGGTACGGCTTCGTCGATACTAGCGGCCAGAATTTCCTACTTCCTGAACCTGCAGGGCGCCAGTGTTCCTGTAGATACGGCCTGTTCGTCTTCCCTGGTGGCTATTCACCTGGCTTGTGAAGCGTTGCGCAGTAGTCAGACGGAAATGGCCATTGCCGGCGGTGTAACGGTCATGCATACACCGTTATATTTTATCCTGGCCTCCAACGCAGGGATGCTCTCTCCGGATGGCAAATGCAAAACGTTTGATGACTCAGCCAATGGGTTTGTACCGGCTGAAGCAATAGGGGCTGTCGTATTGAAAAGATTGAAAGACGCGCTGCGCGATGGAGATAATATCCAGGCTGTTATTACGGCGTCGGGCATCAACCAGGATGGTAAAACCAATGGCATCACAGCGCCCAGTGCGCCATCGCAGATTGCGCTGCTGAGATCCGTGTACCAGCAATATGGTATTCATCCGGAAGATATTTCCTGTATTGAAGCGCATGGTACCGGCACCAAACTGGGTGACCCGATAGAAGTGGAAGCATTGACTACAGCCTATAATTACTATACCCGTAAGAAACAATATTGCGCAATCGGATCAGTGAAAACCAATATCGGTCATGCTGGTACCGCCGCGGGAGTAGCAGGGCTGTTTAAACTGATACTCAGCCTGCAACACCGGCAGCTGGCGCCTTCCCTGCATTGTCATCAGGTGAACAGGCTGATTGAATTTGACAAAGGACCTTTCTATGTAAACACCCGTTTGCAGGACTGGCATACAGAAAAAGGAAAACAACGTACCGCCGCCATCAGTTCATTCGGTTTCAGTGGTACCAACGCACACCTGGTATTGCAGGAAGCGCCGGCTACTGCTGCGTTACCCGGAAATCAGCCACCGGCCCAACTTCTGGTGTTGTCTGCTAAAACGCCGGAAGCCTTGCAGCAACGTGTTGTACAGTTAGCTGCATGGTTGCAGGAACAACCGGAGACGCTTTCATTGACAGATGTTGCGTTTGTTGCTGGCGCAGGCCGGAGCCACTTCCTGCACCGCGTGGCTATCGTCGCTACCAGCAGGCAGCAGCTCGTTCGTCAGTTGGGCGCCCTTCTGCAACAACAGCCCGTAGCCGATACGTGGACAAACAACCCTGCACTGAATGGCGCTGCGAAGCAACCGACCCGTGATCTTGTAAGACGTGTGACGGCAAGCAGGGGTGAGCCAGGCGTTTATCTGCGGGAGCTGGCGTTGCTGGCAGAAGCTTATGTGGCGGGTAGTGAGGTGGATTTTGGGTTATTGTACGAAGGGCTGCCGGTTAAAAAAATCAGTATACCCGTATATCCTTTTGCAAAGGAAAGATATTACCCTGTCCGGGAAGAAAGGCCGGAAACCATTGGTGGCGGTCATCTTCACCCATTGATTCATACCAACATTTCTGATTTCTCCGGCCAGCAATTCTCCAGCACATTTTCGGGTAAAGAGATTTTTCTGAACGATCATGTAGTGAACGACCGGAAAACTATGCCCGGTGCAGCATTGCTGGAGATGGCCCTTCAGGCCGGAAAGACTGCAGCAGGTAAGTTCCCCGTAACCATTTCAAAAGTTGGATGGCTGCAGCCTTTGCTGTCGCCTACAGGAGAAGTGGTGACAGCGCTTGATGTCACCGGCGACTGGGCCGCAGATGTACAGATCGCGCATGCCGATGGAGAGCGCCTTTATATGGAAGGCAAGCTTGGATGGAATGCAGCACCATTGTCGCTGTCCGACCCCGACATCAGCACCATCAGGAAACGTTGCCAGATACAGGCGGAGCACCATGCGTTGTATGATACATTCAGCCGGATCGGGCTGCAATACGGACCTGCCTTCCGCACGATACAGAGACTGTACGC
>NZ_DATLKJ010000053.1:0-4401 GCF_035538455.1 Chitinophaga sp.
TGATCAGGTAATGAAAATGGTTGCTGGCGGGGAATGGAGGCCAGCAGCGGTGAGATCACTTCCAGTTCTTCCTGTACGGTGTTGGCTTGGGCTGGAGTGACAGTATGCTGAGTATGCAAACGGACTTGCTGCAATATGGCTTCGGGCAGCTGCTCAAAGTAACCCGCCGGCGCCTCGAAAGGTACATCAGCTGGCCATTTGGCGTCCGGAGCGATCTGCATTAACTCATCTAATATGTCCTGTTGCTTTTTCATATACTGCTTTTTAGACAGCCCTTTATTTTAATAGTTTAATGAGATTTTAATCTTTTGATAAAAATATTTAAAGATGACTTAAAATGTATATCAGATATGTGCCATGTCAGCCGTTTTTGATAAACTCCTCAATCTTCTTTACGGCATGGTGATAAGAGGCTTTCAGCGCACCTTCCGACGTTTCCAACACTCTGCTCATTTCTTCATAGGGCATTTCATCATAATACCGCAGACTGAATACAATACGCTGCTTTTCCGGTAGCTGAAGTATAGCTGTTTGAAGTTTCCATTCCAGCTTATTCGGATCAAACTGCGGATCTGCCCGGAGCTTATTGCTCAGCCCTGTTTCCACATCAGACAGGGAGACGGAAACCTTGCGTTTCTGTTGTTCCAGGAACGTAAGACTTTCGTTGGTGGCAATTTTATACAGCCAGGTGTATAACTGTGCGTCTTCCCGGAATCCTTCCAGGTTTTTCCACACTTTTATGAATATATTCTGCAATACGTCATTGGCGTCCTCATGTGCTATCACCAGCCTGCGAACATGCCAGTATAGCCGTTCCTGGTACTTCTGGACTATAAGGGTAAATCCTTTTTCCCGGGTAGCAGGCGAACGGTATAATGTCAAGAGTGCCTTATCATCCTGTATAACGGCCATAGGTTAAATGGTTCTGAACAGGTTTTATTGAATCAAGTTAACTAAAACCTCTGATAAGACGGGAATAGTGTTCGAAGGTTTAACTGTGATTTTTTTTTGATTATGCGGATTTGCTGATGAGCGAAGATAAAAGCGTGTAAATTGTCTGAACTGTGATTTTTTTGATTAGTGTGATGCTGGTGATAGCGAAGATTGTCGGAGATTACAATAGTAGCGATAAAAGCGTATGGCCCGTTTAGAGTTAATCTAAACGGGCCATACGCTTTTATCTTCGCTATCACCAGCATCACACTAATCAAAAAAATCACAGTCCCTTTTTGCGGGAGATGGCTTTCTCAGCGGCAGCTACGATGTGATTGGCATCGAGGCCGTATTTGGTGAGCAGCTCCACGGGTTTGCCACTTTCGCCGAATGTATCGTTGGTACCAACATATTCGATCGGAACGGGGATGTTACGGGCTGCTACCTGTGCGATGCTGTCGCCCAGACCACCGAGCACGTTGTGTTCTTCAGCTGTAACTGCGCAACCTGTTTTGGAAAGGGACTTGATAACGGCAGCTTCGTCCAGTGGCTTGATTGTATGTATGTTGATGATCTCAACGCTGTAACCTTTTTCTTCCAGTACCTTACCAGCCTCAATTGCGATCCATACCAGGTGGCCGCAGGCGAAGAGGGTAATATCAGTTCCTTCATGCAGGATCTGTGCCTTGCCGATTTCAAACTTTTGATCTTCCGGTGTGAAGTTTGGCCATTTGGGACGGCCAAAGCGGAGATATACCGGGCCTTCATAGTCTGCAATCGCAATAGTAGCTGCTTTGGTCTGATTGAAATCGCAAGGAACGATAACGGTCATACCAGGCAGCATTTTCATCATGCCTATATCTTCCAGTATCTGGTGAGTAGCGCCATCTTCACCGAGGGTGAGCCCTGCGTGAGAAGCGCATATTTTTACGTTTTTATTGGAATAAGCAATAGACTGGCGGATCTGGTCATATACCCTGCCGGTAGAGAAATTGGCAAATGTAGTGGTATAAGGGATCTTGCCACCCAGGGTCATGCCTGCTGCAATACCCATCATGTTGGCTTCAGCGATACCTACCTGTACAAAGCGGTCAGGAAATTCCTTAATAAATGCGTTCAGCTTCATAGAGCCAAGCAGGTCGGCGGTAAGCGCCACCACATTGGGATTTTTGCGTCCGGCTTCCAGTATACCTTCACCAAATCCGGCGCGGGTTTCTTTTTCGTTCAGCGGTTGAATATCTTTTACCATTGCGGTTTTTTTAAAATTGAAGCGTAAAAGTAATCATTTGTGATGATTAGTTGCTCAGCACTTTATCGCGCAGGCTTACTTCCCATTGCCATGCAGTACGCATGCAATCTTCTATACCTATTTCAGGCTGCCAGCCCAGTTTTTCCTTAGCCCGGGAGTTATTGGCATAGATAGAGATCACATCACCCGGACGACGGGGACCGAGTATATAGTTAAGTTTTACGCCCGATATTTTTTCAAAAGCTTTGATAGCTTCCAGTACTGTTACGCCGTTACCGGTGCCGAGGTTGAATATCTCGCAGTTGCTGGCATTGCGATGGTCAATAAGGTACTGTAACGCTTTCGTATGTGCGTTGGCGATATCTGTAACATGGATATAGTCACGTACGCAGGAACCGTCGCGGGTATCATAATCAGAGCCAAATACGGTCATTTTGGGGATCTTACCGATGGCGGTCTGTGTGATTACTGGCACGAGGTTATCCGGTTTGCCCAGCGGGAGTTCACCGATAAGCGCAGAAGGATGTGCACCTACCGGGTTGAAATAACGCAGTAATATAGACTGTGTGTCATTCACACGACTGTAGTCTTCAATGATCTGTTCACCCATCTGTTTGGTGCGGGCATAAGGGGATTGCGCTTCGCCAAGTGGTGTTTCTTCCACTACTGGCAAGGCATCAGTATTGCCGTACACGGAGCAGGAAGACGAGAATACCAGGTTAGGAATGTTGAATTCCTTTATGCACTTCAGTACATTAATAAGTGAAGTCAGGTTATTATGGAAATATAACAGTGGATCAGCAACGGATTCGGGTACTGTTTTCAGGGCAGCGAAATGAATGACGCCTATGATGTCCCTGTTTTCGTGAAAAACGGCATGGGTATCTTCCAGGTTGCAGAGATCTACTTTGTAGTTGCGAACCCTTTTCCCGGTAATTTTTTCCACACCATCCAGCAGTTGTGTGGTGCTTCTTATGTTGCTGTCTACAGATACTACATCAAATCCATGATTTATTAGATCTACAATAGTATGGGCGCCGATATAGCCACAACCACCAGTTACAAGAACCTTCATAATAATTTGATATTTATGATTTTATGAGATGTCAGATCAATTTTTGTTCCAGCACTTTTTCAAGATACTGTCCATAACCGCTTTTCAGCAAAGGTTTCGCCAGTTCCTGCAACTGACCGGCACTGATAAAACCTTTACGGTAGGCTATTTCCTCAATGCAGGCAATCTTAATACCCTGGCGCTGTTCTATCACTTGCACAAACTGAGATGCCTGCATCAACGAATCGAAGGTACCAGTATCCAGCCATGCAGTTCCGCGCGGTAAGATAGAAACTTTTAATTTTCCGCGGCGCAGATATTCTTTGTTTACATCAGTAATTTCGTATTCCCCGCGGGCACTTGGCTGCAGGTTTTTAGCTATCTCCACAACGCTGTTGTCATAAAAATAGAGTCCGGGTACAGCAAAGTTTGACTTAGGTTTCGCAGGTTTTTCCTCTATAGATAATACCGTCATGTTGTCTGCAAACTCCACCACGCCATATCTTTCCGGGTCTGATACCTGGTATGCATATACGATACCGCCATCAGGCGCAGCATTACCCGCCAGCTGTGTGCCGAGGCCTGCACCGTAAAAGATGTTGTCCCCCAGTACGAGCGCCACGTTGTCTTTGCCGATAAATTCTTCGCCAATTACAAAAGCTTGTGCCAGCCCATTGGGCAGTGGTTGCTCTGCATAGCTGATATGAATGCCGAATTGGTTACCATTACCAAAGAGGCGTTGAAAGGAGGGCAAATCGTGCGGCGTTGAGATGATCAGTATGTCTTTTATCCCTGCCAGCATCAGTGTGGACAATGGATAATAGATCATTGGTTTGTCATACACCGGCATAATTTGTTTGCTGATCGCGTAGGTGATGGGGTGTAATCGGGTGCCAGATCCGCCGGCGAGAATAATTCCTTTCATTTATGAGAATAGTTTTTTAATGGACATCAATTGCTTCACACCATAAAAATCGTACAAAAATAACTGCTCTGATCCACATCCCGCAGCTTTTTTACAAAAAAAAGAGGCTGTATCATAAATAAATGATGCAGCCTCTTCTTTTTTGTCGATATATTTTATCAATTTGAGATAAAATCTTAAAAAATCAATATTCTTCAGTCATTTTAAGCTGCCTTTTTACGCAGATTATGTGCTAATGCC
>NZ_DATLKJ010000054.1:0-40553 GCF_035538455.1 Chitinophaga sp.
AGGCATGAGTGCCGGTGTCTCCATGCCTGATATAATAGATACAAATTCCGGCAATCAGGACTAATCCTGAAAAAACTTGGTTCCCCCTTTTTTCGTTACGGCTTTCCCGTTAATAGTTACCTACATACCTGCTGCGGATCCCGGCAAAATAATTATTCCAAAAATCCATCCGCTGGTTACCTGTTTAAACTTTTAGCAAACCTACGCACCCGTTCCGAAAGCAGATCCCCTGCGCCGCAGCCTGCTGCTGCGGCTTGCCGCGGGTTTGAAAAAAAATCTCCACCGCCGCGGGCCTCCTTCGGAGGGCGCCTGCGTCGCCGCGGTCGTATTTTTTTTCAAAGCGATCTGCCATTCGGCCCTGGTTGCGGGGCCGGCCGCCAAAAGTTTAAACAGGTAACCAGCGTCTGCCAGTAAGCTGCTGGCACTGAAGAGACCCAGCAGGTCGAAACGTAAAATGATTAGTTATGAAAAAAGCAATGTTAGTAACAGCCACTTTCACAATGCGGGTAATTGTCCCGAAGTCCGCATCGATAGCAGAAATTATCCCTGCCGCCTATGCGCGCCTCATGCAGAGCCTTCCACCGGAACATACGGACCTTGTCCTGGAAATATCCGAGCATCCGCAGGCCCCATCGGATAGTGAAGAAATATCTCTGGATATCTAAATATTCTATTATGCATTATTACGATCATGCACTTCTTAGTTCGTACAAATACGGTTGTACCGTCGATGATACGCTTCGGCTTCACCGGCTGATGGATTCTTCCAAATTCTTTTTCCCGGCCAGCCAGCACCGGATGTTCTCGCACAATTGCTGGTTTATCCAGGTGCTCACAGAACTGGTAGGGGATGTAGTGGAAAATAGCCTCAAACGGGAATTTATGTCGGTACGTGATATTCTCTATGAGCATTGCCGGGAAGATCATAACGGTCATGTACCTACGCCGGCGGACTGGCTGCAATGCCTGCGTTTCGAGGTCCCGGAGCAGCACCGTAAATGGTTCAATAGCCCACGCAGCAGCGATAAGGTACTGTTGCAGCAAATTCGTGAACAAACTAAAATCAATCTTTTATGAGTACGAATGAATCGTTGATCGCTCGCTGCGACGAGCTGACCAAAGAAGGCGCAGGCCTTCGGATTACATGGACAGGAGGCAATGACAGTGGCTGGTTTGAGCTGATGTTGGGCGATGAGGTCAAAAACCAATTGGACCCGGTTGAAGAAGCACTGATTTCTTATGTGGAAAGGCAATTGGGTTACGGCAGTTTTGCTGGTTCGTACAGCACGACAGGCAGCCTGGACTATAACACGCAAACTAAATGTTTTGAAGGTACCGATCAGTACGAAGATAGTGATCTCGAAACCGCACCATGTAGTATCCCTATCCGGATCCCGGGAGAGACCTGGTTCGACCGGGTAGAAATTTCTGCGGAGCAATACGGTGAGGATCAAATTGATGTCTCCGTGAAAATATGCATCGATAATGGTCCGGTAACGGAACAGGTCTCTGTGATGGAGCAGGTGCTGGAATCGCTTTTGAAAGACGCGTTTAATAAGGCCATATCCGAGTTGGAAGACTACGAGGGGCTGGATACGGGTTGCATCCTTAATTATGATCAATTTAGACCAGAAGATGGAGGCCATGCTTTTTTATTGAAGGAGCTGACGTACCATCGGCATAAGCTCGATATCCAGGAAATAATTATTTCACTTGACCAATGAAACAGGTTATGAAACAAGCATTTGATATTGCTACATCGACATATGCGGTTTCCAGGCTTTCCGGCTATGGTATTGAGGAAGCCATGCGGCATTGGAAAACCAGGTTCGAAAGCCCCGATGCTTTTCGGCGCGAGGTGATCAAACACCCATTATTGGAACCATTGGGTATTTATATAGCCCGGCATTGGGATGATACCCAGCCGATATCTGTCCAGGAGGCGCTCATGGAATCGAACCTGGAAAAGCGTCGCGTGATGTTCGATTGTATCGGGGTTACCCGCTTATTCCAAAAACTTAATCCCAGGTTACTGGACCGGCAGGTGCTGCAAAAAGATCAAACCCGCTGGGATAAAGACAATAATCCTTACCCGTACAGTTACGAAGATGTCTACGAGCTCTACGTGATCGATAGGGAGCATTTGTTCCCCGACAGAATCCGGGACAATTCCATGAGGATGGAAGATGTCTATGCCGTCCGTTGCTGGTGTACCGGGAATACTGGATCTATGTTCCCCCGGAGGCGGTCTTCCCAAATCGCTGGAATACGGATCCCGCTACTGCGGATGCTATCCAGGCGATTGCCTGGACGATCCGGATTGGGATCAGTTTTCCCAAACGCATCTACCGGCAGGGAGATATCATTATCGTCGAAGCCTCCGAAACATCCTTACCGGTTGCACCTTACCATCTTTCCAAAAATCAGTACCTGACACTCATTTATTCTGAAACCTGAAATCTAATCATATGAAAGCAAATAAAACAAAGCACCTAGTATTGGGTGATGCAGTCGCATCCAGTCATAAACATGTACTTGAAGCTGTGTCAGACTTTGAATTTGACCGGGAAGAAAACAGTATCATGTTCCTGCTTGCAGCAATGGGCATTCTTACGCATGATGAGCATGACCGGATGGTCTTTTCAGCAGGTAGATTTTATCGTTATAACCAGGTTGAATTTAACCCGATGGATGGTAGGGTTACCCGTGTGTTCGACTAGCGGGATTATTCGGGCGGGAGAGGAACGATCCTTTCCCGCTTTTTGATTTTTATTGTTTTTAAACCTTCGCAATATGAAACTATAATTGTCCTGTCAGTTTATTTATCCTATTCACCCCTTTTTATAAATGCATTTACTTATATTAGTGATGCCCGTAGTATTTCAAGTACAATTGGTTAACCCTTATTTCTTCATCCCTTTGAAACAAGCATTTTATGCCCTACAATTCCCCATCCATTTTCAGAAATTCGCTGTTCTTGTTTTCTATCTGTTTATTGCTTTTTTTTGCCTGTAGAAAAAATGCCTACCAGGATAATCAGGTAGATCCTATTTCCGAGATTAAAAAAGCTTACCGGCAAACGAATTGGCAGCAGCGGTTATCCGATCCTTTCAATGATACCCTATCCCTGGTTTGGTCACCCGATTGGGATGCTTATTCCCAAAAGAAATCAGCGGATGGAATGACGGTTTTCTTTGTTCCACTTCAGTCAATCCTCCGCAATAAGCGCAACCCAGGTCAGCATGACCAGATTAACCAGATTAGTTTCCAGCAATATTTGGTGGTTACCAATAAATCGAATAATTATACCTTTCAACGGATAAGCTATTACCCTCAGTATCGCTTGAGGAGTCGGATTACCGGTAAAGATCTAACCTTCGACTATGACCGCTTCACCGGTTATTCGGTAGCGGAAGACGCTGGCGGATACCATAGGATAAGCTACTTTAGAATTGGAAACCTGGTATTTGATGGCGGACGTCGCATCAACAATCCTGTTGATATCCATAAATCATTTATTACACCGCAGGCAAAAGCCGGTCCCGGGTTTGATACCGTGGACTTAGGCGCACTCAATCCTAATCCGGGGATTTTACCCGCTGATCCATTGGCTAGTGAATGTTTTACACGATGTGTATGGTTCTCCACTTGTGGCATTGGTGTATGGAATGTAGTAACGACCATTTCGGCACCCAAAGAACCATGCACCGAGCCCAGGAATATTGCATGCGATAATGATCGATCTTTCGTATGGCTGTTAAATTATACCCAGAAATTCAATTGCATTATACCGGGAAAAGATCCGAATACTGTGCCGCTTCCGCCTGGTGATGGCGGTGGAGGGGGAGACGGTGGTACCAATAGTCCGAAAGGTGGTACCCGTGGTACAGTAACGGTTCAGGAAATTTCGAACCAGCTGAAAAGCCCCTGTTTGATATCTGGTCTTCATATGGCCCTTAATAACGATCTTAAAGACCGGCTCCAGGATATGATCTGCAGTATGTTTAGCCGCAATGATAAGGTAAGTATACAATTTACGGAAGCAGCACTCCTTGATAAAGACGGTAAACCGGATTATGAGACAGATGGGGATACACAGGGCAGTGGTTCCCCCAACGGAGAATTTAAGAACTTAACGGTTACCCTGAACACAACCGCCTTACAAAATGCCACCCTGGAATATATAGTGGCTACTATCTATCATGAAGCGATACATGCCTATTTGCACGCTATTGATTTCGATAGAAATTTATCCCAACATAATGAAATGGGATTTACCTATATTAACAGGATGTCCATGGCCATTAAGGAGGCGTTTCCGAATATAAGTCCTGAAGATAGCTATGCACTCGCATGGGGAGGGGTCCATAAGTCCTATTCCTGGATCGATATTCTAAAAAATGCACCTGATGCGGCAAAAAATATCCTTGATATAAATGATCTTTACAAGTACAGAGGAGGCGGAGGTAAAGGAACCCTCTGTAAATAATAAAAACGAACACCATGACCATGTATAAGCATATGTTTATTCTTACAATGCTCTCTTTATTTCTTTCCCAGGCTGTTCATGCACAGGAGGAAACGGAAATCCAGCATTTCCGCAAAAGCTTTTGGAAAGGGTTATCTATTCCAAGGGAGATCTCACATAGCGGGGAAGCCAATTTTTTCTTTATCCTGATTAAAATAGAGGATGGGAAAATAGCAGATACACTATCCTTTTCCGCTAATACGCCAGGGACTATAAAAAGCAGGATCCAAGCGCTTTATCCGATATTTGCTGGTACCAGGTGGGAAAAGGTTTTTCCCAGGATCGTCGGGCAAAAAAACGCCTCCATTATGCTACCCTTATATTACTACCCGATCAGTTGGTCGCAGCAATCACATGTAAGTCAATTTGGTTCAGCCCTTAATAAGGCGTTCGACGGTATCGATATGAGCAGTGGTTATTTTATTTTATCACCCATCGTGTATGAATTCAGTGAGCCGCAGAAATTCAGGCTTAAGTCATAATTAAGATTGGACTTTGCATAAAATTCGAAAAAGACCGTGATCATAGATCATGGTCTTTTTTATATGGCAATGAACAAGAAATATATCCCTGTAAATCTCCCTATAAATTAACTTTCTTACCAAATTATCAAGATGACTTGATAAAAGAAGACAAGCTACCAGCTACCTGTAGTTACAATCATAGTGTTCACCTAATTATACATTAAATCTGCCAAATTAAAAATCTGCATTTTACCCGCAGCCTGATTTCATATATTGATTTCCTAAGATTTGTCCATTTTAGCTATTTTTACTGATACCACTTTAGTGGGCGATAAGCCTGGAAAAGATGTATTGCATTGCTACGCTGGCTGCAGATTCCTTGCCGCTGCAGGCGTCCATCGTATATTAATATAAATAGCCGTCATCCAGAACCCGGGCGGCTGGCCTTCCTTTCATCCGACTGTCCCATGTGAAGCCATTAATGTACTGTTCAGATGCTACGTTGGTAATTGCTGTATGAATGCCTTGTAAAAACGATAGCCGCACTTTTTTTCTTAACCAATAAACCCATTTATTATGATTATCCGCAATGTTGCCGCACCTGGTGTAACCAGGTTGCGCCGTAAGTATTTATCAATGCTTAACTCAGGTGAGAAACTATCCCTGCATGCCTTATTTAAAGGCGCCTACCCGGATATCGCGGACTACAGCAGCAGGTACCGGCCTAATATCAATAATTCGCTCCTGATCGATAAGGTTAAGCGGTGGGCGACCAGGCACAAGATCTGGCTTCCAAATGGAGAGCATTATCTGACCTGTGCGACTTACCTGTTCCCCGAAGCCGATTACCAGCGTGGCATTTTTGCTGTGGAAAATTGTGCCGTCGATTACTACCTGAATGAGACCGTTGGCCGCGATGTCTTTAAAAATCTACCACCGCAGCAGCAGCGGGACATTGAGTGCATCATCCAACGCATGGCAAATTTGCCGGGACAGTTTGCCCTGGACAAGGATGCCGCTCCTATAGAAGTTGCCAATTATCACATGCTGCGTGATATTGAGTCTACTTCCCCGGCACAATGGTTCCAGGAGTTTTTACAGATGTACAGCCTGCATATAGGTATTACCCACCAGGATACCAGCTCCCTGGGTCTTCATAGGGTACCCTCCGTATCGGAATATATCGAACTGCGGCTGCATACCAGCGGTATGCCGCATATACTGTTGCTCATCGAGTATGCAGGGGGACAATTTCTGGATTGGGACTGGCTGGCATCCGCAGGCCTGGATAAGGAGATACGCTCCATGCAGTTGGATGTGTCCCTATTCGGCGCTTTGAGCAACGATTTATTCTCGTTTGAAAAGGAAGTCATCGATCAATTGAGCGATACAAATCTGGTCGCAGTGTATGCGCTCAACCATCCGGCTCTTACGCTACTGGAATCCATCGAGCAAGTGGCTGGCATCGTGCAGGGACATCTGGCGGGTTATTTTGCAAGCCTGGACAAAGTATTGGCTATAGTGGATGCACTGCCGGCACGAGATCTGGATCGACAAGAGCATATGCATAAATACCTGGATGGGGTGGCCCAATGCGTGCAGGCAAGTTGGATATGGCAGGTATATACCAAGCGATACAAACGACCGGTTTCCTTATTCGAAGAAACGGTATTAGCCTGATCCGCCGGTAACGAATAATACCGGCTTATCCTTCCGACGCCGGGGCAGGTATCAGCTTATGGAGCAATTCCCTTAACTGTTCGAGTGAATAAGGCTTTGTGAGCACACCATCCGCCCCGGCATTTAAGATCTGTTCCCGGGTCTCGGCGTAACCCATGCCGGTGGCAACGATCACCGGGATATTACTAAATGAGGGATGCCCCTTGAGCCTGCGCGTTGTTTCTATTCCGTCCATGTTCGGCATTATATAATCCATAACAATAACATCCGGCTTTTCTTTATCAACGGTTGCCAATACCTCTATACCGCTGGCTGCACAGATCACTGCACATCCGGCTTCCTGTAACATCCGCTCCAGCAAGGCGAGGTTCAGCCGATCGTCATCGGCAATCAGTATTTTGTAATTTGGGATCGTCTCGATTTGCCAATTGCTATTTGGGATATCAACCTCCCTGTCCGCGCATTCATTCAGGGGTAAGAGCACAGAAAAGCAGGTGATAAAATTTTTACTGGTTACGGAAATACTCCCACCCATGCTATGGACGGCATTTGCGCAGATAAACATCCCCAAACCTGTACTATCCTTGCCTTCCTTCTGTTTATTGGTAAATGGATCGAATATCCTTTGCAACAAAGACTCGGGAATAGTATCTCCGAAATTAGTGATGCGGATATAAACTTGTTTGACGATAACGCCAACATCAACGGTTATGATGGAATCTGGAAAGGAATATTTGAGAGCATTGCTGATCAGGTTGTCGATGATCTCACGGAACCGGAACACATCAAGCTTGACCGTTTTAGGCAAGTTCTCCTGAATATTCACCCTGAATTTCAGCTTACTGGCTTTAGCAAGTACCTGGTCTGTCGCAATCAAACTATTTACTAGATGTTTCAGATTCACCGGTACTTCCATTTTTTCCAGGGATTTTCCCGCCTCCTTGCTGGCCATGTTCAGGACCGCATTTATGATTACACTGGCATTCCGTGTAGCGCGCCGCATCATTTTGATTAGTGGATTGATGCTTCTGATACTTCGCTCCAAGTGGATTTCCCGATTGATGAGCTCAACAATCTGTTCTGATTTGAGCAGTTCATTGCGCAACTCATGCACCACCGAGCTGTAGAACATGGTTTTGAAATGATTGGTTTCGTTCAGTTCCTTATTATCATCCCATGCGTGCTTATAGGTAGGCTTAGCGATGAATAAGATCAAAAACATCACACCAGTAATGGCCAGGCTTTGCAGCACGCAAGCGGCAGTATTGCTTACTTCGATGATGTCGGAATAGAAATAACTGATCTGTAACAGGATCATGGTGACGATAGCTCCGGCCATACAAATTTGGCGCAATAGCTTTTCGCGAAAGATCAGGTAGATGATTGCAATTAAAAATAGCACCATAAAATGTAACTGCAGTAAGGACCCCAGCATGAATGCAAAGTAGGTAACTGCTGCATATTGAAGGAAGAATAGGACCAGAGCAGCGGCCTTATATTTACGGTAATGATTTAAGATGAGCACCAGATTATTGATAAAGAATTCAATCACCACGGTCATAAATATGTTGCCACTGCCCGTGAAGTACAAGACGACCGGGGCTATAAGCAGGATACAGGCACTGATTCCCAGGCTAACGCGGTTAACGAGCATAGTCCTTTTGACCTGGTCTTCATCGTCCAGGAGGAATGTTCCGATCCGTTGTAATTTAAATAGTAAGGAGCCTTGCTTTGGAAGGGAAAGGTTCATAGTATTGATTGAGGATACGTAAAAAATCGGGCGATTGTTATTTTGAGCTTTATCCTTATGCTTATCGGTTATAAATTTAACAGTTGTAGCAATCCGAATTGTTTTTCAATATACACATTTTTTAAATACAATTTTCTTTCGGTACCTGATCGTCATTACTATTTACAATCTGTAGGTATTGTCAGAAAGTATTTCATCCATGCGGTTTTACCCGTCCTAAATTTTCTTGCCATCCTACCCAAGCGACTACTAAGTCACTTTCCTTTAATAGTAATTTGAAAGTTTAGATTTCCTTCAGGGAAAGTTGCTCCTGCCCTTCAGATTCTTTATTTTAAAAAGTAATGTGGAGCCTGATTCTGGTTCGTAATAAGGATCAATTTTACAGATTGTACCTGTAGCTACCCTAAAATGTTACCCGGCAAGGAAGGGGAGCGCGTACCGATCATGCTTATGGCACGAAGCTAGGCCCGCGGCATCGGGGCAGCCAAAAGTTTTCGGAATAAATCAGGGCCGCGCCCAGCGGGGGCGCGTGCGCGTGCGTCGCGCGGCATTTATTCCGAAAACTTTTGGCCTTGCTCGCCGCGGACCGCGAGGGCACCATAATCAAAATCGTTCACGCTGAAAAAAAGTGATTATGGAAAAGAATTGGAAAATCGATTGGTCCGTTACGGAAATTCAGTTATCCTACCTGCCGGGCGACAGTCCCTGCTTAACAATCCATAAGTCAGCCGATGCCTATGCAGTCTTTAAATGTAATTGGGACCCGGGCACGATCTGCTTGCAGGAATCCTTCAAGATGCTGCTCCTGAACAACGCTAACCAGGTGTTGGGCTTGATCCATCATACCACCGGTTCGGTAAACCGTTGCGTAGTCGACATCCGAGTACTCGCCGCTGCTGCCTTGAAAGCGAATGCGGTCAAAGTGATCATCGCGCACAATCACCCGGGGCAAAACGCAAATCCCAGCAGCCAGGACCTGGTCCTATGCCGCAAGATCAGGGAGGCCTTTGCATTACTGGACCTGGAGCTGGCAGATAACCTGGTAATTACCCGGGACGCTTATTATTCCTTCGCCGATAAAGGATTGCTATGAGGAATTGCTCATAACCTTCAAATTGTTTATTTTAAAATAATCCGGAACCTGATCCTGTTTTTATCAGGTACAATTTTAATGATTAATCCTAATGAGATGCTGGTATTTAACAATACAGGCCTTGGCGAGCTTCAGCTCGGAAAGACGATTGAACAGATTCCTTTTCTTCAGCCATTCAATGATGCTGACCGGAAATTATTTCTTCCGAGCCCGGACTCTGAATCTTGGTACAAGTACACGGGTGAGTGCTCCGGCCTTGGGGATGGGAAATTTTTCAGTTTCCCGGCGCAGTCCATTTACCTGAGCGTAAATAAAAATTGTATTGCAAACCATATCTGGATTCATCCTAATACCCCGGTGATCGGTATGGACATTGCCGAAGGATTGCGCGGTATATACGGAATACCTTCCACCACTGCTGGAGGCATGGGTAACCTGCAGGGGACCACCAACTACACCTTTTACTTTTACGTTACTGCAGACAAATCGGTCCAGGTAGCCTACCATAGGGTATTCAATATCGATTATTACGGACCTGAATTTATTTCTTTCCATTTTTTAAAAGATATGGACGCCCTGTTCCATTATAGATTAACCTATCGCTCCTGGAAAAAATAGATCAAACCTAGGACACTTCTGAAATCCCTGATGCATGGTCCCTGACGAGCGGATTGGCGCTTTACTTACGGTTCATGCTCCACCTCCATATGAATTCCGACTTGCCTGTGTGCTTGAATATTATTCCTACTTACCCAAAGCGCCGCTAATTCATGTGCATGTTTTGGGCTCCCCATCCTGTCGTTGACAATTGATAATTGTTACGGTAAAATGGCCTGAAAAAAATTTGGGATAACGAACAGATATTGTTATGCCACAAAGATAGCCGTCCGGCTGCGGGAGTGCGCTTCGGGGGCGTCGCAGTAAATAGTGGTGCCCGCATGCGCGGGCGGCTACTGCGTCGCCTGGCATTTACTGCCGTTCCCCCAGCGCGTGCCGGCCGGCCGGCTGACCCCGCTCCATAACAATATCTGTTCACGTTTTAAACCGGAAGTTATGGAACAAAAACAAAGCAAGTTTCAATTTACGATTCAATCCCTGCTGTATCTTCAGGCCAACGGACGGATTACAGGACCGATGAGCCCTGTATTATTCGCCCAGGAAATGGCCAATCATTTACAGTTCGAGTATAACCGGCTCGTGCGGATCCGTTTCGATGATGAAAAAATTTTCCAGGTATACGAAGGGGATGAGGAAAAATACCTGACCGGACATGATATACTGGTCATCGGTGAAATTTATTCAAACGATACCTGGCTAACTATGTTTGTCGATACCGGGGTATCAGGTATTCCTGTCGCTATGGCCTTTGCATCGGAGCGCCCGGTTTGTCCCTCCGGACCTTACAGCCGCGCAGACTTTGCCCGGAAGCTATCGACGGAAGAGTTGCAGGAAATCTTTGACTATATCTTCGATCATCCGGAGTGCATGGACATCCATAAGCAGCATAAAGATGATGAGGATAAAATTATTATGGTATAAAATACCTGCTTCCTATTGACAAATTTTATATCATTAGCCTATTGTTTTTCAGTATGACCTATGAATGATTCAGCTGATGAATCTGTGCAATGCTAATTATTTTATTCGCCCCATTAGGGGATTATGATTTCTTTAACGCAAATAATTGCTGCGTATGATGATAGCCTGTTGAAAAAACTTTTGTACCCGACCGCATCTTTGTGCCAAATCGAGGCGTATGAAAAGAAGTGGTCCGATGCTGAAAGATATTGAAGCCTACTTTAATGAGCGTGGGCTTTCAACGGTGGAATCCGAACAGTTCTTTAATTTCTACGAGTTGCGGGGCTGGACAAATGCCCGTTGCCAGAAGTTGTCCAATTGGAAGCTTGCTGCCGCTGCCTGGGTCAGAAGTATCCAGCGGCAGTACCCGCAACTGGTGCGTCCAGGTCACCAGGCTTCCCTAAAGTCCCAACATAAGCCGACGGAAACACTACCGATCCGTCCGCTGATCCTGGTCATTCTGCTACTGCACTAGGGGTGTTATTTATTAAAAGTGCGTTCCGTTTTCCAAGTTTTTCGAAAATGGTTTTGTGTTTAGTCAGGATGGATTACTGTCATTTGTTTTAACAAGTATTTTTTAATAGAAACTTTTCCGCAGGATTTTTTGAAGGAACAATTTCGAAAAACATGAAAATGTGACGGATAAATCTCTTCTCCTGTGAGAAGAGCGAGATGACCACTTGTTTCACAAGTGAGCGGGTTTTGCTGCGGTTTTTTCAGGCGACAGCCTAATAAAATGATGTGCATATGGATCGTGTAGTACAGCAGAAAGGTATGGGTAACAGGGACAGGTGGCTGCATGTCCGGCTTACCGCTACAGAGTATGAGCTGGTGGAAAATCGTTATCGCCGCTCGGACAATAAGTATATGTCGGCGTACCTGCGGGACCTGCTATTGCGGGGTAGCTACCGGGTAGTCCATAGGGATGGTACCCTCGAAGCGGTGGTCCCGGAACTATCTGCGTTGCATAAAGACCTGGAAAAAATGGCAGCCAATTTCAACCAGGTGGTGAAAAAAGTCAATGCTGCTTCTACTGGTTTGCAACTGAAAGTATGGGTTATGGAAGTGGGCAAGCAGCAGCGGGAATTCCTGGCACAGATGGAAAAGATAGAAGTGCAGATCGGTAAAGTAACGGAGCGATGGTTGCAAAAATAAAGTTCGGTAAGCATATTCCTGGAGCGATAATCTACAATGAGCTGAAGGTTGCTGCCGGGCAGGCCCAGTTGATCGGGGCATATGGCTTTCACCGCAATGCCGATAAGCTCAGTTTGTACGAGAAGATGCAGTTCTTCAAAAAAATCACAGAGCTCAATCGCCGGGCTAAGACCAATTGTATCCATATTTCGCTGAACTTCCACCCGGAGGATGTCATCGACAGCGCGAAGATGCGGGAGATCGCAACGCAATACCTGGAAGGCATCGGCTTGGGTGATCAGCCCTGCCTGGTCTACCAGCACTGGGATACCCGCCACCCGCATACGCACCTGGTGACCACCAATATCGGGTTTGACGGTAAGCGCATTCAATTGGATAATATCGGCAAAGGTATCGGGGCGGATGTACGCAGGCGTATCGAAACGGACTTCGACCTGATCAAAGCGGAGGGCCGGGGACGGACTATGACTACCGATAAGGGAGACGAGCTTAGCCCGGTGGTTTATGGCCAGGTCGCAACGAAGGCATCTATGGATCATATAGTCAGCACTGTTATCCGCAGGTTCCGGTTCGAGAGTCTGGAAGAATTCAATACCATTCTTTCCAATTTTAATGTTTTTGCAGATGCTGGCCTGCCAGGTACGCAGCTTAATAACAGAGGCGGGCTTCAATATTTTATTGTGAATTCATCAGGCTCTAAGGTAAGCGTGCCCATAAAAGCAAGCCTACTGTCCGGCAGACCCACTTTAAAATTCCTGGAAGGAAAATTCCGCAATTCCAGTGCAGCTGCCATTGATTTCAGCGGCCTGGTTAAACGTCGCATCGACCAGGTCCTTTTCGCAAATAAGATAGCCGGTGAGCAGCATTTTAAGGAACTGTTGCGCGACCAAGGGATTTATGTGGTGACTTCTCCAGGGCATGCACTTGCTGTCGCCGGCTCCTGGGCCTTTGTCGACACCCGGACCGGCAGCTTGTATCGCAGCGAACAATTGGGAGCAAACTATTTTGCCGATCGGCTGCGGGGCCGTATTGCCTACAGTCAGCGCGTCGATCCCAGGGAGCGGGAATGGAACCATTGCTATATTGACCAGGTCCTTTCCGAAACGGATTATAAAAAGGGGTTTGCTGCTGTGCTCAATAGCTGGGCGATGCAGGGCGTATTAGTTAAATGCTGGCGGGATAAAAACGGCCAATTGAAATTTAACATTGGCCATGTCCAGGTGGATCCCGGCAATTGGTGGCCGGCAGATAAAAAAATATCCTCCTACCTGCAGGCGAACCATTACCTGGAACCTGCAAGCAACCTTTTTTACCAGGAATTTCTGAACCGCAATCCTAAGCAAGCGATCACCCTGGACCGGGAAGCGGCGAACCCGATCCTGGAAGCTATGGAAAAGTTGGGACGCTTTGTCTTTTCTTCCATGGCCGATATTATTTCTGTATTGCTGGAGTCTTCCGGTACTACAACGATCTCCCCGTTCCTGATGCAACAGCGAAAGCGGAAAAAGAAATTGTAACAGCGCCCGATTGTGAACAACAAAAACGTGCAGTATGTCTTCCAGTGGCGAAAACGCAGAAGCCTTGCGCCGGACTATCGACTTTATCCGGTTCAGCAGCATCTTTGTTCTGATTATTCATTTCTATGCGCACCTGTACCCGGCGTTGGAATATTGGGGTTTAACGATCCCACTTCTAAAGAAGGTGCTCCTTAACCTATATAGCACAGGGCTTACCAAACATTTTCATACTTCCAAATTGTTTGCCCTGGGACTGCTGGCGATCAGCCTGATTGGCAGCAAGGGAAAGATCGATCCAAAGATCAGTAAGGGTTTGATCGCACAGTTGTTATCTACAGGCGTGCTGTTTTATTTCGGCAGCGCATTGATCCTTTACCTTCCGATACCGCTCACAGCGAAAGCAATGGCCTATATAACGGTAACGGCTATGGGGTTTTTATTGATCCTGGGTGGCGGAAGTCTGCTTTCACGCTTGCTGAAGGATAAACTGAGTGGAGAAACCTTTAATACACTTAACGAGACCTTCCCACAGGAGGAACGGTTGCTGCAAACTCCTTATAGCATCAATCTTCCGGCGCGATATAACCTGAAAGGGAAAATAAGGAACTCCATAATAAACCTGATCAATGCTTTCCGGGGCGTGCTCGTGTTAGGCAGCCCCGGATCCTTAGGAAGCGATCCGGTAAGAGTTATTTCCTCATCCGTCATTTTATCACGCAGCACATCAGTAAAGGTTTTACCATGCTGGTGTATGATTTCAAGATGCCGGATCTGAGCATTATTGCCTATAACGCGCTGTTAAAACATAAATCGGTTTACAAAAAAGTCCCGAAATTCTGCCTGATCAATTTCGATGATCTGTCGCGCAGCCACCGTTGCAATCCGCTCGATCCATCAGCGATGGTCGATATCACTGATGCCATCGAATCCGCCCGCACCATATTGCTGGGATTGAACCGGTCCTGGATTTCTAAGGCTGGGGATTTTTTTGTAGAGAGTCCAATCAACTTCCTGACAGCGATCATTTGGTTTCTGCGCCGCTACAAGGACGGCGCTTATTGCACCCTGCCCCATGTCATCGAGCTGATGATGCTGGAGTATGATCTGCTGTTCCCGATCCTTTTGACAGAACCGGAGATCACGGTTTTTGTCAATCCATTCCGTTCCGCGTACCTCAATGGTGCTTATGAGCAATTGGAAGGACAGATTGCCTCCACTAAGATCGGTATGGCACGTCTTTCCTCACCACAGCTGTATTGGGTGATGAACGGCGCCGACTTTAGCCTGGACATCAATAATCCTGATGATCCAAAGGTATTATGCCTTGGAAATAATCCGCAGAAGATCCAGGTCTATGGTGCCGTACTTTCCTTATATGTCAGCCGGCTCATCAAGGTCGTCAATCAGAAAGGCAAGCTGCCATCGAGCCTGATCTTCGACGAGTTCCCGACGATCTATGTCGGTGGCTCCACAGGCATAGATACACTTTTGGCGACCGCCCGGTCGAATTTGGTTGCTACTACACTGGCCGTCCAGGATGCGGCGCAGATTCGAAAGGACTATGGTAAGGAACAGGCGGATGTTATATTGAATATTGCCGGCAATGTGATCAGCGGGCAGGTTGGCCCCGATACGGCCAAGATCCTTTCCGAACGTTTTGGGAAGATCCTCCAAGAGAAGACCTCCCTTTCGATTAATCGAAATGATACCAGTATAAGTAGGTCCACGCAATTGGACTATGCGATACCTGCATCGACCATTGCCTCTTTGTCATCCGGTGTGTTTGTCGGAACCGTGGCCGACAACCCGGATCAGAAGATCGAGCTCAAGAATTTCCATGCGGAGATCATAAATGATCATGCAGCTATTAAGGCAGAAGAAGCGGGCTATAAGCCGATCCCCAAGGTTTGTACCGTCACTCCCGAAATGGTAACGGACAATTATGAACGCATAAAGTCGGAAGTGCAGCAGATTGCGGTCGATGTCATGGAGATGATCCGTAATACCCCTGAATTATCATACCTGCTGGTAAATCAAAACGGGGGATAAAAAAATAGTACTGGGTTGCAAAATAGGAGGGGCCTGGGTTTGGAAAATGCATTTTTATAACTGCAATTTTGCAATAGAAAATTTTTCCTGCCGTCCCACCCATTTACACACCCGCCATTTTATTTTTCAAACCTATAAACCAAGATGTATGAATTCTTTTGAAAAAGCTTTTTGCTTCCGTATGGTCCTTAGCGTATTTATTTTCTTCCAGTTCGCAATGATTTCTTGCAGGAAAGCAGATGTACGTGACACTTCGGGTAATAACACTTTGCCCGGAGTGCGGCCGCAGGTAGAAAGCCTGTGGGGCGAGACGGCTAACCCGGATAATCCTTATGACTATGTAGGCCTGCTGCATAACCAGGCAATGGATTTCATTGTAAACCGGGAAGACAATACGGAAGAAGCGAGTTACATTGCTGTTGCCGCGTTTTCGCAACAAGCATTCAGCGTGCCCCAGCAGGCAGGTGTGATCCGGAAAATGCATGGGTGGATCTTTTCTTATCCTATGAAAGATTACCGGAAGATGATAGGCGTGACCACGGGCTCTTTTGCGGCAACAGAAGCTGCCAACAAACTATTTGGTATTATGCTCAGTAAGTTCCCGGCATGTTACCGCTAGATGGAAAGCTGCGATTTAATCACCGCTTACGAAGCGGATATCCTTAAAAACAAAAACTTATCGCCCCTGGAAAAGGAGTGCTTACTCATCACGGCATCTATTGTCCGATACTCCACCAGCTGGTGGGCTACCCGCTACCCGGAGGAAGAGCCAGGCGCCGAAGGGCGGCCCAATAAAAGAGGCTTGAAGTTCTTGGCAATGGGATTGCACGACAGCATCGGGGCATGGTTGGGGTTTAATTTTCCCGGGGCGTACGAAACGGAGGACCAGATCAAAGGCGCAGTAGAAGGCGCAGCGGACTGTAGTGGCTGGACCAAGGATCAGTTTTACTTAGTGCCTGAATTTTAATACGATTATTGTTTACCCGGACTTAAATTATTTGTTATGATGATCAAAAACTATTTTATGTTGACAATGATGGTGCTGTTTTGTCATTGCACAAAGCATCAAGCTGTGGAAATGATGAATCCAAGTGCTATAAGTAGTAGCGATGCACAGCAAAAAATAATTCGCGAAGTTGTTTCGCTTATCCGGCAAATGGATATGGTGATGGACTTGGTGTTAATAAATGAAACTACTGGAAAAACGCTGGGCCCATACTTGGGAAACTGGGCAGGGAAGGAGTTTGTGGAAAGGATATTCTGGCTTGATTTTGCGGTGCATCCAAGAAATCTACAGCGTTTGGTGGGCACGATAAAGCGGGACCTAGACTTGATCGATCAACAGGTTCGGGTATCGCATGAATTAAATGAGATGGAGAAGCAGCAGCTTGTGCTAACAAGTATGCGCATACGAAACACCCTGTCCGGGTATGAAGAGGGGCAATCGATCAGCTTTGAACAATTTCATTACCAGGTATTCCCCAATGTCATTTTCCATATTTAACAGAACTGATATTTATAAGGGAAAATAGTTTTTATGTCAATCTTTAAGTTGGCTGATCTATACAGCAGCATGATGAGACTATTATACAGTAATCGATAATTTCCTTCAAACCTAAATTGGCAGTCATAAAACCATATATTATATGGTAGATTTGACCTACTCTACAGCTATTGAATTGCAATATTCTTATGAATTTGTTCGATATATGAAGAATTGCTTTCTTGAAAGGGTTTCGGATTTCAATGATCTTGTTAATGGATCGCTCGACGTTGAGAAAATTGAACTAGATTTTATTCTTTGAATATTACCTAAATGATATTGATCATTCTATTAAACTTCATTCAAATGACGAAATCATTGCACAGCCTACTCTCACTAAGTCAAAACCGAAGGTGAGAAGGCAACGAAAAAGCACTGATTAATTTTGTTTCAATCTGGTAAGTTGCCACAATTTTTAAATACCAATCATGAATTTCAATTTCGGTGCTCTTTGATTCAATGACTAAGACCTTAAGAAAAATTGAATGCATAAGAGTTGAAATCAGAGTCCGAAATTTTAAAGAAGAATACCACCAGGAAAAGAAAGAGAAGAAGGCATTGAGCCTCCTTCTTTGTTTGAGAAAATTGCAAGCAGAACATTGGTTGCCGTGGTAGTAAATTTGAATTATGGATATTGAATTTAAGCTATTGCAGCTAAATTGATACCACGAAATAAGGTACCTTGGTAAACGGAAATTACATAAACATAAAATTTGGAATATATCCACGGCCATTAAATTAAATATTACAAGCTGGCTGGACACCGGCCAGTCTTCTTCTCCAATTAGTTGTCAATGAGGATCTTCCTTAACTTGCTTGTCTTTTTTAGATTTTACAGCGCCGCCGCCCCCCGCGCCACCGTTTTCTACTGGTGCTTTACCATAGATCATTCCTGCTTCACCTTCTCCGAAAATAATAGGGCCACCACCACCTCCATGACCACTTCCTGCGGGCACATCCGGCACACCTGCATGACCGCCGCCACCTCCACTGCCACCATTACCACTACCCACGCCGGCACCAGCCATACCACCTTAATAATTCCCACCGCCCATTTTCGGATCATTACCTCCCACGCTGTGATGGCCTTTCGCGCTGCCTTCACCTTTGTTACCTTCCGGAGTTTGTGGTGGCACAACTATGGGCTTCGGCTCAGGAGGTAGCGTGTCAATACCGATATCTGAGCTGGTGAACATTATTCCTATGAATGTAAGTGCATTACCTATTTTTACAGTTGCTACGCCGGCTTTCTTCAAGGCTTCCGTAATAGCAAGTTCCGCGAGGTCCGCTGCAAGACCCGCCATCATATCCTGGGTGAATTCATTACCGGCATCTTTATTTTTCTCCAGCGCTTTGTTAACTAATTGGGCATCGTCGATAATTCCTGGAACGCCGAAGCCGCCAAATAATAGGAACGCAATGGCCTCGCCCGTCTTGGGATAGCGAGCCTTGATACCTTCACGTGCCAGGCTTTTCAGAATATCGATGGTAAGTGAGCTATCGCTTTCAGCGATCAGTGTGACAGGTTGTTTACCTGTACTTTCAATAGTGATTTTGTTAGGCATAAAAAACCATTTTTGGGGGTATTAAATTTATCGAATATAAATTATATACAAAAGCTGTCGGGGTATATAGGAGATTGCAAATTTCACAATCTGGATAGAGACGCCGGGCAACTTAATAACCTTGCCACAGTATGGAGACCCTTGCATTGAACTCATCACTGTTTGATTATTACAATTTGTAAGGCAAAACAGTTCGCAATATGGCAATCTAAATTTTTAGAAGCTCAATTTTTCTTTATTGATTAATAAATGGTTATATTGTCATTGTATTTCCCTATAAACCAAATTACTATAATGCTACCCCAAGATCAAACTACATTGCAGTATCCTAATACGCTTATGAGGATATTCCGGGAATCAGTCCGGAAAGTTCCTCTGCTTAAATATGCCTGGATCGTTATAGCTACTATCAGCATCTTGGCACTGATAGCTTTGTTTAGGTTGGAAACAGCTTCCGTCTTTTTTTACGCGATAGGGGTGATCCTGATCAGTTTCCTGGGATTTGTTTTTTCTTATATGATTAATCCCAATGATTATTTTACAATGTGTGTACTACGGGCTATAATCGCAAGTATCGGCATTGTGATTATTGCATTTATTCTAGGATTAGGTGCATTCATTTTTATAAAACAACCTGATTTCTATTACCGGATATTCCCGGAGGTAAAACAGGTAGTTCAGCAGAAAGATAATGATAGCCTAAATGCCCCCACTGCTACACCAGCTGCTGTGAAGGACAAGACCCATAATGATGGTATAGATATACATACCGAAGGTGGCCCCGCCTTCGTTCAAAAAAGTGATTCTGGCACGCAAGTACAGAATGTTACATTTAATAATGGATCGCAAACGGATACATCCAAACATTCCAAAATGATAAAGCGACATTAATCAATTATTTCCCTCATTCCCCTTAACCTCATTATTATGAAAACAGTTATTGTTTTATTTTTTACTATTGCTTCCTACTCTTTGTATGCGCAGGAAAAAGCGGTTTTAATTCAGAATAATGTTTATGGAGACAATATCCAGAATATTACTAATAGTTATAAGACAGTTGTTAAGGTAATCCGCGAGGAACAAGATCGATTTATGCTGCTTTCCGGTATCCGTATAGCAGAGAAAGCGTCAGATAAAGCCCTGCCGGATTCTATCCGTAACAAATGTACCCGCTTATTTGAGCTCTGCGATCAGAGCCTGAAAAATCCCAACCAGTACTATAACAATAAATCTGTGATTTCCGATCTATGGAATGAAATTACCGGGTATCTGTTCGTCAGGCTGAAAATGAATGTTACCGATTCTGCAAGGGTAGTGTATGAGCAAGTCAAAATTCAGTATTTTAATGATCAGTTAGACTCACTGAAAAGTGCTACCGGCAGCGCTTATCGCAAAGACGCACTGGAATATTTCAATGAAATCTTGCATGGTGAAGAGCGCGATACAACTAACATTAAATTGCTGGCTAAAGAGGAGCGGAGGTTTCTCAATGCAATCCAAGAGGCGTTAATCGTCAGTAATGATAATAATACCATTGATAAGATTTTCCAATTATATCCAATTACCACCAAGCCGGAGACGAAATTGGAGGAAAAACTCAGAGATATATTCAATAAAGCATTAAATAGTCAGTTAATGACTATTTCTGATTATGCCGGGGATTTGCTTACCGAGGGATACAAAAGTTATTTACTGCGTGAGCAGAAATTCCATGGACCATCGCTTGGACAAAGTAAGGCTATTTATAAATACATTATTCAGGTCTCTGATAGCAGATCCATTTCTATAAACGTTATGTTATCCCAAGTCCAGCTTTTTGAACGGGGCATATTAAATTGCAATAATAAAGGTATCAGGGAGGGCTATAACTGGAGCGCTAAGGATAAGTATGTTCAGCTAATTCCCGTAAGAACTTTTAATAGTTCACTGAAGGAGCTGATACTATCATCCACATTGCAGGAAAAGGAATTATCGGACACCGATCTTTACTTTTCGGTTCGGGCAATCGCAATTAGCGGTTTTTTCTATAAACTGGAAAAATTCAAGGCAATGCAACCCGAAGGGAAATGGATGAACAGTGGGTTTCATCTTCAGATAAAGGACCTGATCACGGAAAATCCATTACTGATTGTTCCGGCAAAATTCGATCCATGTACGCTATTCGCTCCATTCAGCGACGATAAGCGCTGGAGATAGGCTGGACTATGCTATTATACTATTACATGTTTTCTTGATCAAATTTAGTTTTGAATGACATTACTTGGACATAATTATTTCCTGGATGCTTTCCGGTCATTTGAAAAGTCTGTATTTGCACAACAGAACCGGCTTTCAATTGAGCAGTCTATCCATGACAATGCCATTCGTCATGCAATGAAAAATTTTTCAGACCCGGTTGGTCTTAATTATGAATTATTTGGCAGTATTTCATTTGTCCGTGATATAACTGCGGATCAAGATGCCACCTTTGTTCGTCCGGCTCATGATTATAATGTCAACGTTAAACAGTATGAAAGCGTACTTAATGAGAATAGTAGTTTCCAGGCGCTGACAGCCATTCATAAATCTTGGGAGCTATTGGACGCATTCCTGAAAAATAGCCTGGCTGCCATATTATTGATCGATGATGGATTACGGGTTGCAGAACAAACATCGCCATCTGTAGTTACCTGGGAGTATTTCCAATCAATCGTTCGTAAAAGGAATATTTCCTTCAAAAAAATTACTGGTTACGATGAACGAAAGGATTACCACCATTTCAATATTCATGGTATTGTGGATTTTCTTTGCCGGCGCTATCCTGAATTAAATCGACAAATTAACGATGCAAATTGCTGGAATTTGAATTATGTATCATTCCTGGAAATGTGCGAAATCATCCGACATGCAGAAGTACACGCACAGGGGATTATCAAAAATGTCTCAAAAGTGAATTTAAAATTACTTTCCGGCTTTATGAATTACCGGGAAGAAGGTAAATATATACTTCTGCAACCCTCTATTTCCCAGGCCTCCTTGATATGTGAGCGCATTAAAGAGTTTTCGTTTATGCTTACCAAGCAGCTTTCCTTGCTATATCGTTTACCTATATTGGATGAGATCGAGCATTTTAGCCAGGAACAGCAACGGCAGGAGTATGAATTCCTGCTCTCACGCCTAAAGGAGGAGTAAAAAGAAAATCGCTACAGACCAAGTGTGCGATATGTGCCAGCTAATTTTTGAACCATTGTCAGATTAAATATTAGCTGCCATATCATTAGGGAAGACACTTTGTTTTTAGTTACTTTGCGGATCTGGGGAGTGTAAACTAAACTGTGTCAGGCTACATTTTCAGTTATAGATGGAGCTTTAGTCGATTCCCAAAGATAATGGATAGCTGAGATAGTGTAAGGTTCCAGTTCCACAGCGGTTGGGTCCATTTTTTCTCGATATTGAGGGTGGCCAGGTATACCAATTTCAGCAATGCCATATCATTAGGGATTGCGCCTTTGTTTTGGTTACTTTGCGGATCTGGCGATGGTAACCTTCAATAGCATTAGTCGTGTAGATCAGCTTGCGGATAGGATCTATATAGGCAAAATAGGTAGAGAGCTTGTCCAGTTATTGAGCCAGGAGTTCAGCACCAGGGGATATTTCTGGCCCCATTTCTGTTCAAGGGCCGACAGATTCTCTTCTGCGAGCGCCTGATAGACCGTCTTTAAATCAGCCATAAATAGCTTCTGATCCTTCGATGCCAGGTATTTGAAGGTATGGATTTGGTGCACCACGCAGCTTTGAACCTCCGTTTTAGGGTATATACTGGCAATGGCTTCCGCAAAGCCGCGCATGTTGTCGATACAAGCGATCAGTATATCCTTTACGCCCCGGTTATACAGATCGGTCAATACGCTCAGCCAGAAGCTAACACCCTCGCTTTCCGAGACATACATACCGAGCACTTCTTTTTTGCCTTCCGTATTGATACCTAAAATATTGCACAGGCAGCGGGTGCCGGTCTTGCCCTCATCCTTTACTTTGTAGAACATGGCATCCAGGCATACAATCCAGTAGGTTTCCTCCAGTGGACGGCTTTGCCATTCCTTTACAAGAGGGATAACCCTATCCGTTATGGCACTCAGCGTGGCCGCTGATATATCCGTGTCGTACAGTTCTTTGATGTGACCTGCAATATCGCAAAGGCTCATCCCCAGGCCGTATAGGCCCAGTATCTTGCCTTCCAGGCTGTCAGCCAGGACACTTCCCGTTTCTTAATAATCTCAGGTTCAAAGGTGCTTAACCGGTCGCGTGGGGTGCTAATCTCCATGGTGCCTTCACGGGTCTTTACATGCTTGCTTCCAGTACCATTCTTCCTATTCTTTTTCACCAACCCTTCTTCTTCCAAATGACCATCCAGCTCTCCTTTCAGCGCTTCTTTCAGGAACTCTTTGAGCATTGGTCCAAAGACGCCGTCTTTGCCATACAGCGACTTGCCACTGCGAAATTGATGCAATGCCTTCTGCTTGATTTGTTCGTAGTCGAACTTCTGTTTGGGTGTTCCCCTAAAATTGTTTTTAAGAATTAACAAATTTATCATTTATTAACCTTGACACAGTTTAGTGTACAGTCTCCGGATCTGGTGATGATAGCCCTCGATAGCATTGGTCATGAAGATCAGCCTGCAGATCGGATCTACGTAGGCAAAGTTCGCTAGACGCTTTGCTGTAGATCTATTTCCGGCATTTCATCGTATGTTCTTCCGTTTAGAAATCTTCCTGCGGCTTTCTTATTTTTCCCACCCCATTGTTTAAAAAAGAATGCGACGTTCTTACTTTCACATTGTTCCTGTATATTGAGTACCCAATCGGCTTTCATTGGTCGTGGTTTATGTCCGCTTTCTCCGCCGACAATTACCCAGTCTATGCCTTCCAGATTCAGATTGTTCAATGGGCCGATAAGGGGCTCTAACGATAAAAATTTAACCCTTGCGTTTGTCTGCCTTAAAAAGGCAATTCTGCTTCTAACTTTATCGTTTTCTACTGATACGCCCATCCATATATTATGTGTCCATTTTAGTTTATTGTGAAGCTCAAATAATCTTTCCGCACGCTTTGTTAATACCTGGAAAACATGTTGTGGGTTATCATTCATGACTTGGAAAACCTTTTTTATAAAATCTAATGGTATATCCTTGTGAAATAAGTCACTCATTGAATTGACAAATACAACTTTTGGATGTTTCCATGAATAAGGAAGGCTTAGTGCATCTTCATGGGTTCTTACTTCGAAATTGTCCTTGTATTTTTCCACCCCCATTGCCTGAAGACGTTTTGACATTATCTCGGCATAGCAATATTTACAACCAGCTGAAATTTTATCACAACCAGTTGTAGGATTCCACGTCATTTCAGTCCACTCTATGCTTGATTGAGCCATAATAATTAATTTAATACAAAATAAACCTTTTTATGTTCAACATCCGTCGGTTTGCAGTATTTTATGTAAAATGATTTTTTCCTTGCTGTCGTTCCATCTGCGAGTAAGACCTTTAGCTGTCCTGTTTTTTGAAGGTTTGTTAAAACTTCGGTTGCATGCTTAGGTAAATACCCTTGACGTAAAACAAACTCGAAAACATCAGAATTATACTTACGTCCGCTTTTGAAAAAAGACTTCAAACCTTCTTCTAACTCATCGGTAAATTGTTGGGAGAATAAATTGGGAACGTTGCCACAATACCGCCATCCGCGACCTTCTTGCGTGTCAATTTCCCATTTCGATTCAAGCATTTTTTCAAAACCCTTTATATGAGGAGTGAAAAAGAATAAACAGAAAACAGTGTTTTCTTCCTTTTGCAAGGAAAAGTGATCTACAAAGAAAGAATTTCCTAAAAAATGCTGAAATCCCTTGTTTAATACGGATATAAATTCCCAAACGTTTTTTGCTTTCTTCGCTTCTTCAACGATTTCAAGATCAGACATGAAATTTTTTAGAATGGCGGGTGTTCCTTCATCAGCAAATCTGTACATAAATTGAATCGGGAGCCAAAGTAACACCTCACTTTTTTTATGTTTACCCAGTAATCCTTGAATATCACCAGCAACTAATTCTTTGTAGCCGTAAGGATCAATAAATACAAAGGCCTTTTCATTTTTGAATTTTTCGAAACAGGCTTTCAGCGCAACAACTGCTTGCTTATAATCTGCGTTGGATATTTGGAGGTTTCCAATGACTGAATAATGAAGGGAATTATCAGTGATATACTGATTTAATATGTCAGTCTTGGATTTTTCAATATCGTTCAAATAGCAATTTATCTTTGGAAGTTTTCGTGGTTTTTTATCAATTAGACTATAATGTGTTTCCTTAACATGTTCTAAAATTACCAAAGGGCTGCCATGCCCGTCATTTTCATATATTCCTTGTCCACAAAACAAGTCGTACATATGGATTGCATCGGTAAACCCGTCATTACTAATTATGTTCAAGTACCTTTTTACATACTCACCTAATAACCTAACCTTTGCCTGTGAATGATCAAGCAAATTTGTTTTAACGTCACGTTTATTCATATGTATAAATTGCATTGTCAGTTCGAAAGGATTATCCAATTAATGGTTGGTTAACGCGATTGGTAATTTCAATTGCCTTCCATGTGGACCAAGTACACTATACGAATATATATAATTTTACATAATGAAAGAACTGGGAAATTCCCCCGTTTAAGCCAATAATTGATTAATATAATTGGTTGCCTTTTGATTAATAAGGAAAGTCTAAGGCAATCACCCGCTCTGCTGAATATCCCAGATCAGGGTATCATCACTATCCACTCCCAGTTTTTCTTGTTCCGGATGCGGGCCACCTTGACGCTTTCGAGGTTTACCCCCATCAATTGCGCCACCTCATTCCGATGAGCGATGATGATGATGCGGAATGAAGCTCCATACTACTAGGTAATCGATACTCCCAATTAAATGTTTTGGTTGGATACCAAACTTTTTTTCCACTATGAAGAAATGAGTTGAGGAATTTTTCATGTTCCGTCCCGTGTACGGCTGACCGATGGCAAAAATATGCCCCCGCGGCAAAACAAGGCCTTCGTCTCCGCTGCGCTGCGCCTCGCAGGTGACGGAAAAAAAATCTCCACCCCGCCCATGCTACGGCCCGCGCTCACCCGCGGGTCGTATTTTTTTTCCGCCAGCCTTGTTATTGCCGGGCCAACGCTGCATTGCGCTGCCATTCGGTCAGCCGCTCACAGGCCGGCCGTGAAAAAAAAATTTTCACGAAAAAAATCATTAGCAATGCAAGCAATTTCCCTTTTAGAGAAGATCTCCGCCATTACCATCGATCCGCTAAGCTACCTATGTGCAGAAGATGCCACTTGGTGCCACGAAGCGTTAGCGCATTACACAGTACGCAGAGATTTTTTACAGGCTACTTACCTGTATGTATCCGAAAGCTGCGACACGCACAGCGTCAGCCATGGTGCACTTAACGAGGACGCGCATTATCGTTTTTCGGAATTCAATGATGGTATAGATAAGTTACGATCCGCGATCTCCATGCTGGGTCGGGCATTTATCCACAAAGTAGAAGATTATTTCAAGGACAAGTACAGCCTCGCATTCGATTCCTATGCTGATACGCTTAACAGGAAGGATGATATAATCCTGAACAGCCTACAACCCATCGTAGCGCATATGATCGCCATAACAGGAGGTGATCTGAGCCGCTGCGGTAAAGAGCGTGTGAAAAAACTGTTCCAGGATATTTTTAACTGGAAGGATCGACAGCCTATACTGAAGGGTAAAAAGATCAGCCTGCCCCATTATGCGCATTACTACTATAATTTCAAAGAGGATCCATCCCTGGATTATGGCGAAAAAGTAGTGTCCCACCTGCTAGGCGCTGTAGCGCTTTGTTTCCGGGATCAGCCTATCCCGGACCGGTCATCGCAAAGTTTACTGCAAAGCCTCAAAGAATCGCTGACCCACGGAGAGTCTTACAAGGTCGGTGATGATCTGTCCCTTTCCTTTTTCAAGAATGGCCGTTTAGACCTGGCTTTTACGGATGTGGACAAGGCCTTGCGTTTCTGGAATTTCTTCAGCCTGGATGGTATTTGCCAGCGTAACCGGGAAGTATGGAATAATAAATACTGATCACGCCCTAAACAATCTGCAATGCGCTACAATCATTACGGTATTGAAATACCACAGCAGCAAAGGGCGATGATCAACCTGAAGATCGCCGGACTGATCGGGTCCGGTGATCTCCGGGGAATCACAGCGGAAGAGATCTATAACTTATACAGTGGCAAAGGGGGCCTTTCCGGCAAGCAACGTAAGGATTATGATAATTACTACCAGTACGGTGAAGCAAAGCGGGACTTCGAACAAGGTCAGTTTTATACGCCTCATGACTTATGCAGGCAGATCGTAGCCGCCCTGCAACCGGAAGATCATTTCCGGGTAGCGGACCTGGCATGCGGTACCGGTAATTTTTTCAATCATCTCCCCAAGTCCTGTATCGTTTATGGCAATGAGCTGGATCCTATCGCCGCCAGTGTATGCCGGCTATTGTACCCGGACGCACATATCCAGACTGGGGATTTTATGAATTACGACCCAGGTATACGCTTCGACCTGGTGCTGGGAAATCCGCCCTTCAACCTATACAATGCCCTGGGCAGCAGCCAACTGGGATATATACATCAGTCCGAAAAGCTACTAAAGCTGGGCGGATTGCTGGTGGTGATCGTACCGTTGAAATTCCTGGGTGATACCTTTGCCGATGGTCGGCAGATCCGGTGGTTGGATGAGCATTTCCATTTCGTAGGCCAGTTCCCGTTACCCGCCGACTCCTTCGATGCGGTAATTGAAACGAAGCTGCTGGTCCTGCAAAAGAAAGGCCTTCCAAAGGCGTATACTCCTTACAATCCGGATTTGCTGCTGCCATTCGAACCACCAATTATCCACCAAAATCTGGTACGTCCCATTTACCAGACAAACCGGCGAGAAGCACCTGCTTTGCATTTACAAGCGGTGCAGTCAGGTATCACGGATACGGATACTCGTTACCGGATCGAAAAATGCCTGTATCATATCAAGGCCAATCCTCCCTTACGCAAAATGTACTATGAGCGTGCATTGGCCCGGATCCTCAAATTATCCGATCCCAGGCCCCTGGATATGGATTACGAGACCTGGGTTCTACACAGGGCCAAGCCGGAAGAAGTGCTGGGTTGGCTGAAAAAGATCCTGTCCCGGCAAAACGATCCGGCGCCCAAGAAGATCATAAAGTTGGTCAAAACAAATTACGGGTTACGTTACAAAGCCTATCACCGGGAATTGCGCAGCCAAGAGTGGTCCGAATCCGTGCATAAGTTGCTGGACCAGGAAGGAAAAGACCTCCGGCAGTTCCGCCGCCTGTATGCCTGCAAGCGAAAAACGAGACAATTGCAGGATACGCCCTTTGACCAGCTATCGCGCAACCAGGAGGTGGATTGTTTCCTGGACAATTTTACCCTGCAGGCGGTTCCCAGGCCCGGGGAACTCTTTACCGATAGCAACTTCCCGCAGATCCGGCTGAACGGCCAACAGAAAAAAGACCTGGGGCTTATCTTTCAAAAAAGGTATGGTCTGCTCAGCTGGCAACAGGGAGGTGGTAAGTCGGTTGCCGGTATGTGCTGGATGCGCTTTATCGAAAACAGGGTACAGGCGCGTTTCATCCTGGCACCTGCCCTGGCCATTGCTACTACCTGGACCGAGCGGCTTACTGCATACGGATTTAGTTTTATCCGCATTAGCCGTATATCGGACTGTGACCGGGTCCAGCCCGGGCAGATCATCCTGGTCAGCTTCGATATGCTCACGCAATTGAAACGGCAGGTAAAGGCTCTGGTAAAACGCTACAGCTATAAGATCGCCCTGTTAGTTGACGAATCTGATGAACTTACCAACGCCAACAGTAAACGTAGTAAGGCAACGCTTTCGTGTTTTCGAAAAGCTAAGTATAAACTACTGACTACAGGGACGACTACACGTAATAATATCAATGAGTTATATACGCAGTTGGAATTATTGTACAATAACAGCAGTAATTTTCTATGCCAGGCTCCGCTGGTCTACAAAACGGATAAAGAGGGGTGCCTGGAACCACTACCCAACGAACAGCTGGGTTTTCCGTTCCCGGCCTATCATGGCAATAGTCTGTTCAGGTACTGTTTTTCCCCGCAGAAGACCAGCGTACTGGGCATAAAAAAAGAAAACCAGGACGTATTCAATGCGGGGCACCTGGCGACCTTACTTGCCAAAACTGTTATTACCCGCAGCTTAGAGCAAATCGTCGGTGAGCAGAAGTACGAGATCAAGACACATGCGGTCATTCAAAACGAAGCAGAACGGGCACTTTACGAAATGCTAATGAAGGACTTTTGCCGCATCATATATGACTATTATACAAGTACAGGTAATAGCCGAAAGGATGCGGCCCTGTGGATTGTCCGCCAGATAATGTCTCTGATCAAGGCAACCAGCATGCCGCACCTGATGCCCAATTTTCGGGGATACGAGCTCCCTGGCAAGTACCAAAAAATCTTTTCCATGCTCGATGGATGGCCTTCAGAACTGGTAACGATCGGTTGCACCCTCAAAGAAGCCGCACAGGATTATTTTTCACGGTTACAACAGCGTTTACCGGAGCGGCAGCTATTTTACATCGATGGCGAAATTTCCATTCAGCGCCGGATAAAAGTGCTGGAATCCTTCAAAAGCAGCGGAAACGGTATCCTGGTATGCACGCAGCAGTCGCTTAAATCATCGGTCAATATTCCATTTTGCAACAAGTGCATCATCGAATCCCTGCAATGGAATATCCCGAAAATCAGCCAGTTCTATTTTCGCTTCATTCGATTCGATAGTCCCTTTCCCACGCAGGTGCATTTCGTAAACTATGAAAATACCATAGAATTGAATTTGTTGGCCTTGCTGATGGCCAAAGAGAAATTGAACAGCTTTGTCAAGACCCTTGCCGAGCAGGACCGGGCCGATATCTACGAGGCTTATGATATCGATATGGGCATTCTGGATATGCTGGTGCAGAAAGAATATGACGCCGAAGGCCGCATGTCGCTGAGCTGGGGCAGGCAATCCGTTTCCCGGTAATTGGGCCTGTTTATCCTGAAAAAATATGCTTCAGGCGCTCAGGTTACCGCCAGATGATTTCCGGGATTATGGGTCAAACAATGTTATCCTTAATCCGCGGGCTTTTTCAGCGTATAGCCGTTGCTGTTATAAGTCTATGCTTCTGGAGAGCCCTGCACAAATCATCCATCACCATGAGAAAGATCTATTTTAAGGTCCTAAAAGCCTATTCCTGCTTTTGCTACCGCTTACCAGCGCCCCATTTTCCTGCTCAAAACAAGGGAGCCTAGCCTGTGGCACATCATGTATCCGGCAGTAAAGCCCGGTTTTCCCCCGGCAATGAACAGTGTTCAAATGCAGCGAGTGCTCAAAATCCTGCAAATCCCTATGATGCACTTGGCTTGCAGGTAGTGACCGCCCTGCACAGGCTGCTGGCTGATAACCCGGATTCACAAACCTTGGATGAGCGGTTGATCGGTTATTACCGGGAGCAGTATTTAGGTTTTCGTCAATTCAGGAAGGAACCCAGGGCAGGAGAGAGCCCAGGGCGTCTTTCGGGGCTGAACGGCAATCACATCGAACTAAAGGAACCAAAATTGTAAAAAAGCGTATAGTCGGAACCGTTAGCATCCGGGCAAGGTTGGGAAAAACTTTGCCCGGCATTGTTACCGGTACTATCTCTATACAGCCGGATAAATTGTAATTTTATCCCGTAAAATACCCCTGCCCCATGAAAATTTTCTCCGTATTAACCCCGGATGGATCCCTGCTGATCCCTCTAGCCATTGCCATTATTGGTATTGTACCCTTTCTTAAGATCATTCCGGCATTATCGGTTATCTACACAGAAGAAATATCCCCTGAAACAACCTGGCAAAGCTGGTGCCTGATTAACCATCTATGACTTATAGCTTATAGCCTATTGCTAAAAACTAATGGACGTATTAACATAATTAACATCTTTATTTTTTTTAGTAGTTTCCCGATCTGTTATTTTGCGCTTGCTGCGCAAGCAGATAATACATACCATCACCATTTTCGTACTTCTGGAAAGCTTCCTGTAATCCCCGCTGCGTAAGAACCTGCGGGACCAATTTCATTCATCCGTAAAGCAATTATTATGGTCCGACCGATATCGGAGCCAGCAGGCTTTTCCGTGCCTGCACTCAGACGTGGTGACCAGGCAGCTTTCCATGCCTTGTTTCTACAATTTTATGCACCGCTGTGCTATTTCACGGAGCGGTTGACCGGGGACCGGGAAGTTGCCCTGGAAATAGTTTCGGATGTCTTTTTGAAACTTTGGCAAAAGCGGGCAGGCTTTAACCATTTATTATCGATCAAATCATTTTTATATACTGCCGCCAAACACGCCAGCCTTAATTATCTGCGCAGTAATGCGCGCAGGCAGCACCGTCGCGCGGCTTTTGAAAGGGCTTTCCCATCGGAGCCGGTACCTGCACCCGTGGCGCTTATGATCGAAATCGAAATGATGCGGGAGCTGGACCAGGTAATCCGGACTCTACCGCCGCGTTGCGGCAGTGTCATCCAGTTTTATTTTATCGAAGGGCTTTCGACCCGGGAAATTGCCGAGCGTTTATCCGTCAGCGTTAGCACTGTCGACAGCCAGCGGCAGCGGGGCCTCAAATTGCTGCGTGCGGCGCTGGGCAGCAAAGCGCTTCGCCTGCTTTTGGAGATGTTGCCGGGCGTATAAAATTTTTTTTGCAGGTCTTTAGCGGATTTGTATAACAGCGGTGTTTCAATTATCGGAAGCACTCATTTTTAGGATCTACTTTTTGTGTATGTATGCTTAGATTATTGTATTGCACGATATTTTTCTGGTGCCTGTTCCGGTTGTCGTATACTTACGGCGCCGGAAGGCCCATTAAACCTGTTGTCTGTATAGGCTGTAAAGTGGCCGATCTTTCTTTTCGGGTGCATAGCAACGGAAATGAAAAGCAGCTGAAAATATCACAGCTTCGCGGAAAGCTGGTGATACTGGATTTCGGGGCCACCTGGTGCGGGCCTTTTATAGGTCAGATGTGTCGTTTGGCATCCTTACAAAAAAAGTTCGGGGCGTGCGTTCAGATAATCCTCGTTACCCGGGATTCCCAGGTGGTCGTCAGCCGCTGGCTGGAAAAATACAATCATGTGGAAGATCGTTTTTCACTGCCTATGGTGACGGACGATTCGGCGCTCTCTGCTGCATTTCCACACCAGTTCCTGCCGCATTACGTATGGATATCCCCGCAGGGGTACTTGATGGGAGCTACCGGCAGCGATATGGTCAACAGTGTGCAAATAGAGGCTATCCTGGCCGGTAAAAAAGTGCGCCTGAACCCTAAAGTGGATCCAGCACCGGAACAAATGCTCCTTCCTGCTGCTATTGAGGCCACAACGGGTAATGGTAAAGGGGATTTTGACGAGGCAGTACTTTTTAGGAGCAAGTTGCGAGGCTACCAGCACGGGGCCGGCACCGGAACGATCCGCCGAAGCGACAGTACCGGCCATTGGAAGGGAATGTATTGTGTCAACCAAAGCATCTTTTCGCTGTACCAGGAAGCGTATGGATATGGGGAATTTGAAGCACTGCTCCAGGTGCCTGGCAACCGGGTGCTGCTTGAATTACCCCAGGCATCCGGCTTTCGCTATACGGGAAACCCCAAAGATACGCTGACGCTGAATGCCTGGATGGGAAAAAACAGCTATTGCTATGACTTGGATATAGCAGACCCTGGGGAACTGTCGTTGCACGCGACCATGGCCCGGGAACTGGATCATCTGTTCGGTCTGCAGTCCTGTATGCAGGAACGAATGATGCGTTGCCGGGTACTGAAATGGACAAACGATGCATATAAGCTTTACAGCAAAGTTGGTCCTGCTTATTGCGAGGATAATCCCGATTGGTTACAGCTAAGCAATTCAGAAAGCAGCGAACTGTATGAACGGCTGTTAAAATACTGGTGGCAGCAGGATACCATGCCCTTCATCGATGAAACGGGCGGCACACGACATATAGACCTGGAGCTGCATGCACGCTTAAGCGATCCGGCCGCTGTTGCGCTGGCCCTGGCTGGCAGCGGGTTGGAGATCGTAACGGAGCTGCGACGAATAAATATGCTGGTCATCCGCCGGGATGAAAGCGTTAAATCAATAGTACCATGAATCGCACAGCGTCCAAACGGGCCTATTATCGGTATGTGCAGGCCTGCCCGACCGAAAAGGCACCAGATAGGGTAAATCAAAGAATCAAACTTCAACGACAAGTACACCTGCGCAGGAGTTGGCGTCGCATAACTACCTTTTTGTTGTTCGGGGTTCAACCGCTGGCCATCGCTTACTGGCTGGGGCATATGGACGAAAGAGAATCTTTAATGAACACAAAGGCCATATCGCAAATAGGAGGGAAAAAGGTAATGCTGTATGGGCAGCAGGATACACCGCCGATACTGCGTGCAGATACCGGAGGGACGATCGCCGCCCTGCACTTTGCCGCCTGTAGTGTCCATGATTGCCGGCAACCAGCAATTTTTAAGAGGTCGCCCTTGAGCAGGGGAATGCTCAGGCCTAGCAGTTGGTATGGCGCCTGTTTCCAGGTTTCCAGGGATTCGGTCCTGTCCTGTCCGCTAATCGTGAGCCCCTGCCCCCTAATCATCAGCCCGGACCCCTGATTTCAAGCATCCGCTCCTTCCGCCAGGTAGAGGAAACGGGCTATCCAATCCTCAAAAGGGCCATTCCCTATAATCGTCACCAAGTTGGTAACTATCCTCGCTACCTTCTTTTCCCTGGTGCTTTGCGCGCAGCGCTGCCTCGATTCGTGACAGCCCTTGCCTTGTATTGAAAAAACATCCGCAACCAAAACGATTTTAAAAATTTTTATCCAATGTCTATGATGCGATTCGTATTACCTTTTATACCGGCACTCATTATCTACGGTTTGACCGCTTGCTCTAAAAATCCTTTGCCTGCAAAGCGGGACCGTACCCTGGTAGTGCCCCATTCGGAGCAGGAACTGCTGGAGCTATTGGATGATACAGCTATAATGAACGGGCAGCTTATAGGCGCCGCTGAAATTTCAGCGGACGGGTACTATCTACCAGACCCTGTCCTGGATACAATATCCCCGGTGATCCGTAACCTGTATCAATGGCAAAAAGATGTTTGGGATCCTGTTTACATGCCTGCTGATTGGGCGGTTCCTTACAGGCGTATCTTTTATGCAAACCGGGTATTGGAAGGAGTGTCGGATACAGACAGCAACAGTCCACGCTCTAAAAACCTGGAAGGCATGGCTTTTTTCCATCGTGCCTATAATCATTTTCTGCTGGCTCAGCTTTTTGCTGGTTCTTACCAGAAGGCCACAACAGACACCGATCTTGGTATTCCCCTAAAACGAGCCGCCCATGACAGCATTGTTACCCGTGGAACAATCGGGCAGACCTATGCTTGTATCACAGCGGATCTACGCAAAGCCTGCCGGCTGTTACCACCTACCCAGGCAACGTCCAACAGGCCTTGCCGTGCAGCTGCCAGCGGGTTGTTGGCACGGGTGCTGGTACAAATGGGGGCATATAACGAGGCTTTGTATTGCGTGCATACAGCGATTATGGAAAGCGGGGAGTTGATGCGTTTTAAGGACCAGGACAGTGTCGCTATCCATCCATTCGGGTTGAACAATTCAGAAATCCTTTTTTACGACGCGTTCAGCGAGGGGCCGGCATTCGATCCGGCAACCAGCCGGGTGGATACGGATCTGCTACGAAGTTATGAGCCAGGTGATTTGCGACGAGCCATATATTTTAAACCCGTAGCACAGGGTACTATTTTCCGGGGTAGCTACAGCGGCACGGATGCACCCTTTTGCGGTATTGCATTAGACGAGCTGTATCTGCTGCGTGCAGAATGCAATGCCCGCTTGGGTAATAGCGCAACGGCTCTCAAGGATCTCAATACCCTGCGCCGCAGCCGTTGGGAGCCCGAGATGTTTGAGCCACTCCAGGCGACGGATCCGCAAGCCGTACTGGACCTGGTGATCGCGGAACGCCGTAAAGAATACTACTTCCGCGGGCTTCGTTGGTCGGATCTGCGTCGGCTCAACCTGGAACCCAGGTACGCCCACACAATCAACAGAGCTACCAGCGGGAAGCAGGTCACGTTAATTCCCGGCGACCTCAATTACATCCTGCCGATCCCGCAGCAGGAAATCATTTTAAGCGGTATCCAACAGAATACCCGCAGGTAGGGCAATTGGGCTGCAATAAGTAATTGATCAAATAAACAACAAATTGTATGATGTCTATCGAACTTATTGAATTGAAACATGATGAGCATGGAACACCGGTGGGTGTATTTATTCCTTTCCGGTACTGGGGGGTGTTGCGCCATACCGTCAGGGCCTATACTCCGATCTTCGATTTGATGGACAGGTACGGGCGCCCGAAAATCTGGGAGTTTGTAGAAAAGCAGCATGGCCCAGTCAATTACCTGGAGATGCAGATGAAGTCTGAACTTGCGTTTATCCAGAAATTTGCTCGCGGGGAGGCTATTTATGTGGAAGATGAACGCTGCCCCAGTAAACCCCATTTTGTCCGTCATAATCCGGACGGCAGCGAAGACCTCATTTCCCGGGATTGGGAAAAGGAAACAGATGTATTAGTCCGCCAGCTTACACCGGCTGGGCAGGGGGTGTATGCCTTCCTGTTAAAAGACCCCAGATATGAGCGGATCAAAGCCCGTCATAAGGATCAACATACCAAAGATGGCGAAGCCAGCTCCACATGAATGCTGGTTCCTTATCTAGGTATAACTTCATTATGCACCATGATTCAACATGATGCAGTCCAAAAAGCATTCAATAACAAGAAGTCGATTCCAGGATGTCCATTGAAATAAAAAGAGGCAAAGGAGGGCGTGCCTTAGGAATTTACCTCCCTTTGAGAGACTGGGTAAAGGTGCATCATAACGTGAAAGCTTATACGGCGATTTATGAGTTAGCGGAGCGTTACGCGCCGGTGGATCCGATTCTGAAAGGTATCCTGGACCGAGAAAGACAGGCAGGCCTGGACCTGAACCTGCTCGAGCTGCAAGAAAAAGTGGAGCAGCAGTACCTTTCTGCATTCAGGGAGGGAAAGCCCAGGTACTACCAGGATGATAACTGCGTCACGAAAGATCATTTTATGCGCGAAAACCCGGACGGCAGCGAAGACCTTGTCCATTTCGATTACAGCGATGAAGCGGTCAGGGAAGTAGTCCTGGCACATGTGGCACCGGCAGGAGCGGGCCGCTACGCATATTTGTTGGCTGATCCCAGGTTCCGGGATAACAAAACACCTTTGTAAGTTTATCCGGTTGTGTGCCAGTTAACATAAAGACCGGGTAATCCTGCCCGGCTGTCATAATTATTCAACTCTTGAAGAATGCATACTATGGCTTTAAAAATTAAAAGGAGAAAAACGGATGAAAAGGTAATGGGGATCTATATTCCCGCGGCAGATTGCAAGGCTTTATTGTATACTATTCGTCCCTATACACTATTGTATAACCTAATGATCGCGGTGGTCGAATCACCGGAGGTCCAGGCCTATAAGTCCTATATGTTACCTCAATGGGGGATGACGGTCCGCGATATGGAAATCCTGACCGAATATTAACTGGAGCAACATATTTCAGCTGCTTTTGCAAGGGGGGCATGCTATTTCTACCAGGACGAGCGTTGCCCGGATCAGGATTGCATCGTTCGCGCCAATCCGGATGGCGGCGAAGACCTGGTGGGCAGTGGGCCTTTGGCAAGATGCTACCTGAAACTATTGGCGGTTGCAGGTACCGGTAGGTATGCTTACCTGGTAAAGCGTTGAAGAGGATTTCTTTTAAAAATGTGTGCATGAATTGATATTTGGATATCGAAATATAGGCTGGGTATTCCTGCCCGGTCACTTCCATGTAATAGTCGATGGAGAAACATGAGGTTAGGATACAATTTCTTCTGGATGTTCTCCACCATCCTTCCAGGCTCACTCCCCGATTTTGCTGCAGCCTGTGCACTGCCTCCTGCAGGTGTGGATACGTCTTCATTAAGCTCGTTACCGGCGATTTGTCAAAATCGATATATAGGGAACGATAGGCGCCCGGCTCAAAAGCGCCACTATTGATCGTTGCAGCAGGCAAGTAAAATAACCTGAACATACTTGCGTTGAAATCGACCTCCCCTAATGCTTCCAGTTTCGCCAGGATATGGCCGTCCAGCATATTTGACGGATGATAAAACACAGCCGATACTGACAACTACCAGGGGCGGGCCCTACGGATAGATAATATGAGTGCTTTGACGACCTGTAGGAGAGGAGGATAAATGTAAACAGGTTCTTTATTTACCGGAAACGTTTGGACGCAAATAGTCAGATATTTCTTTTTTACTTTGTTGCTTTTGATCTTCGTGTAGGCGTTTAGGTTACTGTCAATTTAAATGCGCGTGGTACTCTAGTATATCTCTTTGTGTATAATAATATAAATGAGGTTTCCTGATAAAAAAAATCACCATGATCAGTAAAGAAGCATTTTTTAAACGCTACCATCATCTTGATTATGCAGCGTTCGGGCAGTCCGGCTTACCTTGGGAAGACCTGGAAGAAATCTACCGGGATTTTGAGCAGTACCGGCATAAACTCCAGCAGCATTCTAATTCAATCTTCGGTATACTCATGATGTGCGAGCATATTCATTCTGTCCGGTACCGGGTAAAAGATAGCGAGCATTTGATCGAGAAGGTTATTCGTAAAAGACTGGAGGCCCCGGACCGGATAATAGGGCTTGATAATTATAAGGAGGAAATGGACGACCTATTGGGGTTCCGGGTGCTGCATATGATGAAGGAGGATTGGTTGCCGGTTCATAAGTATATATTAAAAGAATATGATCTTAAAGGGACACCGGTAGCCAATCATAGGGCAGGTGATGATGAGTCGATCCTCATAGAGTATAAAAATAATGGATGCGACACCAAAATACATAAGGCTGGGTACCGGTCCGTACATTATACTATAAAACTAAAGCCGGGTAAAGATCCTGTTTATGCGGAAGTGCAGGTCCGGACTATCTTTGAAGAAGGCTGGGCGGAGATCGACCATAATGTACGCTATCCTTATAATACGGATAACCCGATCCTGGAAAATTACCTGAAGTTGTTTAATCGGGTAACCGGAATTGCCGATGAAATGGCCTCTTTTATTTCTGCCATGAACGAAGCATTCGACCAGCGTAATCGCGAAATCAACAAGCAGAAAGGGATTGTAAGAGAGCTGCAGCAACAAGTGGAAAAGTTGACAGTGCAAGCGGATCAGCAAGCGGCAATCCATCGGATTAAACAAAATATTTCTGACCTGGAAGCTTCCCACCAACGAATTTCGAGGGGTTCGCCTGTTATCAGGTTAAATGAAATTATGGACAGGCGAGCGCAAGAAATTTTGACGCGAGATGCTGAGCAGAGATTACATACGTACCAGAATAGTATAAGTCGGATTAATGATCAAAGTGAGGCGCTAGCACGCCGCCAGGAAATCCTGAATAAGCTATCATCAGGCAGTGTTCTATCCCTACCTCCCGATATTCAGCTCCGCGGGTTTGACAGGATCCTGGACCCATGGGGGGTAATGCTTCGCAAAAATATCCGTAATGCTGATTCCTTGCCTGAACAAGCTGGGAACGCTCGTAATAATACTGAGGATACGCCTTCTACAGAATAATTAACTGTAATTAATTGGATCCAACCATTAGCTGTAGTTAATGATATTACAAGCCGGAAGGGCCTTGTAACTTGATATAGACAAGGCGGCAACGAATATTTAATATGAATGAATTCAATTAATAAGATGTCTAATAAGTATAAGTTAAAAAGCCAGATTAGTGAAAACCAGGTAGAGGCAGATGTCGCTAATTACTTGGGTTTTATAACGCCGCTGTTGTCCAATAGATACCGGCTGATATCCGTTGATGAACAGCAAACTGGTGCCGATAAATTATTCGACCGATTCTCCCCGATTTATATGCAATTCAAGGTATCACAAGGATTGAACCCGAAAAATAACATTTGGACACATTTTCAAAATAAGCCACTTACCAAGATTATAAATTACAGAAAACAAAACGGGCTAACCGGAGATCCCATTCTCTATTTTGAATTGAGAGAGAAAGCCAAAAATGCAAAGGAGTTCCAACATAATTTGTTACGAAAATTACATCGACCACCTAAACAGTTTGCCATGTATGTTGCCCCGCTGACATTGGATTTGGCCGAATATGAGCGGGCCTTTAATCCTAAGTGGTTTTATCGGTTTTTCTATTGGAACTTTCCTCCTCAAAAAATGGTCGTAATTGATGACACTATTCAACAGCAAAAAATCCAATTGGGCATGAATCCTTTCCTAAGGTGCCATATTTCTATTCCTCCCCATGTCAATGTCGACACTCATGAGCATCATTACTCTTTTTCAAAAAGTGGAGGTGATGTGGCTTGGCATGGCGGACAAACGTTAAATGACGATTTCCGCTTATCTAGTCAGTTTGCCCGGATACTGGAGCATTTTTATGCTAATCCGGACTATGGCTTTTCCCTGCGACAGTACTCAGCCTTTATCCGGGAACTGACGTTTATAGACCCCGGCATTTTTGAAGATTTGTCTGCGAAAGAACAATATGACAGTAATCGTGCGTTCTCAGATATCTATGCTTTTGCCCGATTTCTAAAAGTGGAATATAATATCCGACTCTTATTTTTGACGGAGCACAGTTGATAATAATCGATTGAAAGGCACGTAATAAGAGAAAATACCGGACTTACCCAATACCATTAATGAACTGGGTCAGTTTCTCTTCAGAGTCCAGCCCAAGCTTCTTTTTGATTCGGAACCGGGCGACCTTGACGCTATCCGGCTCGATACCCATCAGCTGCGCTACCTCTTTTTGCCCCAGGCCCATCTTGAGGTAAGCGCAATGCTTTTGTTCCGACAAGGTCAGGTTAGGCGCCGCTTTCAATAGTTGCGTAAAAAATCCAGGGTGCACATTTTTAAAATGCAGCACCCAAGTATCCCATAACCCTTCCCCTGTACTCAATTTATCGATACTGCGAAGTATGCCTTTCAGGGCGGCCGCATCCGCTGACAGGCTGGCTTTACGGACTTGTTCTTTCACCTCTGTCAGCGCCTTACTCTTTTCTTCTTGGAAAAGCGTGATACTGGCCAGCTCCCGGTCCCGGTAGGCCAGATCGGTTTTCAGCCTACTGGCTTCCAGGGCCATTTTTTGCCTTTCGCTCCGATTCAGGCGTTGCCGTAAACGGGAAAACAGCACGCTCAGGATCAGGGCTGCCGTTACCAGTGCCGCTATTAAAATAATCAGGACGAGGATGATTCTTTGACTGCGCTTTGTTTTTTCCAGCTCCGCGATCCTGGTTTCTTTCAACTCTGTCTCATAGGTCATTTGCAGCTGCTGCTGGCGCTGGGCCTGCTGCTGGCTGAACAGGATTATCT